>NZ_JAXCXB010000009.1:0-144851 GCF_034044935.1 Kosakonia sp. CFBP8986 | reverse complement strand
CGACCTGCACTTTATATGCAGCCCCGTCTTTTCCCGCTGATGCACACATGAAATTGCTGTATCCCGTCGGATATGCCGGGTCCTGAGGCACGAAGATATGTGACGTGACACTCGATGACACCGCCAGCGGCGTGGCACTGGTGATATCCCCGTTAGTCAGAGGAATGACCTGCAGCGGGAGGCAGTTGCTGTGCCAGACCATCTGTCCGGCCCGGTAGAGAAAGAAGCCATAGTCCGGGATATTCGCGAGAATATTCGAAAATACATACACCCGGCACCCGGTCTGGTTACTTGCCGCAGTGGGGAACTGCAGTGCGTGATACCCGCTGGCCGTGACGGGCTTCCACCAGCACAAGTCCATCGCCTCGCCGGTGTGACGGTGAAAACACATTACCGGGTTGCCCGCCGGAACCTGCGTCTGCACAGTTCGCGCGCCGGCCGGCACATCTATAATCTGGCGCAGGCACAGCGGCACATAATTCGGGGCCAGCTTGACCGTCCTCGCCCCGTTTATGTACTGGAACAGCTGGAAGCCGAAGTAGTCACTCTGCGTGCCCGCTACCGGGCTGCCGTACACAATAAGGGTGACGGCATTATTGACGTTCCACGACACGGTTAATCCGCTGACACTGACGCTGTAGGTCGCGCCCGTTAACTGCCCTCCCATAAAATCATTCACAATGGCATATGTCAGCGACACACCGGAAAGGGAGTAGGTCTTGCTCCCTGTGCCGTTAATGGTGATGACATCCAGAACATAACTGGCCGCCATGGCGTTGATGGCGTCAAAGCTGGTCCCTGCAATAAACATCTGCATTATAAGCGTTGCCCCATAACGGCTGCCGGCCGGTTTTGTGCATCGTAAGAGATGATACGGTTATTCGTTATCTGCATGCGTCCCTGGCCTGATACCGCGCCGTTGACCTCAAACGTCCCGTCCGCCTTCATGATGGTCCCGGTCTGCCCCGCCACGTAATTTGCTGAATACCAGGAGCCCACGCGTGCGAGGGTGATCGACGCGTAATTGATGAAGGCCTCGTTGATGAATGTCTGCCCGTTCTGGATAACGAACGGCAGGCTCACCGTTCCGCCTGCCTGCGACATCACAGCGAAACGGTCGGCCAGAAAAATGACCTGCGACTGCATGCCCGCCGGGGTGTTCTGCACGCCGATACCCATGCCTGCGGCGTACCGGAGCCCGTTCGCATCCACCCCCACCTTGATGCTGTACATCGCATTGAGGTTGCCGCTGATATCTGCGACTGCCTGCGATGCCTGCGTTATCGCCGCACTTTGCCCGTTGACTGTCACTGAAAGCGTATTGATTTTTGTCGCCGAAACCTGCGAGAAGTCAGCCATGGTTTTCGCAAAGTCGGTGGTGTTTGCCGTGCCGGCGCCGGAACTGGCATCCATCGACCTGAGCGACTCCGCGACAGCCTGGCTGGCATCGGCCATCACGTTATCAACACGCTCAATCCCGGCCTTGTTGTCGCCGTACTGCACGCTGAGCCGTGTGCGATCGTTAACCTGCGCCAGCGTGGTGGTGATCAGCGCGATGGAGTTGCTCTGTATTCCCCCTCTGATGTCACTGCCATCAATGCCTGCGATCTCTGCTGAAATCTCCTCAAAGCGCGAGGCGGTCGAGGAGTCCAGATCCGTCACGGTCTGCGTCAGCGCTGTGACACTGGCCTTATTCTCTTCCGTCTGCGCGGTAAGCTGATCGACAGCTGTAGCCCGTGCCTCGGTTTCGTTTGCCAGCGCCTGGCGCACTTCGGTGATGCCGGCGGCGTTCTGCTGTGTTTTAGCCTCCAGCCGCGTCACATCGGTAACGCGCGCTTCGGTTTCGGTGGCGATAACTTCGCGCAGCTGCTCAAATTTCGCGGAGTTAGCGCCCTGCTGGGCAGACTGGCGGACAACAACATCCGCGATCGCCAGGGCATTACCGATAATGGCTTCTGCTGTCTGCCGCGTTGCGCCTGCCGCCGCAGCCAGACCGTCGGCGTTCTGCTTCACTGCCTCGGCCAGTTCCGCAACCTTCGCACTGCTGTCCACAGCGTTCTCGATGAGGTCTTTGAACAGGTCGGTGTCCTTGATTTGCGCGAGCATCGCCTCTGTAATGTCCGTCACATCGGAGCTAGACTGGCCGCGGATCCAGTCGGTGTAGGCTGACTGATTGCCGGTACGGTCAACAAGCCTGGCCCGGTACCAAAACTCCTGCCCGGCCTTGAGCCCCATCTGCTGGTAGAGTTTCTGCGGGTAAGGCACAGCCGCCAGCAGCATCGGGTTTGAGCCGTCCCCAGCGAGGCTGTACTGCAGTTCCGTGCTCAGCGTGTCGCCAGTATCTTCCGGAAAACCCCAGGTGACATTGATACCGAATACGACATCCTCTGACGCAGACAGACCTACCGGCTTTGGAACATCGCCCGCGCGCCCCTTGAGGTGTGTCAGCAGTGAAGAGGCCCACAGACTAGAAGCCCCTCCTGAGTTGATGGCACGCACGCGTACAAGATAGTCACCCTCAAAAATACCGGGCACTTCTATATTGCGCAGTCCTGTTTCTGGCACGTTAATCCATTCATTATCTCCACGCTTCCACTGCACCTGGTATGAGATAACATCAGCCTGAGGCTTGCCATTTTTATCAAGTGGCGCATCCCAGGAGGCGATCAGTGTAGTAATGCGCTGGCCCTGTCGTACCGATTCAAAGCTTGATACCTGGATATTAGTCGGCTGATTAACAAGCCCGGTCGGAATCAGGCTGATCGGCGGCGTATCCAGCCGGGCATTATTATCAACCGCGTCATATTTAGAGGAGTTATATTCTGCCCCTGTGATGGAGTAGGTGTTTTCCTCATCATTGAACGTCAGATTAGTTACTCTAAAGTACTGTAATCTCAACTGCCCGGCGTCTATAACAAATACTACATTCGGCAAAGGGTCCGCCTTGAAGGGCGTGGACACCACAAGCTGCGTTCCATTTACAGCCTGGATAACCCGACTTTCGACGGTTCCACCCTGCGTGCGAATCATCAGCGTGTCGCCAGCAACCGCGCTGGTGCCCCGATCAGTTGTCACAGCCTTCAGCCCGGCGTTGTACGCGGCAACTCGACCACCGTACACGCGACCAGAAAGGCGTTCATCGGCAAAGGCAAACACCGTGCCCGGCACATAGACATAGCCATCAAGCCCAGTTTGTAGGGTGATAATGCGGTCAAGAGAGTTGGAATACACCGCCCAACCACCACGCCGCTGAGCCTCACTTTCTCGCGTACAGCCGATCGCTGTGATTTGCGTCTGCTTAAACTTGAACTGTTTCACCAGGTCCGGGAACATCACCGCCGTAGTTCGATCCTGATAGTGATTGTCCGGATCGCTGAAATTAATCAGCGCGCTGGAAAAACGGGTCTTTTCACTGCCACTTGAGTAGACCGGCTTGCCGATCACTGCTGCGCGGTTGAGGATCTGCAGTTTCGACGTATCCGCCGGCATGTCAGAGACAACGTTGAACATGTTGTTGCCCCAGAACGTCATCCCGTTAAACCCGGCGGCGATATCCTTGATCACCTGCCATGCGTCGGCCTGAGACTGTATATAAACGTCAAACATAAAGCGCGGCTCGGTGCCGCTGCCGCCCTTTCCGTCGGGCACCTTCTGATCGCAACGTTGGGCTATGCGGTATAGCTCCCACTTATCCAGCATATCCGCCGTGATGCGGCGGCCAAGGCCGAAACGTGGTTCGGTCAGAACGTCGAACCAGATCCATGCCGGGTTGTTCGACCATCCCCACTTGAACGTGCCATCCCAGGTGCCGCTGTAAGTACGGGCTATCGGATCGTAGTTTGAGGGGATTCGGATGATGCGCCCCTTCGGTTTACAGGAGATTTTCGGTATATTGCTGAATGATTTTGCATTGAACGACACATACAACAGTGCTGTGTGCGGATAACGAAGACGAGCGTCGATAACCTCTGTGATGGCCTGCACCTGCGTTTTGTTCTGCAGCAGCTGGCTGGTGCTGTCGTCCGTATCGCGTACCACGCGAATCTGCCAGCCGGTAGTGGCTTTGGGAAGGTTGATGCGGTGGGTAAGCTCATAAAGCGAGCTGAGCTTCTCGGTAACGCTCCTGGTCATAACCGTCGAGAACGCGCCGCCGTCTACAGCCAGGTCGATGTGATATTTGACAGTCGTACCAACGATATCGCCATTATTCTGCTGTTGTTGCAGGCCGGGAATGCCAATGCGCACGAGCACCGCATCAATCTGGGTATTACTCAGCGCGCGGGTCCAGGAGGCAACTTTCGTCAGCGATACGCCAATACTGGTTTCATTCTCGACCGCGGCAAAGCCAGGGATCGGGGTCTGTGTCTGGGTGCCCGGCCGGAAATCCCATGTGACGTCTTCAAAATTCATCGTCCCGTCGGCATTGCCCAGCGGCGTCCCGTCCAGAAAAATACGAGTTGCATCCAGGCCGCCGGCGAATTCCCCTTCACCAAGCGCCAGCAGCATGCGGCAGCGCGCCATCGACTGGGCACTATCTGGCTGTTCTACAGGCGTGTGCTGCTTCTGGCTGCCGCCCTTTGCACCAGTGATCGTTTCCATAATGTGTCCATAAAAAAAGCACCCGATTGGGTGCTTATTGGTCAGAGGGGTAGTATCAAATGTCTTCCGCGACTATGCCGGCACTGATGATCGCACCGCCAATTTCCCGCTCGCCCCAAAGTGGCGCCACCGGATTACCCATCGCCAGAGTGTTAACCGAACCGCCGAAGGCGTAGCTTGGTTTGTTGTCAGGGTCGTCGCGTCCCTGTAGCCCTTTAGGCTGTGGAGAGAGCATCTGGTAAATGCCGCCGGCCATCATTGATGCGCCTGACATGATAAGCCCGGCACCAAAGGTGAGACCTACACCGGTCCAGCCAGTCGCCACGCCGACGATAATACCGGCGACCACCATCACTGCCCCCAGGATGGTCTGGAACATACCCGCCTTCTTCGCCCCCTCCATAACCGGCGCAATACGAATATCACTGTTACCAGCCAGCTCCTGGAAATCTTGCACGCCTATGTTGCGCTTTCCACGAAACACGGCGAAGGTCATGCCGTTCTTTTTGGCGTTCATCAGGTAGTCTTCCAGCCCGTCGAAGTTGATGCACAGGGCCTTTACCGCTTCGGCGGATGTCTGCACCGCCAGCTTATGCACTCGCCCGAACCGGGCGCCCAGCGCGCCATACAGGCGAATAGTGGTTAAACGCGCCATGGCTTTATCTCCTCTGGCAGGCTCCTGTGGCGAACGCAGATCATCGTCCTGTCCTTGAAATAGCCGCGGGCATAGGGGGTAATGCAGGAGGGCTGGCCATACAGATGATGGAGCAGTTCACCATCTTCAGTGATAATGCCCGCATGGTTCCACTTATCGGATTCAACCTGCATGATGACCATGCAACCGGGCGCCGGATCACATTCGATGAAGCCTTCTTGCTCCCAGTTATCGAAATAGAAGTTGTCCGGGTACTGGCTTTCCCACCACGGATAATCGACGCGGAAATCGTCTAACGTGACGCCCTGGGTGGCGTGCCAGTCCATGATAAGCCCCCAACAGTCGTGTGAACCCAGGATAAACGGGCGGCCGATAAGCGGCACCGCCTCGGGCATGATCTCGGCGTATTCATCGCTGTCCGGCGCGTAAACGCCCCAGACCACGCCGGAGTTGTTGCACTGCTGGCGATCCAGGTCTGACGGTATAGGCCGTGCACCGTCGCCGGGGTGGGAATGTATAACGCGTATAATTGTACCGATGTCCTCAGCATTCGCCCAGAACTCGCCATCGATACGGAAATGCTCGGTCGGGTTTTCGTGGGTGTTCGATACGGGGATATAGCGCTGGCGACGGCCAGACTGGATAACGAATCCGCAGCACTCGCGCGGGGATTCCTCTAGCGCATGCGCCCGGATAGCCGACATTATGGTTTTGTTCATTGGTATGTCCGTTTAACGAGTGAAAAGAACCGTCGCCGGGAAGCCGCCAAAATCGAGGATCGCCGCGTTTGGCTCTGCAAGCCCGGCACCGAATCGTTTCCGACAGTCACTCAGGCAACCGCCGCAGACATCAAGGGCCGGATCCGCTACGGGGTTTCCCTTTGCATCGAAGTAAGCCGTACCGTTATAGGTGCAACCGTCACCGCTCCGGTATTGTCCGCGTAGCGCCCATTCACAGAGGGAAGTAATTTGTCTGGTGGGAATTACCAGCCCCTGCAGGTCTGCCGGGCTGCTTAGCGCCCAGGTCACCACCTCGTCATCTTCGGACGTTTTGGTATCCAGCCAGAAGGTCTGAAGCGTGAACATAGTCGGATCGGCAGTGGGATTAACGTGGTCGGGAAAATTCACCGCATCCAGATACACCGTATAGGTGTCGATAATGCTCACTTTCGCGTTCACCATGTCCTTAAACTGAAGGCATAGCGCGGAGATATGGCCGTCAAGGTTTGAGACGCTGAGTGACGGCTCTGCCGCCTGGTCAGTTGAGAGAGCCAGGCCTGTTAACTGGAAAGGCCAAAAATCATAGACCTCACCATCGAAGACTACAGGCTTAGGCCCGAGCTTGCTTTCGTCACCCTGCGCCTCGTCAATCTCCCGTGGAGTATGCGGAAAAGGACTGTAATGAAAGCGGTGAATACCACCACTGAATTCTGAGGCGTCCACTTCCACCAGCCGGACTTTTCCGCCAGGTGCAAGCATGGCTGCCGTATCAATAAGTGCTGTCATGGTTGACCTCAGGCATAGACGCCGTAGGCGCGCTTTATGGTGAAAGTAAGCTCTGCTGCGTTGCTGCTGATCTGGTTCTTACGCACAGAATCTTTGACGACCCGATACAACCCCTTCTCCTCGCCGGGTGGCGCGATGATGAAAGCCTTAACGGTATGAGCAAGCAGGAATGAGCGAATTTCGTTTATCAGCACCTCTTTGCCAACATAAATCATCGGAACCTGAATGGCAGTAGAGTTGATGCCATTTTCAGCCACCTGCTCATAACCGTCACCGAACTGTGAGGCCCGGATTGTCTGGTTATATTCAATTGCGCCCGCTCCAAGTTGCGCGGGCCATTTATAGGTTTCAACAGCCATGTTTGCTCCATAAAAAAGCCCCGCATAAGCGAGGCTGGCATCAGGGATTCGGCAATATACCTTTGAAAACTAACGTCCCTTCGTAAAGTTGTAGATCATGCCCCCCGGCTTCAGGTGCTTCTGAACTACCAGGGTTGCAGCGTTTTGTATTTCAGCCGCCATGGCGCGCCCCATAGCGTCCCCAGAGCTGCTGGATTGAGCCGAAGCGTTACCACTGGCATCGACATTTACAGTGGTGTTAATTACCGGTGCAGCATTACCAGAACCGGACAAGAGCCCCAGCATAGGCGGCCTGCCGACAACCCCACCTTCAGAATATCCCTGAGCACCACGCATCATCGCATAAAGATTATTGACACCGATTGCAGCTGTGGCCTCTTTGGTAAAGACGAACTCACCGCCGTGTACCACCCCTTTTGGCTGATATTTGCCACCATCGCCTGTGTAACCGCCGGTGTCGAATTCAGGGATATATCCCCCGTTCCACGCTGGCCGGAAAGACGGGACAGCAAAAGACTGGCCTGCACCACTACCTGTTGATGAGGTACCCGCAGAAATCCATCCCATTGCGGCCTGCACGGTGTACGCCACCAGCAGTCGATTAATAACATCAGCGATCATCTTCATCATGGAGGCGGCAAAACTTTTGAAACTGGCCGTTCCGGTAGTGACCAGGTTTGTCAGCATATCTGATATACCGCCCAAGGCTGACTGCGCTACGCTTTGCATTGAGCCATAAACGTTGGTTGCCGCATCAAGGTACTCGGCCCAGCCTTTTCTGGCACCTGCCATCCAGTCGCCACGTAGCTTGTCTTCTGCTGCATAGTAATCGTTGGCGGCCTTTAACTCCTGTTTATAACCGTTATCGCTGAGACTACCGCCCGCATTGAGCCAGCCACTACGCAGCTGGGACATAGACGCCTGTCGCCCGGCAAGTCTGTCACTCATTGTGGCTCCAGATGCAAGCCCGGCTTGCTTCTCCACCATCTGAGTAACGTACTTCTGCGCCGTATCCATCCGCTTATTCAGTTGCTCCTGAGCGGTGATCTGGTCACCAAGAAGAGCTTTCTGCTGCGCAAGTTGCAGCACCTGATTTTTGCTCGCCAGCAGAGACTTCTCCTGCTTCGATAACTGCCGGGTGCTCGCGGCCGCTTCCAAGACGGCAAATTTAGATTCAGCGGCATACAGGTCTTTACGCTGCTGACTGATGGTGTCATTGACAGAGCGGTGATCCTGAAGGGTTTTCAGCTGAGCCTGGAGGGCCAGAAGTTCAGCCTGCGCAGAATCTTCGGCACGATCGCCTGCGGCCACCGTTATGCCCTTGGCTTTAGGGATCTTTGGATCTTTATACAGCTTCTCGATGCCAGCTCGGGCCTTAGATATTTGTTCAGGAGTCAATGGTTTGACTCTCTGCTCATAAGGCAAGCCCTGCGTCGCCTTAACTGCTTTCGCGTTATCGGCAATAGCTTTGTTCAAATCCTTTTGTGCAAGAGCTCTTTTTTCTGCCTGAGTGGTTCCAGCATCCAAATATTTATTAAACGATATCTGCGCATCAATACCATCTTGATTTATCTTATTAAACTCAGCCCTTTTCTGGTTAAAACCTTCCTGAGATTTAATAACAAACCCAAGCTCTCTCTCTTGCTGAAGCAATGCCGCCAACTCCCTTTTTGCAGCACCACCATCACCGACATTACCCATACCAAAAACACCTGGACGGGATTGATTGGTGATTTCTTTAATTCTTTGCCTCACAACCTCAAGCTGTTCAGCTGTCGATTCTTTTCTACCAATACCTAAGGCTGCATCCCAATATGCTTTCCATGTATCAGATACGCCACGAATCACCTGATCAATAAGGCCAAGGTTGTCAATAACCTGCTGGCTGCGTTGCTGTTCTGCCCGACTATAACTATCAGCAGCTTTTTGCCCTGCTTCTTCCTTATCACCGCGGCGCTCAAGAGCCGAAATGTACTGAAACTCCGCCGCAGTTAAGTAATGCAACTGAGTGTTTAGCTCAATGGACGCCTTTACTGGTGAGTCGTAAAGTTTCTGGAAATTAGCTATCGTAGTATCTACTGACTGCCCAACCGCATCTTCCATGGCCGCAGCTGCTCTGGCAACAACCTCAAGTTTATTTCCATCAAATCTTCCCGACCCAACAATTTTCGCCAGAGTTGCCGATGATTCTCCTATTGTCACACCAGCATCATCAGCTATTTGCCTGGAAAGTTGACTAAGTTGCCCCGCCGTTTTACCAGCATAGTTTCCGGTTAAGATAAGCTGCTTGTTGAACTCACTGGCTTCCTGGGCGCCTTTGTACCATGCAATTGCCAGAAGTGAAGCCACCCCCACAAGCCCACCAACAGCAAGCCTGGCAGGAGTCAGGAAAGAAAGCATACCCCTGCCATGTTCGGCATTCTCAGCCAGTGAGTTCGCATTTTCTGAAAGTGATTCTGAAGAGTCGTCTGTTGCCTCTTTAAACCCAAGAACCTCTTCCTTGATAAATTGAAAAAGCCCGCCCAGACCTCCAAAAGAATCACTGATTTGCCCGCCCTGCTGGATCAGCACCATCCACAATGGCATGCCACCAGCAATGGACGTGGCGATATCCGTAAACTGCGCTGGCAACATTCTCAATGCCTGCCGGTACTGCCCGGCGCTGATCCCGCCCTTCCTCCACGCTTCATCCTGTTCACGCAGCTTTTCGATGAAAGGAGCAGCCTGTTGGGAAACACCGAGTTGGGCAGCCTTTATTTCCAGCAATTCGACCCGTGTTTTTCCGATCGATGTCGCCTGCTCTTCGAGGGTCCGAATAAATGAGTCGCGGATATTCTGCGCACGTTGCATCTCGGATGCCTCGGCGCGCTCTGCAGCCTCCAGCTCTGCAATCGCATCCCTGAGCATGCGGGATTGCATGGCAGAAACTTTTTTATTTGCTGCTTCCTGTGCGGTTGCGGCCTCCTGCGCCTTAAGCGCAGCGATGTACGGTCCGGCCTCCTGCAGCAGTCCCATCTGAGCCGCTTTCAGCTCAAGCACCTCAGCACGTGATTTACCGATAGCCTGAGCCTGATTACGGAGAGACTCGACGAAGTTATCATTTTGTGACTGCAGCCGGGATGCTTCAGCTAACGCCTGGCGCTCTGCGGCCTGTTTCTCACGAAGCTCTTGTGCGGCAATCCGGGTCTGCACAGCCTCACTGGCGATAGCCAGTTCTCTTTCCCTGATTTGCTGAATCAGTGGGGCGGCTTCTTGCGTTAAACCCAGTATGGAGGCCCGATACTCAAGCACATCTGACTTTGAGGCCCGGAAGGTAGCAGCCTGCTCGCTCACAGATTTCAGGAACGAGTCCTGCGCTGCGGCGGCACGTTGCGTGTCCTGAGCCAGCTTCAGTCGCTCCTGCCCTTCGGCGGTCTCTGCTTCCATGACCTGAAATAATTTATCGCGGGTGGTATCCAGCACTGCGCTAAACCGGCTGTAATCCTCATTACCGAGCAGTCCCTTACCGCGAAAGCCAGCCAGTTTGCTTTGCAGCGTTTCCAGCTCATCCATTGCTCGGTTAACAGGGCTGATTTTATTCAGAAGAGCCTGCAACTCTTCTTTTTGCTCTTTCAGGCTCTGAGTGTTTTTTTTCTGACTGTCGGCACCCGCCCGGAAAACGCTGTTCAGATCATCGGCCTTGTTTGCCGCGCTGCCGGCCGTCTGCTGGAAATCGTCCAGCGCCTTGTTCCCGCGCTCCAGCTCGGCGGTATTCACCCGGAGCGAAATTGTTGCAATATCAGACATTACGCCCCCTGATGCATAATCTTCAGCGCCACGCTTTCCATTACGCGGATATCCGTTAACGCGGTTGCCTCATCCTCCACCCCGTTCAGCTTCATCAGCCAGGGCAGCACGTTGTAATCCAGCCCGGTGATGCCGCCCATGCCCGTGCGCCATTGAGTGCTCATTGACTGGAAGACGGCGAACGCAGTCCAAACATCGGGCCAAACTTCGACGGTCTGCTCTTCTTCTGTGTAGTCTTCGGCACTGAGGCCAAACGCAGCCAGATCTTCGGTGGAGGGTTCAGGCGTATAAAACGCCGAGGCAACCGCTATTAGTTTTTTTCGCGGTTACCTGTCAACTCCCGATAATAGGTGCCGACGATCGCTTTCATCGCGCCCGGGTAGTTATCCAGGAGCATCTCCAGATTTTCACGACTGAACTCATCCGGTAGTGCCCAGGACTCGGTGATTTCAGTCAGGAAGTCGATAGCAGTTTTTCCCTCGATTTCTTCGAGTGCAGCAAGTTCTTTGACCGGTTTATGACGGAAGGTAAACGTAAGTACGCCATCATCTTCGCCAGCGCGCGGAATGGTGACGTCTGCTTTGAAAGTCGGTTTGGGCTGGAGCTGAAATTTAGTGGTCATGTGTTCCTCGACAGAAAGAAAGGCCCGCTATCGGGCCTGTTAATGGAATGGATTAAGCGGCTGCCTGCGGGGCAGCATCTTTGTAAAAGGTGATATCGCGGGACTGGATGGCAAACGCTGGCTGTACCGTCTCAACGGCATTCGGCGCAGTGGTTGGCTGCGGATCGAAAGACGGCTTACCCGACCAGTAACGCGTTTCCTTCGCCTTTGGCACATACATGCGCAGCGGCAGCGTGTCACCAGAACGGTCAGCAGCTGACAGCACGGCATAGATAGGCAGCGTGGAGTCATGCGCAACCGTAAAGGTCTGCGACTTGGCCGCCTTGTAGGTCGCCAGGTTGCGCTGGCGGTCATCGGCAAGGAACTGGATCTGCGTGTACTGCTGGTCACCGCCGGACTGTGATACTTCGGTGATCTGCGGGATCTCAGTCCACTCGGCTACTTTGCTTAAGTAACCGGTGCCGGAGCCAGCCGGGAAGAAGTTGGTATCGGTGCTGTTAATCACCCCGATCGTTACGCTGGTGGTGGTCTGCGCCGTGACGCGCGCCACCAGGCTATCAATCAGAGCCCAGCCACTGGAAACCAGCACCACATCGCCTACAGCGAGGCCGTGGCCGCTTGCAACGGTAAAGACAGCGCCTGCGGCATTGCTGACGCCCGTCACTGCCACAGGCGTGGCGAGTTTCGAGCCGACAAATACCGTGGCGCCATTAGGTAATGCGAAGCCCATAGGGATTCTCCGTAAAATGAAAGTAAATAAGCCGGCAGAACCGGCAGGGATGATCAAGCTGAGATATCAGCCCGGTAGTTGATGCTGACGGGGATGGAGTAGGACACGCCGTCCGCTATGCCGGGGTAAATGGAGGGCGGTGATGTCACCCAGGCGGTAAAGCCGTCGCCTGGGATATCCTGGTTCTCAGGGAACAACCCGGCGACGCGGTGGGCCAGCACTCTGGCCTGTGATTTGCCGCCACCCGCTGGCGCGACGACGGTGACCTGATACACGCCGGGGTAGACCCGGCAGCCCCCGGCCATATCAATGCTGTACGGCTGCGCGGGCATATCATGGGAGATCAGATACAGCCCGTCGCCAGGCGGGTCGAACTGAATGTTATCCCATGACACCCGCACGCCCTCGCCATCTGCCCACAGACCCAGCATGGACTCAAGCGCCGTTGTGATGTCCGGTATCATTTTTAACCTCGCTGACTGCCTGGCTGAAATACCGCTGGAACTCGGCGGCGGTGATGCGCACCATGCCGCCGGGCGCCTGGCTGGAATGCCCCATCTCCAGACGGTAAGAGTACGGGACGTTATTGCAGAAGTAGATATCGCGCACACCGACTTTAAACAGGCCCAGTGTGACATTTCCGGCAGTCATCGTCAGATGGCCAGCTTTATCAACCCGCCCTGTTTCGTCGGTAGTGCGCGCGTCAAACGACACCTGCCAGTTACCGCGAAAACGCCCGCCCGTATAGCCCGGCGGCGCTTTCAGGTCCATGCCGTCCTTAACTTTACGGCCTGGCCGCAGCCGGCCTGCTTTAGTCAGGTTGTCCGGGTTTTGCCGCAGCAGACTGTTATGCTCGGAGACCGCCGCATTATAGGCCGCCGCCGTCTGGTTCACCGCCCAAAGCTCTGGATTGCCGACAGGCGACATCTGCACCAGCCGCGCCAGGATTTTGATGCCGACCACCCGCACCACTTCCTCCTGTCGCTCCTTTGCCTGGCTGACGAACGCATTAATGGACACCATAAACGCCTGGTTATCTGCCATGTTATGCCCTCAGCTGAGCGCGGTAGCACAACAGCAGCTTGCCAGGATTGACCGGGTTGGGCTTCTCAATGCGGTACCATTTGCCGTCCACGTCCACCATGTCACCGGTGCGCAGCTCGGTATCAGCAGTAAACACAATACGCATGTCGCCGTTTATGATGACCGTACCGTCAATTTCGCCGGGTCTATACTCAGTCCGCACGCCGATCGCAGTGAAGGTCTTATCCGGCTCGCGATGCTCAATGCCGCCGATGACAGTTACTGTGCCCTTGCGCTTTACCGGGTACGCCGCGCCGTTCTCAGTGAGCAGGCGCGTGCTTGTGGCTTTCATGCGAGTGTAGTTAACAGGCATATTACGCACGCTCCGCAAAAGCGTTTACTGCATAGCCACGACCACCAGCCAGCTCGCCGAGCAAAGCCATCACCGCCGGGTAAGACGGTATGAACACTTCGCCGTCAGCGACGGCATAAGTCGTGGTTACGGCTCCCTCCACGCGGTCGGACTTCACAGCTGCTTCTCGCACACTGCCCAGCAGATCGCCATCCATCGCCTCGACCGCCAGCATGCATTGCGCAGTAACAACCAGACGCGGTACCTCTCCGGCGGGCAGTTCGTATCCGTCCAGTTCGATGCCCACACGCGGCCACGCCAGCGGCTGCTTTGGTTCGCTTCGCCAGCCGGCCCAGTCCAGCCCCTCAAGGTAATCCATCGCCCGGATGAGCAATGGCGCGATCTTTTCCGGCAGCGTGATCTCGCGCAGATCGGCAAAGGCTTTCAAATCCCCCTCGCCTGCATAGCTGTTCATGGCCGGTGAAGTGATATCGGTAATGATCATCGTTGCACCCAAAGAAACGGGGCTTGCGCCCCGTCAGTTAGTCTTCGGCAGCGGCAGTGAAAGTGATTTCTTCACTGGTTTGCGCCACTCCACCAGCTGTACCCGTCACGGTGAACGTTCCGGCGGTATCGGAGTTAAGTTTCACCGTAGCGCCGCCGGCAGAGCCGGTCTGTGATCCCTCAGTGCTCAGCGTGCCGCCAGTAGACGACCAGACGACAGCTACTCCGGACACGCCCGCGCCGTTACGGGTGTATTTCAGGGAAAAGGTAACCGCATCGATACTGTCAGCAGTTGCGGAGGTTTTATCCGCTGACAGCGTTATTCCCCCACTGCGGATTCCAGTTTAATCAGCACGCCTGCCGTAGATTTGTTGCTGGTGAAGTGTTTCTTCCAGTTGCCCGCAGTGCCGATGGCGGTCAGGTCAGGGTTATCACCTTTGGCGGTATCCCAGCTGTAGCCCAGCAGATCAACGTTCACCACGCCTTCAGCGCGATAGCCAACCGCAAGGTTTTCCTGATCGTTGATATCGTAGGAACGGAAGCCCGGCGCCTGAGACTCGGTGACGGTAACCGCTCCAGCTACCAGCCCAAGGATCGCATCAGCGTCCATGGTGTCGGTCACCAGCACAGGTTTACCCAGCGTGCCAGGCTGCCCGCCGTAAACCACCACGCCCGCTTCTTCGTAGATTTTGTTGGCAATCGCCTCATCAACAATGTCGAAGTAGGTGGCAGAGTGCATCACGAAGAGCACCACACGGTTGAACTTGTCGCCGTACTTACGCAGGCCGCGCGTCAGGGTCTTTTTACCGTCGGTCTCAATATCGGCGGTTACGACCATGTCGGCGTTAGCACCAATTGCAGCCGTCAGCGCTTTCAGGCCGTATTTCACGTAGCCTTCCAGCGTGGCATCTGCGACATCAACGCCGATCACTTCGGAGAACTCATCAACGGAGCGGCCACGGCGTTTAAAGGCCTCTTCTGTGGTTTCGTACGGACCGTATTTCCACGGTGCCTTAACAGACACCGCCTCACCGGCACCGATTTTTTTACCATTCACCTTGCCGGTGGAGTTCACATCACGCGATTCGATGGAGCCACCTACTTTGTAGAAGGCGCGCTTGCGGAAGTCGCCTTCAATGAGCTCATTGTCCAGCAGGATCGCGCCATTGGAGGAAGTGTTGAACACTTCCAGATTGTCCTGGCGGCGCTCGAGGAAAGCGGTCTGCGCCAGATCGTCATAGATGACCAGATCGTTATTAACAGTTGTAGCCATTGAGTAAGTCTCTTATTTCGGAAGTTTGAGGAAGGCCTGCTGGCCATGCTTGCGGATATAGTCCGCCTTATCGCTGGCGCTCATCTCTGAACGTTTCTGACTGCCACCACCGCCTGGCTTGTGTCCACCCGCGCCGGTACCTTCAGCGCGCGGGAACAGGTGCGGGGCCGTCTCCTTGAGCGACTCAGCCCATTCAAGCGGGCTTAGTGGGGTTTTGCCGTCCTTACCGAACAGAACGTCGCCATTTGCATCAACTGCTACGGCCTCGCCTTCGTCGTTGAGCTGGAATGTGCCTTTGGCACGCAGGATCAGGTCATCGGATGCTTCCGCCAGTGCGCCAGCTTTTGACGCTGCCGACCGGATGGCATCGCCGAGAACGCGATCCCGGAATTTGCCGGAGAACGCTTCGGCTTTATCCGCGCGTTCATTGGCCGCTTTGATCTGCTTATCAACATCAGCGCGCAGGCGCTCGGTGCGTTTATCCAGCACCTCATCAATTTTCCCGGCGGCAATCAGCTTTGCCTCTTCGTCGTCAGAAAATCGCTGCAGGATGCCGCGCACCGCATCTGGGTCGATACCGTCAAAGCGAGACAAATTGTCTTTCTGCTGCTTGATGGTGCCCAGCAGCTCGGAGTTTTTGGTTTTCAGGCCGGAGACCTGGGCAGCGACCTGATCATCAATCAGCTTCTGAATTTCTGGCGTAATTTCGGTACCGCCGCCCCCGCCGCCCTGGCCATCATCTTCTGGTGCGTAGTATTTCAGGAGCATATTTCGGATTAACATGATTTCCCCTTGGGATGTTATGGGCCTCGCCCAATAAAAAAGGCTGCCCGGAGGCAGCCGTAAGTGAAAAATGTTTTGGGATCAACTGAGCGCTTTGAGGCGGGCCAGGCTTATCCATTCCCCCTTGTCTGTGAACATTTCCCCGAGCTTCAGCTCGCCAGCGCGGTAAAGCGCGGCCCGCTCCGGCCCGAGGATCTCATCCTGTCGCGGCAGCGACTGCCGGGCCAGCCAGTCAAGATATGTGGTATCCGCTGGCACCTGCCCGTCCATGCTGGCGCGAGTATCTTCATCCAGCTCGTTACTGTCGATCCCAAGCTCACGCCATGATTTGGTAATCAGCGTCTCCGTGGAACGGCAGCAGAAATGGATTTTCCCCGGCCCCTGCAGATAAGGAACCTTGTGACCGACAGGTTTGTTGTCCAGAGTGTAACGGAGGCGATCACGGATGATGCACGTCGGCGTGGTTTTGTTGTCCAGGGTGGAGAGCCACTGTTTACCTTTCAGGACATCGCCGTTGGCTTCTGCAAAATTAGTCCGCGCCGTGGCTGCCAGGTGATTCACAGCCGTTTTGGTAATGCTGGCGGCATTGGTCCGGCTGAGCTGCAGCGCCCCGTCCTTATAGCCTTTGCTGGCGATCCCGCGGACCTGCCGAGCAATGGTCTCCGTGGTATCACCCTGCAGGTAGCCGCGACGCATTGCATTAACAACGCGTGCCATGCGGTCGGCTTCAAGGTTATCGGCCCATTCGCTCAACAGACGTCCCTGAAAGGGCTGGGCCATGGCGGCCGCGTAAAGCTGCTCAGGCGTGATGCTCTGCAGCGGGTACCGCTCTTTCACCCGCTGCGGCAGCAGTGAATCAAACAGGCTCAGTTGATAGCCTGCTTCATGCCCGGCCAGCTGCAGGAGCTCATCCTCCAGGCTGGTCTGCATGCCCGCTATTGCCTGCTGGTTAAGCTCGCGTACGCTCCCCAGCATGCTTTCCAGTCGGCTGACCGTAAACTGACTGGTGGGCAGGCTGTCCATCGCCAACAGCAGCCGTGCGGTAAGCTCAGCGTCGCTGTCGTTCAGCAGCTTAACCATGCGGTTTGCCACACCAGTGCTGTAACGACTGATCCAGACGGTGTGGGCTATGGCTTCGTCACGTAACGTTTCATTTACCGTTGCCATTGTTACCGCCAATCAGGGTGGGGTTGGGGTTGTGCAGCTCGTCAATAATATCGTCGGGGCTGTCTGCTGGGTTGATGAGGTCAAGCTTCTGCAGCGCACGAATCATATCAGTGTCACGGATTGCACCGGACTGCCAGGCGTTCACAATGGCGGTAACCATGCCGGACTCGGCGACCTTAGCTATGAACTCTTGATTTATCGCGTAGGCCGCCTGCTGCTCGCCGACGCCCAGATATTTCGCGCACCAGCCGATGGCCAGTGAATAGGCCTCCGATACGTTCGAGACGCAGATCCCCAGTACAGAAGTGGACGATGTCTGCTCGCTGCTGGACTGCGTTGCGGTTTTAACCGCCGCGTTCTGTTCGATGAGCCGGGCACCCAGTTGCACCATGTAGTCGCGCTTACTGTCCATAGCCTCTTTCGCCAGCATGTTGGGTTGCGCCTGGGCATAACCAAAGTTGCCCTCTCTGGGCAGCAGCAGCGGCGAGCGGGAGCCGATTTTAACCCCCTTCTTTTCCAGATGATCGCGCCATCCTTCATCAAGTCCCGTCATGTAGGGCTGGACCTGGCCGCAGAACCACACGCTGTCTTCGTAATCAGCACTGTTCCGGAAGTGTCCATGGTTTATCTCCACCAGCGCGGCGAGTGGTGAGTCGTCTATAGTCGGATCGTTATTCTGCGCGCCGACGAAGGTAAACGGGATTTCGTCCCAGCTGTCTTTGCCTTTGGGCTTCGGCTGGTATTCACTGGTAGCAGCGTATGTAGCGGAACCGGCATCCGCGCTGCGGCGCCACACCCGGCAGATGAACCGGCCCTCTTCAAGCGCAAGCTCGCGATACTGGACCTCATCCTTGAACGCGTAGCCATCCTCCTGCTCCACACATTCCCTCAACACCACCAGCACCAACTGATCGCGCCCGTTGATGCGCTTCGTGCGCCAGTTGATGATGTTCTCGGCCAGATAGCGCAGGATAATGGCCTGCCCACTACCCTCAGCGTAATCGACATAAAGCCCGTCACGTGCCACCTCCAGCACGTTCTCGGTCACCAACTGCGACTGCTGGTAAATGCTGGTGCCAGCGCCGTCGGCGTTCTTCAGCAGATAGCTCAGTTTCTCCGGCGCGGAAAAGGTCGGATCCTTTCGAAAGGCCAGCCCAAGGAGGCCAATCTTGGTATTACCAGTAATCGCATAGAAGACCGCCCGCTGCAGGTAGTCTTCGTTGCGCTTGCGGTTGCGCATGCTCTTGTCTGTGGAGTCAAGTAAAGGCAGATAGTTGTTGCCCGGTTCTTTTACCGCCTCTGCCCCTTTGCAAAAGTCCCTGATTTTCTTCCAGGCAGCACTGGCCGCCCGGTGCTCAGGACGAACCCAAGTGATGTCGTTATTAGCCATATCAGAAGGTGGTATCCATAGTGATTGAGTATGCAGGTTTGACGATGGGGTAATCCTTAACAATAAAATACCCGCCACCATCATTGGGGTGATCGTTATCTGCCTTTTTGTCCGGCTCGCCGTTTTTATCCCATACCTGCTGCTCAAGGCTTTCCGTATAGACCGGGCAGCGCTGGACATTAACCAGGTAACGCCGTTCGCCCAGCGCATTACAGAACATGGCGTTCATCGAGTTGATACGATCTTTCACCGGCGGGTTGGAAGCGTTAACAATGACGCTGAACCCAGCTTCTCTAAGCTGGGCAATATCGGTCAGGCTGGCGCAGTTGGATTTACGGCTGTCGCCGGAGGCATCCGGATATATGTAGATCTGGCGGCTGGCAACGTAGCGGCCGCCCTCATAGCGCCAGAACTCTTCCTGAATGCGTTTGATCATCGCCGGAGTGTCATAGACCTTCACTAACTCCCGCACCGCGCGCGGCAACCCTTCACGCTTCACATGAACGATGGCTGCCATCTTACCGACGTTGAAGTCCATGCCAATAAACAGCGGCTCGCCCGGCTGCTCTTCATCTGTGCAGTTGTTCAGCCTGCGATCGAACTGGTGGTAAATGGTGCCGCTTGTCAGGTTAGTGAAATGCCCGCGCAGGTAGGCTTTTATCAGCTCTGGTGGATAGCTCGCAAGCAGCGAGGGAATATAGTCATCAGGCAGGTTCGCTTCATTATCAAACGTGGAAGCCTGCACAAGTCCGTACAGAGTTGCCAGCTCAGGCTTATCGCGCACTGCCTTAACGAACTGCTGATAAACGAACTTATACCCTTCTGGTGTGGTGGTAACGTCAATGCCGTTACGCAGTCCAGCGACCTTATAGCGCATACGGGCGATGATTTTCCGCCAGGCCTGCTGCGCTTTGAGGGCGGGCATCACGTCGAGCTCATCCACCAGCGCGTTGCCGATTTTAAAGCCGACAATCGTGGCCGGTTTCTCCATTGAGCGGCAGATGGTGGTGCCGCGGTACTGCCTTCCGGCGTAGAAATGGACCTCTTTGTTGCTCTCGTTGATTTGGACCTTAAGTCCCCAGTCGAACGCCACCTCCTCCACTGTCGGATAGAAGATGTCCCGGATTTGCGGATAGGTCGGAGCGAAGTAGCCCTGGTTGATCTTAGGGTGTTCCCACATCCCCTTGCAGATGCCCCCGCAGCCCACCCATGTTTTACCGGAGCCGAAGCCTGCCACGTAGGACTTGAACTTATGCGGCATAGCCAGAAACTGTGCCTGCGGTACGTTAAGGGTCGGCGATATCCCCGTCATCGTCTTTCCTTACGCGAGCATCCGCGACGTTAATGTTAATTGCCACGGGCATCGGTACCTCATCTTCAGGATCTGCTGCCAGCTCTTTGCGGAGTTTTTCCACCTCCAGCTGGCGACGTTCGATTTCGATCTGCTGCAGCTGCTGCGCAAACTCGCTGTCCGCCAGGCCAAGCCGCTTCATTACGGCTTCATACATCCGTTCACGGCTAATGGCAGTGATCTCAACACCGTTCTTACCGAGCTTGATGCCGGAATACGCCAGACGGGAAACAGGCGGCAGCTTACGGGTATCAGCGAAATACGGCTGGCCGATGCCGTCACCATTACAGCGAGGGCATGCCGGATTAGGTTCCCGGTTGTGGTCATAGCCGTAACCGCCAACGTCCGCAGGCTCTTTACCCTTTTTCTCGATTGCTTTAAGCCGATGCTCTTCAAACTCCACCATATCGCGCCATTGATAGTTATGGCCGAAGCCATGACAGTAGCGGCACGCACCACGGCGATATTGCGAGAGCTCGTTAGCGTCAAAAGTAGCGAGCTGCCACATCTGCGCCAGCACCTCATCAGCACTGGCAAGCGTTCGCATCAAGGAGGCCTTTTGCTGTTTATCAATAGCAGCGGCAACTGAAGTTTTCTGAAGGAGCTGATAACCAATTTGCTCAGCAGTCTTTGCACTGTACTTGGCACGTATGGCGGCCTGGGTGGCGTTGCAGTCTTTCAGGTATTCCGCCACAAAGATTCGCTGCTGAGCTGTCAACCCGTCGTTTTCCACCAGTGCATTAACGTCTATTTCCTTCTGCGCATTGCGCACTTTTTTCTGCGCATTTTTTTGCGCAATTTGCGCTGCGGGCTTTTTTATATATCGGCGGGCGGTCGCGTAGTTCAGTCCCTGCGCTTCACACCACTCCTTCGGTGTTACGCCAGTTGCGGCATGATCGGACAGGAACCGCTGCTGAAGCTCGCCCCAGTCCGGCTTTGCCATTAGTTACTCCAATAAAAAAGCCACCAGCGGACGCCAGTGGCTTGATCGAATTCAAATTTACTGTCCCGAGACGACCTTACTCTTTCATAGCAAGGAATTGATCATCAACAAGTTTTCTACAACGCCCAATAACTTCCTCAACGTCTAAAGCTTTGCTAAATCTAAACTTATTGCGGAACTGCTCTCATTTACCGAGTGGATCCTTACGGGATATATCGGCATGGAAAAGAGCCTTTTCATTCTGGTAAATCTCGAATTTGAAATCCCCTGAAACTGCATTTGAAATTGTTATGGTTTTGATCAGCGTGCTAAATGGCATGGAGACCTCAATAAAATTAATGAAGCTTTAAACATAGCAGTTTTGAGGCTAGTTCAAAAATCCAAGCGATTGAACCGAAGTGATTACGAGGTATTTCTCCTCAATACCGAGTGCTTTTGCCATGTCTGCCACATAGTCAGCAAGATCAACATCAATGATGTCAGGATCGTCAGTGCTCATGAAGCGTGAGCCCTTCTGCATCAGTTGCCAGTCGCGTGTGTATGCTTCCCAGACAATGAAGAAAGTCATTGTTGCTGCCTCCGTATTGATTTCTGAAATTATAGGAGGCTAAACAAAATACAGGCAGCGCAGGAGCAGTTAAATCTACTGATGCAGTAGGATTCTTCCTAATACTCACCGCTTACGCTTGTTGTTTGGGAATTGTGTGCAACAGTTACATCTCCTCACTGTGGCTCCTACCCACACCAGGGGAAGCTCAGAGATGAGCACGTCGTAGCAATGACAAGTATCTCTTCAAATCAAGCATGCATTATTGCAGCCCTCACCTGGAGGGCTTTTTTTTTACGCAAATAAGCCGTCAAACCGACACAAATCAAAAAAGTAAATAAGAAACCTGCTGATTTGACTTAAGTTATACATCTATTTATCCACTTTGCACTATGCTTCGCTTGTTATACGTAACGAGCGACCATTTGGTCTCCCTTCCGAAGTGTCGGATTTCATTTCGGAGGGGAAATTTTTTCCAACACACCAGCAGCATGTTGCCTGCTCTCTTCAATCTGCCGGATGGCAGCGCGATCGATATTGCATTGCCCCACCAGCCCGTATAACTGCGCACTGAGCTGAACGCTGTCACCGAACGTCATTCCGTCCGGCGGCTCAGGTGCATCAATGCGGGAGGTCAGCTCTGCGGGCAGGCTGATTTGCGGCTGGCTTATTGTCCGGTACTCCACCCGCGGCTTTTGCTGCGGCGCGCAGCCGGTCAGCAGCATTATCAGGCACACGAGACTGTGCACACTTATCCGCTTCAAGGTATTGCTTAATTTCATTCTGTAGCTTCCGGTTTTGCTGTGCGGTTACAGCGCGCTGTTCAGTGACCTGGGACATCACTTGGTTCTGCTGCCTGACGGCGGTTACCAGTTCGCCCACGCTGGCGGCCAGGCCGTCATTTTTTGAACGCAGATCGTTAATCTGGTCATCTTTGCTGTTCGCCAGCTTCTCCAGCCGCTCATTAGTCGCAGTTAACTGGGCGTTACGGGCATTCAGTCCCCACAGCGCAATGCAAATAAGGCCGATAACGATAATGTGTGAATAGTTCTTTATGAAGTTGATCGGGTTCATGTCAGAAACACCTCTCTTTCACGCTGGCGGCGCGGCAGGAGAATATCCGGATCGTTACCGGAGCGTTTCCACATCAGGAAAGCATCGGCCGCGCCGTGATATTCATGGGCATTGAGCCGCTTAAGGACGGTGGAATCTTCAAAGGCAGTTTTGCCGATATTGAAGACCAGGCTGCAAAGCGCGTCATACTGATTTTGGGTAAGCGGCACCTTAACGCTGGCGTTAATAGCTTTCTCAACCCAGGCAATATCAGCCAGGAGCAACGCGGTTGATTTCTCTTTGCTGATTGTAAGCTCTGGAGTGATGGCCCGGCCATCCACCGGCCCGGTATGACCGACGCCGATCGTCAGAATGCCTTTGGTGTCGCGATACGCTTTCAGGCGCTCGCCTTCTTCACGCTTAATCAGGGAAAGCCCGTCAGGACTGATTTTCACTGTTATCTCCCGTTCTGCGGCTAATCCACCCGCGCAGCTTCTCGCTGATGTAGTCATTGCCGACATACCCGATGTACACCGCAAACACCTGAGCGGCTGTATCGGGGACATTCCAGTTAAGAACGCCCCCGACCACCTGAAGCGTCGGCGCGGCGAAGAATGCCAGTGCGCTGCACGACACGGCGTCAAGAACACGCTTACTCCATGAGGACTGCGCATAAGCACTTCGCAGCAGAGAAAACATGCCCGCCACACCTGCATATCCCCATTCTGTTTTGTGGCTGTATAGCCAGGCAATAAGACCTGCCCAGAAACCAGCGTCTTTGTCCGGCATACGTTTCATCTCCACCTCCGCCTGTAAAGGGTCGGTGCTGTGTAATTTAAAGAGTCAGGAGCCAAGGCTGCACTCGACAATGTGGCCTTGATAGTTTTCCTGTGGATTGAAATGAAGAAAGCCGCCAGATGGCAGCCTTGAGAAATTCTAATTAGAGGGTTTATTACGCTTTCTGCGACGGCCACGCCTGATGCGCTCCAGGCGATACTTGAAGATAAATTTTATTTAAGAACTGGCAAAAAAATCTATAAATTTAATTCTTTCTTAAAATAAAAGCTTTCATAAGGTAAAGCGTGTATGCTTGAAAAATCGTTGTTACTTCATGCAAGATTTACCCACCCTGAAACCTACTGATAAAAAACAACTTTTCCCTAGGTTCCGTCGAATAATCAGTTACTAAGGAACCTTTATCAAAAATACTGACGCCATAGTAGGCGAAGCAATTTTGCGCTTTATAAATTCTCAGTCTCGGGAAGAGTTTAGCAGAGATGAACTTATCAAAACGCTTAAAGAAATGTTCGTGGAAAAATATGAAAACAGTCTTTCAATTTCAGAAATTAATGATTATGAATCGGCATTGAAATCAATAATTTTTAAGAAATATGAAGATAAATAGTTATGTTATCAGATGCAAAACCGAATATTTCAAGCAATAAAAAACCCCGCCGAAGCGAGGTTTAAACTTTCTTTTCGTACAGGCGATATATGCCACGATTTGAAGAATACTAGACAAGTTCGGACAAAATCAAGCTTTATGTAGTTAAAATGCTAAATTTTGTTCTCTTCTTCGTTAAAGCTGGTTGCATTCTGAAATTCTTTCTCAGCTTTGGCCTCTTCCTGCTGACAAATCCTCACCAGCGACTCAAGAAATGGCTTCCAGTTGCGAGTCCATGTCCTGACATGCAAATCTGGCAAGCGCCGGATAATAGCCTTGTGCGCAGCCGTAGATGGTACTGAAGAGAAGCCATTGCCGGAGCATCGCTCACAGGTTTTGAATACCGGCGCGCCCCGCTCTTTAGTCGCCACCCGATCGAGTACTTCCCCTTTCCCGCCACAGCGGCAGCGTGCTGGAATGATGCCCTTACCTCCACAGGCTGTGCATGCATGTTTAACCGGCTCATTTTTAATCTTCGCGGCAACCAGCTCCGCACCGTCAGCATTGAAAATGCCCGGATGTTTGATCACATCCTCATGCCTTGAGATAAATCCCGTACCGCTGCAGGTGGTGCAGGTGCTGCTGCTGGCTGCCGAACGGGCATATTCAGCAAAGGCAAACTGCGCCAGCACCTGCATGCACCAGCCCAACTCACCACCAGCTGCTTTACGCACGTTCTTCGGGGCAACTTCCATCGCATGCCGCACCAGCGCCTGCACTGCGATTTGCTCATCCGTTATGCTGATCCCGGCCTTTCCAAAGAATGCAGCGAGACCGAAGCGAGCGCGGCTGCTGGTGGTGCCAATCGCTGCCATTACATCTGTACCGGTCAGCCTGTCAGGAGAGGTGCCTTTAACGCTGTCGCTGATATTCATCCCCTGAGGGCTGAAGTGTTTTAGTGAAGATTCAAGTTTCATGCAGCCTCCTGCTGTTTCAGTTCTTTGAGTTTTACGCGGTACTCATCACGGATTCGGATGTAATCGTCTCGCTTCCATTTCGGTAGTTCGTGCGGGCCCATCAGGGCCTCAAAGCGGGCCTGGCCAATTTTGGCTATCAGCGCCGGGCTGTATGCTGTCAGGTTGCCGGAAAGGTGGTTATTACAGGGGGCGCACTGGCGATGGCAGTTATCTTCGTTGAAGCGCAGCTCTGGGTTCGCGCCGGTCGTGCGAAAATGCCCGGCGTGATACTGTCCGTCATGGTGGCGGCCGCAGCTGATGCATGGAAGATGACGATCCCGGTACCGGATGAACTCGTTGAATGCCTGCTGGGCTTGTTTGACGAAGTAACTGAGTTTCTTCACAGCCTGGCGGCGTTCGGCCTGCAGTGCCCGCTGCTCTTTCTCCTCCTGAAGCTGGCGCTTCTTCTCAGCCCGCAGAGCCTCAGCGCGTTTCTTTGCGACCTGCTCTTTGCCAACCACAGTAGCGCACTCGTAGCAGCAGACGACCTGCCCTTCGCGGACCGGGTTGAACCACTGGCGGCAGGATTTGTGGGCGCACTTGCGGCGAGGTAACTTATGCATGTTTTCTCCTCGCGGCCAGGCGTAGCCACTTCTGATCGACGAGACGGGCGGTATAGCCCTTGAGGGTTGGTATTTCTGAAGGTGCCGGAGCAGCCTTGCGGCGGCGCGCTGGTATGCGGAAGATTGCGCGCTCAATGACTTTAGCGAGAGGACTATGCATGCTCTTCTCCCCAGCGCTTGGCCCACTCGATTTCGAGGCGTGATTTCTCACTAAACTGAACGCCCTGCTGCGTCCCGAACCAGTATATAGCCTCAATGACTTCGACCATCTGACGAACGTTCATCTTGCTGGTACGCTGACCGAACACCACCACGCCCCCGTCGAGACCTGGGGCCATACGCTGCTGCTGTTTCTTGGACTTAGCCACCAGAGCGGTAATGAGGTCTTTCCAGTCGTCGGAGTCGTATTTGTGGCCGAACCAGATAACCTGATCTGACAGGTCTTTCAAAAGCGGCCACATTTTTTTGTTTTGTTCGATAGTGCGGGTGGGCTCTTTGATGTCCAGCACCAAGGGGCGCTTCTGGTCCACCGGCAGGTCGCGGATGTAGCTGATTGCGTTTTGCTTGATGGCGTCGTTGACGAGGTGGAATTGCTGTTTCACGCTTCACCCCCTGAGAGGTAAAACGCAGAATGCAGAAAATCGCAGGTGCATTTCTGCATCTGTGACAAGGTGATTTGCTCGTTGTATGTGCGCATAACGTCCCCGTTAGCGCAAAGGTACCGCCGGTGCTCAATCCGGCGACACTGATATTATGGCGGGTTGATAATGCTAAATCAATCGTCGATAACTTTATGGTATCTAATACCGCTCACACCTAGGATGTCATTTACTGGCCCAGCAATAACTACTTCGCCCGTGCTAACCCAGCGTCCATAAAAATCATTAGGGTGTGAAATATATAGCTCCATTGGAAGATTAAAGTTCCTTTCAACGATTAAAGTTTCTTCGTCCTCAAAGGCAGCATTGATGCTGCTTAAATGGCTGTGTTGTAGGTCGCATTTAGTAAATAATATCATGGTTTAACTCTCATTTTCTTGGGTGAGAGAATTATACCATTCCAATAACCATTATTTAGATGTGCCTATTTACTACCAGTAAGACGAACATTACGGCGTCGAACGGGTTATCCACCTCACACCTCCTGCTCAGGCGCTGCCGGTGGTAAATCTTCCCATTTGCGCAGGGCATCCCTCTTAATGCGGTCGAAGGTAAGCCGGAGCAGACCGGTGGTAATCTGGTTAAACTCGGGAAAGTTCTTATCCCTGGTGCCAATCTCTGAGAGGCAAAAGCTGCGCTTGACCATATGATATTCAACCAGCTTCAGGAATACTTCTCACCAGGCAATCTGCGCAAGATAGAGCAGAGGTCTAAGAAAGAATTTAACCAAACATACTGGTGGCGTCTTCAGGACGTTACACCTCGTAAGGAAATCTATGCTATTAGAAAAGCTTGTGTGCATTGCATTGGTTTTATGGATGCCTTTTGTGTATGCCCCAAAAAATAGTAGCGAGGGTACGAGATAGTTTTAGCTCAAATAAATTCTTACATTAGTAATTCTTTTGGTAATAGGCACAATGGTCTAAAGACTCCACCAGAAGAACCAGGGTATGGGATATTTTATACAATAAAAATACCACTGGAGGGTAAAGATGCTTTAGCTTTCATTAGCGAAGGTAAGATATCTAAGTATTTTGATTTGTGAAAATATTGTCATAAAGCCATTGTTAAAAAGTTTTTACACAGTTTCAACAGAATACATTGATAAAAACGGTGATGTAATAATTAATCTTTTATCAAATAAAATATCATGCGGTTAATATATTAATCTGTAATACAAAAAGCCCGCTAAGCGGGCTTTACATGCAGTTGTCGATAATGATTAGCTTGCTCAGTCCATTTGAGAACTTGCTCCTTGTCTTCGATAAGGGTGTGAGCTTTATCTTTACAATAATCAATTATATAAATGTGATTATCATTATCACTATCTACAAAATAAGAGTAAACGACATAACTATTACTGGTGCAAGCCCATTGGATTAACAGGTCTTCACCTTCACCCCAACAGCACCCTTCTTGCCAGACATGAGCATGGAAAAGCTCTTCGGCTCTTGCAGAGGTTGGCGCTCGGAAGTATTTATCTCGCCCTATTGTTTCTATGTAAGAAACGAATTCGTACTGCTCAGGCTCTGGAGGGGCGGGGATTTTACCTTCCTCCAGGCAGATTAATTTGTACTCTTCGAATTCATCTATGGGGAACTGGGCTAAAGGGTCTTCAATAATTGCTTCTTTAATCAATTCAGAGCGAACTATTTTGTTTCCCATACTAAGCGCTTCTCTTCCATTTTTGCAGCAAGAAGATCAGAAGCAGCACTCAGTTTCGCCTTATACTCAGGAGAACGACGAATCGAAGGGCGACCCGGCCTTTCTTTACCTTTTCTTTTATCAGCTATCTGGGACATGCTTACCTCCTCTGACTGACACCTGTTTACCTTTGAGGTAATTTTGGCCTTGCTTGACGGCATCGTCAATGATTATTTTATAAGCGCATCCTTGCGCTGTCCAACCGGTGTCCGATCAGTGTCCTGCGGTCTGATGCATGATGTACTGCGCATGCGACCTGTTATCACCAAGGCATTTTGTGCGCCGACAACATAGTTGACCATGGTGGTAAACTCAGCCACCGCTCCCGACACATCATGTCTGTGATTTTCCATCTACCGCAGCAGGTTCAGCAGGAGCGATTGTTCTGCCAGACCGGCAACACCTTCAGGTGAATGAATCAGATCCCGGTAGCAGGGCTTCAGTGGCACGCTGTAAGTTTTCTGCTCAACCTGCAACGCATCCATGATTGCTGGGAGCATATTCCTCGTCATCTCCTGTGTCAGCAGGCGGGCCATCGTGCGAATTTCTTCATTGACGTTACACATACGCGGATCGTTGGCGTACTGCTCAATTGCTTCTCTTCCTGCATCTCACACCTTCCCGTCATTCTTCATGAGTTCGTAGCGCGCTTTGAGTAACTGCGCGGGAGTTAGTCCATGCTCTGCCTTCGGTGCCTGCAAAGCGCGGCGTACGGGTGGCACCGGGTGCCCTTCAGCGGCTCGTTTTACCCAGTAGGCCAGTACATCGGCTGCGGCGTTTTGCAGCTCTTTCTGGCTTAACTGCCCGTCAGTGCTGCGGCGGCGAAGTTCCAGGCAGATGTGATAGAGAACCGGCTGCGGCCATGGGTACTGCTCACTGCTCGGGTACTGAAAAACCATCTTTCGCCACTTCCAGAATTCGGTCATCACATCGTCAGCGGTAATGCCGAACGCCCGCGCCTCTTCCTTGCACCAGGCCACGAATTGCCCCGGCGACGGGAGGAATGGTTTTGCCTGGCGGCGGGCGACACGCATACCTGCAGCTACCTGATCCATGGTGGTGATGCCGTTCTCGCGAAATGCCATAACCCACTGGCGGCGAATCTCGTTCATCTCCGCCTGATCACGACCGGCCATTGCCGCCGGGAACGCTGCGAGAAGCTGGATGAAAACGCCGTTGATGACCTGCGCCACATGTTCGATGCCTGGCTGATCGTCGTACTGTTCAGGCAGGTTGTGCGCGATGCGACGCATTTGTTCGCGGTCGTAGTTGTGCATCTGCTCAGCAAGGCTTTTCATAGTTTCACCCCGTGAATCCAGTCAGTGTTATTCATGTCCACCTTCGGCTTGCCAGCAGCGGCAATATCGGTTCCAGATGCAGCACGCTGCATCGTCAACTTGTCCCACTGCTTGCGCAGGCTGGCAGGGCAGAGGATGTTGGTCTGCCAGAAGTGATGCTTGCTGGCCCAGTCGTACAGGTCGCAAATATCACGGTGTGTCCGTCCGTCAATCTGGTTAGTCAGGCGAACGTCATTTGCCCAGGCTTTCAGGTCGGGCTCTTTGCTGGTCGGGTTTATTTTCTTAACGCGGATGGCGATCCACTCTGCGGCTCTCAGGTCGTCAGCGGTGCCCCACTTGGCACCTGTCGGTGTGTAAATCACCGCTTCAGGATGAGCAGATAAAAATTTCTTCAGACGGTCGTCGGTGAATTCGCGAGAATTCTTCGACGAAGATCTTTTAATGTTTTTATTGTTGTTATTACTTTGTTGTTCATGATTCTCGGGGAAACGCTCGGCTAAATGCTCGGCCTTATGCTCGGCACTACCATCGGAAGCCGCGCCATTACTGGCTTCACCATGCTCGGCATTAAGCGCGGAGATTTGCGCGGGATAATGCGCGGGTGAATCGTCCGTTTTTTGAGCATATTCAGCGTAATTTGTGATGGTTATCACAGAGCCTTTTCTCTTCTCTCCTGAGCGAGAAATCATCCCCTCACGCTCGAAAACATCCAGCATCCTGTCTACGGCGTGACGACTGCATGGCTTCCCTTCCCTGTCGCATAAACTCAGACCTAGATCGGCTGAGGTGGTTACCAGTTGTCCGGTTAACAGCGGCCATTGGCGACCCTTGAAGTTTGCTGTGTAAGGCTGTCGGGCGGCAGACAACAGCAGGTTTTCCCACAGCGTGCGCAGGAATACGTCCTTCGACCAAGGTTGCTTAAGCACACTTCGGTACAACGGGATGAAACCTGTTCTCTGGTTCTCCATCCGGTTGCTCCTGAGTTGCCCCGGATCATTACCGGGGAAGTTGAGAATTTTTGCAGTGTTCACGCTTCCTCCCAGCCGCTGTCACGCAGCAGAGCTTTTTGCTCACCGATGATTGCCATAACCTCTTCGAGCGCCGTAGCGGGCACTGTGATGCGGTCATTTTCGATTTCTGCATCTGCCAGCAGCTCGGCAAGGCGACGGGCTCGCGCCGGGGATAGTTGAGGGATGGCAGCACTACGGGTGAGCTTGTTCTTACCGGAGGCTTTTGCCTTGTCGAGCTGACGGGTTGCCACTGTGGCCGCCTGAGCGCCGTGCTCGCGGGACAGTGCAACGGCGGTGGTAGCCGAGACATCGCCGGCCTTCACCATGTCGATTAGTTCATCGCCGCAGGACAGCAACTGGAGGTGGTGATCGACGTCACCGACAGAGCGCTTAACCATCTTCGCTATTTCAGTCGGCGTGCGGCCCTGATTTACCAGGCGCTGATATGCTGCCGCGCGCTCCAGCGGAGACAGCGCTTTCCCCTGGCTGCTGGTAATCATGAAGGCGATGCGATCAGCTTCTGAACCGACAAAGTCTTTGCACTCAATGCGCGCAACTTCAGTGCCCGATGCAGTGGCAGCCAGCGCGCCGTAATAGCGGTGGTGACCGTCGATGATTTTGACGCCCTGCTCTGTCACCTGAACAGCCAGAGGCGGCACAAACTCACCAGCGATAAACGCATCGCGAAACTCTTCGACATGCTGCTCATCGATTTCACGGACGTTAAAGCCCGGCTCAACGTAGATTTCTGACAGCGGGACAAGAAACGTCTTTTTAACCGTGGTTTCGGTGCCGTTCTTGTCTTTTTGCTTGTAAAGCTGGGATAGTGAACTCATAATTATTCCTGTGAATTGATCCAGTTAATTCGCTTAGAAAGCCGTTGGTGTTGCTGCACCGCGGCTTTCGCCATTTTTAAACCCGTCATACTGCCCCCAGCATTGAGGTTACGATCGTCATCAGCGGGCCAACCTGATCCGGCATAAGACGGAACAGCGAAGCGATACCCTCACTCACCTCTTTCAACTTCTGATGCTCCGGAGCGCCAAGCAGAACTGCCTGTTTTGCTTCGGCACATTCCTTCACCGCAGCAGCAATGCGCGCGGTAACATCATCCTGACCCACTAGGCGCGAACGGTACTCCAGCGGCAGAACGGCCATGATTGCTGGCGTCATCTGCTCTACGCGCTGGCGGTACTCTTCGCTGTCGAAGCGGTTATCGAGGAAGCGAAACAGCTTCTGGCGCTGGCGGGAGATGTCGGCCGGAAAGCTGATGGCTTCCCCGCCCTGCTGCCGCCACTCTTCAACAATCAATGCAGCGACAACGTCCTGCCCTGCTGCTGCTGACCATGCGCGCACCGCATCGCGGATATCGTCGTGGGTTACTGACTTCTTAGGTTGAGTACGGTTTATCACCGCAGCTGGAACAAATCCGGTATTGTGTTGATACGTAAGTGATTGCGTATGCATTGCTTTCCCTTTCGTTGGAATGTCCGCCGGTTAGGTGGAACTATTGTTGGTAGGGCTTGGGAACAGCGTCGGTAAGTCAGGGCGAATTTGATAAGCCTGAATTTCACCACCTGTAGCCTTCACGATACTGTTCACATGCTCCGGAGAAACTTTTGCTTTGTTGTGGAGCCACTTGTAAACCGCCTGCTGCGACACTGCGCACGCGTCACCAAGGGCTTTTTGAGAGCCAACAATAGTGATAGCGGTTTTAATGGTTGGGTTCATAACAACCTCCGTAGTGAATACGAAAGAACAATAAAACTATGGTTGTATTTAGTCAACAACCATTTTCGTTTGATGTAATAAAACCATGGTTGTACATTTCTGATATGAAAACGACACTTGCAGAAAGACTCAAAGAAGCCAGGAACATGCAAGGCCTTACTCAAAAGGCTTTGGGAGATCTGGTTGGCGTAAGCCAAGCGGCGATTCAAAAAATAGAAACTGGAAAGGTGAATCAGACAACGAAGCTTGTCGATTTAGCCTCGGTCCTTAAAATTCGACCTGAGTGGTTGTCCACCGGTGAAGGAGGCATGCGTGCTGATGGCCAAATGCCTGCTGAAGTTGTCGCCCCGCCTCGCTCTGATATCTACAGAGTAGATGTGCTGGATGTTCACGCAAGCGCGGGGCCTGGTTGTATGTTGTCGACCGACTTTATCGAAACCATCAGAGCAATCGAATACACGCCAGACAAAGGGCATGCCCTGTTTGGGCCGGTGCCCTCTTCTCAGGTTAAGGTGATTACCGTTCGCGGTGACAGTATGGAAGGCACGATTGACCCAGGCGATGAAATCTTCGTGAACATCGGTGTGCGGCAGTTCGATGGGGACGGAGTGTACGTCTTTGTGTTTGGCAACACTTTGCACGTAAAGCGCCTGCAGATGCATAAGGACAAACTGTTAGTGATATCGGATAACGCAAGATACAAAGAGTGGTACATCGAGGATGGAGAGTTTGATCGCTTTCACATCATGGCGAAGGTCTTAATTAAGCAGACCATCGCGTATAAGAGATTTGGTTAATAATTACCCTAGTGCATGTATTAAACTTACATTGTGTAGAAATGGAAAAGAATTAAATGTAACTATTTAGATGGCTCTTGATGTGAGGCCGTAATTATGAGACTACAGCAAGTAAGGCATCAAAATGTTTGCGCTGCTAACGTGGAAGGGTTTTAATATGCCGAACAAAATTTTTCAATTCAAAAATTATCCGATAGTTTTCATTGGCTCAGGAATCTCAAAACGATACCTTCAGGACTACCCAACATGGGAGGAGCTATTAAATGAGTACTGGCAGATTACAAATCCTGAAATGGATTTCTATAATTACTTGCTCTCAATAAAAGAAAAGTATAAAAATACTGTTTTTGATAACTCCGATCTTGATCATAAGATTTATACGGAGGCAGCAAGTAAAATTGAAAGTGATTTTAATAAAATGTTCACTTCAAACGCTTTCAAACTAGAAGGTTTGGATGCTCGAAGGGTTTTCAGTGAAAACATATCACCATTCAAATATGCAATATGCCAACGATTCGCCAACCCAAAACTAAGAGATAATATTAATTCAAATGAGTTAAATTCATTTAAGTCCTTTCTAAAAAAGGCAAAAATGATAATAACAACAAATTACGATGCCTTTATCGAATCCTTATTGATCTCTCAGGGAGTAACACCTAAGCTTTATATTGGGAATAATGGTTTCTTCGAGGATACAGTCGGCTGGAGTGAGTTATATAAAATTCATGGAGATATTAAAGACCCGCTATCAATAATAATAAACACCGCCGACTATGAAATGTATGATAGTAAGGCCATATTAATAAGTGCAAAAATCCTTTCTAACATGATTAAAAACCCTATACTATTTATCGGGTATTCACTGACTGATAGAAATGTTAAAAAATTACTTTCTGACTTTTCATCACAACTGCCGAAAGAAGATGGGCGGAAATCAGCTGAAAGAATTATTCTGTTACAGTACAAACCAGATGAAAACGAAGTAGTAACTAAGCAAATTACAGATCAACAACTTCAGGTGACCTATACATCCGTCGAAACTGATAATTATCAAATGATTTACGATGAAATTAGTAGCGTAGATGAGGGCCTGTCCCCTTATGACGTTTTGAGGTACCAACGAGCAATTAAAACGCTTATTGTTAATGAAGGTGAAAAAGGAAATCTCAATACACTCTTGGTGTCTCCATCAGATTTAGACAAACTTGAAGAAAGTGTAAAGCAAGGAAAAAACCTTGTGGTCGCACTAGGTGATAAAAAATATGTATTTACTCAAATTAAAGAACTTAACTATCTTGAGGATTACTTATTTGAAAAAAATGAAATATCGAATAAGTTAGCTATAGAGTTTATTACCTCATCAACAAATACCTTAAGACTTCCTTTTGCAAAGGTAATTTCCTCCTGCAATATTAAAGATTTAAATCTACCAGCTAAATCAATTACCAGATTGAATCAACGTATTGAGCGACATGGTAAACTTGATGAAATAATTGACTCAATTGCATTAGACATAATTAACTCCGCAAAAGTATTTAATAGACTAGCTGATATAAACAGAACAGAGTTAAGCAAACAAAAAGAGTTATTGATAATTATTAAAAACATTAGGAATTTTGATATAAAGGAAATAGAGTCATACATCAAAAATGATTTATTCCCCCAATTCAAATTATGCGAGAACAACAATTTAAAAACAGATTATAGAAGGCTTTTTTTAGCCTATGATTTATTAATTAATGGTGACATTAAGCAGATACGATAAACATTAACCCCGAAATGCTAATGTCATTTTGGGGTTCTGTAAGTAACCCCGTATCGTGGCGGAATATTTTCCTTATAGTGAAGGAAAAATTTCTTAAACTATAAGATAAAATTAAAATTCATCGATATCTATATGCGTTTTTTATCTTAATATTTCCCAAAACTGCTAAATGACTGATTTCCAATCTATTCCCGCATGAGGACTTAAGCGATTACATTACAACCTATCAACCAGGTTATCTCAGGTGATCGGTACGCACTCGCCTACCAACGCGACCACAGTTAGGTCGATGGCGTTCAGAATCAGCCCCGCCTTGTCTTCATCTATATTCACCTCCTAATGTTTTTTTCAGTTGAACCACAAAGCTAAAGAAAAATAAATTCATTTCTAAAACAACCATTTAAAACCATTACAACTATTTATACAACTATTGTTGTTGACTGAAAAACAACTATGGTTTTTAATCAAACCATCGCGACGAAACAGCGATGCGGCCACCGGAAGTTAAACCGCGGCAGACATGAGTCAGCCTGCACATTAACAAATCGACTAAGTAGCAAATCATCCGGACCTACCCTGGCAAGTTGCAATAGCGCCCAATGGGATTGAGGCAGGTGTGTAACGTGTGGCGGGCATAGCAAACGAAGAGGACATGGTCTGGAATGGTTTAGTTGCTCAGTAGCCCTGAACATCGGGGCAGATTTACCAGCAGCTCTTTTCGAGGGGCTGACGGTAAACAAACAGAGGGGTGTGTATGGGCGATAAAAAAAAGGCGTCACTACTGCTTAACGTCGACGCCAGTGAAGTCCTTATTCAGATCGGGGAATTATTTAAGTTACTTGAACTTCCAGCCAGTTCCTTTGAGGGAATTCCTGAGCACGTCGTCGATCTGTTTTTTAACCGTGTCCGTGGCCTGATTGACAACGTCGTCTTTAGTGATTTCTCGACCACAGTCAGCACAACTGACGCCAGTGAAATTTGTCTCAAAGTCAAAATCATCGGGCTGGTTGAACATCTCACATCCACAGTCAGGGCACATGGTACGCATGGTTTGCATGAATATATCCTTTCTACTGTTGAGGAGATTAAAGAGTAAGCGATTTCTTGCTGTTGGGGAATAGCAGGAAGGCGCGCGCCGGGCGCGGATAAATATCCCGGCACAAGCAGGAATGTTTTGTAGTGCGGTGAATTGCAGCCGCACGACGGCAACCGGGAGATAAGCATCCGGCGCTGCATTACAAAGCATTTCTCCCGCATCAGCGGGTATCCAAAACACAGGCGGCCATCCACCGCCTTTTTTATGCGCAAAGGTTAATAGCTCCGCTGGCCGGCGATAAGGTAAACGAGGGTGAGAATGATAGATTTCGCACGCAAACCAGGACGGCAGCAGGCCGTAAAACTGAACTTCCTAGAGGTGCTCCTTCGCCGCTTATGCTACCTGCTGGCGCAAAAGGGGAATCCAGATGTGTAACTCTACGAAATGTGGATACTGCGGCAAGCCGGTTAAACCGGAGGACGTAGTCAAAAGTGCCCTTCTCTATCGCAACGGCGCGCAGCTGGCGCGCAGCTGGCGCGCAAAGAAAAAGAATACTGCTCTGAACGTTGTGCTTCGTACGACAAGATGGCACACGAGGCATAACGTAAAAGCCGCGCAAGGCGGCCCGTACGTCCGGTGCTCCCGACCAAAGTTACACCGGAAAACTACTTAAAAAACCAAAGTTCACCCAATGGGCGCTATCTCTGGCCCGGGGATCTTACATCCAAAAATGAGGATCTGACATGGAATTTTTCTACTTAATCAAGGCAACGCAGAAGTCGGGGAAACCTGACGGCGTTATCTGGTTCAGTGCCAAAACCGAAGCACGAGCCGCGCTGACGCTCGATGTTAAGCTGGAAGATACAGGCATCGAAACTGGCCGAGGCAAAGACTATGCCAAACCGATCCGCACCGATTTTCCGATTGTTAACGACCTGCCTGAAGAAAGCACCATCGATTACACCTGGTGCGAGCGCTACACCCTGGCCGACGACCAGCGCACCTGGAACGTGATCCTCGGTACTGCGTCACAGGATGAGACCGCCCTCGCCCCGGAGATCACCAGCGATGCGGACCTGCTTGCCGCGCCGGTAACCGCCACTGATATCGCAAATACTGGCATCACCTCTCTGCTTGAAAATCGCACCCCGGCCGTCCGCTACGCCTTCCATCTGCTGGGCGACAAATACCATACGGAGATCAGCCAGGAGCAGTTGATAGTCGCTAATGAACTGGTGATGGATGAGGCAAATGTTTACTTCAAGAATGTGCTGCAGGCCAAAAATGATGTTCCTGAGTTGAACGATCTCAGCCTTCACGCTGAGTGGAAACTGGTGCAGGCTGTCAAAGACGTCTTCTCGCAGGATAAAGAACACGAACCCGCGCTGCTGGCTGCTTTCATGTCGAGCTGGGTTAAAGCAGAGGTCGGCGAACGTGCCCAACTGGTCGAAGACTGGCTCGGCGGCAAACTGCCCGCCACTGAACTCGCCGACGCCAGCGAACCTGGTGAAGATGCGCTTGCTTCCAGTGAAATAGTTCGGCAGGAAGCTACGCCTGAAGAAGTTGCCCAGGCCCAGTCTCAGGTACAGGCATTCCGCGATAGGGACATTACTGAACTGCACGCTGTTCCTACGCTGTCGTTCCGTCACCGCCTCCTCGCACAGTTTATTACCGAGAAGGAATACGCGTACCACATTGACAATGAACAACTGAATACAGTGCGCCAGCTGGAAATGGACACCGATAACTCCTACGTGCAAAACCTGCTGCTGGCCGCCGAGAATGTCGAGGGGATGAAAAAGCTTCGTGACTTCGATTTATGGAGGCTTACCGATGCTGTTAAGCGCGTATTTCCTTCTGACAAAGCGACGCCTGATTTATCTCTGATGCTCCAGTTCATGAAGGCCTGGAAAACGACGGACTATATCGATCGCGGCCTGCTCGCTAAGGAATGGATTAACGGTAACCGGGTCTCAACCATTCAGCGCACCGACACCGGTACGAACGCGGGCGGCGGCATCAAAACAGACCGTAATGCAGACTATGAGCATACGTTGGACACACTTGATATTGAGATCGCGTGCGCAACTCTGCCGATGGATTTTGATATCTACAATATCCCCGGCTCTATTCACCGCCGGGCTAAAGATATTGTTGCTGCAAAAGAAAGTCCCTGGAAAGAGTGGTCCACAGCACTGCGTAAAACTGCAGGTATCCTGGATTACTCGCGCGCTGCAATTTTTGCGCTCATCCGCGAAGCGTCCTCAGGCATAACTACGTTCCCGGATCGCATGACTGGTTATATCAGCGCGACCCTCAATGAATACAAGCATGATACACCTGAGGCCAGAATCCTCGCCGCTGCGCGTCAGATTGATAGCGCGGCCGTGGATGCCGGAGTCATTCAGTGCACCGAGCCGTCACACCAGCTCGTCGCCACCCATCAGCCAGAAGTATCCAACCTCGGCGGCGGCATATTTTCCATCGATGGTCTGCTGGATGAAAAAGCAAACCCGGTCATCAATACCCCCTCAAACGAAGTCGAAAAACAGGAAGTGGAGATCGTTGGCAATGTGCAGATGGAAGAGACTGACCCGAGCAAAGTCGAAGCTTGTAATGCGTTACAAGCAGTCGAAGTCGCTGATGAAGCTGCTGCGCAAACAGTTAGCGCAAGCCAGGTGGATATCCTCGCAGCTGCCACACCGGAACTGACGAGCAACGTTGCCGCCGATCTGGACCAGAATATTGATGCTCTTAGCCAGGATGAGCCGGAATTACCTCCAACCGAACCAGAAACGACAGAAATAGGACCGGTAGCGGATATTTCCGAGCCAGAGGCTGCAGCTAAGGAATGGCCAGCTTACTTCGAGCCAGGCCGTTATGAAGGTCTGCCGAACGACGTTTACCACTCCGCGAACGGCATCAGCAGCACGCAGGTGAAGGATGCCCGTGTCTCCCTGATGTATTTCGAAGCGCGCCACGTCTCTAAGACCATCCAGAAGGAGCGGTCGAAGGTTCTCGACATGGGCAATCTGGTGCATGCGCTTGCGCTGCAGCCGGAGACGCTGGCCGCCGAGTTCAGCATTGAGCCGGAGATCCCGGAAGGTGCACTCACCACCACGGCGACGATCCGCGAGTGCATTGACGAGTACAACGCCAGCCTGCCGCCGCAGCTGAGCGCTGATGATATCAAAGCGCTGCTGGAGGCCCATAACGCCACCCTGCCCGCGCTGCTGCCGCTTGGCGCAGCTGTAGACGAAACCGCAGAAAGCTATATGGCGCTGCCGGAAGAGTTCCAGCGCATCGAGTCTGATAAGAAGCAGACCGCTGCAGCTATGAAAGCCTGCATAAAAGAGTACAACGCCACTCTGCCCGCTCCGGTGAAAACCAGCGGCAGCCGTGACGCGCTGCTGGAGCAGCTGGCGATCGTCAATCCTGACCTGGTTGCGCAGGAGGCGCAGAAGCCCGCGCCGCTGAAAGTGGGCGGCACCAAAGTGGATCTGATTCAGGCGCTCAAGGCTGTCCGCCCGGATACCGTGTTCGCCGACGAATTGTTGGACGCATGGCGTGAGAACCCGGAAGGCAAGGTGCTGGTGACCCGCCAGCAGCTGGAAACCGCGCTGGCTATACAGAAAGCGCTGCATGCGCACCCGACCGCCGGAAAGCTGCTGCAGCATCCTGATCGCGCCGTTGAGACAAGCTATTTCGGCATCGACGAAGAGACCGGCCTCGAAATCCGTGTGCGCCCTGACCTTGAGCTGGACGTAGATGGCGTGCGCATCGGTGCCGACCTCAAAACGATTTCTATGTGGAACATCAAGCAGTCAGGTCTGCGGGCGAAGCTGCACCGTGAAATCATCGATCGCGATTACCACCTGAGCGCCGGTATGTACATGGAGACGGCAAGCCTCGACCAATTCTTCTGGATCTTCGTCAACAAGGACGAGGGATATCACTGGATTGCCATTGTTGAGGCTTCGCAGGAGCTGGTGGAGCTGGGCATCCTAGAGTACCGCGCCACGATGCGCGCCATTGCCAACGCATTCGATACCGGCGAGTGGCCAGCGCCGATCACCACCGACTACACCGACGAACTCACCGAGTACGATCTGCGCCGCCTTGAAGCGCTGCGCGCGGCTTAAGGAGAACAAGAATGCAGAACACAAACGTAGCAGTAGCCGACCAGAACGCTGTCATTAACTCAAACATCGCGCTGTTCGATTCACAGTACCTTAATGCCATCAGCACTTTCGCCCAGATTATGGCGCAGGGTGCGGCGACAGTACCGAAACACCTTCAGGGCAACCAGGCCGACTGTATGGCCGTTGCAATGCAGGCGGCGCAGTGGCAAATGAACCCTTTCGCCGTGGCGCAGAAAACCCATCTGATTAACGGCGTGCTGGGATATGAGGCCCAGTTGGTAAACGCAGTGATTTCACGCAGCGGCGTGCTGGCGAATCGCTTTGAGTATGAGTGGTACGGCCCATGGGAAAAAGTGGTCGGAAAATTTCATATCCGCAAAGGTGAAAAAGGCGAATACCGCGTTCCTGGCTGGACCATGGCGGAAGAAGCAGGTATCGGCATTATCATCCGCGCAACGCTCAAAGGCGAAGATCACCCCCGTGAGCTGGATCTGCTGCTGGCTCAGGCCCGCACCCGTAATTCGACACTGTGGGCTGACGATCCCCGCCAGCAACTCGCCTATCTGGCAGTAAAACGCTGGGCGCGTCTGTTCTGTCCGGATGTGATCCTGGGCGTTTATACACCTGATGAGCTTGAAGATCGTCAGGAAAAAGAAATCAACCTAGCACCGCAGCAGCGCGTAAGCGTTGCTGATATCCCGGCTGAATCGACAACTAACAGCGCGCAAGAGTCCGGTACCAATATTGATGGCATGGCCGACGAGTTCCGCGATCGCATTGAAGTAGCTCAATCCGTGGACCAGGCCAAAGCCGTGCGGGTTGATATTGAAGCAGCCAAAACTACTCTCGGTTCGGCGCTGTTCACTGAGCTGAAAAACAAAGCCGTACGGCGCTACTACCTGGTAGACGCCCGCAACAAGGTGGAAGCGGCGATCAACTCCCTGCCCCAGCCTGACGAACCGGATGCTACAGAGCAGTTCACCAAAGCAGAGCAGGCACTGGCTGCTGCGAAGCGCCATCTGGGTGACGAGCTGTATGACCAGTTTGCCGTTACCCTGCTCGATATGAAGCCCGAATACGTGGCATGAGGGAGGCGGGAGGGTTGTCCCTCCCGGTAATGATATGAGCGAGAAACAAGCCCGCTGGAGTGTTGAAGAGCTGAACATGTTGCTGACGCATAACAACCAGCAAGTGGCAGAGCTGACCGGCCGCCCGCTGACCGAGATAGAAGATCGCCGCCTGCTGGCGAATATCGAGCGAAACTGCTGGGACGTGTTTGACCCGGAGCGTGCCGAATGAGACTTATTAACCGAAGCAGGAAAGATTCCCCGATGGCCCGCAGGGCGTGCGATGCAGCGTTGGCCCGGCATGTTGAAAGGTTCGGTGATTATGCCAGCCGGGCCATGACCAGCGTATACACAGTGCTGGTGGACGGAATGAAGGTAACGGTAGAGGTGGAAAACCGCAGCACCAGCTACGTGGCCACAGCGATCATGGGCGCTCGGCGTCTGCGTGCCCTCGCCGGCCGGATGTCTTGATATCGAATTATCATCAAACAGCGCCTTCCGTCCTTATAATCGGGTGGTGGGCGCAGGAGAACAGAATGGCAAAGCTTCTTAATTTGCAGGAATGGGCCGCTGAAGTGTACTCATCACCGCCATCGCTTTCTACTCTTCGCAGATGGGTACGTGAAGGCAAGATCTATCCTGCCCCCGAGCTACACGGTAAAGAGTATAAGCTCCGCCCGGATGCTATCTATGTTGATCCGAGCAAGAAGAATTTGCGCTTAAAACCGCAGCATCTAAAAATTCCGTCCAAAGGGACTTTACTGGAGAGATTACAGAATGCAGAGGCCAGCCCGTTACGACGCTAACCTGCCCCGTAACCTGACCTTTCGCAAGAGAGATAAGCTTTATTCCTGGCGCAACCCAATAACCGGCCAGGTAATCTATCTGGGCCGCATTGATCGCAGGGAAGCGATAGCCCAGGCCATTGAAGCCAACAGCTATCTTGATCAAAACTATATCCCCTCCAGTCTACTTCAGCGCATTAAAGAAACGCCCACCCTGACTATGGCTAAATGGCTGGAGAGGTATGACGTTATTCTCGAGCGAAGGGAATTAAAACCAAACACAATGAAAGTTCGCAGGAACCAGCTGGACACGATCAGAAAAGAGTTCGGCACTATCGCTCTTAGCGCAGTTACAACAAAAGACATTGCGGAATTTTTGGAAACATACATTGCCTGCGATAAAAAAAGCATGGCTGCAGGTCTGAGATCTGTACTGCTCGATGTATTCAGAGAGGCGCTCGTGGAGGGCCATATAGAAAGGAACCCGGCAGAACCTACTCGCACCCCGGCACCAAAAGTTAAGCGGGAACGTCTACTGCTCGAAGCGTATTTTACGATACGAGAAACAGCAGCTGCTAATTCAGTATGGGCGGCAAATGCATTTGATCTTGCGCTTGTCACTGCTCAGCGACGCGAGGATATAGCCATGATGAAATTCACTGACATCCGGGAAGACAGATTGTTTGTCATACAGGAGAAAACAGGGAATAAATTAGCCATCCCTTTAGACCTGAAACTGGAAGCGGCCGATCTTCATTTAAAAGAAGTGATAGAACGTTGCAGAGTGAACAATCCATCTGAGTTCCTGCTTTACTCGCCGGTGCGTCGGGGTGGAAGAAAGCCCGGACCACTGACGCCGGACGGGTTAACCCAGGCATTCTCAGATACCCGTGATGTCACTGTGCTTAAATTTGGCCCTTACCCGCCGTCATTTCACGAAATTAGAAGTCTGGCCAGTAGGCTTTATGAGAAGGAAAAAGGCGAAGAATTTGCGCAGCGGCTGTTGGGTCATAAAAATTTATCAATGACCAAAAAATACTTGGACTCCCGTGGGGCAGAGTATGTTACGGTTTAGACTGAATATAAGGATTTGGTGGAATTTTGGTGGATTTTAGTGTGAACGCCTAAAAAACCCTTATTATTCAAGCATATAAAAAAAGACCGAATACGATTCCTGTATTCGGTCCAGGGAAATGGCTCTTGGGAGAGAGCCGTGCGCTAAAAGTTGGCATTAATGCAGGCTTAGTCGCCTTGCACCTTAAGAATAGATGACGACACCAGCTTTTCCAGTCCGCGACAAATGTGGTCAGAAAAATCCGGTAATTGTCACGTTTATCATAAAAAAACGCAGGCGGTGTTAACCGGACCTGCGTTTTTTTATGCTGTATCAGGTGATTTTCATCAGCCCGTGCAGAGGGATTTCGCGCGCTCGATAAAGGGGGCGAGGCTCATTTTCTGCCCGGGATGTTCTGGGTCGTCAACCTGAATGATGCTGACAGGCTGACCGGTGCTTCTCCCGCTGTCGACCTGTTTCTGCGCGATATCATTGAGCGGATACTGCACCAGCGTACTGGGGTTAATGGCGAACAACGCATTGCCCGGTCTGCAGGTGAGCATTATCTCTTCGCGATTGAAGGCCCATTTCTCTTTGCCAACCTCGAAACGGCTGACGGTAATAACCTGCGGCGCAGCCAGCGCGGCGGCTGAGCTGGTCAGCAACAATACTGCAATCACACTCTTTTTCATTCTTTTCACCAGATTTATTCAAAAAGGCTCCCAGGTGGCAAACAGGCTTACCGCTGCCAGCACCAGCGCACCGATTATCAATTCTGCCCGGGTTAACGTTATAAAGCGCTGCCGCGCTCCGCTATCCACCAGGCTCAAGCGTGGCACCAGAACATACCGATTCACAAGCGCGATTGCCACCATCAGCGCGACAAGCGCACATTTGAGCAACAGCATGCGCCCCCAGGCGCTCTGCCACGGCCATGCCAGCCCCTGAATCAACACCGCATTAACGATGCCGGTAAGGATAACGCCTGCCACCGCTACGTGACCATAACGGGAGAAGCGCATCATCGCGCCAATAGCCGCAGGGTGGCTCCCCTCACGCGTAAGCTGCATACAAAACAGCACCGGCAGCAGGCCGCCCAGCCACATCGCCCCGCACAGCAGATGCAGCGCATGGTTGACGTGTTGCAGCACACCGGGCAACCCTGCGCGCATCGCTGCGTGGCCGAGACCCGCCGCCAACAGAAACTGCAGCGCCGTCAGCAGCAGCAACTTCCTTTGCTGCGCTGGCTGCATCAACCCGGCAAAGAGGGTCAGCAACGCGAGGAAGATTTGCCAGGCCAGCAGTGAACCCGCTTGCGTACCGGCAACCGCACGCCAGATCGCGGGCTGCCACACTTCCGGCCAGCCACCGGCCATCATCCCGCCCTGCACCGCATAGAGCAACAGCGCGCTCAATGCCGTAAGGATCAGGCAGACGCGCTGCAGCGGCAGGAAGTGTTGAGTGAGTGTCCGGCGCAGATCGCGCGGTGCCAGCCAGGCGCTGAACAGCGCGCTGCCAAATAACAGCATCAGGGCGGCGAAATGAATAAAGCGCAGCCCGACAAAGAGCAATGACAGCATGTTACTTCACAGAAAAGCTGTACTGCCCGTGAGTTTTATGGCCGTCGACCGAGACCACATGCCAGCTGACGGTGTACTTCCCGGAAGTCAGGGGCTGTTCAAGCGGCACGATCATCTGGGTCTTATCCTTTTCATTGCGCTTTACCGCCCCGGTTTTGATCGCCTTCTGCTGCGCGTCTGTCACCTTAATCCCGCTGAACGCTGGCTCAATCCCTTCTGAAAAGTTGAGCGTCAGCGCCTGCGGTGCCGCCGTCACATCGGCATCCGCAGCCGGATACTGACCTTTGAGGTGGGCATGCGCCAGCACTGCCGGGGTTACAAAAAGGGTGGTAATGAGGGCAAAAGCGCGTAAGCGCTGCGTCGGGGAGATAAGCATAGAAGCATTCCTTTTTGTTATGCATACGATATAGAGGATAAACCTGTACAATAGTTGAGTCGAGTCTCATCGCCGCCACGCTTGTCTTTCTGCGACAGCCTTAGTAACTTTTGCCGCCTGAACTGAGGAGAACTTCATAATGACCAATCTTGCGCAGCTCGAACAAGAAGAGATGGATAAGGTGAATGTCGATCTGGCCGCCGCAGGCGTTGCCTTCAAAGAGCGCTACAATATGCCGGTTATTGCCGAAGCGGTTGAGCGCGAACAGCCCGAACATCTGCGCGGCTGGTTTCGCGAACGTCTGATTGCCCACCGGCTGGCCTCCGTCTCGCTCTCTCGCCTCCCCTATGAGCCGAAAGTGAAATAATGGAGCCGACTATGTTACGTGTTATCGATACAGAAACCTGCGATTTGCAGGGTGGTATCGTCGAGATCGCCTCGGTGGACGTGGTAGACGGGCAAATCGTTAATCCCCAGAGCCACCTGGTGCGCCCCGACCGTCCCATCAGCCCGCAGGCGATGGCCATCCACCGCATCACCGAAGCGATGGTGGCGGATAAGCCGTGGATCGAAGAGGTGGTGCCCTATTATCACGGCAGTGAGTGGTATGTGGCACACAACGCCAGCTTTGACCGCCGCGTGCTGCCGGAGATGTCCGGCGAGTGGATCTGCACCATGAAGCTGGCACGGCGTTTATGGCCGGGGATCAAATACAGCAATATGGCGCTCTATAACTCCCGCAAGCTCAGCGTAGAGACACCAGCCGGTTTGCATCACCACCGCGCGCTCTATGATTGCTATATCACCGCCGCTTTGCTGATTGACATCATGCAGGTCTCTGGCTGGACAGCGGAGCAGATGGCCACCATCACCGGACGCCCGGCGCTGATGACCACCTTTACCTTTGGTAAATACCGCGGTAAACCGGTTGCCGAGATCGCTGACCGCGATCCGGGCTACCTGCGCTGGCTGTTTAACAACCTCAACAGCATGAGCCCGGAACTGCGTTTAACGCTTAAACACTACCTTGGCGAAGGGTAATTACCCTTTGCCGGGCAGTGTCCCCTGCGCCAGCGCGATCAGAAACGCGTACTCCAGCGCCACCCCTTCGTAGGATTTAAAACGCCCCGATTTACCGCCGTGCCCGGAATCCATATCGGTGCAGAGCAGCAGCAGATTATCGTCGGTTTTATGTTCCCGCAGTTTCGCCACCCATTTCGCCGGCTCCCAGTACTGCACCTGCGAATCATGCAACCCGGTAGTCACCAGCATATGCGGATAGGGGTGCGCGCCAATGTTGTCGTACGGGCTGTAGCCCTTCATATAGTGGTAATAGGTCTCATCTTGCGGATTGCCCCACTCCTCGAACTCGCCAGTCGTTAAAGGGATCGACTCATCAAGCATGGTGGTGACCACATCGACAAACGGCACCTGGGCGATCACGCCATGGTAGAGAGTGGGACGCATATTGATTACCGCGCCCATCAGCATGCCGCCCGCGCTACCGCCCATGGCGTAACAGTATTGCGGCGAGCCGTAGCCCTGCTCCAGCAAACTATCGGTGACATCAATAAAGTCATTAAATGTGTTTTGCTTGTTGAGGAATTTCCCCTCTTCGTACCAGGCATGCCCCAGCTCGCCGCCGCCGCGAATATGCGCTATCGCGCAGACAAAACCGCGATCCAGCAGGCTCAAGCGGCTGCTGCTGAAGTCCGCATCGATACTTGCCCCGTAGGAGCCGTAGCCGTAGACCAGCAGCGGATTCTCGCCTTTGCGGAAATGGTTGTGGTTGTAAACCAGCGAGACAGGCACTTCAACGCCGTCACGAGCGATTACCCAAAGATGCTCACTGCGATAGTCGCTGGCGTCAAAGCCCGCCACTTCCGTTTGCTTCAGCACGCGCCGCTCGCCGGTATCCATATCCAGCTCAAACAGCGTATCCGGCGTGGTCATTGAGGAGTAACCGTAGCGCAGCCGCGAGGTTTCCGGCTCGGGATTGTAGGCAAGCCAGGTGACATAAGCCGGATCGTCAAAAGCGATGCCGACCACTTCACGGGTCTTACGGTTGATCTGCCGCAGACTTGTCAGGCCACGCTGCCGCTCTTCGACCACCAGCCAGTCGGTAAACAATGTAAAGCCTTCGAGCATAATGTGATCGCGGGCGGGAATTAACGCTTCCCAGCGCCGCTCATCACGCACTTTGGTGCGATAGAGGCCGAAGTTTTTGCCATCGCGGTTGGAGCGCAGATAGAAGGTGTGCTGGTAGTGATCGAGGCTGTACTCATGCTCTTTACGCCGCGGCAAAAAGCAGAGCGGCTGCGCATCCGGCAGTTCAGCATCGAGCAGCAACACTTCGCTGGTGGTGGCGCTGGCCAGGTGAATGGTGATGTAGTGCTGTGAGGTAGTTTTGCTCAGCCCGACGTAAAAGGTGTCATCTTTCTCTTCGTAGACCAGCTCATCCTGCTGCTTCGGCGAGCCGACCGTGTGGCGCCAGACCTGATAAGGCAGCAGCGTGGTGGCATGTTTACGCACGTAGTAGACGGTCTCGGAGTCATTCACCCAGACAAAATCTGGCGAGACGTTATCGAGCACCTCCGGGTACCAGTTGCCGGTCTCCAGATTGCGAAAGCGCAGACCATACTGGCGCCTGGAGAGGAAATCCTCCGCCAGCGCCATAATGGTATTGTCGGGCGAGATGTCGAGGCCGCCCATGGTGTAAAACTCGCTGTGCGAGGCGCGCTGGTTGGCATCCAGAAGAGTTGTCCAGTCGTCCCATTCAGAGCTGAGCACCGACTGGCGCTGATAGATGGCGTACTCATTGCCCGGCTCATAAATATGCCGGTAACGATAGCCGTTACGAATATAGGGCGCGGAAACTTCACGCTGCGGAATGCGGGAGATAATCTCCTGCAGCAGGTCATCCTGCAGCGCTTGCTGGGAGGCCATCACTTCCCGCCCGTAATCATTCTCCTGATGCAGATATTCAAGCACCTCTGGCTGAGAGCGCGTGTCGTCCCGCAGCCAGTAGTAATTATCGACGCGGGTATCGCCATGAACGGTCATGGCGTGGGGGATCTTTTTTGCTTTCGGCAACATAGCACTTATCTTTTTTCTGTTTTCCATACCTATAAGGGTGGCAAAACAAACGCGCGTTGCAAGCGAAACGTTATAGCACTCAGGATGTAAGGGCGCGTTTTTGCTGCTGAAGATTCTGCTCGATGCCTTCACGGACGTCCTGCGGCACCTTCAGCGCATCGCCCAGGGCGTTAAGATAGCTGCGCTCCATAAAGTGATCGATGTCGATAACCGCACAGCTGAGGAAGTAGAGCTCCAGCGCCTCCTCCTCATTTTTGACACCCTGTGCCAGCCGCGCCGGATCGAGGGGCTGTTCCAGCGCTTTCGCCACCAGCTCACGCCCCTGGGTTTCGATGCCCGCTTCGCGCAGTTGCAACTCAATTGCCGCCTGCTCCTGCTCATCAATATGGCCGTCGCTTTTCGCCGCAAAGACCAGCGCCAGAATCAGACGCTCGGTGCGCACGTCCAGCGGCGACTGCTGCTGGCCAAACTGCGGCTCATCCTGATGGGTTTCGCGAATACGGTCTTTGTATTTGTTCCACAGCACCGTACCGGCAACCGCCCCGCCGCCGACCAGCAGCGCGCCGGTGCCATATTTGGCGAGTAGTTTGCGTGATGATTTGTTGGCAACCAGCAGCCCGGCAAGACCGCCCAGTGCTCCCGGCACCAGAAGCTTATTTAAGCCCTGACCCTCTGAGGAAGAGGAGGATGTAGATGCACCGCTTTTCTGACCCAGCAGCGACTGTAATTGATTTAACCAGTTCATGATTTTCCCTCGCTTAACCGCTTTCGTCAGGCAAGAGTAAGCGAGGGAGATGTCAGGAAGTGTCTATATCTGGAAAGATCAGGAAAATTTCGGCGCTATGGCTGCGTTTTGTAGGCCGCGCTGCCCGCCGGGCAGTCGACCATCACGCGGTAGTGAATATCGGCGCTTTTACCGCGCACGGTGAGCGGCACCGTCCACTTATCACCTTTGCCAGTGACCTCTTGCGGATTAACCCATACCACCGGATCCGCCTGACCAATTTTTTTCTGATCGTCAGCCCAACGCACAATGCGGTTTTGCAGATAGTCGCGCTTAACGCTGGCGGCGATGCCCTCAGCGTTAAGCCCTTCACAGGAAGGAAACTTCACGACCTTCTGTGCGGCGGCATCTGCCGCCATGCTGCCCGCCAGCAAAAAAAGACTGGTTACTACCCCTGCTATTTTCATGCTTATCTCCTGGTTAATACCCATTCAAAGCATGGTACAAATTGCTGGCGGTGCAAGATCAGGCGACTTTCGCCCGCTTGCTGGCGCTTTTAATGTCGACCGCGTCAGAAGATTCATCTTCAACACTTTTTGCCGATGGTGCGCCCTCTTCGCTCTCTGTGCCGGGCAGTTTGCCGGATTTCAGAATACCGTTGAGCGCATCTTTTTGCTCGGCGAGCCACATCGCCATGCGTTCACGGGTCTCTTCTTCCAGAGTGACCGGACCGGTGCCTAACCAGTCGCCCAGCACTTCCGCCAGGTCGAGCATTTTGTCGTAAGCATCGGCTTCCTTTTTGCTGGCAAAAGACATCTTTTCCTCACCTTCGCGAATGACTACGTATTTAACTTCTACCGCCATGATGCAGCCTCGTTTTACTGTGTATTTGTACAGTATAATAGCGCGATGAAAAAACCACCGCAAGTGAAAAAGACAGACGCAAACGTTTTCGTTATACTGCGCCCACTTTTTTCTAATGGTACTTCGCTATGACTCTTTTAGGAACTGCGCTGCGTCCGGCAGCCACGCGTGTGATGTTATTAGGCTCAGGCGAGCTGGGCAAAGAAGTGGCTATCGAATGTCAGCGGCTCGGTATCGAAGTGATTGCGGTTGACCGCTATGCGGACGCGCCAGCAATGCAGGTCGCGCACCGATCCCATGTGATTAACATGCTTGATGACGAGGCGTTAAAAGCGCTGGTCGCCAGGGAGAAGCCGCACTTTATTGTGCCGGAGATTGAAGCTATCGCCACCGACGCGCTGATTGAACTGGAAGCAGCCGGGCAGCGTGTGGTTCCCTGTGCGCGCGCCACAAAACTGACGATGAACCGGGAAGGGATCCGTCGCCTCGCGGCAGAGGAGTTGCAGCTTCCTACGTCGAGCTACCGTTTTGCCGATAGCGAAGAGAGCTTCCGCCAGGCGGTGGGCGAAATCGGCCTGCCCTGCATTGTGAAGCCGGTAATGAGCTCCTCAGGTAAAGGGCAGAGCTTTATCAAATCTGCCGACCAGTTGGCAAGCGCGTGGGCCTATGCGCAACAGGGTGGCCGCGCCGGTGCCGGTCGCGTGATTGTCGAAGGCGTAGTGAAGTTTGATTTTGAGATAACCCTTTTGACCATCAGCGCGGTGGATGGCGTTCACTTCTGCGCGCCGGTTGGCCACCGCCAGGAGGATGGTGATTATCGTGAGTCCTGGCAGCCGCAGCAGATGTCGGCCGCGGCGCTTGAGCGCGCCCGGCAGATCGCCCGTGAGGTGGTGCTGGCGCTCGGAGGACATGGTCTTTTCGGCGTCGAACTCTTTGTCTGCGGCAATGAGGTTATTTTCAGCGAAGTCTCCCCGCGCCCGCACGATACGGGCATGGTGACGCTGATTTCGCAGGATCTCTCCGAGTTTGCCCTGCATGTACGCGCCTTTTTAGGCCTGCCGATTGGCGCGATCCGCCAGTACGGCCCGGCCGCCTCTGCGGTGATTTTGCCGCAGCTGCACAGCCAGAACGTCACCTTTGATAATCTCCACCACGCCGTTGGCGCAGGCGTGCAGCTGCGCTTGTTCGGTAAACCGGAGATTGAAGGATCGCGCCGTCTGGGCGTGGCGCTGGCGGTCGCTGAGGATGTTGAGAGTGCGGTCGCCCGCGCCGTGGCCTCAGCTAACGCGGTGCAGGTCAACGGATAAAAAAAGCCCGGTGCGCAGTGCGTCCGGGCTTGTTATCAGGCGGGTTTCATACCCGCCTGCTGATTACTGCTTCGCACCTTCAACGGCTTCGCGTGCCAGTGTGGTGATGCGATCGTAATCGCCTGCTTCCAGCGCGTCGGCCGGAACCAGCCACGAACCGCCGATGCAGAGCACGCTTTTCAGCGCCAGGTAATCGCGGTAGTTAGCCGGAGAGATGCCGCCGGTCGGGCAGAAACGCACCTGGGAGAAGGGACCGGCAATCGCCTGCAGCGCTTTGGTGCCGCCATTCGCTTCCGCCGGGAAGAATTTGAACTCTTTCAGGCCGTAATCCATGCCCAGCATCAGTTCGGAAACGGTGCTGATGCCCGGGATCAGCGGGATGGTGCCTTCGGTGGCGGCTTTCAGCAGCGGCTCGGTCAGACCCGGGCTGATAGCGAACTGCGCGCCCGCTTCGGTAACTTCCGCCAGCTGTTGCGGATTCAACACGGTGCCAGCGCCGATAATAGCGTCAGGAACTTCTTTTGCAATGGCGCGGATAGCGTCAATCGCGCATGCGGTGCGCAGCGTCACTTCCAGTACGCGAACGCCACCTGCAACCAGCGCTTTCGCCATCGGAACAGCGTGCTCCAGTTTGTTTACCACGATCACCGGTACAACCGGGCCCGTTTTCAGGATGGCTTCTGCACTTGTTTTCCAGTTTTTCATCAATCTTTTCTCTCGCCAGAATAAAATCTTGTCGTCTTAAAAAGTGATACAGGTTGCGCCCTGCTCTGCGCCGGAGAGCTTCTCTCGCAGCGCGCCGAACATTTCACGGCCTGTGCCCACGCGCATTGCGCTAAGGTCAGGAATATGCGGCTGACGTGCGGCAAGTTCGTTGTCAGCAACCAGCAGGGTCAACTCGCCTGTCTGCCCGTTAACCCGGATAATGTCGCCATCACGCACTTTTGCCAGCAACCCACCGTCGTAAGCTTCAGGTGTCACATGGATTGCCGACGGCACTTTACCTGATGCCCCTGACAGCCGTCCATCGGTAACTAAGGCAATTTTGAAACGGCGGTCCAATAATACACCAAGTGGCGGCATCAGTTTATGTAATTCTGGCATGCCGTTGGCTTTCGGCCCCTGGTGACGCACCACGACTACGCAATCACGATCCAGCAGACCCGCCTCAAAGGCCGGTAATACGTCATGCTGGCTCTCAAACACCACCGCTGGCGCTTCAATGATCTGGTTCTCTACCGGCACGGCGGAGGTCTTCATCACCGCGCGGCCAAGGTTACCGCTCAGTACTTTGGTGCCGCCATGCTGCGAGAACGGCTTATCAATGGTGGCGATAATCGACTCATCCAGCGACGCGGCAGCGCCTTCACGCCAGTCCAGCTCACCATCGTTGAGCCACGGCTCCTGGGTATACCGCGTCAGGCCAAAACCGGCCACGGTATTCACCTCTTCATGGAGTAAACCGCCCTTAAGCAGTTCGAGCATCAATACCGGCACACCGCCTGCTGCCTGGAAGTGGTTGATGTCAGCCGGGCCGTTCGGGTAGAGACGGGCAAGCAGCGGCACCACCTCGGAGAGTTCGGAGAAGTCATCCCAGTTGATGATAATGCCCGCCGCGCGCGCCATCGCCACCAGGTGCATTGTGTGGTTGGTGGAGCCGCCGGTTGCCAGCAGAGAGACGATGCCATTCACCACCACTTTTTCATCGATCATTTTGCCGAGCGGCATCCACTCGTTGCCATTACCGGTCAAACGCGTCACCTGACGGGCAGCGGCTTCGGTCAGCGCTTTACGCAGCGGCGCATCCGGGTGAATAAAGGAGGAGCCGGGCAGTTGCATGCCCATAAACTCAATCACCATCTGGTTGGTGTTGGCGGTGCCGTAAAAAGTACAGGTGCCTGGGGCATGATAAGAAGCAGCTTCTGACTCCAGCAGCGCCATGCGATCGACTTTGCCTTCCGCGTAGAGCTGGCGAATACGCACCTTCTCTTTGTTAGCCAGGCCGCTCGCCATCGGGCCTGACGGCACGAACAGCGCGGGCAAGTGACCAAACGACAGCGCCGCCATCGCCAGCCCCGGGACAATTTTGTCGCAAACGCCAAGATAGAGCGCACCGTCGAACATATTATGAGAGAGTCCCACCGCCGCGGACATGGCGATCACTTCGCGGCTCAGCAGCGATAGCTCCATCCCATCCTGACCCTGCGTCACACCATCGCACATTGCCGGTACGCCACCTGCTACCTGGCCGACCGCATTCACCGAGTGCAGCGCTTTACGAATAATGTCGGGATAGACTTCATAAGGCTGATGCGCGGAGAGCATGTCGTTATAGGAGGTGATAATGGCGATGTTGTTGCGCAACATGCTTTTGAGCGAGGCTTTATCTTCGGGCTGGCAGGCGGCAAAACCGTGCGCCAGATTCCCGCAGGCCAGCGTCGAACGACGCACGGTATTGCTTTTGGCTTGCTCAATGCGCGCCAGGTAGGCTGAGCGGGTTTCGCGTGAACGTTCAATAATGCGATTTGTTACGCGTAACATTACTGGATTCATAGAGGCTCCTGAAATTTATCTGTTCGGGGAGAGCGTGCTAACCGTGCGTTTCATTATGCGTAACAAGCTGAAAACACCTGAGCGCCGCGCCCCAAAGGCAAAATCACTGCAGCCAGTGTAATAAAAAAAGCCCCGCTGGTGAATCCAGCAGGGCTTTGAAAAAGAAAAATTGTTCGCAGAGCTGTGTTAGATCATGTTACCGGTAAAATTGCGCAACATCATCCTCGGTGGTTACTCGAATTCGTTCCAGGAGCGACCATCGCGGGTGATCATCGCAACCGAGGCTACCGGGCCCCAGGTGCCTGCCTGATACGGTTTCGGTGAGTCGTTATCCGCAGCCCAGGCTTCGGTAATGGAGTCGACCCACTTCCACGCCTCTTCCACTTCATCGCGACGCACAAACAGTGCCTGAATACCGCGCATTGACTCCAGCAGCAGGCGCTCGTAGGCATCCGCCAGATGGGTTTCGTTGAAGGTTTCGGAGTAGCTCAGATCAAGCTTCGTGGTCTGAAGATTGTGTTTATGATCCAGCCCCGGCACTTTATTGAGGATCTGGATATCCACCCCTTCGTCCGGCTGCAGGCGAATGGTCAGTTTGTTCTGCGGCAGCTCCTGCCAGGACTCTTTAAACAGATTGAGTTCCGGGTTTTTGAAGTAGACCACGACTTCAGAACATTTGGTTGGCAGACGTTTACCGGTACGCAGGTAGAACGGCACACCGGCCCAGCGCCAGTCGTCGATATCAACGCGGATCGCAACAAATGTTTCGGTATGGCTCGACTTGTTCGCGCCCTCTTCTTCCAGGTAACCCGGCACTTTCTTGCCCTGGGCGAAACCGGCGGTGTACTGACCACGTACGGTTTTCTCCCGCACGTTGGTGCGATCGATACGACGCAGGGATTTGAGCACCTTCACTTTCGCGTCGCGAATGCTGTCGGCAGTGAGATCGGACGGCGGTGACATCGCGATCATGCAGAGCACCTGCAGCAGGTGGTTCTGGATCATATCGCGCATCTGCCCGGCCTGGTCGAAATAGCCCCAGCGGCCTTCGATACCCACCTCTTCCGCCACGGTGATCTCGACATGATCAATGGTGCGGTTATCCCAGTTATTGACGAACAGGGAGTTGGCAAAACGCAGCGCCAGCAGGTTGAGCACTGTCTCTTTACCGAGATAGTGGTCGATACGGTAAACCTGGCACTCTTCAAAATACTCACCCACCTGATCGTTGATCTGACGGGAGGTCTCAAGGGAGTTACCGAGCGGTTTTTCCATCACGACGCGAGCCGGTTTGGCATTGAGCTTCGCAGCGCCCAGCCCTTTACAGATGGCACCAAAAGTATCCGGCGGCATCGCGAAGTAGTTGATGGTGGTGCGGTTTTTCTGATCCAGCATCGCGCCGAGGCGTTTGAAGGCAGGCGTGTCGTTTACATCGAGATTGCAGAAATCGAGACGACCGCTCAGCTTGTCCCACAAGCTTTCGTCGATCTTCTCTTTCATAAAGGTTTCGAGCGCTTCACGGACCACTTTGGTATAGGCTGCTTTGTCCCAGTCGGCGCGGCCGACCCCGAGAATCCGCGTCTCCTCATGAATTTGACCGGCTTTTTCCAGCTGGTACAGGGAAGGCAGCAATTTCCGGCGTGCGAGATCGCCTTTCGCGCCGAAAATGACCAGGTCACACGCCTGGGCTGTTTGGACTACCGCCATGTCACTCTCCTCAGTTAGCTATCCTGAAGCTATCGTGCGCTTCAGTTGTAATTTTATTACACTGCACTGTACTGCTTTTACGTAATTCCCGAAACTATCAGGCCTTGTCAGGAAGTGCGTTATTGGGTTGTCATGAAAAATGCGCATATTTGCGCCGATTGCGCGACTTATTTGCCCACCAGCCGCTGGCGAAAATCTGACTCTGATCATGTTATGAAAAAAAACAACAACATTTCAGCGTATCACTTACCTTTCTACCCTGCGCAGGCGTAATATCGACGCAAACTGCGTAACGATTCGCGCAATCAGTGTAATCGTTTCACCAGGAGCGCATTAACGCCTATGAATATGCTGGAAAAAATCCAGTCCCGACTGGAACACCTTAGCAAATCAGAACGAAAAGTCGCGGAAGTGATCCTCACCGCGCCGCAGCTGGCTATCCACTCTAGTATTGCCGCGCTTGCGCAACAAGCGGAGGTCAGCGAACCGACGGTAAACCGCTTTTGCCGCAGTCTGGACACGCGCGGCTTTCCCGACTTTAAACTGCATCTGGCCCAGAGCCTCGCCAACGGCACGCCCTATGTTAATCGAAATGTCGATGAAGATGACAGTGTAGAAGCCTACACTGGCAAAATCTTCGAGTCGGCGATGGCAAGCCTCGATCATGTGCGTCAGTCTCTTGATATGGCTGCGGTTAATCGCGCTGTCGATCTGCTGACGCAGGCGAAAAAAATCGCCTTCTTTGGTCTGGGCTCCTCTGCGGCCGTCGCCCACGATGCGATGAACAAGTTTTTCCGCTTCAACGTGCCGGTGGTCTACTCCGATGACATTGTGCTGCAACGCATGAGCTGTATGAATTGTAGCGATGATGACGTCGTTATGCTGATTTCCCACACCGGGCGCACGAAAAGCCTGGTGGAGCTGGCGCATCTGGCGCGCGAAAACGATGCCATGGTGATTGCACTGACCTCAGCGGGTACGCCGCTGGCGCGTGAAGCAACCCTTGCTATCACGCTGGATGTCCCTGAAGATACAGATATCTATATGCCGATGGTGTCCCGTCTTGCGCAACTGACGGTTATTGATGTGCTGGCGACCGGGTTCACATTACGCCGCGGCGCAAAATTCCGGGATAACTTGAAGCGAGTCAAAGAAGCACTCAAAGAATCGCGCTTTGATAAGGAACTGCTTATCAAAGACGATAATCATTAAGAGACCATAACAAAAACGGTAGTTACTTACGCTATTCGGTTAGCGGCCTTGCCCGTCACGGCGCGCGTAACCCGAATTCATGTTCACGCAACACCTCGTTATTTCAGTCAACGGAGTATTACATGTCCAGAAGGCTTCGCAGAACCAAAATCGTCACCACTTTAGGCCCGGCCACCGACCGCGATAACAACCTCGAAAAGGTTATCGCTGCTGGCGCTAACGTGGTGCGGATGAACTTCTCACACGGAACACCGGAAGATCATAAATTACGCGCGGACAAAGTGCGTGAGATTGCGGCAAAACTGGGACGTCATGTTGCTATCCTTGGCGATCTACAAGGACCGAAGATTCGCGTCTCCACCTTTAAGGAAGGTAAGGTTTTCCTTAACATCGGTGACAAATTCCTGCTCGACGCTAACCTTGGCAAAGGTGAAGGCGATAAAGAGAAAGTCGGCATCGACTATAAAGGCCTGCCTGCTGACGTGGTGCCGGGCGACATCCTGCTGCTGGATGATGGCCGCGTGCAGCTCAAAGTGCTGGAAGTTCAGGGTATGAAGGTGTTTACCGAAGTGACCGTCGGCGGCCCGCTCTCCAACAACAAAGGCATCAACAAACTGGGCGGCGGCCTCTCTGCTGAAGCGCTGACCGATAAAGATAAAGCGGATATCGTGACCGCCGCGCTGATTGGCGTCGATTACCTCGCCGTCTCCTTCCCACGCTGCGGCGAAGATCTCAACTATGCACGTCGTCTGGCGCGTGATGCAGGCTGCGATGCGAAGATTGTCGCCAAAGTCGAGCGAGCAGAAGCGGTGTGCAGCCAGGATGCAATGGACGATGTGATCCTCGCGTCTGACGTGGTGATGGTTGCCCGCGGCGACCTCGGTGTTGAAATTGGTGACCCGGAACTGGTCGGCATCCAGAAAGCGCTGATTCGCCGTGCCCGTCAGCTGAACCGTGCGGTGATCACCGCAACGCAGATGATGGAGTCGATGATCACCAACCCAATGCCGACCCGCGCGGAAGTGATGGACGTGGCGAACGCCGTGCTCGACGGTACTGATGCAGTGATGCTTTCTGCGGAAACTGCCGCCGGGCAATACCCTTCCGAAACCGTTGCCGCGATGGCGCGCGTCTGCCTGGGCGCAGAGAAGATCCCAAGCATCAACGTCTCCAAGCACCGTCTCGATATTCAGTTCGACAATGTCGAAGAGGCGATTGCCATGTCAGCGATGTATGCCGCCAACCACCTGAAAGGCGTTACGGCGATCATCTCGATGACCGAATCGGGTCGTACCGCGCTGATGACCTCGCGTATCAGCTCCGGCCTGCCGATTTTTGCCCTCTCCCGCCACGAGCGCACTCTTAACCTGACCGCGCTCTATCGCGGCGTGACGCCGGTCTATTTCGACAGCCATAACGACGGCGTTGCCGCGGCCAACGACGCGGTGAACCTGCTGCGTGATAAAGGCTACCTGCTCTCAGGCGATCTGGTGATTGTGACGCAGGGTGACGTGATGAGCACCATTGGCACCACTAACACCACGCGCATTCTGACCGTCGAATAACGGATTGCTCAGAAAGTAAAAGGCCTCTCACAGTGAGAGGCCTTTTTTTTGGCTATTTCTTTTTGTAGAGCTCTTTGCGCTTATAGGGCTCGATCTCACCCGGCTTGCGCGTTTTCAGCAGCTTCAGGATCCAGGTGTACTGCTCCGGGTGCGGGCCGACAAAGTTCTCCACCTCTTCATTCATCCGCCGCGCGATGGTGGTGTCATCCGCCGTCAGCAGATCGTCCATCGGTGGGCGCACCAGAATCGTCAGGCGGTGCGTTTCGGCATCGTAAACCGGGAAAAGCGGCACCACACGGGCGCGGCACACTTTCATCAGGCGGCCAATCGCCGGCAGCGTCGCTTTGTAGGTGGCGAAGAAGTCGACGAACTCGCTCTGCTCGGGGCCGTGATCCTGATCCGGCAGGTAATATCCCCAGAAACCGTTGCGTATCGAGTGGATAAAGGGCTTGATGCCGTCATTGCGCGCATGTAAGCGACCGCCAAAACGCAGGCGCACCTTGTTCCACATGTAATCGAAGACTTTGTTGCCCTGGTTATGGAACATCGCCGCGATGCGCTTGCCCTGAGAGGACATCAGCATCGCCGGAATATCGACACCCCAGGCATGCGGCACGAGGAAAATGACGCGTTCATCGTTGCGGTGCATCTCATCGATAATCTCTCTGCCCTGCCACTCAATCCGCGAGGCAACTTTTTCCGTACCGCGCAGCGCCATTTCGGCCATCAGCACCATCGCCTGCGGCGCGGTGGCAAACATATGATCGATGATCGCTTCGCGCTCGGCTTCACTCTTTTCCGGGAAGCAGTAGTAGAGGTTGATCTGCGCACGACGGCGGGCGCTTTTTCCGCGTCGTCCGGCAAAACGGCCCAGTTTCGCCAGAAGCGGATCGCGAACGGAGGGCGGGATCAGGGCGACGCCGGCAAAAGCCAGCACCCCAAGCCAGGCGCCCCAGTGGCGCGGATGGCGAAACTCGCCCTCAAACTGAGGAATGTATTCACTGTTATTTTTTTTGGTTTCCATGCATCGTCCGCTGGTCAAAAATCTCAACAAGATAAGGGGATAGTGTAGCGATGCGTTATCTTTCGCACAAAAGTAAAAGCCGATGCTAAGCAAGCACCGGCTTTGAACGCCTGATTATTACGCGAATTACTCCAGTCGCAGTTGAGGTAATACCTCTCTCACCTGCGCCAGGTAATCCTTACGATCCGAACCGCTCAGCCCTTCCGTTCTTGGCAGTTTAGCGGTCAGCGGGTTCACGGCCTGCTGGTTGATCCATACTTCATAATGCAGATGTGGCCCGGTGGAGCGCCCGGTGTTGCCCGAGAGCGCGATGCGATCGCCACGCTTCACTTTTTGCCCCGGTTTCACCAGCAGTTTACGCAGGTGCATATAGCGCGTGGTATAAGTGCGCCCGTGGCGGATAGCAACATAGTTACCCGCCGCGCCGCTGCGCTTCGCAATCACCACTTCACCGTCACCGACGGCAAGCACCGGCGTACCCTGCGGCAGGGCAAAGTCGACGCCTTTGTGCGGCGCAACGCGCCCGGTGACCGGATTAAGGCGACGCGGGTTGAAGTTAGAGGAGACGCGGAACTGCTTCGCGGTCGGGAAACGCATAAACCCTTTCGCAAGGCCGGTGCCGTTACGATCGTAGAATTTGCCATCTTCGGCGCGGAACGCGTAGTAATCTTTACCGTCAGAGCGCAAACGCACGCCGAGCAACTGGCTCTGCTCCTGCTTACCGTCAAGCATCTCACGGGACATCAATACTGAGAACTTATCGCCTTTTTTCAGTTTGCGGAAATCCATTTGCCACTGCATCGCTTTGATAACGGCGCTGATTTCGCCGCTGCTCATGCCCGCCTCTTTTGCACTGGCAACAAAACTGCCGCCGACGGTGCCATTCATCACCTTATTGACCCAGTCGCCCTGCTGCATCTCGCTGGACATCTTGAAACCGTTTTCGGTGCGGTCATAGGTGCGGGTTTCGCGGCGTGACATCTCCCACGTCAGACGCTGTAAATCACCATCAGCGGTCAGTGTCCAGGAGAGCTGTTGGCCGATTTTCAGATTACGCAGCTCTTTATCCGCAGCGGCAAGCTGGCTGATGTTGCCCATATCAATGCCGTACTGGTTCAGGATGCTGCTGAGCGTATCGCCGGTCGAGACGACATATTCATGTACACCAGCTTCGTTGGCGGTTTTCTCGTCCAGCTCATCTTGCGGAATATCGTCAACGTCATCCGCCGTGGACTGGTCAATTGGTTCACTGGCTTCAGGTAGCAACGAGCGGATTTCGCTTTTAGGCAGCTCGATGGCTTTGACAATCGGCGCGTTATTTTCGGGGTGATAAACGTAGGGCCGCCAGACGGCGACCGTGAGGGTCAGTACGGTGAGCGACCCCAGCATCACGCGATGGGGTCGCGGCAAATTGTTAAATGCCAGGGCGACAGAGCGGGCTATCTGTTGCACGTGTTCACTTCCTCGTTATTCTCCTTTCAGGCAGCTCGCATACTGGGAAGAGAGTTGTGTAAGGAACTGGGGATAGCTCTCTTTACCCAACTTGATACCGATGCCGAGTGGATCCAGCGTTCCCATGCGAACGGAGGTTCCTCGTGCAACAGCTTCAACGACCGCTGGCCTGAACTGTGGCTCAGCAAAAACGCAGACCGCTTTTTGCTCAACCAACTGTGTTCTGATTTCATGTAAACGCTGCGCACCAGGCTGAATTTCAGGGTTGACGGTAAAGTGACCCAGCGGAGTCAGACCGTACTGTTTTTCAAAATAGCCATAGGCGTCATGAAAAACGAAATACCCCTTCCCTTTCAGCGGTGCCAGCTCGTTACCGACCTGCTTATCGGCCTGGGCTAATGATGCCTCAAATGCCTTCAGGTTGGCGTCCAGCTTAGCTCGACTTTGCGGCATAACTTCCACTAATTTATCGTGGATTGCAACCGCCGAAAGCCGTGCAATCTCTGGGCTTAACCACAAATGCATGTTGTATTCGCCATGATGGTGATGATGCTCACTATTTTCGTCGTGATCGTGACCTTCATGACTTTCATGCTCATCTTCATCCGCGCCTTTCATCAGCTGCGATTTCACGCCGTCAAGTTGCGCCATCACCACCTGTTTTTGCGCAGGTACCTGCTGAGCGGAACGCACCATGAAGGCTTCCATTTCCGGGCCAACCCAAAAAAGTAAGTCCGCGTTTTGCAAGCGTTTTACATCAGAAGGACGCAGAGAATAATCATGCTCGGAGGCACCGTCTGGCAGGATAACTTCGGTTGTGGTCACGCCATCTGTAATGGCGGATGCAATAAAGCCCAGCGGCTTAAGCGAAGTGACGACGGCGGCGTTAGCGGATTGTGCTGTTAGGGTGAGAAACGCAGCGGAAAGCGCTGCGCAAAGAAGCGTATTTTTATGTAACATAATGCGTCTATTCATCGTAATGAGTGTGTGGAATGTGATATTATAACATTCGACAACTTCTGCAACCCCTTAAATGCTATGACGAATCTTATAACGCTTGAAAATGTCAGCGTCGCTTTCGGTCAACGCCGCGTGCTCTCTGACATCTCTTTAAATTTGCGTCCAGGTAAAATTCTGACGCTGCTCGGACCTAACGGCGCGGGTAAATCGACGCTGGTGCGCGTCGTACTTGGCCTGGTAGCACCCGACGCGGGGGTTATCAAGCGCGATAAAGCTTTGCGCATCGGCTATGTGCCGCAAAAACTGCAGCTCGACGCTACGCTTCCTCTTACTGTAGGCCGCTTTATGCGTCTGCGCCCAGGCACGCGTAAAGCCGATCTCATCCCGGCGCTGAAACGCGTACAGGCAGCCCACCTGATCGATGCGCCGATGCAGAAACTCTCTGGCGGTGAAACGCAGCGCGTGCTGCTTGCCCGCGCCCTGCTCAATCAGCCCCAGTTGCTGGTGCTGGACGAGCCGACCCAGGGCGTTGACGTTAATGGCCAGGTCTCGCTCTACAATTTAATCGACGAGTTGCGCAAAGAGCTGGATTGCGCGGTGCTGATGGTCTCGCATGATCTACATCTTGTGATGGCAAAGACCGATGAAGTGCTCTGCCTCAACCACCATATCTGCTGCTCCGGTACGCCGGAAGTGGTCTCCATGCATCCCGAATTTATCTCTATGTTTGGCCATCGCGGCGCCGAGCAGCTTGGCATTTACCGCCATAACCACAATCACCGCCACGATCTTCAGGGCCGCATTATTTTACGCCAGGGTAACGGACACTCATGATTGAACTTTTACTACCCGGCTGGCTGGCCGGGGTTATGCTCGCCTGCGCCGCCGGGCCGCTTGGCTCCTTTGTCGTCTGGCGACGCATGTCATACTTCGGCGATACGCTGGCACACGCGTCTCTGCTCGGCGTCGCCTTTGGTTTGCTGCTGGATGTTAATCCGTTCTACGCCGTGATTGCCGTCACGTTACTGTTAGCTGCGGGCCTGGTGTGGCTGGAGAAGCGTCCCCATCTGGCGATCGACACACTGCTCGGGATTATGGCGCACAGCGCGCTCTCGCTTGGCCTGGTAGTGGTCAGCCTGATGTCCAACATCCGCGTGGATTTGATGGCGTATCTCTTCGGTGACCTGCTGGCCGTTACGCCCGAGGATCTGATCGTTATCGCCCTCGGCGTAGTGCTGGTGGTGGGGATCTTGCTCTGGCAGTGGCGCAACCTGCTGTCGATGACTATTAGCCCGGAACTGGCCTTTGTCGATGGCGTGAAATTACAGCGCGTGAAGCTGCTGCTGATGCTGGTCACCGCGCTGACCATTGGCGTGGCGATGAAGTTTGTCGGCGCGCTGATTATCACCTCACTGCTGATCATCCCGGCTGCCACGGCACGGCGCTTTGCCCGCACCCCGGAGCAGATGGCCGCAGTGGCTGTCGGCGTCGGGGTAATTGCCGTCACCGGCGGGCTGACCTTCTCCGCCTTCTACGACACACCAGCTGGCCCCTCTGTGGTGCTCTGCGCCGCAGTGCTGTTTATCTTCAGCATGTTGAAAAAGAGCGCCAGCTAAATTCTCATCCTCTGCCAGCGCCGCCCGGCGCTGGCACTGCTCATCAGGGCATTTCCGGCGGCGTAATGCCGAAATGATCCCAGGCGCGCGGCGTTGCCATGCGGCCGCGCGGCGTGCGCTGTAAAAAGCCCTGCTGAATCAGATAAGGCTCCAGCACATCTTCAATGGTCTCGCGCTCTTCACCAATCGCCGCAGCAAGGTTATCCAGCCCCACCGGACCGCCAAAGAACTTATCAATCACCGCCAGCAGCAGTTTGCGGTCCATATAGTCGAAGCCCTGGGCATCGACATTGAGCATATCGAGCGCCTGGGCGGCAATCTCCGCGTCAATATCGCCATCGTGCTTCACTTCAGCGAAATCGCGCACGCGGCGCAGCAGACGGTTGGCGATACGCGGTGTGCCGCGGGAACGGCGCGCCACTTCCAGCGCCCCCTCTTCACTCAGCTCCAGCCCCATAAAACGCGCACTGCGCCCAACGATATGCTGCAGGTCAGCCACCTGATAAAACTCCAGGCGCTGGACAATGCCAAAGCGATCGCGCAGCGGCGAGGTCAGCGAGCCGGCGCGGGTCGTTGCGCCAATCAGCGTAAAGGGTGGCAGATCGATTTTGATGGAGCGCGCAGCCGGGCCTTCACCAATCATGATATCGAGCTGGTAATCCTCCATTGCCGGGTAGAGCACCTCTTCCACCACCGGCGACAGGCGATGAATTTCATCGATAAACAGCACGTCATGGGGTTCAAGGTTAGTGAGCATGGCGGCCAGATCGCCCGCCTTTTCCAGCACCGGGCCGGAGGTGGTGCGCAGATTAACGCCCATCTCATTAGCGACGATATTGGCCAGCGTCGTTTTACCCAGCCCCGGCGGGCCGAAAATCAGCAGGTGATCCAGCGCGTCGCCGCGCAGTTTCGCCGCCTGGATAAAGATCTCCATTTGCGAGCGCACCTGCGGCTGACCGATATACTCATCCAGCAGCTTTGGTCGAATCGCCCGATCCGCAACTTCTTCTACAATTGTGCTGGCGGCGGCAACCAGGCGGTCTGCTTCAATCATCCTCTACCTCACAACGCCGCACGCAGCGCTTCACGGATCAGGGTTTCACTGTTGGCGTCCGGACGCGCGATTTTGCTGATCATCCGGCTCGCTTCCTGCGGTTTATAGCCCAGCGACACCAGTGCGGCAACGGCTTCTTGCTCCGCATCATCCGTAGAGGGGCTTGCTGGCGACGCCAGCACCAAATCTGCCGCCGGAGTAAAGAGATCGCCATGCAGCCCTTTAAAGCGGTCTTTCATCTCGACAATCAGGCGCTCAGCGGTTTTCTTGCCAATGCCCGGCAGTTTCACCAGTGCGGCGGGATCTTCACGCTCAACGGCATTCACAAACTGCTGCGCCGACATGCCGGAGAGGATCGCCAGCGCCAGCTTCGGCCCAACGCCGTTGGTTTTGATCAACTCACGGAACAGGGTGCGCTCCTGCTTGTTGTTAAAGCCGTACAGCAGTTGCGCGTCTTCGCGCACCACAAACTGCGTAAAGACGGTCGCCTCTTTGCCGGCATCCGGCAATTCGTAGAAGCAGGTCATCGGCATATGAACTTCATACCCTACCCCACCGACCTCAAGCAGGACCAGCGGGGGTTGTTTTTCGACAATAATGCCTCTGAGTCTGCCTATCACGTGACGCTCCTGCGCTAAGTGCTAAAAAAGTAATGCTGTATCATAAAAAAAGGCTGGATAGATATCCAGCCGATAATGAAGGAAAAAGCGCGAACGCGCTTCAGGAATTCACGTAATAGTCGGTATCGTGCAGATCGGTTAATAAATCACGCCCCGCAGGTTGCCATCCCAGCGTCCTGCGCGTCTGTTCACTTGAGGCCGACATCTCCATGCCGGCGAAGCCAGCAAACCAGCCAAAATGCGACGCCTCGCGCGGCTCTGCGGGCACCCCGAGCATTTTGCCGATTGCGATGGCAATCTCACGCATCGCGATACCCTCTTCCGCCACCGCATGATACACCGGTTGTGTCACACCGCTTTCCAGCGCCAGCCGGTAGACATTTGCCGCGTCATTGCGGTGTACCGTCGCCCAGCGGTTGCTCCCGTCCTCCTGCCAGGCAGAGACCCCGCTCTGTTTCGCGAGCGCAATCAGGAAAGGAACAAAGCCACGATCCCCCACGCCATGTACCGTTGGCGCCAGCCGCACGCAGGCTGCCTTTACACCCTGTTGCGCCAGCGCCAGTGCGGCCTGTTCTGAGCGGCGCAGGTAATCCGGCCCGCTGGCGGGCGCGTCCTCTTCTGTCGCCGGGCGTCCCGCTACCAGCCGCGCAAGGCCGGACGTTACCAATAAGGGACGCAAACTTCCGCGCAGCGCATCACCCATCACGGTAATGGCGCGCTCATCCTGAGCGCAATTTTCTGCAAAGCGGGAGAAGTCATGATTAAACGCGGTATGGATCACCGCATCGGCCTTTGCCGCCGCATCAAATAGCAGCTGGTTGTCATCAAGCGTGCCATAAACCACCTTTCCCCCTGCGGCGATAAACGCCCGGGCTTTCTCCTCATTACGCGCAAGGCCGCTCACCTGATGGCCTGCGGCTAATAACACCTCTGCTACTTTTGCGCCGACCCATCCGGTCGCGCCCGTCAGAAAAACATGCATCTGTGTCTCCTTATGTTGACTCGCGACGCTATCCTGCTGAATATCCGCGATGGGGAAAAGTAGTGACGTTATCGTGGTATAAGGACTAACAGGATGCAGAGCGCAAAAGATCTGGGCAGTTATCTGAAATCCCGCCGGGCGCAGCTCGACCCGCAGACACTGGGTTTTCACACCGCGCGCCGCCGCACGCCAGCGCTGAGGCGTGAAGAGGTTGCACATCTGGCCTGTATCAGCGCCACCTGGTACACCTGGCTTGAACAGGGTCGCGGCGGGATGCCCTCAGAAGAGGTACTGGAGCGGATTTGCCAGGCGCTTTGCCTGAGCGGGCGTGAGCGCGAGTATGTGTTCCATCTGGCACTGGGGCGAGCACCGGGCGTGGCGTATGCGCCAGCAGCAGCGGTGTCCGGGCGGTTACAGAAAGTGCTGGAGAGTATGCCCTACAGCCCGGCGATGATCCGCAATGCCAGTTGGGATGTGCTTGCCTGGAACAGGGCCGCCACGGCGGTGCTGGCCGATTACGCCACCCTTCCCGCGCAGGAGCGCAATATCCTGCGCCGCATCTTTCTTAACCCACAGGCGCGTGCTTCGCAGGCCGACTGGCAGGGGCTGACGCGCTTTCTGGTCGCGGCGTTTCGCGCAGAAACGACGCGGGCCGGTGCGTCACTTGAAGTCCAGCCGCTGGTCGATGAATTGAGCGCGGCGTCGCCGGAGTTTGCCCGGCTGTGGCAAACCAATGATATCGAGGTGATGGGCGAAGGCACAAAAGTGATTTTCCACGCCAGTGCAGGTCGGCTCTCGCTGGAGTACTCCAGTTTTTCCGTTGAGGGACAGCCCGATCTGACGCTGGTAGTCTATAGCCCCTCGGGCGAGGAAGATGCGGATAAAATACGCTTGCTGTTACAGCAGAAGCGATAAAAAAAGCGCCGCAACCGGCGCTTTTTAACGTAACCGTCCGCGTGCCAGGTTGAGCCTTGTGCTGCTCACCTGTAACGCATTCTGGCTGACATGACAGTGGGTAATGGCAATCGCCAGCGCATCGGCGGCATCTGCCTGCGGGTTAGCGGGGAGTTTCAACAGCGTGCGCACCATGTGCTGCACCTGGCTCTTCTCCGCGCTACCAATGCCGACCACCGTCTGCTTAACCTGACGGGCGGCATACTCAAAGACCGGTAAGTCCTGATTGACGGCGGCGACAATCGCTACGCCGCGCGCCTGCCCAAGTTTCAGCGCCGAGTCGGCGTTTTTCGCCATAAACACCTGTTCGATAGCAAAAAAGTCCGGCTGAAACTGAGTGATGATCTCCGACACGCCCGCGTAAATCAGCTTCAGGCGCGACGGCAGATCGTCAACTTTCGTGCGGATGCAGCCGCTGCCAAGGTAGGTCAGCTGGCGGCCTGTCTGGCGAATCACACCATAACCGGTGATACGTGAACCCGGGTCGATCCCGAGAATAATCGCCATTATTTCTCTCCGCTTAACGCAATAATCCTGGTGATGCCGAACACCCAAACAGTTCGCAGGAAGACGGCTACCCGGTGCGTTCCCGGCCACACAGATTAACCTTGTGACCGGGGCGCGAGGCGAGCACGCCCTGCGGGCTGCCAGCTATTACAGGGTTGCCGCCACTTCGTCGGAGATCTCACCGTTGTGGTAAACCTCCTGCACATCGTCGCAATCTTCCAGCATATCGATCAGGCGCAGCAGTTTCGGCGCGGTTTCCGCATCCATATCTGCTTTGGTCGATGGGATCATCGACACTTCAGCGTTGTCCGCTTTCAGACCGGCAGCTTCCAGCGCATCGCGCACGGCGCCCATCTCTTCCCAGGCGGTGTAAACGTCAATCGCGCCGTCGTCATAGGTCACAACGTCTTCAGCACCCGCTTCCAGTGCCGCTTCCATAATGGTGTCTTCGTCGCCCGCTTCGAAAGAGATCACCCCTTTCTTGCTGAACAGGTAGGCCACGGAGCCGTCGGTACCCAGGTTACCGCCGCACTTGCTGAAGGCGTGACGCACTTCAGCAACGGTACGGTTACGGTTGTCACTCAGACACTCGACCATCACCGCGGTGCCGCCAGGGCCGTAACCTTCATAAATGATGGTTTCCATGTTCGCGTCGTCATCGCCGCCGACGCCGCGTGCGATGGCGCGGTTCAGAGTGTCACGGGTCATGTTGTTGGAGAGCGCTTTATCTACCGCCGCGCGCAGACGCGGGTTAGAAGCGATATCGCCGCCGCCCAGACGTGCTGCTGTTACCAGCTCACGAATAATTTTGGTGAAGATCTTACCGCGTTTGGCATCCTGTGCCGCTTTGCGGTGTTTGGTGTTGGCCCATTTACTGTGACCTGCCATAAAAAATTCTCCAGAAAAAACCGCCGTTCAGGCGGCGTTAATAACAAATTCTTCAATCGCCTGCCGGTTGCTCCACGACTTGGTCAATGCCGCCGCAGCGGGCGCATCGAGCCAGCGGTATGCCAGATGTTCGGTAAACACAATCGGGCATTCGTGGGGCAGCGCTAAACAAAACCAGGATTCGGTGTTGTGAGTTACACCCGGCGCGTAGCGATGACGTAAATGACTGAAAATTTCAAATTCCACCGTGCGCTGGCAGTCAATCAGACGATGCGGCGCTGCGCCGACATCGATATTGACCTCTTCCATGACTTCGCGCGCGGCGGCCTGCAACGCGCTTTCACCCGGCTCCAGGCTGCCGGTAACCGACTGCCAGAACTCGGGATCGTCGCGTCGCTGCAACATCAGCACCCGTTTTGTCTCTTCGGCATAAATCACCACCAGCACAGAAACGGGATGCTTAAAGGACATCTTATTTATTCTCCGGCGTCTCTTTTTTGATAACAGAGATACCGAGTTCCGCCAGCGCGGTCGGGTTGCCGAAGCTCGGCGCTTCGGTCATCAGGCAGGCCGCAGCCGTGGTTTTCGGGAACGCGATAACGTCACGGATGTTGTCGGTGCCGGTCAGCAGCATGGTCAGGCGGTCGAGACCAAACGCCAGGCCCGCGTGCGGCGGCGTGCCGTATTTCAGGGCGTCGAGCAGGAAGCCAAACTTCTCGCGCTGCTCCTGCTCATTGATACCAAGAATGCCAAACACCGTCTGCTGCATTTCGCCGTTATGAATACGTACGGAACCGCCGCCCACTTCGTAGCCGTTGATAACCATATCGTAGGCGTTAGCGATCGCCGTTTCCGGTGCCGCTTTCAGCTCAGCCGGGCTCATGTCGCGCGGCGCGGTGAACGGGTGGTGCATCGCCGTCAGGCCGCCTTCGCCGTCGTCTTCAAACATCGGGAAGTCGATAACCCACAGCGGCGCCCATTTGTTTTCGTCGGTCAGGCTCAGATCTTTACCCAGCTTCAGACGCAGCGCGCCCAGCGCATCGGCAACCACTTTCTTGCTGTCAGCGCCGAAGAAGATCATGTCGCCATCCTGCGCGCCGGTGCGCGACAGAATTTCGCTCACGATCTCAGCGTTGAGGAATTTCGCGACCGGGCTGGTGATGCCCTCAAGGCCTTTCGCCGCTTCGTTAACTTTGATGTAGGCCAGCCCTTTCGCGCCGTAAATTTCGACGAACTTGCCGTAGTCATCAATCTGCTTACGGCTAAGCTGCGCGCCGCCCGGCACACGCAGTGCGGCAACGCGGCCTTTGGCATCGTTGGCCGGGCCGGAGAAGACTTTAAACTCGACCGCTTTCAGCAGGTCAGCCACGTCCACCAGCTCCATCGGGTTACGCAGATCCGGCTTATCGGAGCCGTAACGACGCTCGGCTTCGGCAAAGGTCATGATTGGGAACTCACCGAGATCGACGCCTTTCACTTCCTGCCACAGCTGACGAACCAGCGCTTCCATCACTTCACGCACCTGTGGCGCGGTCATAAAGGAGGTTTCCACATCGATCTGGGTAAATTCCGGCTGACGGTCAGCGCGCAGATCTTCATCGCGGAAGCATTTGACGATCTGGTAGTAACGGTCAAAGCCGGACATCATCAGCAGCTGTTTGAAAAGCTGTGGGGACTGCGGCAGCGCGTAGAATTTGCCTTTATGCACGCGGCTCGGCACCAGGTAATCGCGCGCGCCTTCCGGTGTCGCTTTGGTCAGCATCGGCGTTTCGATGTCGAGGAAACCGTGGTCATCCATAAAGCGGCGCACGAAGCTGGTGATTTTCGCACGGGTCTTCAGGCGCTGCGCCATCTCTGGGCGGCGCAGGTCGAGGTAGCGGTACTTCAGACGCGCTTCTTCGGTGTTGACGTGGTTAGAATCGAGCGGCAGCGCGTCAGCGCGGTTGATGATGGTCAGTTCGGTGGCGAAAACTTCCACTTCACCGGTGGCCATCTCTTTGTTGGCATTTTTGCCTTCGCGGGCGCGGACAGTACCGGTAATTTGAATGCAGAACTCATTACGCAGTTCAGAGGCGAGCTGGAACGCATCCTGACGGTCCGGGTCGAAAAACACCTGCACGATGCCTTCGCGATCGCGCATATCGATAAAGATAAGGCTACCGAGGTCACGACGGCGGTTGACCCACCCACAAAGCGTTACTTGCTGTCCGACATGGGACTGATTGAGCTGCCCGCAATATACTGTACGCATGAGATATCCCTTAATTAGCTGCGCATCACCCACCACCTGCGGCGCAGGCGCGCTGGGGGCAGCTATTTTCGTATGTCACATCTGGATGAAAAAAGGGGGCTATTATACTGGAAATAATGACCCACGATAAGCCCGCTACCGACTGTACGCACGTTTGCTGCGCGCTTATTGCGCATTCTCACAAAATTTAACAAAAATTGTAAACCCGGCGCGCGGAAAGAGCGCGTAAGGTAACGCCCCAATGCGATTATTTTTTCAGGAGTGAACATGCTGGAACTCAACACGGCGAAAACGGCACTGGTGGTTATCGATCTTCAGGAAGGCATTCTGCCCTTTGCCGGCGGCCCTCACACTGCGCAGGACGTGGTGACGCGCTCGGCACGGCTGGCCGAGAAGTTTCGTGCTAACGGCGCACCGGTGGTGCTGGTGCGCGTCGGCTGGTCGGCGGATTTTGCCGAAGCGCTGAAACAACCGGTGGATGCCGCGATGGGCGGTCACGGCCTGCCGGAAAACTGGTGGGATTACCCGGCAGCGCTTGGCAAACAGCCGAGCGATATTGAGGTAACAAAACGCCAGTGGGGCGCTTTTTATGGCACCGATCTGGAAATGCAGCTGCGCCGTCGCGGTATCGACACCATCGTACTGTGCGGCATTTCGACCAATATCGGCGTCGAATCCACCGCCCGCAACGCCTGGGAGATGGGTTTTTCACTGGTGATCGCCGAAGATGCTTGCAGCGCCGCCGATGCCGAACAGCATCAGGGCAGCATGAAAAACATCTTCCCGCGTATCGGTCGCGTGCGCAGCAGCGAGGAGATTATCGCCGCGTTATGATCTATATCGGCCTGCCGCAGTGGTCGCACCCGAAATGGGTGCGCCTTGGGATCACCTCCCTTGAGGAGTATGCCCGTCACTTCAATTGTGTCGAGGGCAACACCACGCTTTATGCGCTACCGAAAGCGGAGATTGTCGCGCGCTGGCACGACCAGACCAGCGATGATTTCCGCTTCTGCTTTAAGTTTCCCGCTACCATCTCCCATCAGGCGGCGCTGCGTAACTGTGATGATCTAACCCACGAATTTTTTAGCCGCATGTCGCCGCTCGCGGGCAGGATTGGGCAGTACTGGCTCCAGCTGCCAGCGACTTTTGGCCCGCGCGATCTCCCTGCGCTGTGGGCTTTTCTTGATGCGTTGCCCGCAGGCTTTACTTACGGTGTTGAAGTGCGCCATCCCGCCTTCTTCGAAAAAGGCGAAGAGGAGAAAGCCCTTAACCAGGGGCTGCACGCCCGCAAAATAAATCGCGTGATGCTCGACAGCCGCCCGGTGCACAGCGCGAAACCGCACAGCGAAGCGGTGCGCGAAGCCCAGCGCAAGAAGCCAAAAGTGCCGGTGCACGCGCTGGTCACTGCCGCGCATCCAATGGTGCGTTTTATCGGCAGTGACGATATGGCGCAGAACCGCGAACTCTTCGCCGTCTGGTTAAACAAGCTGCCAATCTGGGAGCAGACCACCACGCCCTATCTGTTTCTGCACACACCCGATATCGCCCAGGCTCCCGAGCTGGTCGAGACGCTGTGGCAGGATCTTCGCACGGCTTTACCGGTCATCGGCGAGGCGCCCTCCCTGCCGTTACAATCTTCTCTTTTTTAAGCGCAGCACCTATCATTGATGGGCCATCGCCGTAACCTTAAAGGGAGTTTGTATGGTAAGCGCGTTGTATGCCGTGCTGGGTGCGTTATTACTGGTTAAATTTGCTTCTGATGTGATTCGTCTGCGTATGCAGTACCGTGTGAGCTTTGGCGACGGCGGGTTTAGTGAGTTGCAGAACGCGATGCGTATTCACGGCAACGCTGTTGAGTACATTCCCGTTGCGCTGATCCTGCTGCTGTTTATGGAGATGAACGGCGCGCAAAACTGGATGGTACATCTCTGCGGCATCATGCTTATTGTTGGCCGCCTGATGCACTATTACGGTTTGCATCACCGGCTGGTCTACTGGCGGCGTTATGGGATGGGCGCAACGCTCTGCTCCCTGCTGCTGATGGTGCTGGCGAATGTATGGTATATGCCCTGGGAGTTGGTTTTCTCCCTGCGTTAGCGCACAATACGCCCCTTTGTTTTCCCGGATATTTACACTATGCCTCACCGCGACACGCTTTTTTCCGCGCCTATCGCCCGCCTCGGCGACTGGACCTTCGATGAACGGGTAGCTGAAGTCTTCCCGGATATGATCCAGCGTTCCGTTCCGGGTTACTCCAATATTATTTCGATGATCGGCATGCTGGCGGAGCGCTTTGTGCAGCCCGGCACGCAGGTTTACGATCTTGGCTGCTCGCTGGGCGCCGCCACGCTCTCGGTGCGCCGCAATATTCATCATGAAAACTGCAAAATTATTGCCGTCGACAACTCGCCTGCGATGGTTGAACGCTGCCGCCGTCATATTGACGCCTATAAAGCGCCGACGCCGGTTGAGGTGATTGAGGGCGATATTCGCGATATCGAGATTAACAACGCCTCGCTGGTGGTGCTTAACTTCACCCTGCAATTTCTCGAACCCGACGACCGTCTGAAGCTGCTGCAAAAAGTTTACCAGGGGCTGAACCCGGGCGGCGCACTGGTGTTGTCAGAGAAATTCAGTTTTGAAGATCACACCGTCGGCGAATTGCTGTTCAACATGCACCATGACTTCAAACGCGCCAATGGTTACAGCGAGCTGGAGATTAGCCAGAAGCGCAGCATGCTGGAGAATGTGATGCTGACGGACTCCGTCGAAGCCCACAAAGCGCGCCTGCGCACCGCGGGTTTTGAGCACAGCGAATTGTGGTTCCAGTGCTTTAACTTCGGTTCACTGGTGGCACTGAAGGCGGTGCAGTCATGATCGAGTTTGGCCGTTTTTATCAGCAGATCGCCACCGGTCCCCTCGCCCACTGGCTGGAGACCTTACCGGCGCAAATCGCCGCCTGGCAGCGCGAAACCCTGCACGGGCAGTTCAAGCAGTGGAATAACGCCGTAGAATTCCTGCCCAGCCTGACGCCGGACTCGATCGACTTCGTCAATGGCGTCACCGCGCGCAGCGCCGAACCATTAAGCGCCGGGCAGTTAAAGGGGATGGAGACGCTGCTGCGTAACCTGATGCCGTGGCGTAAAGGGCCGTTTTCCCTTTATGGTCTTGATATCGACACCGAATGGCGCTCGGACTGGAAGTGGGATCGCGTTCTGCCGCATCTTTCTGACCTGCGCGGACGCACTATTCTGGATGTCGGCTGCGGCAGCGGGTATCACCTGTGGCGCATGATTGGCGCCGGCGCGCAGCTGGCGGTCGGTATCGACCCGACGCAGCTTTTCCTCTGCCAGTTTGAAGCGGTGCGCAAGTTGCTAGGCGACGATCGACGCGCGCATCTCCTGCCGCTCGGCATTGAGCAGTTGCCTGCGCTGAACGCCTTTGACACGGTCTTTTCCATGGGCGTGCTCTACCATCGCCGCTCACCGCTGGAGCATCTGTGGCAGTTGAAAGATCAGTTGGTTAAAGAGGGTGAGCTGGTGCTGGAAACACTGGTGGTGGAAGGCGACGAAAATACCGTGCTGGTGCCGGGCGACCGCTACGCGCAGATGCGCAACGTCTACTTTATCCCCTCCGCGCTGGCGTTAAAAAACTGGCTGGAGAAGTGTGGCTTTGTCGATGTGCGCATCGTTGATGCCAACGTGACAAGCTGCGATGAGCAGCGCCGCACGCCGTGGATGGTGACCGAATCGCTGGCCGACTTCCTTGACCCCAACGATCGCACAAAAACGGTGGAAGGCTACCCAGCGCCGCTGCGCGCGGTGCTCATTGCCCGTAAACCGTAGACAAAAAAAGGCCCCTGTTAATGGCAGGGGCCTGGTACAAGCAAGCATCACATTGGGCGACATGATGCGGCGGTAAAAACGGTTACTGGCGGTAGTGAACAATCAGCGCTTTCATCTCTGCGACGGCCTCTTTGTCGACACCGTAGCGGGCATATTCATCAGCGCTCGCGTCGGATGACATCGATAATCCGCTATTGCGATAGCGCATCGGCGACGCCGTCCAGCGTCCTGCCGAGCTATGCACCTCTTTCAATCCGGCGCGAAGAAACAGTTCAAGGTTGTCAGGACGCACGCCTGCGCCAGCCATAATGATTGGAACACCGGGAAGTGCATTTAGTTCCGTAATAAGTGAAACTCCTTTTTCCGCCGTCGCCTGCTGCCCGGACGTCAGGATGCGCGCCACGCCTGATTGTGCCAATATTTCAATGGCCTGATGGGGATTGGCGCACATATCGAAGGCGCGATGAAATGTCACCGCCATCCCCTGCGCGGCACCCATTATCTGCGCCATTCTCGCCACATCGACTTCACCGTCCTCATTCAGCACGCCGGTCACCACGCCCGGAAAGCCAAGCTCGCGCACCCGCTCGATATCTGCCAGCAGCACGCGAAACTCATCATCGCGATAGCAAAAATCGCCGCCGCGCGGGCGCACAATGGGATGCACGGGAATGGTCACCGCCTCACGCACCGCCTGCAACGCGCCAAACGATGGCGTCAGCCCGCCCTCTTTCGGTGCGGCGCAAAACTCAATACGGTCGGCGCCGTGCTGCTCGGCGATAAGCGCATCCTCAACGCTGTAACAGCAGATCTCCAGTAATGTCATCACGTCTCCTTTTCCTCTTATCGCCCGCGCAGAGTGGCCTCACGCGTGCCTTTACTGCTCGCTGGCAACGATAGCTTCAATGCTCCACGGGTGAAACTTCACCGTTACTTTACCATCTGTCACCGCCAGCGTCGGGTTGGGCAGCCGCTCGCGCTCGCCTTTTGGCGCGCTGGTTTTCACCGCGATCCCAGGCTGGCTCAGCCCTTCATCGCCCAGTAGCGCCAGCGCCCGGGCATTCAGCGTTTCCACCTCACCCGGCAGGACAATCTCAATGTGCTCCCACCCTTCATGGGGATAGCGCTTCTCACCCGGCCAGGGCAGCTCCACCACGCTGAACTGCCAGTGAGCGACGCAGACCGGTTCGTACAATTTAAACAGGCAGATGGGGCGGCCATTAATGATATTTTCCGACAGCAGTTCGCCGCACTGCTCAAACCCGCGCCGCCAGCGCTCCGCCGTGGCGTTCTGATGGCAACGCAGGGAGATATGGTCGGCATCTAAGGGTGCGATAGACAGCCCAAGACGGGAAGTGAAATTTTGCAGATCCGTGGTAAAACGCGGCAGATCTTCCACGATATCCTGCAACTCTTCGATAGTTTGCCAATGGCGCATAACAGTGCTCGCAACTCATAACAAAGCGCATAATCTACCGTGTTATGCGGTGCTGACGCCACCGGGCATTTGCAGTATACTCCCGCCTTTCATAAACACCCGGACGCCGCCCTCTTTCGCGGCGTCGCAAATGTAAGGTATCCCGGTGAATATTCAGGCACTTCTCTCAGAAAAAGTCAGTCAGGCCATGATTGCGGCAGGCGCCCCCGCAGAGTGCGAAGCGCAGGTCCGGCAGTCAGCAAAAGTTCAGTTCGGCGACTATCAGGCTAACGGCGTGATGGCAGTTGCCAAAAAACTGGGTATGGCCCCGCGACAACTCGCTGAGCAAGTTCTGACTCACCTCTCCCTCGACGGCATCGCCCACAAAGTAGAGATCGCCGGTCCTGGTTTTATCAATATCTTCCTCGCGCCGGAGTTTCTCGCTGAAAACGTTGATCGGGCCCTGAAATCCGATCGCCTTGGGGTCTCTGTTCCGCAGCCGCAAACCATCGTGGTGGATTACTCCGCGCCGAACGTGGCGAAAGAGATGCACGTTGGCCACCTGCGCTCCACCATCATTGGCGACGCCGCCGTGCGCACCCTTGAGTTCCTCGGTCACAACGTGATTCGCGCGAACCATGTCGGCGACTGGGGCACCCAGTTCGGCATGCTGATCGCCTTCCTCGAACTCAAGCAGCAGGAGAACGCGGGTGAAATGGCGCTGGCGGACCTGGAAGGGTTCTACCGCGAAGCGAAAAAACACTACGACGAAGATGCCGCCTTTGCTGAGCGCGCGCGCAGCTACGTGGTTAAGCTGCAGGGTGGCGATGAGTATTGCCGCGAAATGTGGCGCAAGCTGGTCGATATCACCATGAGCCAGAACCAGCAGGCCTATGAGCGCCTGAACGTTACCCTGACACGTAAAGATGTGATGGGTGAAAGCCTCTACAACCCGATGCTGCCGGGCATCGTCGCCGATCTGAAAGCCAAAGGGCTGGCGGTCGAGAGCGAAGGCGCCACCGTGGTCTTCCTCGACGAATACAAAAATAAAGAAGGCGAGCCGATGGGCGTCATCATCCAGAAGAAGGATGGCGGCTACCTCTACACCACCACGGATATCGCCTGCGCCAAGTACCGTTATGAAACCCTGCATGCCGATCGCGTGCTCTACTACATCGACTCCCGTCAGCACCAACATCTGATGCAGGCGTGGACCATCGTGCGTAAAGCGGGCTATGTGCCGGAGTCGGTGCCGCTGGAGCACCACATGTTCGGCATGATGCTGGGCAAAGATGGCAAGCCGTTCAAAACCCGCGCGGGCGGGACGGTGAAACTCTCCGATCTGCTGGACGAAGCGCTGGAGCGCGCCCGTCGCCTGGTGGCGGAGAAGAACCCGGAGATGCCGGCGGACGAGCTGGAGAAGCTGGCGAATGCGGTCGGTATTGGCGCGGTGAAATATGCCGATCTGTCGAAAAACCGCACCACCGATTACGTCTTCGACTGGGACAATATGCTGGCGTTTGAGGGTAACACCGCGCCGTATATGCAGTACGCCTACACCCGCGTGCTGTCGGTGTTCCGCAAAGCGGGCATTGAAGAGCAGGTGCTGGAAAACGCGCAGGTCGCGATCCGCGAAGAGCGTGAAGCGCAGCTGGCCGCGCGTCTGCTGCAGTTTGAAGAGACCCTGAGCGTGGTTGCCCGTGAAGGCACGCCGCACGTGATGTGCGCTTATCTCTACGATGTCGCTGGTCTCTTCTCCGGCTTTTACGAGCACTGCCCGATCCTCACCGCCGAAAGCGATGAGATTCGCCTCAGCCGCCTGAAGCTGGCGCTGCTGACGTCGAAAACCCTGAAGCTGGGTCTGGAGACGCTGGGCATCGAAACCGTCGAGCGTATGTAATTGCCGGATGGCGGCTGCGCCATCATTCAGGCCGCGTAACCCGTAGGCCTGATAAGCGAAGCGCCATCAGGCAATGATGCCCGGAATACCTCCCCAATAAAAAACCCCGGCTTGCCGGGGTTTTCTTTTTCATCACACTCAAAAATATTTGCGCAGATACTCGGTCAAACAGAGCATCGCCATCGCCTGGCCATAGGGCATGGAGGTTAATGGGATCTGGCGATAAAACTCAAGATCGCTGCCCATTCCTGTGCCGAATGAGACCTGCAACAACTCCCCTTCTGGTGAGATATTTTCGACGATCGCCTTCACCGCCCGCTCGGCGACCGGCGCGTAATCGGTGCTGATATAACGCTTGCGCAACGCCTTCAGCATGCCATAGGCAATCCCGGCGGTGGCGGAGGCTTCCAGATAGGAGTCGGGATCGTCCAGCAGCGTATGCCACAGCCCGCTCTGATGCTGACATTTTGCCAGCGCCGCTATCTGCGCATTCAGCACCTGCACCAGATAACGGCGCACGGCGTTGTTTTCCGGCAGATCCACCAGCTCGAGAAAATCAGGGATGACGATTGTCAGCCAGCTGTTGCCACGCGCCCAGCGCGCTTTTGCGAAGTTGTGCATCCCCTCGTAGTTCCAGCCGTGGAACCACAGCCCCGTTTCGCGATCCATCAGATTCTGCACATGCAGCAGGAACTGATAGACCGCCTCTTCCACATACTCCGGTTTGTTGAGCAATTTGCCGATCTTCGCCAGCGGCAGCACCGTCATCATCAGAGTGTCGTCCCACATCTGCTGGTGGTTCTCTTCCGCCAGCGTGATGTGCTGCATGCCGCCGTGATCGGTGCGCGGCATCTCACTCATCGCCCACTCTGCCCAACTCTCCAGCCAGGGTAGAAACGCCGGGTTGCGCGTCTCTTCATAGCGGTACGCCAGCGTCAGGAACGGCGCCATGGTATTGACGTTTTTGGTGGTTGCCCCCTCGGCAAAGCGATCGGCAAACCAGCTATCAATCACGCCAAGAATATCTTCATCGCCGGTCTGGCGATAATACTGATACATCCCATACAGCCCGACGCCGTGCGTCCACTCCCATCCGGCCCAGCCTTTAGTGTCAATCACACGACCATCGTCGAGACGGAGTAAAAATTCGCCGCTATCATCGTGAATGTTGACGAGATTGTGCGTCACCTTGCGGATCAACGCTTTCAGTTCATCACGGGCGATAAAACGCTCTGGCTGACGCAGTAACGGGCTCTGTTTGACAGGCCAAACCTTCATAGTATTAACCTCAGTTATAAGTCGATTTCAGATGCGCCTCTTCCAGCGTGGGCGCAGCCGGTTTATTGCGATTCAGAAAACCAATGTTGTTATTGCCCCACAGGGATTCATACGGCATCCCCGCCAGCATCTCGACCGTTTCACGCGCCTCTGGCGTGATGTTCTCCGGCATTGCGCGGCCGTTCTGGCGCATTTTTGCCGTCTCTGCACGCAGCACGCTGTGGGTTTTCAGGTTGAGCTTAAAGCGCAGGGAGACGAGGAAACCGCAGCAGAGCACGGCGACAGTGCCGAAACACATAACCATCAAAATGGTGTGGCTCACTTCCGGCAACTGGGTTTTCTGCCCGGAGACAAAACCGGAGGCCTGCATCACAATGCCCACCAGCATCACTGCCCCCGCCTGCGAGGCTTTACGGGTCAGGGTCATGATCCCGGCGAAGATCCCCTCGCGGCGCTGGCCGGTCACGACTTCATCAATATCGGCAATATAGGTGTAGGTATTCCATGGCACATAGTTGATGCCCCCGCGTCCCAGACCCGCCACGGCAGAGATCAGCAGTAGCAGCGAGTAGACATCGCTTAAGCCGGCGTAATAGAGCACCGCATAGGAGACGGCACTGAGGCCAAACAGCACCACCACCATGCGGTAGGAGGGAGCCGGTCCGAAGCGGATGCAGAGCGGGATCATGGCGATCACCGCAATGAACTGGAAAATCGCCATCGTACCGAGCAGGTTCGAGGCTAATGACGCCTCCTGCATCAGCACAAACACCACGTAGTAGGTGAAGACGGCGTTAAACACATCCTGGGCGATATAGCCGCCGAGATACATGCCAAGATGCTGGCGAAAAATCTTAATGCGCAGCGTCGAGCTCAGTTCCACCACCAGCCGGCGCAGGCTCTGCCCGAGCGTCAAACTCTTCTTCTCCTCTTCAGCACGCAGCGCCGCTTCTGTCCACTCTTCACGCGGGCGCTCCCAGGTAAAGATCCAGACAAAGGTCAGCATAATGGCGCACAGCACCGAGAAGACCAGGCTGGCATAGAAGAAGGAGACGGCGTTGTCTTTACCAAAGTGCGTCAGCAGCACGCCAGGCAGGAACGAGGCGAGGATCGCCGACATTTGCGCCATAGAGATGCGCGCACCGGAGAATTTGGTTTTCTGTTTAAAATCATCGGTCATCTCCGGCACCAGCGTCTCATACGGCACCAGGATCATGGTGTAGACCACGTCAAACAACAGATAGGTAAGCAGGTAATACCAGAAGCTCATATCCCCTACCCACATGATTGAGTAGCTAAATACGCAGGGAATACCGAGCAGAATAAAGAATTTACGCCGACCAAAGCGCTTGCCTAAGCGCGTCGAGCCAAAGTTATCGGTGAGGAAGCCCATCAGCGGGCTGACCACCGCATCCAGCACCCTTGCGGCGGCGAAGATAAAGGTCGCTTCAATCGGCGTCAGGCCGCAAAAGGTGGTGTAGAAGTAGAGTAACCATGCGGCGGTAAGCGCCGTCGTACCTGCACCCAGAAAATCGCCCGACCCGTAGGCAAGGTAATTAGCCAGTCCAATTTTTTGTGTTTTCATTGCCGTCAACCCTGTTCATTTTGGGGGACCTTTGACGATCCGGCTGAGTCAAAGGAATTTCTTACACGGCTAAAGTAAGGGGATGCGCAAGGGGAAACCTTTCTGTTTCTGCCATCAACATGCGCCATCTGGCAAAAATGCAAAGAGTGCCAATACTCGCTTCACTGATTTATAAAACAGCGTTTCTTTTGCATCAAAAGGAGAGGTCAAAATTGCGGGGCAGATAGCAAAATCCCGCGCGAACGGCGGGATTGTCGGTAGAAAATTGAGCTAACTGATTGAGTTTACAGCTCAGGGCTGCGCCGGAGGGCGGCGATAGTTGACGATAACCTGGTTGCTGCGCACCGTCAGCGCTGGCCATAAGCGCCCGCCGCCCGGCACTTCCCAGACATAGCGCAGCGGCTCAAGCGCCGGGACACCATTAAACGCGCGGGTAGTGCCACTCTGCCCATCCAGCGCAACGCAGCGCGCCTGTGAACAGAGGCGCACAATCAGACCAGCAGGCGTCGGGCCATTCAGCTCGTAACGCCAGGAGACATCGGTCATCAGCCCGCTAACCGGCTCGGTGGGGCCGAGCTGCGATGAGGAGGCAACCACGCCACGGTTGGCGAGCGTGATGCCGATACTGCTCGCCTGCCAGGTTCCCTCACCCATGGCGTGCGCCAGCATCGGCAGTGTGAAAAGCAGTAAAGCGAGTTTGCGCATTATTTGCCTCCGATGGTCGCGGTCATGCGAATGCTGCGGTTGTCGGACATCTCCATATTCGACAGCACCACCAGCTGGGGCAGGCTGCGGCGCAGGAAGCGGGCCAGCAGCGGGCGCAGAGCATGGTTGACCAGCAGCACCGGCGGCGCGCCGAGCATCTCCTGGCGGGAGAGCGCTTCCTGAGTCTGCTCCAGCAGACGATCCGCCAGACCCGGCTCGAGGCCGCCACCGCCCTGCAGGGCTTGTAACAACAGGCGCTCCAGCGGGGTATCGAGACCAATCACCTGCACTTCACCAGTGCCTGGGAACCACTGCTGGGTAATGGCGCGGCCCAGTGCCACACGCACCACGGCGGTGAGTTCGTGCGGATCGTTTTGCAGCGGTGCATGCTCGGCCAGCGTTTCCAGAATGGTGCGCATATCACGGATCGGCACGCGCTCTGCCAGCAGGTTTTGCAGCACTTTATGCAGCGTCGTCAGCGTCACCACGCCCGGGACCAGATCTTCAGTCAGCTTCGGCATCTCCTGGCTGACGCGATCAAGCAGCTGCTGCGCTTCCTGACGGCCAAACAGCTCAGGCGCGTACTGCCCAATCAGGTGGTTAAGGTGGGTCGCGACCACTGTACTCGCTTCCACGACGGTAAAGCCCTGGATCTGCGCCTGCTCTTTCAGGGCGCTCTCAATCCAGATTGCCGCGAGGCCAAAGGCCGGATCGACGGTCGCTTCGCCCGGCAGCGAGCCTGCCGCCGTGCCAGGGTTAATCGCCAGCCAGCGCCCCGGATAGGCTTCGCCGCTGCCAATTTCTACGCCTTTCATCAAAATACGGTAGCGCGCAGGCGGCAGATCCATATTGTCGCGGATATGCACCACCGGCGGCAGGAAGCCCATATCCTGCGCAAATTTCTTACGAATACTGCGAATACGCCCAAGCAGTTCGCCATCCTGCTGGAAATCGACCATCGGGATCAGGCGGTAGCCCACTTCCATCCCGAGGTTATCTTCCAGCTGCACATCGCTCCAGGTGGCTTCCACCGCCTGGGTATTCTCTGGCAATTTCACCGGCGCGGCGTCCAGCGGCGCTTTCTCCTCTTTGCCACGCAGCCACCAGGCAAGCCCCAGCAGCGCGGCGGTAAAGAGAAGGAAGACAAAGTTTGGCATGCCCGGCACCATGCCGAGCAGACCGAGTACGCCGGCGCTCAGCATCATGACGCGCGGGTTGCTGAAGAGCTGGCCCACCATCTGCTGGCCAACGTCCTGATCGGTGCTGACGCGGGTCACGATAACGCCCGCAGCGGTAGAGATCACCAGTGCCGGGATCTGCGCAACCAGGCCATCACCGATGGTCAGCAAGGTGTAGGTTGAGCCCGCATCGCCCATCGACATACCATGCTGGATCACACCGACCATCAGGCCGCCGATGACGTTGATCACCATGATCAAAATCCCGGCGACGGCATCACCACGCACGAATTTACTCGCACCGTCCATGGAGCCGTAGAAATCCGCCTCCTGGGTCACTTCGCTACGACGACGCTTGGCCTCTTCTTCGCCGATAATCCCGGCGTTAAGGTCGGCGTCGATCGCCATCTGTTTACCCGGCATCCCGTCCAGTACGAAACGCGCACCTACTTCAGCGATACGCCCCGCACCCTTGGTGATAACCATAAAGTTGATGATCACGAGGATGATAAAGACCACGATACCGATGGCGAAGTTACCGCCAACGAGGAAGTGTCCAAACGCTTCCACCACGCGACCTGCCGCCGCGCCGCCGGTATGCCCTTCCATCAGGATGATACGGGTGGAGGCGACGTTCAGTGCCAGACGCAACAGCGTGGTGAACAGCAGAATGGTCGGGAACGCGGCGAATTCGAGCGTGCGCTGGGTGAACATTGCCACCAGCAGCACCATGATCGACAGCGCAATGTTAAAGGTAAACAGCAGGTCGAGGACAAACGCCGGCAACGGCAGCACCATCATCGACAAAATAAGCAATATGAGCACCGGCCCGGCGAGCACTTGCCACTGGGTCGATTTCCAATTGTTCGGCAGACGCAGTATTGCCACCAGATTAGCCATCAGTGTCCTTCTCTTTCAAAAAGTCCAGCGCCTCTGGCACCGGGAGATTCTCAGGTTTAACAGGTCGTTGTCCGCCGGACAGACGCCAGCGTTTCAACTGCCATACCCACGCCAGCACTTCGGCAACTGCCGCATAGAGCTGGCCCGGGATTTGCTGACCAATTTCAGCGTGACGATAGAGCGCACGCGCCAGCGGCGGTGCTTCAAGGATCGGCACGCGGTTTTCAGTGCCCAGCTCACGAATACGCAGCGCCACGGCACCCGCGCCTTTGGCGACCACTTTCGGCGCGCTCATTTTGTTCTCGTCATACTGCAGCGCCACGGAGTAGTGCGTCGGGTTAGTGACAATCACATCCGCTTTCGGCACGTCCGCCATCATGCGACGGCGGGCGGCGGAGCGCTGCATCTGGCGAATACGCCCCTTCACATGAGGGTCGCCTTCGCTCTGTTTAAATTCGTCGCGAATATCCTGGCGTGACATGCGCAATTTTTTCAGGTGGCTGTAGATCTGCCAGAAAACGTCGAAGCCAACCATCGGGATGATGCTCAGCGAAACCAGCAGCGCGCAGAGCCCGGCAAGGTTCATGGCGCTGGCCATCGCCGTCAGCGGCGATTCGCTCATCAGGCGCATCATGTCAGGCCAGTGATGCCAGAGAAACAGGCCAGCAACACCGCCCATCAGCAGGGCTTTCATCAACGCTTTAACCAGCTCTGCGCCGACCTGGGCAGAGAAGAGACGTCCAATGCCACTAATCGGGTTAAGTTTGGAGAACTTAAACGCCAGCGTTTTGGTGCTGAACACCAGCCCACCCAGCATTACCGGTGCCACCAGCGCGATAATCACCACGCCGACCAGCAGCGGCAGCATGCCGATCAGCGCCGTCTTCAGCATGATGATGATTTGGCCGAGGATCAGGTTCTGGTCGCTAATAATCTTGTGATCGAAACGTAACCCGGAAGAGAGCACCATGGTGAGACGTTGACCAAACGACGCGCCGCCAAACCAGAGGATGCAGACGCCGACCAGCATAATGAGCACCGAGGTCAGCTCTTTGGATCGCGGGATCTGCCCCTCTTCACGCGCTTTTTGCAACCGTTGCGCGGTGGGCGATTCTGTTTTGTCGTCGTTATCTTCAGAGGCCACGTTCAACGTCCGGGGTTACAGGTGTGACGTCATATTGCCAGAGTCAAGCGGGTCTAATGGGCGGAGTAAGGCATAAAAAGAGGGGGTTTTCGCCTTTTGGGCAGGAATGATTCACGCGCAGGCCACGTAAAGGGGGGATGAGTACGTCTGTTTTTGAAACAGCGGGAAGGCTCTCCCCTTCCCGCTTTTAACGCCACGTCTGATGCGAAATCAGAAGCCGAGGCTATCCAGCAGATCGTCCACCTGATCCTGGCTTGCCACAACACCCGCTTTGGTCACGTCGAGTTGTGGGCCATTGAGCAGGCTGTCGTTTTCACGTTTCGGACGCGCGGACTGCTCCGGCATGTTCTCCAGCAGCACCATCAACAGCTGGCGCTCAATCTCCTGGATAACATCCATCATGCGCTTGATAACCTGACCGGTCAGATCCTGGAAATCCTGCGCCATCATGATGTCGAGCAGTTGGGCATTGGTAAAGCTGGTGTGACCCGGCACTTCCGCGAGGAACTGACGCGTGTCGGTAACCAGTTCACGGGCATCGGTCAGCTCGATCGGGTTTTCAAACCACTCATCCCAGCGTTTGGTCAGCGCTTTCGAGCCTTTTTCCATCTCATCCTGGTGCGGCTGTGAGGCTTCAACGCTGTTCAGCGCGCGCTCTGCCGCCTGGGCGGTCATCTGCACCACATAGTCGAGACGGTCACGGGCATCCGGAATTGCTTCCGCTGCTTCAGCAATCGCCTGGTCAAGACCCAGTTCGCGCAGGCTGTCGCGCAGCATGCGCGTCAGGCTACCAATGCGGGCAATGATCTCGCTGGGTGAATGCTCTTCCGTGGGTTTAATTGAAGGTTGCATCATTTGTCCAGTCCTCACATGCCAAGTTTCTCGAAGATCTTGCCAAGCTTCTCTTCGAGGGTTGCCGCCGTGAATGGTTTCACCACATAGCCGCTTGCACCCGCCTGCGCTGCAGCAATGATGTTCTCTTTTTTCGCTTCGGCCGTGACCATCAGCACCGGCATAGAGGCCATGTTGCTGTCTGCACGAATGGTTTTAAGCAGTTCCAGACCGTCCATGTTTGGCATGTTCCAGTCAGAGATGACGAAACCAAAACCACCGGCCTGGAGTTTATTGAGCGCATCAACGCCGTCTTCAGCTTCTTCGACGTTGTTGAATCCCAGCTCTTTTAACAGGTTGCGCACAATTCGACGCATAGTGGAAAAGTCGTCCACAACCAGAAATCTGAGCTCTTTGTCCGCCATATAACTTCACTCCTCGTTAAATACGTATTGCCTGTCCGGCACTGATTTTCGCCAGCATCTGCTGGCTTACCTGGCTAAGATCGACCACTTCGCTGACGCCACCCATATTGATGGCCTCACGCGGCATGCCGAACACCACACAACTTGCTTCGTTCTGTGCAATGGTCCAGGCGCCCGCCTGGTGCATCGCTAACATCCCGGCGGCACCATCGTTGCCCATGCCTGTGAGAATAACTCCCACGGCGTTGCGCCCCGCATGTTTCGCCACCGAATGAAACAACACATCAACCGATGGCCGGTGCCGGTTTACCGGCGGGCCATCGTGAATTTTAATCTGGTAGTTGGCACCGCTACGGGCCAGCTCCATATGCTTATCACCAGGCGCAATGTACGCGTGCCCTGGTAATACACGTTCGCCGTCTTCTGCCTCTTTCACGCTGATCTGACAGAGCTTATTCAGGCGTTCAGCAAACGAGCGGGTAAAGCCCGGCGGCATGTGCTGCGTAATCAGAATACCGGGACTTGAGAGCGGCAATGGCTGGAGTACATGGCGAATTGCCTCTGTTCCGCCCGTTGACGCGCCAATCACCAACAATTTTTCCGAGCTAAGCAGCGGACCGGCTTTTAACGTTACCGGTGCTGGCATCGGTTTGTGCGCCGCGATACGGGCGCGCGATGCGGTGCGTACTTTCTCAGCGATCATTTCGCTGTAGGCCAGCATGCCTTCGCGAATGCCGATTTGCGGTTTGGTAACGAAATCAATCGCTCCCAGTTCCAGCGCGCGCAGCGTCACTTCTGAGCCTTTACCGGTCAGTGAGGAGACCATCACCACCGGCATCGGACGCAGACGCATCAGTTTTTCAAGAAAATCCAGCCCATCCATGCGCGGCATTTCCACGTCCAGGGTTAAGACATCCGGATTGAATTTCTTAATCAAATCCCTCGCCACTAACGGATCCGGCGCGGTTGCCACCATCTCCATATCGCTGTGGCTATTGATAATTTCGGTCATGATTTGCCGCATCAATGCGGAATCATCGACGGACAACACCCTGATTTTACTCATGCTTTATCCTTACTCAGCGCATAAACTGTTTGCCCACGCAGGCTAAACTCGCGCACGAGGTTGCTGAAATTCTCCGAATGCCCGGCAAACAGTAATCCGTCCGGTTTAAGCAGCGGAGCGAAACGATGCAGAATGTCCTGTTGCGTCGTTTTATCAAAATAAATCATCACGTTACGGCAGAAGATCGCGTCAAACGGTCCCGGAACGTTGTACTGCTTATCCAGCAGGTTGAGGGTGGTGAACTCAACATAGTTCGCCAGCTCCTGGCGTACGCGCACCAAGCCCGCGTGCGGCCCGGTACCACGCATAAAGTAGCGCTGCATCTGCTGCGGCGAGAGCGTTTTCAACTCATCAAGCCGGTAGATGCCACTGCGTGCTTTCTCCAGCACTTCGGTATCGATATCGCTGGCAAAGACTTTGAAGCGGCCAGGCGCCATGCCCAGCGCATCGGCGAGAGTGATCGCCAGCGAGTAGGGCTCTTCCCCGGTTGAGGCCGCCGCGCTCCAGATGCGATACTCCCCTGTGCGCTTACGCGCATGCTCAGCCAGCACCGGAAAGTGGTGCGCTTCGCGGAAAAATGCCGTGAGGTTGGTGGTCAGCGAGTTGATAAACGCTTGCCACTCGGCGCTGTTCTGGTTCGCTTCCAGCATGCTCAGATAGCGGCCAAAATCATCTAACCCCAGCGTGCGCAAGCGGCGAACGAGGCGGTTGTAGACCATGTCGCGTTTATGATCGGCAAGAACGATCCCGGCGCGCTGGTAAATTAATTGGCATATCCGACGGAAATGCGCATCGGAGAGCGCCAGGCGCTGGGTCATCTGCTGCAATATTGATGACGTTTGCCCGTTAGGGATAGATGTTGTCATAGCGCCTTCTCAACTCAGTTCAGGATGCAACGAGCACGGCTTTTGGCGGTGCCACTTTTGTGGTGTGACATATTTTTCATCTTTATTCTGATACCGGTCGTGACCACCCGGCGTTGCAACCCTGCTTAAAACGTTTCCCAGTTCTCTTCTTTCCCGGCGGCAACCGCCCGACTGCGTGCCGGAGTAAGCGTCGCGCTCATCGCCGGTTGCCGTGCGGCCTGCGCTTTACCCACTGTCGCGGTCAGGCGGAAGGCGGAAACGGCTTGCGTCAGTCGGCTTGCCTGCTCCTCCAGCGCCGCCGCCGCGGCAGCGGACTGCTGCACCAGCGAGGCGTTCTGCTGGGTGACGCGGTCCATCTCGGAGACAGCCAGCGCCACCTGATCGATACCGCGGCTCTGCTCATCAGAGGCGGAAGCAATCTCGCCCATGATGTCGTTGACGCGCGTTACCGCGTTGACGATATCGAGCATCGTCTCCCCTGCACTTCCAACCAGTACAGAACCGGTATCGACACGGGAGACAGAATCTTCAATTAAAGATTTAATCTCTTTGGCAGCGTTCGCACTTCGGCTCGCCAGATTGCGCACTTCGCCAGCCACTACCGCAAAGCCGCGACCCTGCTCACCGGCACGCGCTGCCTCCACCGCCGCGTTAAGGGCGAGGATGTTGGTCTGGAACGCAATGCCGTCGATAACGCTAATAATGTCGGCAATTTTCTGCGAACTGTTGGCGATCTCATGCATGGTTTTCACCACGCCATCGACCACTTTGCCGCCGCGCTCGGCGGTTTCAGAGGCGCTCTGCGCCAGCAGCGAAGCCTGACGGGCGTTTTCGGCGTTCTGTTTCACCGTTGCGGTCAGCTCTTCCATGCTGGCAGCGGTTTGCTCCAGCGCAGAGGCCTGCTCTTCGGTACGCGAGGAGAGATCGTTATTCCCGGCGGCGATTTCGCTGGTGCCGGAGTAGATCGCATCCGACCCCTGACGCACGTTAGTCACGGTGTCGATCAGCGCGGTCTGCATATGGTCAACGCTCTGCGCCAGCTCGGTCATTTCGCTGCGGCCATCAATGCGCAGCGTATGGGCAAGATTACCGCCTGCGATTTCACGGATATGGGCAATCACCGAGGAGAGCGGCGAGAGCAGAATACGGCGGATGCCATACCAGACGCCGGCCAGCACAATCACCAGCGCCAGGGCGAGGATCGCCATCTGCCATTTGGCGAAGGTGTAGTCGCTGACGCTCTGCTCCCAGGCATTGCGGTAGAGGCTGTCGCTCAGGGTGGCATAGTTGCTCATCGCCGCGCCGAGGGCGTTTTGCATCCCCTGGGTCGGCTGCGCGAGGAAGCTGTTCATATTGCCGCTTTCGAGGAACTGCACCAGCTCGCTCAGGGCGGCGTGGTAAGTCTGGTATTTCTCATCAAGGGCCTGGCGCGCACTATCCATCTCCGGCATGGTCGGCAGTTGGCGGAAGGCGTCGTAATGTTTGGCAGCATCGGCCAGCGATGCTTTCGCGCTGTTAAGCAGATCGGTTTTGGCACTGCTCTGCTGGTTGTTCGGGTCGAGCAACATGCGCGCGGAGGAGCGGCTCAGGTTGATACGCGTTTGCAGCATCAGCTCCCAGGCTTTGCCCAGTTCTGTTTGTTGCATACGCAGATCGTTGGAGACCGCAAAACTTTGCTGGTTCTGCTTAAGCGACGAAAAAAAGAGTCCGCCAGAGACGAGCTGAAGCAGGGCAAAGACCACCAGCACACTCATAAGCAGAGTAACGACGCGGATACGGTTCAACATGCAACAAACACCTTATTGATGAGTTATTAACGGTGTTATCGGCATCCGGCCTGGGAACTTTACATTTGCGAAAAGGAAATAAATTTGCGCTTAAAACACAATATCCACCGTCAAGGTATCGCTGTAGGTTCCGCCAGGCGGCGTCGTCTGCGTTGTCAGCACCCGTGCGGTGTAGTTATAGGTGCGCAGCAGGCCATCGGCACTCATCTGCGAAGAGGCACTGCTGGCCCAGCGCTCCGCCCCGATACTGCCCCAGCGGCTGGTGGTGCCGGCTTTGTAAATCTCATAACTGAGACGATTGGTGCCGCTCGCCATATTACGCACGCTGCCGTTGGCGTAGAGACCGTTATTAATGCCGACAGTGTAACTGCTCCCTTTAGTGCAAGTAATGGAGACAGATTGCGAAACAGTGGGGAAATTTCGCACCAGCGGCGCGCTGCCAAAGTTAACATTCGGCGCGCTGATGGTGGTGCAATCATTGGTGATGGTGCCGGTTAATAGCAGGCTGGTGATCGCCGTGCCTTTCTGCGAAGAGAAACAGATGCCAAGCACGCCGTTGGAACAGACATCGTAGGCGACACTAAAGTTAAGCGTCACCTGGTAAGGCCCGGCGCTGACATTTTGCCCCGGCACCGTCATAAAGTAGAGCGGTAAGGTATAGGTGCGCGAGCCGAGCAATTCAAGCAGCGCCGCACCGCTCCAGGTGTAGCTGTTGCCACCAATGTTTATTTCACTGTTGTTGGCGCAGTTGGCCTGGCCGCAGAGCCGCACCGGAATGGTATCGGTGATAGCGGCGTTATCACTGCGCTTCATTGCTGCCCGGTTGGTTGCCGTCACCGTTGCTCCCGTCAGCGTTAAGGTGATGGAGTCGTTGGTCAGCAGGTTGAGTACCGCATCACAGCGCACCACTAATCTGCCGGTGGTGGTTTGCGCCCCGGCATTAAGGACAAAGGAGGTGACGGTGCCGAACGCGGCATTAACGGTGCTGACTGTACAGGCCGACCAGGCCGGGGCCGCACAGAGCAGCAGAAACAGGAAAAGTAGCCGACGCATTATGGATTCCTCTGACAGGTAAGCGGCCCGTAGGTCTGCAATTTATGTTCGGGGTTGGCGCTAAGAGTGAACTCGGTTTTACACTCTCCCCCTTCCGGCAGGCGGACAATGAGCGGGTTGATGTTTTCAAGATTCTCCAGCCAGGCGATACCGTCATACCCCACCACCGCAGGCGCTTTACCGCGGCGCTCCACCTGGCTGCCAACCGGGATTGCCAGCCCCTGCTCATCATGGAGGATGACGCTGGCGACGCGCTCCTGCACCATCGGGAACTCAATCAGGTAACCGCTCTGGCGGCGTAGCGCGACTTTGCGCTCCGTATTCTTAAGCTGGGTATCGGCAGGCAGGTTCAGGGTGTTAATGCTGTAACTCGCCGGATAGTAGGCCGACACGCCGCTCACCAGCAGGTAGCCATTCTTATCCGTTACGCCCACCGGCTGGTTTTCATAATTGACCGGTACGCCAGCATTGCCGCCGGTGCTGATCACCGCGAAGGCATCGTTGATGCGGTTAGCGGCAAACAGCTGACCATCCATCAGCACGACGGCACCAATCGTTTCCCCCCACCAGGTCATCTTGCCGCGTTCGCCATAGCCACCGCCCTGCAATTCGACATTGTTATTGCGCCAGCCCAGCGTGCCCTGCTGGTAGCTTCGCGCCTGCGACTGGTGCGCCAGCGACATATTCCAGCTCAGGCCGCCGTCGGTGGGCATTGCATGGCTGTAGTTCACGCGCTGCGTCGAACCAGCATCCGGGGTTCTCTCCATACTGAAGGCGGCGCTGTCACGCTCGCCAATCGGGATCTGCACCGAGAGGCCAAAGGTCCAGTCGCCCCGCTGGTTATCGCGGCTGGCGGCAAGGTTCATGCTGCTGGAGCCCCACAGATTGCGGCTCCAGGAGAGGTTCAGCAGCTCGGTTTTTTGATTGTCGAAACTGCGCACACCGATCCACGCCGCACCAATGTTGCCAAAGTCGCCCATATTGAAAGAGAGCGAGTACTGGTCGGTATTGCGGCTGTAGCTGGCGATGGGCCAGCGCCCGTTCTGGCGCATATCGTCGTAGCTGGCGCGCTGATCGTAGAGCGCCAGGTTGCCAAACTCGCGGTTGCGGCGGCTGTGCTGAGTGTTGATGCTAAACAGGCTGGTGTTGTATTGATAACCCCAGTTGAGCTGGTTGCCCGCATCGCCGAACATCCGGCTCTCGGTCCAGGCGCCGTTCACCACGCCGAGGCGGCCCAGCCGGACCACCGCGCCTGCGCCGCCGAGCGTCAGCGATTGCGCTCCTTCGGCGTGCCCCTCCAGCGTTAACCAGTCCGTGACGCCATAACGGTATGAGCCGCTGCCCACCAGCGGGCCGTAATCAAAATTTTCAATCCCGTAGTTGCGCCGTAACGAACCGATGGTGATCGCCCCATCGCTCAGCCCCGGCTTTAACAGCTCGCTGGCGACATAAAACGGCAGCGTGGTGCTGACGCGCCGCCCGAGGGCATCGGTAGTGACCAGTACCGCATCGCCCGCGCCGTTGATATAGGGCATGTTGGTCAGGGTAAACGGCCCCGGCTGTAGCTGCCGGTTACCGGCGCGATAGCCGTTAATAAACAGGTCAACCGAGGTGGGCACCGCTGCTTCGCCGGAGAAAGAGGGCAGCGGCCAGGTGACGAGATCGGGGCGTAATGTGAAGTCGCGGCCGTAACGAATACCGCCGACGCGCACGCTGCTGCTCCAGCTGAGGGCTTCCGAGATCACATCCCCCACTTCCCACTGCGTGGCATCCTCTTCGTTATTAAACATCAGCGAAGTGTCATAGCGCATGTAGCCCTCCCGCTGACGCAGCGAACCGCTGAGCGTCTGGCGCAGCGCGCCGGTGGAGGAGAAGACCGCATTTCCGCTAAAGAAGCGAAACTCATTCCATAACGCGGCCTGGCTGCCAATGTGTTCGGTGGTGCTGGTATAGAGGTCGTAGTTGAACACCGCGCCGCGGCCATATTTTGGCTCGCTGCGCCGACCGCCCTCATTGAAGGAGGTATAGCGTGCCGGAACCCACGCCTGCGGAACAAACAGCAGCAGGCGCTGCCCGGCGCTGTCATACTCCACGCGCACGTTGGGCAGCGCAGAAACATTGACCTCGCCCTCGGGTAGATGATCCGGCGGCAGCCCGGCGTGGAGCAGATCGGCACGCTTAAGAAAAAAATCGTTGAGCCGCCGCGTCACCGGCACCACCTGCCGGGTATCGTAATAGTTGATCACCAGCGCGAGGTGAAACTCCGCCTGCTGGTTGATGCTCTGCGCATCCGGCGGCGGCGGTAAACCATCATCTCCCGGCTGCCCCCAGGCGGCTGCGCCGGGTAACATTATTGCGGCTGCAATAATCAGTTTCCTGCTGACGACTGCCATTGCTCATCCCGTGCGTTAATCGATGCCTCCAGCGCCGATGGATTGCTCACCCCGGCAGGCAGAGGCCAGCGCCGGGCACTGTGCGGCAACACATACCCTAACAGCCCGTCGGCGACCAGCCGCATCTGCCCACCCTGGCGCACGCGCACTTTGCTCAGCCGCACGTGGATATCATCATCATTGCGCACTTCCAGTTGCGCCTGGCCGTCTTCACGCACCACGCGCCAATGTAATTTTGCCGGTTGTACAAAGGCGTGGTGCGCCCCTTCGGCTTCCGTTTTAACGCCCTGCCCATAGACAAACAGCGGGATCGAGTAGCGCATCTGGAGCTTGAGGCCAATCTTCGGTTTGTTCGGATCGTCCGGCTGCGGGATCTCATCGACAATGATGCGGTAAGCCTGCTCTTTGCCGGCCGGGATCGCTGCCTGCTTAATCAGGCGAATCAGTTGCTTGCTTTCGGGTGCTATCTGCACAATCGGTGGGCTGGCAACCACATCGCCCTGCTGCTGGTAACGCTCAAGCCCGCCATCTTGCGTCCAGCGGACAATACGCACCTGCATAGTGGTTGGGGTTTCGCCCTGATTCTGGATCCACAACTCGGTGGCGTTGGTGGTTGCATCCAGCCAGGGATCGATCGGCCAGATCAGAATGGTGGCCGCTGCCTGCGCGTTTCCCGCTGCAAGGGTCAACGCCCCCGCCAGCATACATCCTGCCGCGCGGCGGCCCAGGTTGACATTCATTCCCTCTCCCTTATCACCATGACAACGTCACGGTGAGTTGATCGCTGTAGGTTCCCGCCGGGCTGAAGCCGGTGAGCTGCGCTGCGCCAAAGATGGCGAGCAAAATATTATTGCTATCGGTGATGGTGACCGGAACCGGCTGGTTGACGCCGATTTCCGTATTGGGTGCCAGCGTGCTGCTGGTGTAGAGGCGGTACGGAACCCGTTCTACGCCGCCGCTGCGCTGCATATTGCGCACCGTCGAATAGTAGTTGCCGCCGCTGATACTCATGCTGAGCGCCACGCCGGGCGTGCAACCGAGTGAAAGGGAGGCATTGGGGACAAAGGCGCTGGTCACCTGCCCCTTTTCCACGCCCGAGCGGGTGCCAAAATTGAGCGTGCCGAGCGCCGCGCCGCTGCCGGTGACCACGGCGCAACCAGGCGTAATCGTTGCGCCGACGGTAAAGGTTTGCGTCGTGACCGCCAGTGCAGCCGGTTGCGCCAGCATGCCCAGCACCACTCCTCCTGATAATGCGCGCAGCACTGTCCGGCCACCCTGCCGGACGGCGCGCACGCTCTCCCTTTTCATTGGCGGAGGACTAGTACGTGACGCTCACGTTAATCACGTCAGTGTAGGTGCCCGGCACCACGGTGACGCTGTTGCCGCCGCCGGTGATACGGCCATAAAGGGTGTAGTTATCAACGCCGCCGGAAGTTGAGGCGCGAGGAATATTGGTGTTGTTGGCGATAACGTTACTGAAGCCGCTATCGCTGTAGAGGCTGTATGCCACGCCACGCGTGGTGTCGGCAGTATTGACCAGATAACGGGCCGGTGTGCCCGGTGTACCGACGACGTTACCCGGCGCGGTGGAGTTGGTGTTGCCTGTAACCTGCACGGTGTAGTCGGTGGTGGTGCACTGCACCGTGAAGCTGTTGCCGCCGTTGGCGCCGGTCAGCTGCGTAGTGAGCTGGGAGAAGGTTGCCGGGTGGGTACCAAAATCGAGGGTACCGAAGTTGATACCGTTCTGGCTCGGCGAGCCGTTAATCAGACACCCATTCGTGAGGGTCAGGGTTGCGCCAATCGTCCCGCTACTGGTGACCGCCCAGGCACTTTGTCCGGCCACCATTAACGCGCCGCCAGCCAGTACACAAAGAAGTTTTCTGTTCATATGTCATCTCCAGCGTTCCCGCGCGCGCCGCATTGCCCAATCAATGGGACGGCCGGAAAAGAGTCAATAAAATCAGTCGAAAAAAGAGGTTTAACTGAAATTTAGATGAGGCGCTGAAAACCAACCACTTTATCCGGGCGATAAAATGTAACGGACAGGTAAGCATTTTTAATGAATTGCATCAGAGGGTTAATGGCGAAACCGGGGTGAAAGCACTGAAAATGTAACAAATATATGTCTGAATTTGTGATAAATATCACCATATATGATATCACCGCAAAATCATGCAGTTAGGGAGGTTGAATAGTCACTTAAGGGTAACTGAAGCGGGAAAGGCAGAGGGAAAAACGGGCGGGTGAAGGGCTTCACCCGCCTGATGCGTTACGCGACGTGGGTTGCCGCGATGTCCAGCAGCGCCATTTCGTCGCTGTTGAGCAGTTTTTCGATGTTTACCAGGATCAGCATACGGTCGCCCAGCGCGCCGAGGCCGGTCAGGTATTCAGTCGACAGGGTCACGGCGAATTCCGGTGCCGGGCGGATCTGGTCAGAGGCGAGTGACAGTACGTCGGAAACGCCGTCAACCACGATACCGACCACACGCTGACCAAGATTCAGCACGATCACCACGGTGTTTTCGTTATATTCCACTTCGCCCTGGCTGAACTTCACGCGCAGGTCGACGATGGGCACGATCACGCCGCGCAGGTTGGTGACGCCCTTGATGAAATCAGGGGTGTTGGCGATGCGGGTAACCTGATCATAGCCACGAATTTCCTGCACTTTGAGAATATCGATGCCGTACTCTTCATCGCCCAAAGTGAAGACCAGGAACTCCTGACCTGATGGCTCGCCCGCCAGTTTTGCTACATTACTCATACCGGTCATGTTTTATACCTTCTTAACTAAATCAGGCGGCTGTGTGCGCCATACGATGTTCACGATTCAATCCCTGCAGCGCTGAGACGTCCACAATCAGCGCGACGCTACCATCACCAAGGATGGTGGCGGCAGAAATCCCCGGCACTTTGCGATAGTTGCTCTCCAGGTTTTTCACCACCACCTGGTGCTGACCAATCAGCTGATCGACCAGCAGCGCATAGCGACGACCTGCGCTCTGCAGAATGACAACAATTCCCTGCGTGGCTTCGGTTTTTGCCCCAGCCACGTCAAACACTTTCCACAACTCAACCAGCGGCAGGTATTCGCCACGTACTTCCAGTACGCGCTCGCCGCCCGCCAGCGGATGCAGATCTTCTTCGCGCGGCTGCAACGACTCCATAACGGCGTTGAGCGGCAGGATAAAGACTTCGTTATTCACTTTCACTGACATGCCGTCGAGGATCGCCAGCGTCAGCGGCAGCAGGATACGGATAGTGGTACCGGTGCCCTGCTTCGATTTGATCTCAACGTGGCCGCCCATCTCCTGGATGTTACGTTTCACCACGTCCATGCCCACGCCGCGGCCGGAGACGTCCGTCACCTGCTCTGCGGTAGAGAAGCCCGGAGCAAAGATCAGCATGCCAACTTCTTCATCGGTCATGCTTTCGCTCACGGCCATGCCCTGAGAAAGCGCTTTGGCAAGGATACGGTCACGGTTAAGGCCGGCACCATCATCGGTCACTTCGATGCAGATGTTGCCGCCCTGATGCTCTGCGGAGAGGATCAGGTTACCAATCGGCGATTTGCCCGCTTCAACGCGTTTTTCCGGCGTTTCGATACCGTGGTCGAGGCTGTTACGCACCAGGTGCGTTAACGGATCGATAATACGTTCGATCAGGCTCTTATCGAGTTCGGTCGAGCTACCCTGCAGGGTCAGTTCTACCTGTTTATCCAGCTTGGTCGCCAGGTCGCGAACCAGACGCGGGAAGCGGCTGAAGACATACTCCATCGGCATCATACGAATCGACATTACCGATTCCTGCAGATCGCGGGCGTTGCGCTGCAGCTGGCTCATGCTGGTGATCAGATCGCCATGGGTCACCGGATCCAGCTCGTTGGAGCGCTGGGCCAGCATTGACTGGGTGATCACCAGTTCGCCGACCAGGTTAATCAGCTGGTCAACCTTCTCAACCGCTACGCGGATACTGGTGGACTCACTGGCGGCGCGCGCCGGTTTTTCTCGACCAGCAGGCTGCGGCTCTTTAGCTACCGCTTTCAGTACCGGTGCAGCAGCTGCCTGCACGGCAGGAACCGCGGCTTCGGTTTCTTCTTCTGGCGCAGCGTCGGCGACGGCTTCAACGGCGGCTGGCGCAGCGGCTTTCTCAAAAGCAATTTGATCTGCTTCGATAACAAAGCAGAGCACCGCAATAATGTCATCTTCACCGAGACCGCCATCGATGGTGGCGCTGAGGCTATTACTGCCTTTGACCACATCGCTCAGCGTACCGAGGTTGCCCAGCTCCTCTTCCAGCAGGGCAACTTCGCTCTCTTTCAGGCGCGACAGCACGACGCGCAATTTGCCGTCGTTCGCCGCAGCCGGGGCAGCGTCGACAGCCTGCGCGGTGCTTTCAACAACAGAGAGCTTCGCGCTGCCGGCAGCCGGAGCGGCTTCGCCTTTCGCTTCCAGCGCCAGCTGACGCAGAGCGTTGCAGATATATTCGAAGCTGGCAGCATCCGGCTCTTGCGAGCTTTTATAGGCGTCGAGCTGTTCTTGCATAATATCTTTGGTTTCCAAAAACAGGTTGATAATGTCGGTGTTAAGCTGCATTTCGCCACGCCGTGCCTCATCCAGCAGGTTCTCCATCAGGTGCGTGGTTTCCTGCAGAATGGTAAAGCCAAACGTTCCCGCACCACCCTTAATAGAGTGAGCGGCGCGGAAGATGGCGTTGAGCTGTTCTGAATCGGGTGCTTCCGGCACCAGGTCCAATAAATGTTGTTCCATATCGGCCAACAGTTCGTCGGCCTCATCAAAGAATGTCTGGTAAAAATCACTAATATCCATGCTCACGCTATCACCTCGGATTGGCTTGTGGCGATGTGGGAACTGCTACCGGAGACGCAGGGGCTGGCGCGGGGGCTGCCGGCTCTGCGGGCTCAGGCTGTGTAATGGCGCTTATTGGCGCACTTTGACTCTCGGCGTTCTCATGCAGAATGGCCGCTTCTGCCTGTTTGTTGAGCACCAGGAGACTTATTCGGCGGTTGATGGCTTCATCAGGTCCGCGGTTGACCAGGCGCATGGTGGCGGCCATGCCGACAACACGCATTACCTTGCCATCATCCAGCCCACCGGCAACCAGCTCGCGGCGCGATGAGTTTGCACGATCGGCTGAGAGCTCCCAGTTGCTGTACCCTTTGTCGCCGTTGGCGTACGGGGCATCATCGGTATGACCGGAAAGACTCACTTTATTCGGGATGCCGTTAAGCACCGGGGCAATCGCCCGTAAAATATCGCGCATGTAAGGCTCGACTTCCGCGCTGCCGGTTTTAAACATCGGCCGGTTCTGGCTGTCGATAATCTGGATGCGCAGCCCTTCCTGTACGAGATCGATTTTCAGATGCGGGCGCAGGGCGCGCAGCTTCGGATCCGCTTCGATCAACTGGTCCAGATCGCCGCGCAGTTTGCTCAGGCGCGACTGCTCCATGCGTCGTTTCAAATCATCAATATTCGGCTGTTTTTGCACTTCGCCTTGTTGCTGTGTGTAGTCATCGCCACCGCCCGGAATGGGGCTATCGCTATTCGAAATACGCGGCCCACCGGTGACCGCTGTTGCCAGCGGCGTGCGGAAATACTCCGCAATCTGAATCAACTCTTTCGGGCTGGAGATGGAGATCAGCCACATAACAAGGAAGAACGCCATCATCGCCGTCATAAAGTCGGCATAGGCGATTTTCCACGAGCCATGACCGCCGCCACCATGGCCTTTATGTTTTTTACGTTTAACTACGACGATAGGATGGGCCTGATTTTTCATGCGTCCTCGGTTGTCGTCTGTTGGTTAGGGTTGCGGACAGCACGTACGTGCTCATCCAGCTCGACAAACGATGGACGCTCGCTTGAGTAAAGCGTTTTACGACCAAACTCGACCGCGATCGGCGGTGCATAACCGTTCAGGTTCGACAGCAGCGTGATCTTGACGCACTGCATCATCTTGGCGGTTTCCGCACTTTTCTGGCGCAGCACGCTTGCCAGCGGCGAGATAAAGCCGTACGCCAGCAGGATGCCGAGGAACGTCCCCACCATCGCGTGGGCAATCAGTGCGCCCAGCTCTGCCGCCGGACGATCCGCCGAGGCGAGTGCGTGAACCACGCCCATTACCGCCGCAACGATACCGAATGCCGGAAGCGAATCGCCGATCGCAGCGAGGGCGTTGGCAGGCACTTCTGCTTCGCTCTCGTGGGTCTCGATCTCTTCATCCATCAGCGCTTCGATTTCGAAGGTGTTCATGTTGCCGCTGATGATGAGACGCAGGTAATCGACAATAAACTCGAGCATGGTGGCGTCGGCCAGAATGCGCGGGTAGCTGGCGAAAATCTCGCTCTCTTTCGGGTTCTCGATATCTCTTTCGAGGGAGAACATCCCCTGCTGACGTGATTTCGCCATCAGGCGATAGAGCAGCGCCAGCAGGTCCATATACATACTTTTGGTGTACTTAGAGCGGCGAAACAGCAGCGGCAACGCTTTCATTGTGCCTTTGATGGCTTTGCCGTTGTTGCCCACAATGAATGCACCCACACCCGCCCCGCCGATAATAATCAGTTCAGAGGGTTGATACAGTGCCCCAAGGTGACCGCCGGTCATCATATAACCGCCTAAGACTGCACCAACTACTATCAGGTAACCTAATACGATAAGCACGACATCATCCTTCTGCTAATGACTAAGGCTTAAGAGAAACATTTCGGAGGGTTTTCACGAACGGCGGGCAAAAAAAAGCAGCGGCATTAAAGCACCGCTGCTGGAGTTTTGATTCCACCTGATTCGGTTAAACAGCCTGATCGATCTGTTCTTCCAGCAGTTGTGGAATAATATCGGCAGCTTCCGGCGAAAGTTTACGTCTTTTTACCGCGCGAGACGGCGGCTGGCATAAACTGCAGGCAAAGCTACCAACGGGCTGATGAGCATGGGTAACAAAGTTACCGCTGCAGCAGTTACAGCGCGACAACTCCAGCATTCCGCTTTCCACGAAACGGACCAGCGTCCAGGCGCGAGTCAGCGCCAGAAGCGGGCCTTCATCAGAATGAGGGCACTGTTCGAGGTAGAGTCGGTAAGCTTTAATGACTGCGTCAACGCCGCTGCACAGACCAGTTTTTAACAGAAACTGCCAGGCGTTGCAGAACATCGACGCGTGGATGTTTTGTTCCCAGGTCATAAACCAGTCGGTGGAGAATGGCAGCATGCCTTTCGGCGGCGGGCTACCACGCAACTCTTTATAGAGTTTGATAAGACGACCGCGGCTAAGCTGCGTCTCACTCTCCAGCATCTGTAAACGCGCACCCAGCGTAATCAGTTCCATTGCTAACTGAATGTCGCGTGCTTCCTGAACAATGCTTTTCTCACTCATAATTAAGCCCTTTTCTTCCTGGCCGCGTCGCCGTTTTTAGATGATTCGTTGAGCAGGCGGGTTGAAAGCAAAATTCCGGTATGGACTTGCTGCAAGTCATCCACACGCGATTCCTGGGTCAGACGAGTGATGGTCTGATGATTGTCAAAACGGAACTGACAAATAAGCTGATTGGTTTCAGCCAGCTTCACCATTTGTGGCAGGGTTAATTCACCCAGCGTGTTTGCCATCTCTTCATTGATCCCTAAACGGAACATGGCGGAGGCTTTGTCCTGGCTAATCAGACGCTGAGCAAGGAGTAAATATGACAGATTGATATCGTAAACGTGTTTCAGCAACTCGGATGTATGCATTTTTCCCATCCAGAATAACCAACTTGAATCTTATGCGGCTGAGCCGCACCCCGTGATGTCGCCGGGAAAAAACCCGGTATAAAAAAGAAAGGCTAAATGCATAACTGACTCAGGATCTCGCAAGCAAGGCGCTTCGTTGAGATGTTAATGCCTTGCTGCTCTCTTAATCATTTCTTACAAAGAACTAAGATTTTTCCTAATTCGACGCAACTGTACTCGTAGGTGCTGAGACATACAATCTGAACAGAGCGGGAATTTGAAATTTTTGTGATCCACGTCACATAATTTACGTGATTATTGATCAGAAATCTATCAGTCTCGCTTGTGATTTGATGTTTTATTACTCGATTGAACCCTTTTTTATTCCACTAGTACGAATACTGATGCAGTACCAGGGGCTAAAAACCGCGACTGGTCAGAGGTATGACGTGCTGGAATGCCTCGATTCAGCAAAACGTATCTATTGCAGACACATAAATAAAATCACTTAAAAAACAACAATTTAAGATTTTAGCGTGGCTAATTAGTTGACTTAAGTAACCATTTCATTTTCGTTAATGAGCCTGATGATCGGCGGAGGAATTTAGCGATATATTCTTTAAATTTCAGATAGGTATTCAATTTTGGTTAACTTGCTTATTATATGTACGCTCTGTTACGTAAGAATAATTAATGAATATTTATGATTGCCTTCACATAGCAGCAATGTTTGTGGCTTGCACTGGAGCGTGAAACAGAGTAATGGTGAGAAAAACTGGAATACTCCGTGGAGAACGCAATGGCCTACGCGCATCTTCTGGTTGCGGTAGCGATGACACCCGAAAGTCGTCAGCTGCTCGCCAAAGCGATTGATATTGCTCGCCCTTCTCACGCCCGCATCACCTTAATTACCCTTGCCGCCGACCCTGAACTCTATAATCAGCTTGCTGCGCCGATGATGGAGAGTGTCCGAACTCTGTTGCAGGAAGAATTGCAACAGTTTCTTAACGAACTTGTAACCAGTGCACATTATCCGATTGAACAGACGCTTATCGCCACCGGCGAATTATGTGAGCATATATCGCATGTCTGCCGTACGAAGGGTGTCGATCTGGTGATATGCGGCAACCATAACCAGACCTTTTTCTCGCGCGCGGCCTGTTCGGCGAAGAGTATTGTGAAGACGAGCGAAGTGGATGTGCTGCTGGTGTCACTGGAAGGATAAAAAAAACGCTCCCGATTTTGCGGGAGCGTTCTGTTTTACGGCTTAAGCCAGTTTCGGGAAGGTCGCCACTTTGTTTTGTAGCTCGCTCTGCGCGCTACGTGGCGAGATTTGCTTTAGGTCGCTGATAAACCTCTCCTGCCAGTGGTCGATATCATTCTCTTGAATGATCTTCAGCATCTCCGCATGGCGCGAAATACGCTCTGCCAGCGGCATGCGCAGCGCACGGTCAAGCGCCGCAGCCACATCGTCACGATCGTAAGGGTTGACCAGCAACGCGGAGGTCAGCTCATTTGCCGCACCGGCAAATTGCGACAGCACCAGCACACCCGGGTTTTCCGGATCCTGCGCCGCCACATACTCTTTCGCTACCAGGTTCATCCCGTCACGCAATGGCGTGACCAGACCCACTTCGGCATAGCGGAAGACCTTCATCAACACTTTGCGATCGAAATGCTGGTTGAGGTAGTAGAGCGGCGTCCAGCCAAGCTGGCCATATTTACCGTTAATGCGCCCCGCTTCCGTCTCCAGCTGGTGACGAATATCCTGATAAGCCTGCACTTCGCCGCGTGAGGTCGGCGCAATCTGCGTATAGCGGATTTTGCCGTGGTGCTCGGGGAACTTCTCCAGCAGCGTCTCATAGGCGAGGAAACGCTCAGGCAACCCTTTGGAGTAGTCCAGACGCTCAACGGAGAAGATGTTCTTCACATTCTTCAGCTCGGCTTTCAGCTGCGCAAGCTTAGGCGGCAGCGGGCCCGATGCCTGCTGAGCGATCTCATTCGGCTCAATACCGATTGGGTAGACTTCGGTACGGAAATTTCTGCCCCACGCCATGTGCTCTTTACTGTTACGCGTGCTGAGGCGCGTCTGCATCGACACGCTGTCGAGGAACGCGGTGCGGTCGCTCTCAGTCTGGAAGCCGAGCAGATCATAATCGCACAGCTGCTCCAGCAGCTCCGCATGTGGCGGCAGCGCGTTGAAGATCTCCGGCGTCGGGAAAGGAATGTGCAGGAAGAAGCCAATCTGATTTTTCACGCCGCGTTTACGCAGCTCGCTGGCAAACGGCAGCAGGTGATAGTCGTGGATCCAGAGAATGTCATCTTCTTTCAGCAGCGGCACCAGCTTATCAGCCAGTAAGGCGTTCACTTCCTGATAGCCATCCCACGCTTCGCGCTGGAATTTCACCAGGTCGAGACGGTAGTGGAAAGCGGGCCACAGCACGGCGTTTGAAAACTGATTGTAATACTGCTCGTGATGCTCTTCGCTGAGGTTGAAGGAGACCCAGGTAATGTTCCCTTTGCTCACCTCTTTCAACGGTTGATCTTCATCGCCGATTTCGCCGCTCCAGCCAAACCAGACGCCGCCTGCGGCTTTCAGTGCGCCCAAAATACCGACTGCCAGTCCGCCAGCACTGGCTTTTTTATCATCAGGCGGTGCAATTCGATTAGATACTACGACTAAGCGACTCATAGCCATCTCTCCTGTTTGTTAGCGCCTTTTCTTCTTGTTTTTGATACTCGGACATACGTTCCAACCAGTGATGAACATCCCGGACATCGTTCAGCCGCCACTGTGCGTGGGTTTCGCCTGAACCGACTTTAATCGAGATACCGCCCAGTTTATTGACGGTTTCAAAACCATGCTCATCAGTAAGATCGTCACCAAGAAACACCGGTTTCCTGCCGGTGAAGGGCGGCGTGCGCAGAAAGGCTTCAATGGCCGCGCCCTTATGAATGTCTGATGGTTTCAGCTCAACCACACATTTGCCTGGCTGCATGGCAAGTTGCGGGAAGGTGTCAACCATCTGTTGTGCCAGGGCAAAGACCGCGTCTTCATGCTGCGGTGCCTGGCGATAGTGCAGTGCGAATGCCATCCCTTTGGTTTCCAGCACGACGCCGTCAAGCGACGCCAGCCCTTGCCGAAGCGCCTGCTCCAGCGGAATAAGCACCTCTTTCGGTAATGTCACCCGTTCAGTTTGACCTGAGATATCGCGCCGCTCTGCGCCGTGAACACCGGCAAGCGGGAAACGATACGGTTTAACGAGCTCATCAAGCTCGCTAATGGAGCGCCCTGAAATCAACGCCAGCGCGCCGTTATTCATCTCTGCAAGCAATGAAAGTCTGGTCAGCACCTGTTCCGGAATGAAAACATCATCCGGGCGCGGTTTAATATCAGCGAGGGTGCCATCCAAATCGAAAAAAAAGGCAAAATCACCGGAAAAGAGAGGCGGTTTTGATAACGCGTCGTCCACCCTTGTTTCCTCCTTACAGTCATCGTGTGAGCCGTTATTAATCTACGGCCCCATTATCATTAGCCATGTAAGTATAGACAGTGTGACGCTGCTCGCCATTTTAACAATGAAAGACCAGCCGCATTAGCGGCTGGTTAAAGGGGGAATTACACTGAAAGGTTGTGTCGATAATTTAAGCAGTTAGCATCACACTGTGCGCTTCGCTTTCTGCTTGTAACGGTCGAAGATCACTGCTGCCAGCAGGATCAGACCGCGTACGACGTACTGAGAGAAGGGGGAGATATTCAGCAGGTTCATGGCGTTTTCGACGGTGCCAAGAATCAGAATACCTGCCACTACATACGAGATTTTTCCTATGCCGCCCTTAAGCGAAACTCCACCCAATACGCAGGCCGAGATGACAATCAGCTCATAACCGATGGAGGTCATCGGCTGTCCGCTGGTCATGCGCGAAGCGAGAATAATCCCCGCCGCAGCCGAGACCAGCCCGGAAAGCACAAAGATGATAATTTTGGTGCGTACCACCGGCACACCCGCCAGCCGCGCCGCCTCTTCATTACCGCCAATCGCCAGCGTGTTGCGGCCAAAGGTGGTGCGGTTAAGCAGGAAGCCGAAGATAATCAGGCAGCCAACCGTCAGCCAGATTGGCGCAGGCAAGCCCAGCCAGTTTGCGTAGCCAAGCTCGAAGAAGCGCTCATCTTCAATGCCGACCGCTTTACCGTCAGAGATGATATAAGCTAGCCCGCGCACAATCTGCATGGTTGCAAGGGTTGTGATCAGGGCGTTGATCTTTAAGCGGGCAATGACGAAGCCGTTAATAAAGCCGCTGACCACACCGAGCAGCAGACCAGCGGCGACGCCAATCCACAAGCTTTCGCTAAGGTTAATCACCACCGCCGTGGTCACACCGGCACAGGCAATCACCGAGGCGACCGAGAGATCGAAATCGCCGGAGGCGAGGCAGAAGAGCATGCCGCAGGCGACCATCCCGGACATCGAGATCGCCAGCCCCAGCCCCTTCATATTGACGAAGGAGGCGAAGTTCGGCACAAATACCGCGCAGCCGATAAACAGCACCGCGAAAACCACCAGCATGCCAAACTGATCCCAGATTCGCCCGACGCTAAAGGGCGACTTTTTCGGCGCGCGGGCCGTTGTTAAAGATGACATCGTATTCTCCTCACTCAGGCGACCGCCTGGCTCACTTTTGGCATAGCCAGGCTCAACACCTGCTGTTCATCACTCTGTCCGTGTAGCACCTCACCGGCAATCTCCCCTTCGCGCATCACCACGATGCGGTCGGCAACGCCGAGCACTTCGGGCAAGTCGCTTGAAGCAAAGAGCACCGCGACGCCACGCGCGGCCAGCGCGTATATCACGTTATAGATCTCATGCTTGGCACCCACATCAATACCGCGCGTCGGCTCATCAAGCAGGATCACTTTCATCTCCTCCGACAGCCAGCGACCGAGGATCGCCTTCTGCTGGTTGCCGCCGGAGAGATTCATAATCAGCTGTTCGGCGCCGGGGGTTTTGATATTGAGCGCGCGAATATGGTGCGCGGCGTTCTCGCTCTCCCAGCCATCGTTAATCAGGCAGCCTGCGCGGATGTATTTGCGCCGGGCGCTGATATTGATGTTCTCCTGCACCGAGTGCACCGGGATAATCCCTTCGGCTTTACGATCTTCCGGGCAGAGCATCATCCCTGCGCGAATGGCGTGGGCCGGTTTCTGGATGTTGATCGCTTCGCCATCGATAAAGACCTGCCCTTCGGTGATCTTCGTCCCGCCGAACAGCCCTTTCATCAGCTCGCTGCGTCCGGCACCGACCAGACCGAAGAGGCCGACGATTTCGCCGCTGCGCACGTTTAAACTGATGGGCGTGCGTACGCCCGGCGCTTTCACCTGCTCCAGGCGCAGACGCTCTTCGCCACAGGGGCGCGGCTGCCAGCCGTAGATATCGCCAAGCTCGCGCCCAACCATTGCCTGCACCAGCTGATCGTGGTTTACCTGCTGCATATCGCTAAAGGTGCGCACGTAGCGGCCATCTTTAAAGACGGTAATGGCGTCGCTGAGGGCAAAAATCTCCTCCATACGGTGGGAAACATAGAGGATCACCCTGCCCTCTTTGCGCAGTTCGCGGATCACGCGGAACAGGTTGTCGATTTCACGTGCCGAAAGGGAACTGGTCGGTTCGTCAAAGGCGATCACTTTGGCGTTGCGCGCCAGCGCTTTGGCAATCTCCACCATCTGCCATTGACCGATAGAGAGATACTTAAGTGGCGTCTGGGGATCGATATCCAGCCCCAGATGCTGTAATTGCAGGCCCGCTTCGTAGTTGAGCAGCGAGCGGTTCACAATGCCGCCTTTTTGCGGCAGTTGACCAAGGTAGATATTTTCCGCGACGGTCATCTCCGGCACCAGGTGCAGCTCCTGATAGATGATCGCCACACCGGCATTCAGCGCCGCAGTGGTGTCGCTAAACACCACCTCTTCGCCTTTGATCGCCAGCGTGCCGCCGGTGGGCGCGTAGTTACCGCTAAGGATTTTTAGCAGGGTGGATTTCCCCGCGCCATTTTCGCCCATCAGCGCGTGCACCTGCCCGGCATAACAGTCAAAGGTGATATCGCTCAGCGCTTTGACGCCGGGAAAGGTTTTGCTGATGCCGCGAAACGAGAGATAGGGAGTGGAGTGTTGCATAACGTCTCCGTGAAGCAGTTGAGGGTACGACAGGCTCCCCGTTTGCACGGGGAGCGCAACCGACAGAGCCTTACAGTCCTTTCTTCGCCAGCTCTTCTTTGAAATTATCGCGGGTAATCAGCACCACATCGGTCACCGCAGTGAACTTCGGCGGCTCAACGCCTTTGGTCACCCAGTTGTAGAGCAGTTCGCTGGTTTTGTAGCCATGTACGTCCGGGCTTGGCAGCAGAGAGCCATAGAAGCCGGTGGCCTGCCCTTTCGACAGCTCGCTCACCGCATCGACACCGTTAATACCGATGCCAATCACATCTGCCGCTTTAAAGCCCTGGCCTTCGGTGGCGCGCACGCCGCCCAGCACGGTGTTATCGTTCATACCGAGCACCAGCCAGTGTTTCACTTCCGGGTGCTGTACCAGCAGGGAGTTACCGGCATCGAATGCGCCGGGGATATCGTTAGATTTAGTCGGTACCTGGTAGATCTGTTTTTCCGGGAAGCCCGCTTTTTTCAGCGCGTCCATCGAGCCGGAGGTACGGCGACGAGCGGTGTCGAGTTCGTTCGCAGTAATTGCCATCACGCCGGTCTCTTTCACATCCCAGCCGCGTTTTTGCATCTCTTTATAAAGCTCTTCGCCCTGGCGCGCGCCGATTTCGCTGGCTGCCATCATCACCAGCGGAACGGTCTCCATCGGCTTGCCTTTGGCGTTGACGAACTGGTCATCGACAGCAATCACTTTCATGTCGTAACCGCGTGCTTTCGCCATGATGGCGGAGCCCAGTTTCGGATCCGGCGTACAGATGACAAATCCTTTCGCGCCGCTGGCCGCCAGGCTATCAATGGCGTTCAGCGTTTTTTCGCCATCCGGGACGGCGATTTTAATCACCTCGAAACCTAACTCTTTGCCCGCTTTGTCAGCGAATTTCCACTCAGTCTGGAACCAGGGTTCTTCCGGCTGTTTAACCAGAAACCCGAGCTTCATGGTTTCAGCGATAGCGGATTGTGACATAACGGCAGCCAGGCCGATGGCCGCCAACGCTTTAGTGAATTTGTGCATGGTAAACTCCGGCTTAAACACGCTTTTATGTAGGAAACAGAAATAATTGCTATTGTTAAAAGTTCAAAAAACAAGGCATTAGCGCCCATGCATCAGATGGACATCTGTGCTGGAAATAGTTTTAGCGGGAAATTGATTCTCCATAGGAGAGCGGCATCACACGGCTGAATTACAGTAATTCCGTACATAAATTCAGCGGATTTAGCCATAAAGTCAGCGGCTTTTGTCAGACAAATCGCAAGGGTGAAAGCAGGATAATCCATAACGTCAGCCAGCTTATCCTTGTACCCGACCGCAGGGCGCGGCCGGGCGAAACGATTACCAGCGGTAGTAGATATGATCGGCGTGATCGCAAACGGGCTTTTCGTCACCCAACAGGCGCGCTGCGAGGGTGAAAGCGAAGTCGAAAGCGTGTCCCAGCCCTTTGCCGCTGATCAGGTTGCCATCCTCAACGACGGGCGCATCGACATACTCACCGTCGCGCACCTGTTGATAGAGATCGCCGGAGCAAACATACCGACGCCCGTTCAGCAGATTATTGCCGCCCAGCACGCGCGCAGCGGCGGAGCAGATGGGGCAGATCAGTTTACCCGCCGCATCGTGGGCTTTAATAAATTGCACGACGTCGCTACTGGCGGCGAGGTTGACGCTGCCCTGCGGCCCGCCGGGCAGGACGATGGCATCAAACAGCATCTCTTGCCGCTCGGACAAGGTGCTGTCTGCCACCATGGGAATGGCGTGATAGCTGACCACCGCGCGGGAATCCGCGCAGGCCAGCGTCTCTACTTCAATCTCTAAGCGGCGCAAAATATCAATGGTGATAATCGCTTCCGCTTCTTCAAAACCCGGCGCTAACAATACCGCCACTTTTTTCATGACCGACTCCTTGCCGTTGAGGTCAGGTGAAACAGGTGGAGTTATTGTTGATCAAAACAGCGTTTCAAAATCTTCGCTGCGTCACAGACCCGCTGCCGGGATTCGATAAAGTGCGCGTTAGTGCGCTTCGCCCTGCGGGGTGAACTTCAGTTCAATCAGCGCAATGGCTTTTTGAATCGCCCGGCGCGTCACCGGATCGGCGGCGGCAGGATGGGTCGAGAAGTCGATGGTTTTAAGCTGGTTAGCCATTTTTTCACGCACTTCAACCGGCGCGATAACGTCAATCACATCTAGGATCTGTTTGATGACCAGCTGGCAGGCGACAACGTCAGAGACCAGCTCCTGGTCGGCGGGGGTATTTTGCGACATGGGAAGCTCCTTATTGAAAGGGCGCCATAGTAGCGGGAAACGGCGGGCAAGAGTAGTTTTGCGCGCGGCCGCGTTGCGCAGAGACAAAAAAACCTGCCGCAGCAGGTTCTTTTATTCTCAGAACATCGCGCCAGGCGGTACGTCTTTGAACGTCTTGCAATAGGTTTCGAACATATGCTTCAGGATTTTACGCAGTTTCATTATTCACTCCGGCAAATAGTCAGGCAGGTGTTGAGCCTTAATGGGCGACATAATATGACGCCCGTCACAAAAATCAATCCATCTGCGATCGAAATCACGTTTCAAAAATCGAAAATGGCGTAGTTTTATTGGCAATCTGATGACAAATCCGGCAGTTAGCGCGCTAAAAATATTTTTAGCTTCTTCAATTATTTTTTTGTGGATGGCAGAGCCTTAATGACCGACAGTTCCCCTGTGCAAACGCGAGGCGCGGTTTCTCCCGCTGCATTACTGGTAGCAGGCGCCTTCTTTATGGAGTTTATTGATGGCACGGTGATCGCCACCGCGCTGCCGGATATGGCAAAAACCTTCGGCGTCGAAGCGGTGGCGCTCAATATCGGCATCAGCGCCTATCTGATCACCCTTGCCGTGCTAATCCCTGCCAGCGGCTGGATCGCCGATCGTTTCGGCGCTCGCACCATCTTTACCCTGGCGCTGGCCATCTTCACCTTCGCCTCGGTGCTGTGCGGCCTCTCCACCAGTGTCGAGATGTTTGTGGCGATGCGCATTTTGCAGGGGATGGGGGGCGCGCTGATGGTGCCGGTCGGGCGGCTGGCGGTGCTGCGTACCACGCCGAAACATCAACTCATTACTGCTATCGCCACGCTGACCTGGCCTGCGCTGGTGGCACCGATTATCGGCCCGCCGCTCGGCGGGTTTATTACCCACTACGCAGACTGGCGCTGGATCTTCTTTATTAATGTTCCCCTCGGCCTGCTGGGGATGGCGCTTGCGCTGCGCATTATTCCCAACATCCGCGAAGAGGAGCGCCGCCCCTTCGACTTAACCGGCTTTCTCACCACCAGCATCGCGATGGTGAGCCTGGTTTACGCAATGGAAGCGCTCGGTTCGCAACACCCGCAGGGTGGATTGACGCTGGCACTGCTGATTCTCGGAGGAGTGATGTTTACCTTTACGCTGCGCCATTTTCGCCGCCATGCGTGGCCGATGATCCGCCTCGACGCGATGCAGGTGCCGACCTTTCGCGTCACCATGTATGGCGGCTCGCTGTTTCGCGCCTCGATCAGCGCGGTGCCGTTTCTGCTGCCGCTGCTGTTTCAGGTCGGGTTTGGGATGGATCCCTTCCACGCCGGGCTGCTGGTGCTGGCGGTGTTTGCCGGGAATTTATCCATTAAACCGGCGACAACGCCGCTTATCCGCTGGCTGGGCTTTCGTAAGCTGCTGTTGATTAACGGCGCGCTAAATGTGATTGCGCTGCTGGCCTGCGCCTTCCTCACCGCCGATACCCCGGTCTGGCTGGTGTTTATCATCCTCTATCTTGGCGGCGTTTTTCGCTCGGTGCAGTTTACCGGCGTCAGTACGCTGGCCTTTGCCGATGTGCCTTCCGCGCAGATGAGCTATGCCAATACGCTGTTTAGCACGGCGACACAGCTGGCGGTGGGTCTTGGCATTACGCTTGGCGCGATTGGCATTCGAATTGGCGAGCATATCAGCGGCTGGTTAGGGATCGCCGCGATGGAAGGGATTAGTTTCCGGCTGGCGTTTGTCTTTATTGCGTTGATCTGTCTGGTGGGAATGATTGATACGCTGCGTTTGACGAAGGATGCCGGCAGCGCGGTGTCGCAGAAAAGCCGTTAAACAGCAATGCCGGATGGCGGCTTACGCCTTATCCGGCCTACGGGGGCGATGCAGAAATTTGCTCCCCGTAGGCCTGATAAGCGTAGCGCCATCAGGCAAAGGAGTTATCAGGCCAGCACTTCACGTACGAAGGCTTCGATCTCTTTATTCTGGCAGTTCTCGAAGAAGCACTGCTGGAAACGCTCGCCGGAGACGGCGGTTTTGACCAGCTCGCGATCGATGGCGCGCAGCGTATCGAGATAGTTCTCTTTCACCACCGCTGCTTTTACCTGGTTCAGAATGCCAGCGTTGCGCACCTGCGGCTCTTTACGCTCCGGCGGATAACCTTCGCCGTTGCGTCCGGTAAAGGCTTTCTCAAAGATAAAGCGCACGTTCAGTTCAGCGCCCCAGCCAAAGCCTTTAGCAAACGGCAGCGCGAGCGCGTTACCGTTGTTGATCTGCGCGAACAGGAACGCATCGGCCGGATCAATACAGTAACCGCAGACCACGCCCGGATGGATGTTCAGCGACATCAGCGCGCCCTGCCCGGTGCCGCAGCCGGTCACCACGAAATCCACCGCTTTAGAGTTGAGCAGAATGCTGGCCATAATACCGAGGTGGATATAGGTCAGATGATGGTCATTTTCGTCGCTCATGCCGACGTTATACACCGGGAAATCTTTCTCATCGGCTACGGTTTTCAGCTCTTTGAGAATGATGGCGTTTTTCGCCGCCTGGCTGTTTTCCATCATCAGTGCAATTTTCATTTTCATCTCCTGTAGACGTGCTTCGGATAGCAAAGGTTACCTAAACCTTACTACCTCACAAACATACTTTCAAATTTAGTGAAAAATGGTTTTAAAAATCAAAAGCCGCCTCACAGTTTTGAGCGGCCCGCTTGAGCCGTCCTGATTAGTAGAGGGTGTTCGGGGGGTTATTCCGTCGATTGCCGCACAAAGGGGGCGATTAAGATGAGAAGATGCAAAAAATGAAGCAGAGCAACGTCATGAAGAGAGTCCTTATTGCCGCCACGCTGTTACTCCTTGCCGGGTGCACCATCACCAAAGAAGCAGAAGTGAGCAGCGTGGACACCACCAGCGGTGTGGTACGTCTGAGCTTTAATCAGCAGATGATGCAGACCGCGCGTTATGATGAGTACGTCGCGCAGGGCACCGCCAACAAACAGTGCCAGCAGTTGGGCTATGCCACCGCCGTGGCGTTTGGCCAGCCAGTGCAGACCTGTAGTTTGATCAGCGGTTCAGGCTGCATGAACACCAAAATCACCATTCAATATCAGTGTCGCGGTATCGCTATCGATCCCAACCGCGCGGCCTGGTAAATTCTTAAGCCAGCCATTAGCGCTGGCTTTTTCTTTTATTAATAATAAAAACAATTCTCATTCATTTAAATATTACCCCGGCAATGCGTGTTATTCGCATTCTCTTTATTAATCAAACGTTTTATTATTTTACCTTTTGCAAATAATTAAATAACAAATTATAGTGGCGGCACTTTCCCCTGTTATATTTTTAATTCCGGAGCCGTGCGATGTTAAAAGCAGAGATGATTGAAAAACTCAACGAACAGATGAATCTGGAACTCTTCTCCTCCCTGCTCTATCAACAGATGAGCGCATGGTGCAGCTATCACAGTTTTGAAGGTGCTGCCGCGTTTCTGCGCCGCCACGCGCAGGAAGAGATGACCCATATGCAGCGCCTGTTCGACTACCTGACGGACACCGGCAGCCTGCCGCGCATCGCGAATATTGCCTCACCGGTTGCTGAGTACGCTTCCCTTGATGAACTGTTCCGCGCGACCTACGAACATGAGCAGCATATTACCCAAAAAATTAATGAGCTGGCGCACGTTGCGATGATGTCGCAGGATTATCCGACCTTTAATTTCCTGCAGTGGTATGTTGCCGAGCAGCATGAAGAAGAGAAACTCTTTAAATCGGTAATTGATAAATTAACGCTGGCGGGTAAAAGTGGTGAAGGCCTCTACTTTATTGATAAAGAGCTGGCGACCCTCGACGCACAAAATTAATAATAAAGGCGGTTCAGTTAATTCTGTACCGCCTTTTTCTTCTGCTCCAGAACATTTCCCTCTGCTTATCCCCCTGCTGCAACACACTGCCTGATTCCGCACTCAACACCCTCGGTGGTAGCTCCTTCTCGTTCGCCTGACAAATCGTAAAGAAAAGATTACAACAGATGTAACGGTCATTTGACGAAACGGTGGAATTATCTTACTCTGCGCCGCGTATTGCGTGTGCAGTGAGTTAAGTGATAGAGGAAAGTGTGAAAAATCGGGCACTTGGAAGTGTATTTATTGTCGCTGGCACCACCATTGGTGCGGGTATGCTGGCGATGCCGCTGGCAGCGGCGGGCGTAGGGTTTGCAACCACGCTGGGGCTGCTTTTCATCTTATGGGCAGTGATGTGTTATACCGCCCTGCTGCTGCTTGAGGTCTATCAGCATGTTCCGGCTGAAACCGGGCTCGGCACACTGGCGCAGCGCTATCTGGGTCGTTACGGGCAGTTGATCACCGGCTTCAGCATGATGTTTCTGATGTATGCGCTAACGGCTGCCTATATCAGCGGTGCTGGTGAATTGCTCGCTTCAAGTATCAGTGAGTGGTTCAACGTTTCGCTCTCCTCAAGCGCAGGCGTGTTGATCTTTACACTGGTCGCTGGCGGCGTGGTCTGCATCGGCACCTCACTGGTCGATCTCTTTAACCGTTTTCTCTTCAGCGCCAAAATCCTCTTTTTAGTGATCATGCTGGCGCTGTTAATGCCGCACGTACACCAGGCGAACCTGCTGACTATGCCGCTGGAAAAAGGGCTGGCGCTCTCGGCGTTACCGGTAATTTTTACCTCGTTTGGTTTTCACGGCAGCGTGCCGAGCATCGTCAGCTATATGGGCGGTAACATTCGCCAGCTGCGCAAAGTATTTATTACCGGTAGTGCAATTCCGCTGGTGGCTTATATCTTCTGGCAGCTGGCGACCCTTGGCAGCATCGACTCCCATACTTTTATCGGCCTGCTTGCCAGCCAGTCAGGGCTTAATGGCTTGTTGCTGGCGCTGCGCGATGTCGTCGCCTCTGCGCATGTTGAGCTGGCGATCCACCTCTTCGCCGATCTGGCGCTGGCCACCTCATTTCTCGGCGTGTCGCTGGGTCTGTTCGATTACCTGGCCGATCTCTTTCGCCGCCGTAATAGTGTCAGCGGCCGTTTGCAAACCGGCATCATTACCTTCCTGCCGCCACTGGCGTTTGCCCTCTTCTACCCGCGCGGTTTTGTGATGGCACTCGGTTATGCAGGCGTTGCGCTTGCGGTATTAGCCCTGCTGCTGCCATCGATGCTGGCGTGGCAGAGCCGCAAACACCATCCGCAAAGTGGCTATCGCGTGCTGGGCGGGAAACCGGCGCTGTGCCTGATCTTCGCCTGCGGTATCGCCATTATTACTATTCAGTTTTTGATTGTGGCAGGATGGTTGCCGCAGGTTGGCTAAGGCCAGCTTTACGTACGCACTTAATGGTGCGTGCGTCCCCTTTCGCGAGCAATGAGTATTGTGCAGTGCTGCCATTGTCTATTTACAGCAATATTTCCTTTTTTACGTCCTGCTATATGCTCACCGCATTATCATTCAATCGCCGGAATAAGACGGTAAAGATAGGGTAATTCATATTCTCCGTGATTTTTATTTTTAAAAAACATTGTTTTTCAAAGAGATAAAATAAAACATCAATTTTTTGATATTTATCACACCAGTAACATTCACTAGATCTATATTGCATCATCCCGTTACAATTCATCGATTCTTATTTTTTATTACCTTATCTGAATCTCTGATGGCAGGGCCACCCGCTCATCCGTTCGTCGACACGCCATGTCATGTGGCTGAATGCTTATCGCCAGAATTAGAGGACGCCGTATGAGCGATCTACAACATCCCCCCATAAAAACGATTGCCGTCATTTTAGCCGGTGGACGCGGCTTGCGTTTCGGCGGTGAGGTTCCCAAACAGTTTGTTAAACTGGCCGGACGTATGGTGATTGAATATACGGTTGAGGTATTCGAACAGTGTGACGCGGTGGATCACATTATCATCGTAGTACCTGCCGGTTATCAGGATACCCTTTGGGAAGTGACCATGCGTAATGACTGGCGCAAAGTGATGAAGATTGTCGAAGGTGGGCGCGATCGCGCCGACTCTACCGCATCAGCACTGGCGGCCCTGACAGAGTTTAGCGCAGACGCTAAAGTGCTTACGCACGATGCCGCTCGCCCTTTGCTTGACCAACCTACGCTGGCGCGCTTCTTATCTGCCCTGGATGAGTACGCCGCGGTTGATGTGGTGATCCCAGCCAGCGATACGATTGTCGAAGTTAACGATCGCCAGCAGATAGCGGATATTCCCGATCGTAGCCGTCTTCGCCGTGGTCAAACGCCGCAAGGCTTTCATCTCGGTGTGCTGCGCGAAGCTTACCAGCGCGTCATCGCACGAGGATTTGTTGGCGTTACGTGTGATTGTGGCGTAGTGCGCCGCGAAATGCCTGAAGTCGCCATTGGTACCGTTCTCGGCGATGCCGCTAATATCAAAATCACCGATAGCATCGATCTCTTTTTTGCGGAGAAACTGCTGCAATTACGCACTACCCAGGCGGTGCAGGATGAGAGCACTCTGAGCCAGCTTGAGGGCAAAGTCGTGGTAGTGATTGGTGCCAGTTCCGGTATCGGTGCTGCGGTAGCCGATCTTGCTCAGCGCTATGGCGCCCGTGTGTATGGGGCCAGCCGTACTCTGGATGGCCTGGATATCACTCAGCAAAACCAGGTTCACGATCTGCTGGCCACCGTTGCGGCGCAGGAAGGAAAGATAGACGCTGTTATTAATACTGCCGCGCTGCTGATCAAAAAACCCTTAACGCACCTCAGCGCCGTAGAAATAGGGCAAGTTATTGCCACTAACCTCACTGCGGCAATTACGCTTTCTCAGGAAGCCTACCCATGGTTACGGGCGACCCAAGGCTGCCTGATTAATTTCGCGTCCAGCTCCTACACCCGTGGACGCGCCTTTTATGCTGTTTACAGTGCGACCAAAGCCGCGATTGTTAATATGACGCAGGCGCTGGCGGAAGAGTGGGCCGCTGAACATGTACGGGTGCTTTGCATCAACCCGGAACGGACCATGACCCCAATGCGCATGCGTAACTTTGGCGCTGAACCGCCGGAAACCCTGTTGGATCCCGAAACCGTGGCGCGTGCGACGCTGCAGGCTATGTGTTCCTCTCTTACCGGAGCTGTGTTTGATGTACGACGTAAAAACTGATCCCGCCGGCGAAGCAGCAGAAGCCGCCTATTTTGTCGCTGGCGTACCCATCGAAGATATACAGCGTCAGGCGTGTGCCGTGCTGGTTTCATTAACCGATTTCTTTGAACGGCACGGGATCCGTTATTGGTTAGTCGGCGGTACACTGCTCGGGGCGCTTCGCCATGGCGGTTTTATACCCTGGGACGATGATATCGATATCGTGGTCGCGCGGCCTGACTACGAGCGTTTATTGACTCTGCTTGACAGCTTACCCGACTCATTACGACCTATTCATCCGCAGAATTGCCCGACCACGCCCTTCCCTTTTCTTGTGGTGACCCACGCGCAATCTCATCTGGTGATGGATTATAAAAAGCCATTCGATCGCGGAATTGGTATAGATGTATTCCCTCTGGACGCTATTCCCGCGCCGGGCTGGCGCCGGCAGCTACTCTTTCGCGCGGTTCGCCTGATGCGATCGCTGTCGATGAATAAGCAGCAAGGCTTTTATCCGCGACCGTTGAACGGCAACGTGCAGTTACGCTTTGCCCTTCTTTCGGCGTTGAGCAATATCCTCTCGGCCCGCACTATTTTTACCCTCTATGACAAAATCGTAGGTCACGGTGATGTCGATTCAAGCGAGTGGGTGGGGAATCTGTACGGCGTCTATGGCGAACGAGAGGTGGTGAAACGTGAAATTTTTGGCAGCAAAGAGGTGCGTGCCACCTTTGCGGCGCATGCCTTGCGGGTGCCGGCGCAACCAGAGCGTTATTTAGAGAATATCTATGGCGACTATATGAAGCTGCCGCCGCTGGAAAAACGCAATACAGAACACCGTATCAACTTTGTGGCGATTGGCGATGACAAGCCAGCGTCCCCATCACGCTTACCCTCGCAGCCATAACTGCTGCGCATGAAACCGGAAGCCTGATTGCGGGCTTCCTCGGTTGCAGAAATCTGAGATTACCCTTCCCGGCAGCAAATTTCAGGCACAAAAAAACCACCTTTCGGTGGTTTCACGACACTGCTTATTGCTTTGATTATTCTGCTTTTTCCCCATGGTACCCGGAGCGGGACTTGAACCCGCACAGCGCGAACGCCGAGGGATTTTAAATCCCTTGTGTCTACCGATTCCACCATCCGGGCTCGGGAAGAAATTGGAGGCGCGTTCCGGAGTCGAACCGGACTAGACGGATTTGCAATCCGCTACATAACCGCTTTGCTAACGCGCCAAAATCCTTCAGGCTTTTCAGCCAGCACCCGCTGTAACAGCCGATGCGTAAAACTGGAGCGGGAAACGAGACTCGAACTCGCGACCCCGACCTTGGCAAGGTCGTGCTCTACCAACTGAGCTATTCCCGCGTCATCAGGCGTGTTGTAATCGCTTGATTTTATTATCTTCTGGCAAGCTGTGCCGCCTTCCGATGCGTTGCATTCTACTTACCTGACGCAATGAGTCAACGATATTTTTCAAAAGCACGATCGTTTGCTGAAATTTGCGACGAAACGATCACGGTTCGAGCAGATCGCCGCGCGCAGCGTTGAGATACTGCAGCATCGACCACAGCGTCAGCACTGCGGCGACAAAGAAGAGCGCAATACCGGCATACTCCACCCACTGGTTCGGTCGCCACAGCAGCCACACCAGCGCCACCATCTGTGCCGTGGTTTTGACTTTACCGATCCATGAGACCGCCACACGGCTGCGCTTGCCCATCTCTGCCATCCACTCGCGCAGGGCGGAGATGATAATTTCACGGGCGATCATTGTTGCCGCAGGCAGCGTCACCCACCAGCTGTGATAGTGCTCCGCCACCAGCACCATTGCGATCCCGACCAGTACCTTATCGGCCACCGGATCGAGAAAGGCGCCAAAGCGCGTGCTCTGGTTCCAGCGACGCGCCAGATAACCATCAAACCAGTCGGTTACCGCCGCGCAGCAAAAAATAAGGGCGCAGACAAACGGCGCCCAGTTGAACGGCAGATAGAACGCCAGAACGAAAAACGGGATCAGGATGACGCGAAAAAGGGTGAGCAACGTAGGAATATTGAATCGCATGTTGGCGTTAACTGTCTGTTGTCCGTAAAATTTCGCTCTATGTTGCTACAGAGCCCCTAATGTTTCAACGAGTAGAAGATCTTTTCTGCCAGACCTTGCGAGATGCCCGGCACTTTCGCAATTTCCTCGATGCTGGCGTTCTGTAACCCTTGCAGACCGCCCATATACTTCAGCAGCATCTGGCGGCGTTTCGGCCCCACCCCTTCGATGGTTTCAAGCGAGCTGGTGTTCTTGACCTTCGCCCGTTTTTTACGGTGTCCGCTGATGGCGTGATCGTGCGACTCATCGCGAATGTGCTGAATCACGTGCAGCGCGGGTGAATCCGGCGGCAGGCTGAACCCCTCCCCCTCCGGCTCGAAAAAGAGCGTTTCCAGACCGGCTTTACGGTCAGCGCCCTTCGCCACGCCCAACAGCAGCGGCTTATGTTTATCCCACGGCACATCCAGTTCGGCAAACACCGTTTTTGCCTGGCCGAGCTGCCCTTTACCACCATCAATCAGGATCACATCGGGGATCTTGTCCTCTTCAATGGCTTTACCATAGCGGCGGCGCAGCACCTGGTTCATCGCCGCGTAGTCATCCCCCGGCGTGATACCGGTGATGTTATAGCGACGATACTCGGCGCGCACCGGCCCGTTGGGGTCAAACACCACGCAGGAGGCGACCGTCTGCTCGCCCATAGTATGGCTGATATCAAAGCACTCCATGCGTTTTACCGCAGGCAGATTAAGCACGGTCGCCAGCGCGGCAAGGCGCTGATGGACGGTCGACTGCTGAGAAAGTTTTGTACTGAGCGCCGTCGCGGCATTGGTGCGCGCCAGCTTCAGATAACGGGCGCGATCGCCACGCGGTTTGGTCTGCACATTGACTTTACGCCCGGCCAGCTCTGAAAGAGAATCGCCAAGCAGGGTTTTATCGGTAAGGTCAAAGTCGAGCAGGATTTCGCCCGGCAGCGTGCGCATCTGGCTACCCTGCAGATAAAACTGGCCGACAAAGGTTTCGACCACTTCGCCAAGCTCGGTGCCGCCCGGCACTTTTGGATAGTAGCTGCGGCTACCGAGCACCTTGCCCTGGCGAATAAACAGCACATGAACACAGGCCATACCGGCATCAAATGCCACACCGATAACATCGAGATCGTCGCCGTTATTGGAAACGAACTGTTTCTCCGTTACGCGCCGTACCGCCTGGATTTGATCGCGCACGCGCGCGGCTTCTTCAAAATCGAGCGCCTGGCTGGCTTTCTCCATTCGCGCGATAAGCTGGGTCAGCACTTGATCGTCTTTGCCAGCGAGGAACAGCCGCACATAGTCGACCTGCTGCGCATACTCCTCTTCGCTCACCAGCCCCTCGACGCACGGGCCAAGGCAGCGACCAATCTGGTACTGCAGGCACGGACGGGAGCGGTTGCGATAGACGCTATTTTCGCACTGGCGAACGGGGAAGATTTTTTGCAACAGCGCCAGCGTTTCCCGCACCGCGTAACCGTTCGGGAAGGGGCCGAAATACTCCCCCTTCGCATGCTTCGCGCCGCGATGGGTTGCCAGGCGAGGGTGCGTATCGTTGCTGAGAAAGATAAACGGGTAGGATTTATCGTCCCTGAGCAGCACGTTGTAGCGAGGCTGGTAAAGCTTGATGTAGTTGTGCTCCAGCAGCAGCGCTTCGGTCTCCGTGTGCGTGACGGTCACGTCGATCTGTTGGATCTGCGCGACCAGCGCTTCGGTTTTGCGCGAGGCGAGATTGCTGCGGAAGTAGCTGGAAAGACGTTTTTTCAGGTCTTTTGCTTTACCGACGTAGATAACGGTACCGCCGGTGTCATACATGCGATAGACACCGGGCTTACTGGTTACCGTTTTCAGAAAGGCTTTGGAATCAAAAACTTCAGTCACTGACTTATTAACGTCTCCGCATTGCACAAACCATGGCGAATGGCAAGGTGCGTCAGTTCGACGTCACCGTGAATGTTCAGTTTACTGAACATCCGATAGCGATAGCTGTTCACCGTTTTCGGGCTCAGATGCAGTTGCTCTGAGATCTCATTGACCTTCTGGCCCTTTGTGATCATCAGCATAATCTGCAATTCACGTTCCGACAAACTGTCGAACGGTGAATCTGTCTTTTCTGGCTCGATTTGGCTAAGTGCCATCTGTTGTGCAATGTCAGAAGCGATATAGCGTTGGCCTGAGTGAACGCAGCGAATAGCGTTAACCACGTCCTGCGGCGCAGCGCCTTTACTGAGGTAACCCGCAGCGCCAGCCTGCATCACTTTGGCGGGCAAGGGGTTTTCGGTGTGAACGGTAAGCATGATGACTTTTGTGTCGGCACTGCCGCGCGCGATTTTACGCGTCGCTTCAAGGCCGCCGATACCGGGCATATTCATATCCATGAGAACAACATCAACCGCATTGGCACGACACCATTTAATGGCGTCTTCACCGCAGTTGACCTCACCCGTCACTTTTATGCCCTTAATATCTTCGAGAATGCGTCGTATCCCTGCGCGCACCAGTTCATGGTCATCAACAAGTAGTACGTTGATCAAAGGAGTATCTCCGGAAAAGGGATAACGCTGCGAAAACTAATTCGGCATATATTAGCTTTTTTTTAGCCCATAATGAAAGGCAAAAAAACAACGAACGCCAATTTTTGTTCTCTTTTTTGGAAATGAAGTTGTACATAAGCTGGAAACTTTTTTCAATATAAAAAACGAAGCGGTAAAATGATAAATTCTTTCTTTTCAGAAAGTTAGCAAAGGACGCAGGATTATGCAGAAGAAATTACCCTAATAGAGTTGTTACAGCAATTAACCGCGCTTAACGCGCGCTAAACATATATTTGATGTGCAACAATATAACAGCTGTAATTTTCAACCAGACCTCAATCAATTACTTTCTATAGCGGTGAAAAAACAACCACTGCTTTTTTTTATAAGCCTTGTGGTATACTTCGCGGCCTTAACAGCAATCGTCGCGAAAGTCCGTGACAATGTAATGAGGAAAATAAATTGAGCACACCTGATTTCACTACCGCCGAAAACGCAAAAGAACTGGCGCAGGAAGTCGCTTGCCTGAAGTCGATGATTACCCTGATGCTGCAAGCGATGGGTCAGGCTGATGCAGGCCGCGTCATTATTAAAATGGAAAGATTAATTGCACAAATGGAAGACGAAGCTAATGCCGACGTATTTTCCAGCACCGTTAAGCAAATTAAACAAGCTTACCGCCAGTAATTACTCGCCGGCTGTCAGGCTCTCTGACAGCCGGAATCACTTTGCGACTTCCGTCGCACACTCTATTAAATTATTCCCGTTGCCGCCGCATAGCAGGCAATTTGCGTTTTATTCGGCGCGTTAAATTTCTTCTGCATATTCTTCTGGTGGAAATTGACCGTGTTTTCGGAGATAGAGAGAATCATCGCTATTTCCGCTGAGGTTTTCCCCTCTGCCGTCCACTTCAGAATTTCGCGCTCGCGTTTACTGAATTTCATCTCCGGTGTCATCACCGTATGGTCCGCAAGGCGCGTCAGTGCCAGCAGGCTCAACTGCACCAGCGTCTGCAAACGCATCTCTATTTCATCGTCGGCCATCGTCTTGCCAAACAGGCTGGAGCGCGAAACGGACAGAAAGCCGAGCGCATGGTTAGGCAGCATTAAACACTGCGAAACCCCTTTGCGCAGGCCGTGGTCGCGTGCGGCATCCCACAATGTCATCGCATCATGAAACAGTTTGTCATTCCACGGCAAGTGTCCCTGGATGAAGTTTTCAGGCTTCAGCACCGGATCGACAGCGAAGTAATTCTCTGCCTGATAGTGCTCCATCCATCCAGGCGGATATGAGGTTTCCACGCTCAGCTTCGGCCGGGTGAAAGGCACCGGATGCCGCACGCAAAGCGAGTAATAATCAAACTCCAGTAGCTGTGTCTGCTGCTGGATCTCCGTATAAACGTCCTGTGCCACAGTCATTTCCTGAAAACGCGAAATCATTTCACGACGCCAGGTTAAAAAATCTTTTTGCTGCATACCGACCGGTAATACCCCTGCACTTATTAATCATATTTTTGTATACAATAAGCTAACACATAAAACTTAATTATAAATATAAAATATCGGGATAATTGGTAAGGAGTTCACTTTATTGCCGAATTAAAGCACGGCGAATGGCGGGAAATAAGGCGTAAAAGACAACATTATTTCCCTGGCATAGGTGGGCTAATTGGTTACTTTAATAAAGGCTTTAAGTAAAATCGTCGCGATTCAGCGCCCGGCACTGCTGAATCGCGCAATCTGCTTTACTGGGTGAGGAATTTTTCAAGGAACTGCTGCGTGCGCGCCTGCTTTGGTTCAGCAAACAGCGTTTTCGCCGCGCCCTGCTCTACAATGCGCCCCTGATCCATAAAAATCGCCCGGTCCGCGACATCGCGGGCAAAGCTCATCTCATGAGTGACGATCACCATCGTGCGTCGCTCCTGCGCCAGCTGACGAATAGTGTTCAATACTTCGCCCACCAGCTCAGGATCGAGCGCCGAGGTAGGTTCGTCAAAGAGGATCACATCCGGGCGCATCGCCAGCGCGCGGGCTATTGCCACGCGTTGCTGCTGACCGCCGGACAGACGTCGCGGATAGCTGTTCTCTTTCCCGCTCAGCCCCACTTTCGCTAACAGTTCACGCGCTCGTGCCAGCGCCTCCTCCTTCGGTTCGCCTTTAACAATCACCGGGCCTTCAATAATGTTTTCCAGCACCGTGCGGTGGGGAAAGAGGTTGAAGTTCTGGAACACAAAACCGACATGCTGACGCAGTTCGCGAATGGCACTTTTCTGTTGACCGACAGAGCGGGTGGCGTCGATGGTGATATTCCCGACACGAATAGAGCCGCTCTCAGGATGCTCAAGCAGGTTAATACTGCGCAGCAGCGTGGTTTTCCCCGAGCCGCTCGGGCCGATGATCGCCACCACTTCGCCCTCTTCCACCTGCAGATCAATACCATGCAGCACCGTCTGCCCCTGGAACTTCTTCACCAGGTTTTTTACATCGATTGCGCTCATTTCGGATCCTGCTCCTGCCGGTTAAGCTGGTTTTCAAAGTAGTTCTGCAACGTCGATAGCACCGTCGCCATCACCCAGTAAATGAGCGATGCCGCCAGATACATGGTGAAGACCTCCAGCGTACGCGAGGTGATAAGCTGCGCCTGGCGAAACAACTCCGGCACCTGAATAGTTGCCGCCAGCGAAGTGTCTTTCACCAGGCTAATAAAGCTGTTACTGAGCGGTGGCAGCGCCACGCGCGCCGCCTGCGGCAGAATGGCGCGGCGCAGCGTTTGCCACGGCGTCATACCAATACTGGCTGCCGCTTCCCACTGCCCTTTGTCGATCGACGAGATCGCCGCACGCAGCGTTTCTGCCGCGTAGGCCGCCGTATTGAGCGACAAGCCAATCATCGCCGACGGGATCGGGTCGAGTTCGATACCGAACTGCGGCAGACCGTAGTAGATCATAAACAGCTGGGCAATAAGCGGCGTACCGCGAAATATAGAGATATAGAAACGCGCCAGCCAGCGCAGCGGCAGCAGCTTCGACATGCGCATCAGCGCCAGTAAAAAACCGAGCAACAGGCCAAAAAACATGCCGCCGATGCTGAGTTGTAAGGTGAAGACTGCGCCCTTCAGCAGATAGGGGGCGGAGTCGATAACGAGTTGTAGGCTCTCTTGCATTCTGGTTTTTCTGCCTGCGTTAAAGGTGAGGATGGTAGGCAAAGAGCGCCGGTGCGCCGCCCGTATGCACAAATAAAATAGGGCCGTTATCTTTAAAGCGCTTCTGCTCAATGCCATCAAGCAGGCCGGCCATCGCTTTGCCGGTGTAAACCGGATCGAGCAGGATCCCTTCAAGGCGCGCCAGCAGTTTTACCGCTTCCATCCCTTCATCATTAGGCAGCCCGTAGCCTGGTGCGTAGTAGTCATCCCACAGCTGGATATCCGCCTGTGCTTTCAGCTCAAGCTGACGGGCAATCTCCTGTTGCAGCGTCACCACCTTCGGTTTTTGCTCCGCAACGCTGCGCGATACAGTGACGCCAATCAGCTCTGCGTCCGGCATCAACTGTTCCAGCCCCACCGCCAGCCCGGCATGGGTACCGGCGCTGCCGGAGGCGACCACCACCGAGGAGAGACCGAGCACGCCTTCACACTGCTGTGCGATCTCCAGCGCGCTCTCGACGTAGCCCATCGCCCCCAGCGCGTTAGAGCCGCCCACTGGCACAACATAGGGGCGAAAGCCCTGCGCTTCAATGCGTGTTGCCAGCTCGCTCAGCTGAGCTGCGGGGTCGGTAAGCGCGTCGCACATCTCAATCTGTGCGTTAAAGAGGTCGAGCAGCAGGCGGTTGCCGTTGGTGAGGTAGTTTTCCGCGCGAGTTCCGGTCGGGTTTTCCAGCAGCGCGACGCAGTGCAGTCCGAGCTTCGCCGCGACCGCCGCCGTCTGGCGCACGTGGTTAGACTGGATTGCGCCGGCGGTGACCAGCGTATCGGCGCCTTCACGCAGCGCATCGGCGGCAAGAAATTCCAGCTTGCGCAGCTTGTTGCCGCCCATTGCCAGCGGCGTCACATCATCGCGTTTGATATAAATGTCGCGTCCAACGTAATCCGATAAGCGCGGCAAATAGTCGAGCGGCGTCGGCGCGCCGATAAACTCAAGGCGAGGAAAACGGGTCAAATTGTGTAATGGCATACAACCTCCAGAAGCCGCAAAGATACGTAATGGTTTTATTATGCACGGAAATATCCTCAGCAATAAAAAAGGCGCTTGATTAAGCGCCTTTTTTAGCAGAGCACGATTACTTCGTTACATCTGCGCCGAACCATTTTTCTGACAGCGCCTTCATGGTGCCATCTTTCTGCATCTCGGCAATGGCCGCATCGATTGCTTTCAGCAGGTCATCGTTGCCTTTGCGCACTGCCACGCCAGACTCCTGACGGGAGAAGGCATCGCCGGCGACCGCCAGCGTATCTTTGGTTTTCTTCACCAGATCCAGCGCCGCCAGGCGGTCGACCAGAATGGCGTCAATACGGCCTACGCGCAGATCCTGGTATTTGGTCGGGTCATCATCATAGGTACGAATATCGACGCCCTGCACATTTTTGCGCAGCCACTCTTCGTAGTTGGTGCCAAGACCAACGCCGACTTTCTTACCTTTCAGGTCGGCAGGCGATTTGATGCTGCCTTCATTGCCTTTTTTCACCAGCGCCTGAATACCGGACACGGTGTAGGGCGTTGAGAAGTCATACTTTTTCTTGCGCTCATCGGAGATGGTGACCTGGTTTATCACCACGTCGATGCGCTTTGAGTCCAGTGAGGCCAGCATGCCGTCCCATTTCGTCGGCTTCATCGATGCTTTTACACCCAGATGCTGCGCCAGGGCTTCGGCGAACTCCACTTCAAAACCGGTCAGCTTGCCATCATCACCCTGAAAACTGAACGGCGGATAGGTGCCCTCTAGCCCAACTAATAATGTGCCGCGCTCTTTAACTTTGTTCAGCAGATTTTCTGCGGCAAAGGTTTTGACGCTCATACCGGCCACCAGCGCGACAGCCATAACACCCATCAATGCCTGACGACCCAAAAGTGCTAGTTTCATTCTTCCCCCACTAAGAGATTCGCTATAGCGCGCCGCGTCTGAGTGCTAAGCCCAGCCGCGGCCTGATAACACATTCTTTTTTAATATATATCAGATGTCGCGCCGACAGCGATCTTTTGCGCGCCAGTAAAGCGTTGTTGGGCTTTAAACTGGGCATATTTGCGCAAAGCGATGCGGTAATTGTTGGTGCTGGTCGCAGGTAGCCAGGGTTCGAGGTTCTCATCAAGGAACCCCTCTTCCAGCAGTTGGCGGGAGATATTCAGTTCAGTGAGATGGTTACCAAGGCGGCGAAGACGCACGACATATTCGCGCACCGTACCGTGGCTCATCTCAGTCTGTTCAAAGAGGTATTGTTTAAAGCCGATGATATCGAAGAAGTCGCTCTGCTCTTTGCAGTGCAGATCGCCACAAAAGCGACAGAGTGCCACCCACTCTTTTTGCTCTTGTAGCCACGCGGCTTCATCCAGCAACATGTCCAGTCGCGAAATCGCAATTTTGTTGACGATCTCGCCCCGGCGTACCAGTGTAATACGGTCGAGTAGTTTGTGGCAGTGAGCACAATGCGTTTGGCTGTGTTTAAAGTCTTTCAGGTAGCGGCTTAATGGCCGTCTTTTCGATTGCTGCACCGTCATGATAACTCCTGGTTGTCAATGCGTTGTTCGGCATTTACCAGGGGCGATGCAGTATCACCGACCTATAACTTACCCAGCTTGGTACGTAAGCGCTTAATGGCCTGGCTATGGAGCTGGCTGACACGCGATTCCCCGACTTCCAGTACGGCGCCAATCTCTTTGAGATTCAGCTCCTCCTGGTAGTACAGCGTCAGGACGAGTTGTTCACGCTCGGGCAGCGACTCAATCGCTTCCATCACCCGGTGGCGTAAATTACTCTCCATTAACTGGAATAACGGGTTTTCCTGTTGATGATCTTCCGTCACCAGCTCGATACTGTCGCCGTGCTCTTCTCGCCATTCGTCATAGGAGAAAAGCTGACTATTGTTCGTATCGAGCAACATCTGACGGTACTCCTCAACGGGAATACCAAGACGCTGCGCCACTTCTGTTTCCGACGCGTTACGTCCCAGCTCTTGCTCTAGTTGCCCCATTGCCTGCGCCACTTCGCGGGCATTACGTCGGACACTGCGTGGCACCCAATCGCGGCTGCGCAACTCGTCCAACATCGCCCCACGAATACGCTGTACTGCGTAAGTGGTAAATGCCGTTCCTTGCAGAGCGTCATAACGATCTACTGCATTCAATAGACCAATGCCGCCCGCCTGTAGCAGGTCGTCCAGTTCCACACTTGCTGGCAAACGCACCTGCAGGCGCAATGCTTCATGACGCACTAGAGGAACATAACGTTGCCACAGCGAGTGTTTATCCATTACACCATCAGCGGTATAGAGTGAATTCACGATAAACGGCCCTGCGTTAATTGAGTTATCGGCGTAATTATCCGTTTCTATAGTTGTTTTAATCGGATGAATAGTGGGTGAAATGGCAGGTTATTTACACCAATAGAGAAAATTCGCGCTTTAAAACCTACAACCTTTCAAGAAAATTCCAATCAATCAAGGGGATAATAGACACAATTTAGCGGATAAAAAAATTTTCGCTTATGGCAAAAACCATTTAGTGCGGCGCCAGTTTTTGTTAGGCAATCAGCCAAAGTCTCTGACTTAAATGAAATTATTCAAAAAATCGCGCTTTTTCACCCAGCCCTATCCGTTGATAAGCGAGGAAAAATGATGGTTATTCCCCCCCTGACTCCCCCCGCCGCTCATTTACATTAAAGCCCTGATCCGGGCTATCCCTTTTTGCGCGCGAGCGAACGCAACAGCGTGACGCGGTTTCGCCAAACTCATCGCCCGGCAATACCGCATCTCGAGGATATGATGAAACTGGCAATCTATGGCGCAGGTGGTCTCGGTAGAGAAGTACTTGAACTGGCGACACACATCAATCATCTGCATCCCCGTTGGGACGGCTTCTGCTTTATTGATGATATGCAGCCTGCGCGCCAGCTTAAAGGCTATGACGTCGTGACGCTGCAAAGTCTGAATCCTGCCGAGTATGAGATTGTCATTGCCGTCGGTGAACCTGCTGCTCGCCGCGTGTTAGCGGATAAAGCACGGGCAGCCGGCTTCCAGCTCCCTGTGCTGGTGCATCCTGCCGCGCATGTCAGTTCTGACGTTACCCTCGAAGAGGGGTGCGTCGTCTGTTGTGGCGTCTTTATTTCATGCGACTGTCGCATTAGCCGCAATGTCCATTTGCAACCTAACGCCAGCCTTGGACACGACTGTTTGATTGGCGACGACGTCGTGATCTCATCCTATGCCAACCTGGCGGGTCACTGCCGGGTCGGCGACGCGACCTTTATTGGCATGAATGCGGTAATCCGTGAAAACACCACTATCGGCCAGCAGGCGATCGTCAGTATGGGTGCCGCCGTGTTTGCTGATATCGCTGACGGCGTTATCGCCATGGGCAACCCGGCAAGAGTCATCCGCGCAAACGACGATAAAAAAGTCTTTCGATGATCCTGGCCGCCGGTATGCCGCGTACAAGACAACTCATTTTTTACACAATTCTGGAGAAACACGATGTCTAACTTAGCTACCTATAACCGCATTTTTACGGAAACTTTTGACGTCAGCGAAGCGATCCTTGCTGACTACAAATATCAGGACACCCCATCCTGGGACTCCGTCGGACACATGACGATGATCGCCTCGCTGGAGGACGCGTTCGATATCATGATGGATACCGACGACATCATTGAGTTCTCTTCCTGGGCAAAAGGTAAAGAGATCCTGAAGAAATACGACGTCGAACTTCAGGACTAAGACCATGTTGCTGAAAGCGAAAACGGCTGTTATCACCGGTTGCCTGCAGGGTATCGGCAAGGCAACGCTGGAAACCTTCGCCCGGGCGGGAGCCGATGTTTTCGCCTGCTGCCAGACCGAATCGGCGGAGTTTACGCACTATTGCGCGCAGCTTAGCGCGCAGCATCAGGTGGAGATTATCCCGGTCTATTTTGATCTCACCGACAACGATGCGGTCAAACAGGCCGCGATGGCGATTCAGAAAGCGAAAAAGCCGGTCGACATTCTGGTGAACATTGCTGGCGCAAACTTTGATGCCAACTTTCAAATGGTGACGCTGGAGCAGTTGCAGAAAACCTTCACCATCAACTTCTTCTCGCAGATCGCTTTCACACAATATATTGCCCGCCTGATGCTGCGCCAGAAGCGAGGCAGCATTATCAATATCTCCAGTATCTCAGCGCTGGATGGCAACCCGGGCCAGCTTGCCTACGCCAGCGTTAAAGCCGCGTGGATAGCCGCGACCAAAACCCTCTCTGCGGAACTTGGCCCGCAGGGCGTGCGGGTCAATGCCGTCGCACCAGGCGTAATAGCTACCGCCATGACCGCCGCGCTCTCTGAAGAGGTAATGGCACGCCAGATGGCGCGTTGCGAATTAAAACGTCCGGGGCTACCTGAAGAGGTTGCTAACACCCTGCTATGGCTCGCCTCCGACGCCTCCAGTTACACCACCGGCCAGATTATCCGCGTTGATGGCGGAATGGGTTGAGGAGTCACCTATGTTGATGCAAGGAAAAACAGTTCTTATTACCGGCTGCCGTCGTGGCATGGGCCGTGCGATGGTCGAGGTTTTTGCCGCCAATGGCGCGAACATCTATGCTCATGCGCGCGAAGCCGATGTGCTCTTTTGTGACGAGATGGCGCAGATTGCCAGCCGCCATGATGTGCAAATCTGGCCGCTGGGCTTCGATATGACTGACTATGATGCGATGAAGCAGGCGGTAAAACGCATTATGGCGGATAAACGCCCGCTGGATGCCGTGGTCAATAACGCGGGTATTACGCTCAACAGCCTCTTCCAGATGACCAGCGAAGCGCAATTGCGCAGCCAGTTTGAAGTCAACTTCTTCTCGGTCTACCTGTTTACGCAATACGTTGCCAAACTGATGACCCGCCACCAGCGCGGCAGCATTATCAATATTGCCTCGACCGCCGGAGAAGACGGCAACCCGGGTAAATCTGCCTACGGTGCCTCAAAAGCGGCACTGATCGCTATGACCAAATCTATCGCCGCTGAATTGGGTGAAAAAGGGATCCGCGCAAACTGCATCGCGCCGGGGATCACTGATACAGAGATGTTATTGACCATGCCTGCGCAGGTGGTCGAGGAGGCGAAAAATAGCGCCGACTTACGCCGTGCCGGCCAACCGGCAGAAATTGCCGAAGCGGCGCTGTTTTTAGCCAGCGATCTCTCAAGCTATATCACGGGCCAGACGATCCGTGTGGATGGTGGTCTCAAATGACGCAAAAAATTCAGGATGCGGCGCGACGCATACGTCGCCGTATCGTTAATGTGGCGCACCACGCGCCGAGCGATGGCGTGCATGTCTCCCCTGCTCTGTCGATGACCGACATCCTGAGTACGCTGTATGGCAGCGTGATGCGTTACGATGCGCAGCAAATTACCAACAAGCAACGGGATGTTTTCATCCTCAGTAAAGGCCACGCGGCGCTGGGGCTGTACGCCACACTGTGCGAATTCGGCATCATTACCGAGGCGCAGCTCAATGAGTTTGAAATCAACGGTTCGGTGCTGCAGGTTCACCCGACCAAACACCCGGAATATGGCATCGACTTCTCCGGCGGCAGCCTGGCTCAGGGGCTCTCTTTCGCGACCGGGCTGGCGCTCGGACGCCGCCTGAACGGCGAAGCATGGCACACCTATGTGCTGGTCGGCGACGGCGAATGCAACGAGGGGGCTATCTGGGAAGGGGCGTTTATGGCGGCGCACCATAAGATCGATAATTTGACCCTGATCGTTGACCGTAACGGTCTGCAATCCGATGGTTTTACCGCCGAGGTGATGCAGATGGATCTCGAGGCGCTGTGGCGCGCCTGCCACTGGGAAACCATTGTCTGTGATGGTCACGATATTGACACACTGCAGGCGGCCTTCGCCGCACCGCACAACGGCAAACCGAAGGTGATTATCGCCAACACGGTCAAAGGCAAAGGGGTGTCGTTTATGGAAAACAGTAAAGAGTTTCACCGTAACCGCGTCTCGGCACAGCAGCTCTCTGATGCGCTTACCGGGCTGCACGGAGGCGAAGATGATTGAGTTTAAACCCGCCACTATCCGCTCGTGGTCGATGCTCGGCTCACGCGGCACGTTCGGTATGACCCTGCTTGAGCTGGCGCACGAGGATCCGCGTATCGTTGCGCTCTCCGGCGATCTCTGTAAATCCTCCGGCCTCGATCGTTTTAGCACGACTTATGCCGATCGCTTCTTTAATACCGGCATCGCTGAACAGAACATGGTGGGTGTCGCCGCAGGTCTGGCCTCCAGCGGCTTTGTGCCGTTCGCCACCTCGTTTCCTAACTTTCTGACGCTGCGCGCGGCAGAGCAGGTACGCCTTAACCTCGGTTATATGCAGGAGAACGTTAAGCTGGTCGGGCTGGCGTCAGGTCTGGCGACAGGCATGTTTGGTGCCACGCACCACGGTATCGAAGAGCTGGCAATGCTGCGCTCGGTCTCTAACATCGCCATTTTCTCCCCGGCAGATTGCACCGCAACGGTCAAAATGACCCAGGCGGCGCTGGCCTACGATGGACCGGTCTATCTCCGCCTTACCGGCGGTATGCGCGCGCCCATCGTCTATAAAGAAGATTTTGAACTCATTCCGGGCAAAGCGATAACCCTGCGCGAAGGCGACGACATTGCGCTTATCGCCACCGGCAGCATGGTGCATGTTGCCCTCACCTGCGCTGCACAATTGGCTGAACGCGGCATTGCCGCCACGGTAATTGATATGCATACCATCAAGCCGCTGGATGAATCCGCCATCAGCGCGCAACTGGGGAAAAAATTGCTGGTAACGCTGGAAGAGCACAGCGTGATCGGCGGTCTTGGCAGCGCCGTGGCGGAGTGTATTGCCAATCAGGCGCAGCGGCCGCGACAGATGATTGTCGGCATCCCGCAGGGCTATCCGCACGCTGGCGACTACGGCTGGATGCTGGAGCAGAGCGGCCTGACCGCCGGGCAGGTGTGCGCGCGGATTGTGGACGCGCTGCAATGACCCCCTTCTGGCAGACGCAACAACACGATGCTGCGCGGCTGGCGCTGATCGACGATCGCGGGCAGCAGCTCAGCTATGGCGAGCTGACTGCCAGAGTTAATGCGCTGGCCGGTAAGCTTCCCGCGCGCGCGCTGGTTTTTCTCTTTTGCCAGAACCAGGCCGATGCGGTAATCGGCTATCTCGCCTGCGTGCAAGCAGATGCGGTGGCCCTGCTGCTCGACAGCGCCCTTGATGAGTCACTGATGCAACAGTTGATTGATACTTACCGCCCGGCCCTGCTCTGGCAACCGCAGGAGAAAGGCTATCAGCTGACGGCCACCGGGCTAACGCCCTGGCCGCTGCATGACGATCTGGCGCTGCTGATGTCGACCTCCGGCTCAACCGGCAGCCCGAAGCTGGTGCGCCTGAGTAAACGTAATCTGCAGAGTAACGCCGCCAGCATCGCGCACTATTTAGAGATTGATGCCGATGAGCGCGGGCTGGTAAGCCTGCCGATCAACTATGTCTACGGCTTATCGATCATCAACAGCCATTTACACGCTGGCGCTACTCTCCTCCTGACGGGGCACAGCGTGATGCAGCGCGAACTGTGGAACTTTGTCCGCGAGACGCGCGCCAGCTCCTTCGCCGGGGTGCCCTATACCTGGGAGATGCTGCGTAAGCTGCGTTTTATGCGCATGGATCTGCCGGATCTGCGCACGCTGACCCAGGCCGGGGGAAAACTTTCGCCGGCGTTGCAGCAGGAGTACACCGAGTTTGCCCGCCAGAGCGGGAAGCGTTTTATCGTTATGTATGGTGCCGCAGAAGCGACCTCGCGTATGGCCTGGCTACCGCCGGAAGAGGCCGAAGCGCGTTACGGCTTTATCGGTAAACCAATTCCGGGCGGCGAGTTTCTGTTGCTGGATGAGACAAACCAACCCATCACCACGCCGGATACGCAGGGTGAACTGATTTATCGCGGCGATAACGTGGCGCTGGGCTACGCCGAGCGTGGCGAAGATTTAGCGCTCGGCGACCAGTTTGCCGGCACGTTGCACACCGGGGATATCGCCACCGTCGATGAAGCAGGCTTCTACCGCATTGTTGGGCGCAAAAAGCGTTTTTTGAAAATATTCGGTAACCGCGTGGGGCTGGATGAGATGGAAGCGCTATTAAAAACCGCCTTCCCGGAAGTCAGCCTCGCCTGCGACGGGCGCGACGATCTGCTCTGTATCTTTCTCACCGATGCCTCACATGCCGCCGCGGTGAAACAGTATGCCGCCCAGTTAAGCCATCTTCATGCCAGCGCGTTTCACACCATTATTCTTGCTGACATTCCCAAAAACCCGGCGGGTAAGACGCTCTATCACAGGCTGAAAGAACATGTCCCTCACCCTTGATGAGATGCTGGCCATCGCACCCTACTCGCTGGCGCGCGAGGAAAAACGCGCGTTACAGCTGGCGCGGCTGAAAACGCTGACCGCCCATCACTATGCACACTGCGCGCCCTATCGCCAGATGCTGGATGCGCAGGGTATTGCGCCGCAGGCGATTAACGCGCCTGAAGAGATCCCTTTCCTGCCGGTATCGCTGTTCAAAACGTTAACGCTCAAAAGCGTGGCGGATGAAGAGGTGGTGAAAACCATGACCTCTTCCGGCACCACCGGCCAGCAGGTGTCGCGCATTTTCCTCGATAAAACCACTGCGGCAATGCAGCAAAAAACGCTGGTAAAGATCGTCAGCCACTTTACCGGTGCCGGGCGGATGCCGATGCTGATTATCGACTCGCCCGATGTGCTTAAAGATCGCCTGCACTTCTCGGCGCGCGGCGCGGGAATTCTCGGTTTCTCCCTTTTCGGGGCGGATCGCGCATGGGCGCTGGATGAGGAGATGAACCTGAATGTTGCGGCGATCGAGGCGTTCCTGGAAAAACATCGCGGCAAGCGCATCCTGATGTTTGGCTTCACTTTTATGGTCTGGCAGCACTTTTATAAAGCGCTGGCGGCCAGCGGAAAGAGGCTGGCGCTGGATAATGCGCTACTGATTCATGGCGGCGGATGGAAAAAGCTGCAAAACGAAGCGGTCTCACCGGCTGAGTTCGCCCGTCGTTTACAGGCGGTCTGCGGGCTGCCCGCGGTGCATGATTACTACGGCATGGTGGAGCAGACCGGCTCTATTTCGATGCAGTGCGAAGAGGGCCATCTGCACAGCTCCATTTTCTCGGATGTGATCATCCGTAACGCAGCCGATTTCTCCTGCGCGCCAGTCGGCGAGCGCGGGATTGTTCAGGTGCTCTCCCTGCTGCCGGAGTCCTATCCGGGTCACTCCCTGCTGACAGAAGATGAGGGCGTGTTGCTGGGTGAAGATGACTGCCCCTGCGGGCGCAAAGGGAAGTACTTCCATCTCTTTGGCCGGCTGAAGAAAGCGGAATTACGAGGGTGTAGCGACACGTATGCAGCCACATTTTGACGGTATAACCTTTGCCATTGGCGATGAAGCACAGCTGCGGGCGATGCCTGCGCTGGCTCCGTTTGCTCCTTTTGCCGCGCCGGTGCTGGAGTTTCTGCACACCTTTTCGCGCCTGGCGCTGCAAGACAGCGAAGCGAAGGCGTGGCCAGACGTGGTGAGCCTCGGTTTCTGGTGCCGGCCAGCATCGCTGGCACAGATGCGCGCCAGTAGCGGCAATCTCGCGCAGCGCTTTGGTCGCGGCGTGGCGTTTCATATCGCACCGGGAAATGTCGCGGCGAATTTCGCCTATTCGCTGTTTAGCGGGCTACTAACCGGCAATGCCAATATCGTGCGTTTACCGGGGCGCGATCACCCTCAGGTGACGATTATCATCCGCCTGTTATCCGCCGCGCTGGCAGAACACCCATCGCTTGCGCCCTGGATCTGTCTGCTGCGCTACGGGCGGCAACAAGCCATCAATGATGCGCTCTCGGCGCTGTGCGATACGCGGATAATCTGGGGTGGAGATGAAACCATCGCCCAGATCCGTCGCTCGCCGCTGCCGGTGCGCGCACTCGATATTGCCTTTGCCGATCGCTACTCGCTGGCGGCGATCGACGCCGGACGCTACCTGGCGCATGAGAACAAAGCCACGCTGGCGCAGGCGTTCTTTAACGATACCCTGCTCAACGATCAGAATGCCTGCTCCTCCCCTGCGCTGGTGGTGTGGCTGGGGCAAGATGCAGCGCAGGCCCGCACGCTCTTCTGGCAACACTTTCACCACTACGCCGCAGCGCGTTACACACTGGAACCAGTGGCAGCCGTCGATAAGCTGAGCCGTCTGTATCAGCTGGCGGCGAACTATCCCGGCGTAAAAAAAGCCTCTGATGCCAACAACCTGCTGATGCGCGTTGAGCTACCTTCCCTTGCGCCTCAGATGATGGCATTGCGCGGCAACTGCGGTTTCTTTATGGAGTATGAAGCAGCTGAACTCGATGAAATCACCCCAATGTGCGGCGAACGCTGCCAGACACTGGCGCTGTTTGGTGTCGAGTCGGAAAAGGTCAATCAGTGGCTTAGCGCGCGGCGTCCAAAAGGGGTTGATCGTATTGTCCCCTTTGGTCATACCCTCGATTTCACGCTGAACTGGGATGGATACGATCTGGTGGCGATGCTGACCCGGCACGTGGCTTACGCATAAAAAAGCACTGGTTCGCCAGTGCTTTTTTTTCTCACGCTACGTGGGGGACCGTGCGCTTTTTCAGCCCATGTCGACGAATTACCTCAATAACCCGTAGTTGATCCGCTTCGCTTAAGTCCGGGTAGATGGGCAAGCAGAGTATCTTCTCCGCGATGGCATTGGCAGCCGGTAAATGTTGCGGCGCGGCGGAGGGCAGATGGCGATACATTGAAAATGAGCTAATCAGCGGATAGAAGTAGCGTCGAGAGTATATCCCCTCCTCTTTCAGCGCATCATAAAGCCCGTCGCGCGTAAGCGGGTAGTCGCTCTCCACCAGCACAGGGTAGTAGGCGTGGTTCCAGTCGAAACGTCCAGCCGCATCGAACCAGCGAATGCCAGCCACGCCCTGTAAGCCTTCGCAATAGCGTTGATAAATGCTCGCCCGCGAGGCCAGCGCGCCATCAATATGATTGAGCTGAAGCAGGCCAAACGCCGCTTCCATCTCATTCATCTTGGCGTTGATGCCCGGCGCAACCACGCGGGTTTCCCCGGCAAAACCAAAGTTTTTCAGATAGTCGATGCGCTGTTTGGTGCGCTCATCATGGCAAATAATTGCGCCGCCTTCGAAGGTGTTGAAAACCTTGGTCGCATGGAAACTCAGCACCGACAAATCGCCGTGGTTCAGAATGCTGGTACCCGCCTGGCGGACGCCAAAGGCGTGCGCCGCGTCGTAAATCACTTTCAAGCCATAGATATCGGCAATCTGTTGGATCTTGTCGGTATCGCAGGGAATGCCGTAACAGTGTACCGGCATGATGGCGGTGGTTTGTGGCGTGATCAGCTCTTCGATACGTTCAGGGGAGATATTAAATGTCTGCGGATCGATGTCGGCAAACACCGGCGTCAAATTGTTCCACAGCAGCGTGTGCGACGTCGCCACAAATGAGTAAGGAGTGGTGATCACCTCGCCGGTGATGCGCAATGCCTGTAACGCGGTCAGTAGCGCGAGGGTGCCGTTAGAAAAAAGGCACACATGCTTTACACCAAGGTAGTCGGCTAATGCCTCTTCAAGCTGACGATGAAACGGCCCGCCGTTCGTCAAAATGCGGTTTTGCCAGATCTTCTCCATGTAAGGAATAAATTCTTCCAGAGAGGGTAACAAAGGACTGGTGACGAAAATGTTATCGCCCATGGAGAAGCCTGCCTGATTAAGAGAAGTTTTGCTGATAGTACCCAGCCTGCGGCTATTCGATCGGCAAAACAGCATTCATTTATGGTGCTAATTATGCAAACGAGTGCAATGTCGCTCACTATCAGAGGAATAAGGGGATAAAAGATCCGATATTTAACGGCTGGATTTGCCAGCGGTGTGACAAAGTCGGGGTATTAAAACGATGACCCTGCCTTCGCGCGCGCGGGTAGCTCAGCATGGATAAAAAATGAACGAACACGCTCTGGTAAGTATTACCATCCCCGCTTACAACCCTGAGTTCTTTGAGACAGCGCTTCTGAGCGCCCTGCATCAAAGCTGGCCCAACTGTGAAATCATTATCTGTGACGATAGCCGCGATGACACCATCCGCACCCTGACCGAGCGTTACGCGGGTCACTCCACCGTGCCGATCCGCTACTTCAAAAACGAACCAGCACTGCGCGAGGTTAATAACGTGCGCCGCTGTATTCGGGAAGCGCAGGGTAAATACATCAAGTTCCTTTATGACGACGACATCATTTATAAAGAGTGCGTGACGCGTCTGGTTGACGCCATTGAATCCTCACCCGCCAATCGTCTCGCCTCGTCCCGTCGCACGCGTATTGATGAAGAGGGCAAGCCGCTGGTGGATATTAATGCCACGGCCTTTCCGTTTGGCTGCGATGTAGCGATCGATGGTGCCGATCTGGTCGCCTTTTTTGCCGACTACCAGGTCAACTTTATCGGCGAGCCCAGCGCGGTGCTCTGCTATCGCGAAGACGCGCTCGCCTTCGGCGAGGAGCTATTCAACCTGGGCGGTGAACCGATGCCCTTCCTCGTGGATGTCGCGCTCTACGTGAAATTGCTGCGCCTCGGCAACCTGGCATTTATCGCCGAGCCTCTCGCCGCATTTCGCGTTTCAGAAAATCAGAGCAGTAAGCGAGCCAACGATGAGAAGTATCGCGAGATGATAAATCGTACCTATACCCGTTTCCCGCAAATCATTCGGGAACAGGGCTGGTACAAAGGCACCAAAGAGGAGAACTGCATCGTCAAGGTGGCACCGCTCAATGCCCCTGAGCAGGTACAGCAGGAGAACCTGATTCACGGCATGCTGCACGCAACGCACCTCTCAAGCCGCCATTATCAGAGCTATCAAATTCAGCAGTGGCTGCAACAGCGCACGCTTCCTGCCCAACACCGGGTCTATGTCGACGCGTATGCAACGGCGCGCAACATCGCGCAAACCTTAACGGTCTTTATTCTGCATGCAGACCGCGATCCGGCAGCCACGCAGCGAACATTTGACAGTATCAACGGCTATACCGGCTACGGACTAACGCTTGAAGCGGTTACGGTAGGCGAAACCGCGCTGCATTGCGCACCTGATACGATCGCTATTGTGGCGGCACAGGCGCAAACGGTGCAGTACATCAACGCTTTTCTCAGCGATCGTGCAACAGACTGGGTGCTGTTCCTCGAGGCAGGCGAAACGCTGCTCTCCAGCGGTATGCTGATGTTCGATCTGGCACTGGGTGACGCGGAACAGTGTGATGCGCTCTACGGTGACGAACTCTATCAGCAGGAAGGCGATATCCACTCCACGGCGTTTCGCCCGGACTTTAACCTCGATTTATTGCTGAGTTACCCGGCGGAAATGGCTCGCCACTGGCTGTTTCGCACCCGTACACTGCGTGAGCTGGGCGGTTTCAACCCGCACTATGCGCAGGCGTGGCAATTTGAGTACATCGTGCGCCTGATTGAGCAGAAAGGGATGGGTTTTGCCGGACACCTTCCGGAGCCATTTCTTCTCGGCCACCTGCCTGAGATCCTGACCCGAGCGGAAGAGGCAAACATTTTAACCCATCACCTGCGCCAGCGCGGCTACCCCCAGGGCGAGGTGGCGGTGACCGGCGAGGGTCTGTATGCCCTGCGCTACCATCACCAGGAACAGCCGCTGGTGTCGATCATCATCCCGACCAAAGATCAGCTGCGCATCCTCAGTGCCTGCGTCACCACTCTGCTGGAAAAAACGCGCTACCGTAATTACGAACTGCTGATTGTCGATAACAACAGCGAAACGGTAGAGGCGCTACAGTGGCTGGAGGGCATTTCGTCCATTGATCCTGAACGCATTCGCGTCCTGCGTTATCCGCACCCCTTTAACTACTCTGCCATCAATAATATGGCGGCACGGGAAGCGCGCGGCGACTACCTGGTACTGCTGAATAACGATACCGCAATCATTAACCCCGACTGGCTGGATAATCTTCTTAACCACGGTCTGCGACCGGAAGTGGGTATCACGGGCGCAAAACTGCTCTACCCTGACGGAAAAATCCAGCACGCGGGTGTCGTACTCGGGCTGCGCGGTCCGGCCGATCACCCCTATATCGGCAGTGAAAACGATCGCAGCGGCTATATGAACCGTTTGCGTGTCGACCAGAACTACAATGTGGTAACCGCCGCCTGTTTGCTGATCCGCAAAGCGGTGTATGAGCAGGTTGGCGGATTAGACGAGACGCAATTCACCGTCTCCTATAACGATGTCGATCTCTGCTTAAAAGTGCGCGAGGCGGGATATTTAACGGTCTGGACACCGCACGCGCTGGTGATGCATGAAGGCAGCGTCAGCCAGACTCATGTCGACAAGACGGTGCAGGAGAAAAAGCGCCAGCGCTTTATGGCTGAACAGGATGCCATGTACCGCAAGTGGCTACCGATTATCGCAAACGATCCTGCCTATAACCCTAACCTCTCCCAGGATGGCGCAGGTTTCCAGTTTGAGGTAGATCGCTATAACAGCTGGCAGCCGCTGCACTGGAAACCGATCCCGCGCCTGGTCTCCTTCCCGCTACGCAGCTTACCCGAGAGTCAGCAGCGTCTCGATACACCGCTCTCGCTGATGCATGAAGTGGGGCTGGTCGAAGGTCAGATCAACTATCACGCCAGTACTTACGCCGACCTGGCGCGTTTTGCGCCGGATACGTTAATTGTTCATCGCCAGGTCAGTGACGGCACGCAAGAGTGGTTACGACGGCTGCCGCAGGGAGAGAGCCTGTTCAAAGTGTTCGACCTTGACGGCTGGTTGCCCGCTATGCCGGTCAATGCGGCCGAGCGCAGCGAATCTCCACAGGCGCTGGCAGCCGCTCTGCGCGCTACGTTAAGCCATATCGACAGGCTGGTGGTGGCCAGCGAAGCGCTGGCGGAGCAGTGCGCAGGTCTGCATAGCGATATCCGCGTTATGCCCGCTCGCCTCGATCCTCGTCAGTGGTCAGCGCTCAATACGCTGCGCGGTACCGGCGATAAAATGCGTGTCGGCTGGATAGGCAGCGCTGCCGATGTCGGCGATCTGGAAATCATTCACAAATTAGTAGGCCAGCTGGCGGATCGCGTTGAGTGGGTTTTCTATGGCTACTGCCCGCCGTCACTGCGTCCGCTGATGACCGAGTATCACGCAGCTGTGCAGCCGACTTATTTTGCGCAGAAGCTGGCCAGCCTCAATCTGGATCTCGCTTTACTGCCGATGGCGGATAATCTGTGGAATCGCACGCTCAGCCCGCGTCGGGTGCTGGAATATGGTGCCTGCGGCGTGCCGGTTATCTGTAGCGATATTGTTGCAACCGGCAACTTTGCTGCCATTACCCGCGTGGGGAATAAGCCCAAACTCTGGCGTGAGGCCATTGAAAATCATCTGCACGACCGCCCGGCTTCAGCGGCACTGGGCGATGCGCTAAAAGCGCAGGTGCTGGCGCAAGGCTTCTGGGATGAAGAAACAGTGCTTCAGCAGGCCCGCATCTGGCTGCCAGACGCATAGTCGCAAAGCAGTTAATAAAAAGGGAGGCCTTCTGGCCTCCCTTTTTTTCATATTGCTACGCTACTTTTCTGCCGGTAACCAGGCGTGGCGCCACTCATCCAGCCCGGCATCGCGAAGATACCACTCTTGATGTACGGCCTCGCGCAGTGCATCTCCCTGACGGTGGCGTAAATCCTCATCATTGATGTAGGCCTGCACGGCGTTCATCCACTCTTTAAAGCGGTTCTCGACCAACGTCACCGGAAGATTGCATCGGTACGGTTCAATATTGGTGGCGATAATCGGCACGCCACAGGTGCCAATCTCCAGCAGGCGCAGATTACTTTTACACTCGTTGAACTGGTTGATTTCCAGCGGCACCAGCGCGAGATCGAGATTGAGGCTCGCCAGCTTTTCCGGGTAGAGTTCGAAAGGTACGCCGGGATGAAACTCGCACTGCACATTGCGCGGCTTCATGCCCATAAAGACCCACTCAACCTGCCCTTCCAGCGCCTTGATAAGCGGCAGCAGGATCTCCAGATCGCCGCTATGCGAACTGCCGCCCGCCCAGCCAACGCGCACCTTTTTCCCTACGCCGCGCGCGCTGCGCAGGTCTCCCCACTGATGCGGCGCCAGTCGGTTTTGCGCAATTCGAATATCGGAATGAAAACGGCTATAGGCCTCCGCCAGCGGTGCGGTTGAAACCACCAGCCAGTCGGCGCTGTCGAGCACTTTTCTGAAGCTTTTGATCATATGCTGTGGGAAGTGCTGCCGGTTACCATTCTTCAGCGGTACGTTTAACAGGTAATCGTCATATTCGAGCACAATTTTCGCTGCGCTCACTTCCCGCAGCTGTCTGAAGATATCCGGGAAGCGGCTACCGGTGATCAGTTCCAGCAGAATAACGTCCGGCTGTAATTGCGCAGCCTCCATCACGCCGGGGATGGTATTAGTAAGCCCCCCCTCCAGCATCAAGTGACGCTCCATTGCTTTGAATGGCTGCATCACACGGTGATGACCACCGCCAACCCAGTTAATATGATGCGCCATCACTACCGGCAGCGGACGTCCCGGCAGCGGCTGGTGGAGCCTAGCCACGCTGTCGCTCAGGGTGAACGCTTTACCCATTTTCTGCATTAACGGATGGTAAGAGGGTTCTGCCAGCAGCCCCTGCTGCCACTCAGCCCGAAGCGTCGCATAGTCGTGCAGTAAAGGACGCTCCTGTACGCCGATTTTACTGCCGAGCAGACGCGTGGCGCCGCCCATATGTTTGACGCGGGCGTAAGGGGTCCAGACGTTGAGATAACCCAGCTTTTGCGCCCGCAACCCAAGGTCAACATCGCCGAAATAGAGCGGATATTTCTCCTCAGTGAAGCCATTAAGGGCGTAGAAAACCTCTTTGCGCACCATCATGCAGGCGCCGCTCACCGCCGCCAGATTGCGCGGCGTTTTCAGGAAGTGACTAAACCCGCTGGCCTGGTTGTCACTCCCCTCAAAAGCAACCTCGACGCCGTGTTGCAGGCCGAGCAGATACCCGCCGTGCTGAATAGTGCCATCCTGATATTCGAGCTTCGCACCTACCAGTGCCACTTCCGGGCGCAGTGCCTGCTCCAGCAAGGTATCAAGCCAGTCGCCATCAATGATTTCACAATCATTATTCAGGAAAACCAGCACATCTCCGCGCGCCTGCTGAGCCGCAGCGTTATTGATCCCCGCATAGTTAAATGGGGCGTCATAACGCAGGATGCGCACCTGATCGATGCCCAGGCCGGCAAGATCGTTGAGAAAACGGCAGGCATCCTCCTCGACAGACTGATTGTCGACGATCAGCACTTCATAGTGCGGGTAACGCGTCTTCTCCATCAGGCTTTCGATGCAGCGTTTGAGCAGGGCAAAGCGATCGCGGGTCGGAATGATAATAGAGACCAGCGGCGTGGCACCCCAGTGGTAGCGAAGGCGTTTCATCGCCGGGGCGTTGCCCTCCTCCAGCGAGGCGTTGATACCGAGGCGCTGCAGATGCGCAAGCAGCACCTCGCCGCACTCCTCTATCACCGCCGGGCTCGCATACCAGTGCGACGCTTTATGCGGGTTCTCTACCAGAACTTCCGCCACGCGCGCCAGCGATTGTGGCCCCTGTGCTTCAACAAAGCGCCATAGCAGATCGATCATCGCAGCGTGCGGATAGCATGGATTCAGGCCACCCAACTGTTGCGCCGCTTCACGTGAGAAGAGCAGCACGCGTCCGATATAGGGAAAACCGCGTAGCACATCAATGTTCACTTCCGGACGCAGCGTCAGCTCTGGATCGTTCCCCTCACCCTGCGTCATCTCATCGCAGTAGAAGAGCAAGGCCTCTGGCTGATGGAGCGCTTGCCCGACGAAACGCAACAGCGCGTCATCCCGTAAGGTATAGCCTGCAGGGACGATCAACATCGAACCGGCTTCGCGGGTAGTGAGCAGCGTATTCACTGCTGCAGGCCAAGCGCCCTCCTCTGCAATCACGTCAATAGTGACGGGTGCCAGCGACTGGCACTCGACCGACGCTTTAGTTTTCTCAGCCAGCGGGCCTTCGCCAACAATAATGACGCCAAGAGTGGATTTGTGCGGATATGCCGCGGCAAAGGAGAGCAGCGCCTCGCGACGGGCGTCGCTGAGCTTGCGGTCTTCAAACCAGCGCGTCAGTGAGTAATCGCTGGTCTGCTGCTGGGCCAGCACCGCTTTGCTGTGAAAATGCAGGGTGTAGCGCTCTTTATCATCAATCAGCAGCGATTTTTCAGGTAAATCTTGCGCCAGCAGGGCTTCAAGCTGTGCATCCAGTGCCCATTTCGACGCGAAGTGCGCCCGTTGCGCCTGAGTCCACGCCTGCGCTCCGGCATAGCCGCTTTGCAGTAACTCTACCCACTCATCGGCATCCGGGCAGTTGCGCAGGGTAAGTGCGCTAAAGTGCTCCGCCTCATGTTGGGCGATGTTATTTTCACCCAGGTAGCCTTCCACGTAGCCTTCATTAATCAGGAACAGGGGAATACCCAGAGAAAGCGCTTTTGCCACGCTATCTTCGTTGCCAATGACAACATCGTACTGCTCAAGCCAGCCGGGTTCGAGACGCTCACTCTGCAGGCTGAGATCGAGCCACTCAATTTTGATGCCCACATCGCGCGCGCGCGCCTGGATTTCATACATTTCTGTCGACATCGATGGCGCCATGTAAAGCGCGCGCGTGAGGCTTTGCGGTTGGCGCGTTCGCACATACTGTGCAAAGCGACGCGGTACGCTCCACGGCATCGTTTTAAGCTGCGCAGGATCAATACCCGTTTGCAACAAAATGGCAGAGCTGCGTGGGGAGAGATCGAGCGTCAGCGCGGCGAGACGGTTTTCCAGCGCGACGCCCCAGGGGATGTACATGTCATTGTAATCGCAGTAGTGACGGAAGAGCATCGCGCCGCGCAGATCGCCGGCGCTAAGGGCATCGAGTAACTTGTCACTGAAAAAGCCGCGGTAGATCCAGATGAGCGTGTAATGGCGGGCAAGCTCGCCTTGCTTATCGGTAATGATCGCAAAACGGCCTGTCGCTGTCAGGCGGGCAATTTCCGCGCCCAGCGTTTTACCTGCCGTCGAGCAAATGACCTCGACGCGCCAGCCAGACGCCAACAGCGTGTCAGCAATATCAATAAGTTCAGCCGCAGGCTGCGTAAAAGCGTCGAAACTATCAATACTGATTAATAGGGTTTGCATCCGTCATCCTCAACCTGTTTGACCTGCTACCCGCAACGGTGGGCGCAAGTGTAATTAGAGTTATTGTGCGGGAATGCCTGCGTTTCGAGGGGGGAATAAGGTTGTTGAAAAGGGCTTAAATCTGGCGATTGTCCGGCGTGATAGCCGTGGAGATAAAAAAAAGCGCCGACAGGCGGCGCTTTTTTGTACAACGGTGTCTGCGGATTAACGCAGCAGGGACAGCATGGTCTGCGGAACCTGGTTGGCCTGCGCCAGCACGGAAGAACCAGCCTGCTGCAGGATCTGCGCGCGGGACATGTTCGACACTTCCGTCGCATAGTCGGAGTCCTGAATACGGCTGCGTGCCGCTGACAGGTTGCTCACGGTGTTGTTCAGGTTAGTGATGGTGGACTCGAAACGGTTCTGGGAGGCACCCAGCATGCTGCGCTGATCGTCAACTGCTTTGATGGCCGCATCGATATCTGCCAGCGGAGCACCGTTGGTACCGCCAGTGGAGTCAACGGTACCTTTCAGTACGTCGAAGCCTTCAGCAGAAGTAGAACGCGCGTTACCGTTGATGGTCTGGGTGGTGGTTACCGCAGTTGCACCAGTGGCGTTATAGAGGTTGTAGGAGTCAGACTTGCTCAGGCTGATGGAGATAGTTTCGTTATCTTTAGAACCAACCTGGAAGTTATAGCTGCTTGAACCGGTACCGGTGTTCAGCACTTTAATGCCGTTGAAGTCGGTCTGGGTGGTCACGCGGTTGATCTCTTCCATACGCTGGTTAACTTCAGCCTGGATGGAGTCGATATCGGACGCGGAGTTGGAGCTGTTCTGTGCCTGAACGGTCAGGTCACGGATACGCTGCAGGTTGTTGTTCACTTCGCTCAGCGCGCCTTCAGCAGTCTGCGCCAGGGAGATACCGTCGTTGGCGTTACGGGCAGCAACGGTAAGACCATTGATGTTAGAGGTGAAACGGTTGGCGATCGCCTGACCAGCAGCATCATCTTTTGCACTGTTGATACGCAGACCGGAAGAGAGACGCTCAATCGAGGTGCCCAGAGAAGACTGTGATTTAGTCAGGTTGTTCTGGGTCATCAGCGACAGGGTGT
>NZ_JAXCXB010000008.1:0-182784 GCF_034044935.1 Kosakonia sp. CFBP8986 | reverse complement strand
TCCCGGTAGGGCGAGCAGGTCGAGTCGAGCCGGCCGCAGTCAGGCACGCGGGAGGTGAGCGCAGTGCGCAGCACCGATTTCCTCGCGGGGCCGCGGGGATTGACAAGGGGGGAGCGGTCCCCCCCTTGTCCCGTTCACCGCATAAGAGATCAATGAAACTCCCCAATCTCTGGTGAACGGAATAATTCCACCAATCCAACATGCCATTCGGCATGTGATCCCGTCTCCATTTCCGGATTGTGCGAAAACACGCATGCCGCCAAAAATGTTAAATACGTCGATAAAATCACATTTATTAAACGTGTCATCGTGACAGGTCTATTCCATCGACATATTATCAGCATATGTCGATAAAAATGGATTTTGTAAACATATGAGCTGGGATCCGACCATACCCTTTAACGCCTTACCGATGCTGCCGCCCAACGTGGAGGAGATTGAGACCCGCAAGGTACTTAAGGCCTGCATAACTGCACGTGCTGCTCTGGCAGAGTTGAACACGGCAGGGGAGTTAATTCCCGATCAGGGATTATTGATTAACCTCCTTCCTCTACTTGAAGCAAAGGACTCCTCGCGCATCGAAAATATCGTGACCACCAGCGATCAGCTCTTCCAGTATGCCGATCAGGCCGAGAACGCCGATCCCGCAACAAAAGAGGCGTTACGTTACCGGACTGCGTTGCACGATGGCTTTACTTACCTGAGCAGTTACCCGTTGTGTACTAACACTGCGATCGCCATTTGCACCACGCTGCGCGGCGTACAAACGGATATTCGTAAAACCCCGGGAACGGTATTACGCGATCAGAACAGTGACGTGGTTTACACCCCTCCGGTAGGTGAAGCGGCTATTCGCGATCTGCTGGCGAACTGGGAACGTTTCATCCATGCCGATGATGACCTGGATCCGCTGATAAAAATGGCGATTTCACACTACCAATTTGAGTGTATTCACCCCTTTCCGGACGGAAATGGCAGAACAGGCCGAATCCTGAATATTTTGTACCTGATTCAGAGTGAATTGCTCTCGCTGCCTATCCTTTACCTCTCTCGGTTTATCCTGGAAAGGCGCGATCGCTATTACACGCTCCTGCGTGACGTGACCGCCGAAGGTCGCTGGGAGGCGTGGATCTTATTTATGCTGGAAGCGATAGAAAACACGGCGCGCTGGACCAAGAAAAAAATCGCCATCATTCGTGAACTGATGGTGGATACGACACAATTTGTGCGTGAGCGACTGCCAAAAATCTATACCCATGAGTTGATGCAAATACTTTTTGCACAGCCCTACTGTCGGATAGATAACCTTGTAAAAGGGCAAGTGGCTAAGCGCCAGACTGCATCGCTCTACCTTAAGCAGTTAGCAGACATAGGCGTGCTGGAGGAGATGAGCGTGGGGCGCGAAAAACTCTACCTCAATACACGGCTATTGCAGGAGTTAAATAACTAATTGCCGCGAGTCAGCTCTCCCACGCTGTTCTCCTGCCGGATGGCGCGTGCCGCTTATCCGGCCTACCAAAACGCGCCTACAGCGACACCGGTGTGGCTTTTATCTGCGGTTTCACAGCGAGGGGGTTGTGTCCCCGCTGAAATCGGCGAACCGAAGCGTGAATGACAAGGTCTGGACGCCATGGATGGCGGACAGAGGCGAACCGAGACAGGGGAGGTGAGCGCAGTGCGCAGCACCGATTTCCTCGCGGGGCCGCGGGGATTGACAAGGGGAGCGCGGCCGCTTCCCTTGTCCCGTTCACCGCATATGAGATTAATGGATCACCAGAACCTCTGGTGAACGGAATAATTCCACCAATCCAACATGCCATGCACATCGCCGGATGGCGCTGGCGCTTATCCGGCCTACGCCGTTTCAGCGGACTCCGTTTTGGTAGGCCGGATAAGGCATCGCCGCCATCCGGCAATGGTGCCGCGAAAAGAGTGCCGGATGCGCGTAAACGCTTATCCGGCCTACGGGATTGGCGCGTTTGCAATTTACCGCGCGAAGGTCTCCACCTTCTCAAACGCCGCATAGAGTTTGTCGGCGGTGACAGCCACCGGCAGCGCATGGATCGACTCCACCGGGCGCAGGGTATGGGCGATCACCTTATCCAGCTCGGCACGGTTGTGAATATCCACCTCCAGCTCTGCAAGCGTAGTCGGCAGGTTGAAACGCTGATAGGCCGCCACAAGCTGCGCCAGCACGTCGTCCTGGCCGAGCAGGGCGCTCTGCACCAGAATACCGTAGGCGACTTTCGTGCCGTGCAGGAACTTCTCCGTTTGCGGCAGCACCGTCAGCCCGTTATGCACCGCATGCGCCGCCGCCACGCGGGTATAGCGCTCGCCAAGCCCGCCGACCATGCCGCCACCGGCGATAATCGCATCCACCACATCGCGAAACGCCTGCGTTACTTCCCCACGCTGCTGATCGACCAGTGCCGCTTCACTGCTTTCCAGCAGCACATCGCGGATCGCCAGCGCATTGTTAATCCCCAGCCGCACCGTCAGCGGTAAGTTTTCCGGCTGCGGCGCCAGCACGACCGCTTCATACCACTTCGCCAGCGTATCGCCGATACCCGCCAGCAGGTACTCCACCGGGGCATCAAGGATAATCTGCGGCTCGACCAGCACCAGAAAGTTAGCGTCATCAAAGATCTCAAAATGGAGCGCCTGACCGGCGTCGTTATACCAGACCGACAGCGGCGTCCATGCTGCGCAGGTAGCGGCAATTGTCGGGATCGCCACCACCGGCAAGCCGAGCCGGCGCGCCACTGCTTTTGCCGTATCCAGCAGAGCGCCGCCGCCAACGCCGATCACCACGCTGCGATCCGCGCCCGCCTGCTGAACCAGCTCCGTCACATCGTGCTCGCTGCAGTGGCCTTTAAACAGCAGATGCGTGGCGCCAGGCGCGTTAAACGCTTGGGGCAGAAACGGTTTTGCGGCGGCAAAGGCGCGCTCGCCGTAGATCCACACCGCGCGGGAAAGCTGCTCAGCGGAGTAAAAATCCTCCAGCCGCGCAAGGCTGCCTGCGTGGGAGTAGTAGTTGGCGGGGCCGGGTACAACGCGGATATTGGTGCTGCTCATATGAGGTGTCCTTAAAGGTGATCGCTAACCCGATGTTATGTCTGGACATCCGGATGGCTAATATTATTTCGCTTTAACTTATGCCTTTTCTGTCGTTGCCAGTCAAGCGAGGCTGTGAAAAATTCGCTAAATCAATCTATTAATCGCAGGTATTCACGCGCTATGGGAAGCAACCTCCTCGAAATGCGTGGCATGCGCCTCGCCTTTGGCGGCTTCAACGCACTGTCGAATGTCGACCTCACTTTACGGGGCGGTTCAGTCCATGCCTTAACCGGCGCAAATGGCGCAGGCAAATCGACCCTGATGGCGGTGCTGTGCGGCACTTATGATCATTACGAAGGGGAGATCGCCATTAACCATCAGGTGGTGTCGATCCGCTCCCCGCGCGATGCGAAACAGCTCGGCATTCACCTCGTGCAGCAGGAGGTGGACGTTGCGCTGGTGCCGGGGCTGAGCATCGCCGAGAACATCATGCTGGATAAGCTGGCAGAGGGCGGGCACCGCTTTCGCTGGGGTGAGATCCGCCGCCAGGCGCGCGACGCGCTGGCACAGCTCGATGTAGAGTTTGATGTCACCCGCGCTATCGACAGCTGCACGCTGGCGGAAAAACAGCACATCTTACTGGCGCGGGCGCTCTCCCATCACTGCCGCTTTTTGATCCTCGACGAGCCAACCGCGCCACTCGATCAGCATGAGAGCGAGCGCCTGTTTGCGGTGGTCAGACGCCTGCAACAGCAGGGGATCGGCGTGGTGTTTATCTCCCATCGCATTCATGAGGTGAAGGCGATTTGCGACACCCTGACGGTGCTGCGCGACGGCAGGCTGGTGGAGTCCGGGCCGATGACGGCGCTTAGCGGCGAAGAGATTGTTGAGAAGATGCTCGGCCATGAACTGAGCGATATCTACCCGCCCGCGCGCCCGCCGCATAGCGACGAACTGCTGCTCAGCATTGATGGCCTGCACGACGAAGGGCTGCTGAAAGATATCTCGCTGCGGCTGCGTAAAGGCGAAATTCTTGGCATCGCTGGCCTGGCGGGCGCGGGCAAAACCGAGCTGTGCAAAGCCCTGTTCGGCGCGAGCAAAAGCCGTGTTACGCGCGGTGAACTGAACCATCAGCCGTGGCGTCCGCGCGATCCGGCTGATTCGGTAACACGCGGCATGGCGCTGGTGCCGGAAGAGCGGCGCAAAGAGGGGATCTTTATCGATGAGCCGGTCAGCATGAACCTCGCCGTCAGCGCCGATCGCACCTTTTCGCGCTGGGGGATCTTTGCCCATCACCAGGCGTGGCGCTGGGCGCAAGAGGTGATTGCCCACGTTGGCGTGCGCGCCAGTGGCCCAGGCCAGATACTGCGCCGCCTCTCCGGCGGCAATCAGCAGAAGGTGGCGATTGGCAAGTGGCTGCGCGGCCAGGCGAACGTGGTGATTTTTGACGAGCCGACCAAAGGCGTCGATGTGAAGGCGAAAACCGACCTTTTCCAGTTGATCGACGGGCTGGCGCGCGAGGGCAAAGGCGTGATTTACGCGTCGGGTGAATTCGCCGAGCTGGTGGGTTTGTGCGACCGGATTTGTGTGCTGTGGGATGGGCGCATTGTGGCAGAAGTGCAGGGCGAGGATGCCCGCGAAGAGACACTCCTTTACTATTCCACCGGAGGAACGGCCCGTGAGTAAGGCCCTTTCAGTCAGTGCGGCGGCATCCCCGCGGCAGCAATTTTTCGATTTCCTTTATAAGTGGGGCATGTTGCTCACCGTGGTGGCGCTGGTAGCCATTTTTGGCATCGCCTCGGACAACTTCCTCGATCCTAATAACATCATCAATATCCTGCGCTCGATCGCTATCGTCACGGTGATTGCCGTTGGCGTCTCGATCTCACTGACCATTGGTGGGTTTGATCTCTCCGTGGGTTCCACCGCCTCATTGGCCAACGCGCTGGTGATCTCGCTCTTTGTCTGGCACGGCTTCGATACGACGGAGGCGATCCTCGTGACGCTGGCGCTCTGCACGCTGGTCGGCCTGTTTAACGCTTTTCTCATCGTTGTGCTGCGCATTCCCGACATGCTGGCGACGCTCGGCAGCCTGTTTGTTATTCAGGGCGTGGCGATGACCTACAGCTACGGCGGGTCGATTACCGAAAATATGGTGCTGCCGAGCGGTGATATGGCGGAAGGGACCATCCCGGCGGCGTTTTCGCTGCTCGGCCAGGTGCCGACCATCGTCATCATTATGCTGGTGGTGACAGTAGTGGCGCAGCTTGGCCTCTCGTTGACTACCCACGGCCGCCGGATGTACGCCATTGGCGGCAACCCGGAAGCGGCGCGCCTCTCCGGCATTCGCACCACGCGCTACAAAGTCGCGGCGTATGTGATTGCCTCGCTGCTGGCCGGGCTCGGCGGGATTCTGCTCGCCTCGCGCATTGGCTCCTCGCAGGTGAACGCGGGCGGCGGGTATTTGATGGATGCGGTCGCTGCGGCGTGGATTGGCTTCTCGCTGGCGGGATCGGGGAAACCGAACGCGCTCGGCACGCTGGTCGGGGCGGTGATCCTCGGCGTGCTCTCGAACGGGCTGGTGATGCTGTCGGTGCCCTATTACGCGATGGACATTATTAAGGGGCTGGTGCTGGCCGGTGCTCTTGCGTTGACTTACTTCCAGCGTCGTTAACTTTCAGGGGAAACAGAGATGAAAAAAATTGCACTTTCACTGCTGGCGCTGGGATTACTGAATGCGCTGCCGGGCCACGCCGCAACACCTGCGCCGGTTCCGGAGGCCATCGCCAACCATAACGGCCCGGTGCGCATTGCGCTGATCCGCAACCTCGGCTCTGATGACAACACCACCCAGTTTGTCGCCGGTGCTTTGCAGCAGGGTAAAAAACTTGGCTTTAAAATCAGCACCTTTTTAAGCAACGGAGATGACGCCAAATTCCAGGATTTCGTTAACCAGGCGATCAGCCAGAAGTATGACGGCATTATTCTTTCGCAGGGGCGCGATCCCTACTCGACGGATCTGATCAAAAAAGCGGTCGCCGCCGGGATCAAAGTGGCGGTGTTTGATACCGCCGTGCAGGGCGAAATTCCGGGCGTTACCGTGACGCAGCAGGATGACGCCTCGCTGACCAAACTCTCCTTCGGCGAGCTGGTGAAAGATTTCAACGGCAAAGCCAACATTATCAAACTGTGGGTCGCCGGTTTCCCGCCGATGGAGCGCCGTCAGGCGGCCTATGCCGAACTGCTGAAAGCGAACCCGGGCATTAAAGAGCTGGAGTCGATTGGTGCCGTCTCTTCCGATGTGCAGGGCGACACGGCTAATAAGGTGGGCGCGGTGCTGGCGAAATACCCGAAAGGGCAGATTGATGCCATCTGGGGCACCTGGGATGCCTTTAGCCAGGGGGCCTATAAAGCGCTGAAAGAGAATGGCCGCACCGAGATCAAGCTCTACAGCATTGATGTCTCGAACCAGGATCTGCAACTGATGCGCGAAGCGGGCAGCCCCTGGAAGGTGAGCGTGGCGGTGGATCCGAAGCTGATTGGTGCCACCAACGTGCGCCTGATCGCCAATAAGATTGCCGGTGAACCGACGCCTGCGACCTACGATTTTAAAGCCGCCGCCATTCCGCAGGCGCTGCTCGCCAGCCAGCCTGGCGCGGTGAATGTGGCGTCGCTCGGCAAAATCATTCCCGGCTGGGGCCAGACGCAGGACTTTATTGCGCCGTGGTTTGCAACGCTCGAAGCGAAGAATAAATAGTTTGCAACACGAGCCAGTTTTGTAGGCCGGTGCGGCATTGATTGCCGGATGGCGCTAACGCTTATCCGGCCTACAAGGGCGTATCGCAATAAGCAATCGCGGCGAACCCGTAGGCCGGATAAGGCAACGCCGCCATCCGGCGGTGCGCCGGAGCGGCATTGATTGCCGGATGGCGCTAACGCTTATCCGGCCTACAAAGGCATATCGCAACAAACTATCGCACCGGCCTTTAACAAGGATAAATCATGGCAACTGAACTTCCACGCCCGGACTACAGCCGCAATATGCGCTTGATCGGCCACAGCGACCAGGGCGGTCGCCCGGACGGTGTCCAACTGATGGTGCACCGCGGCTTTGCCTATATCGGCCATATGGTGTCGCAGGGCTTCTCAATTGTGGATGTCCGCGACCCAAAGAACCCGAAACCTACAGGCTATATCGCCGCGCCGCCCGGTACCTGGAACGTGCATCTGCAAGCCCACGACGACCTGCTGCTGGTGATCAACGCCCGCGATCTCTTTGCCGACGCCCGCTTTGCTGATGAAAAGGTCTACTACACCCGCTCGGTCGGCGAAACCGTAAGCGATGTGCAGGATAAGGGCTGGAGCGCCGGGCTGCGCATTTTCGATATCTCCACGCCGGACAAGCCGCGCGAAATCAGCTTCCTGTCGCTCGATGGCATCGGCATTCACCGCATCTGGTATGTCGGCGGGCGCTGGGCTTATGTTTCTGCGCTGATCGATGGCTTTACCGACTACATCTTCCTGACCATCGATCTCAAAGACCCGCGCAAACCTGAGGTGGCCGGGCGTTGGTGGCTGCCGGGCATGAACCAGGCCGCAGGCGAAACGCCGGGCTGGGAAGAGGGCAAACGCTACGCGCTGCACCACGCGATTATTGCCGGTGATACCGCCTATGGCAGCTGGCGCGACGGCGGCCTGACGCTGCTGGATGTGAAAGATCGCACTCAGCCGACGCTTATCAGCCACCGCAACTGGAGCCCGCCGTTTGGCGGCGGCACCCACACCGCGCTGCCGTTGCCGGATCGCGATCTGCTGGTGGTGCTGGATGAAGCGGTGCTCGACAATCAGGAGGATGGCGAAAAGCTGATCTGGCTGTTCGATATTCGCGAGCCCGCTAACCCGGTCAGCATCGCCACCTTCCCGCAGCCGGATGAGATCGATTATGTGGCGAAAGGGGCGCACTTTGGCCCGCACAACCTGCATGAGAACCGCCCCGGCAGCTTTATCAGCTCAACGCTGATTTTCGCCACCTACCAGAATGCCGGTGTGCGCGCGTACGATATCTCTAACCCCTATCGCCCGGTTGAGACCGGCGCGCTGGTGCCAGCGGCACCGGAAAAAATGATGGATACCCGCCCCGGTCGCCCACGCGTGATCCAGTCCTGCGATGTGTTTGTTGACGCGCAGGGGATCATCTACAGCACCGACTACAACGGCGGGTTGTCGATTATTGAGTATCTGGGGTGAGCGAAGCGCCGGAGGGCGCTTCGTTATCGGCTTACGAGTATTGCCGCACGCGGGCAATTAACTCATCGACGTTATCAATGCGATCGGCAATCACAATCAGCGCTTTGCCAAGGGAGAGGGCATGACGGAGGCAGGCGTGGCGCATCTCCTCATCTTTGATGGTGTCGATATCTGCCACGTGCGACAGCCCAACGCTGCGGCGGATAAGCTCAGTGCCGCAAAAACCAATCGCATCGGTCCACACTTTTTTCAGAAATGCCGAGGCGTAGCCCGGCTGCGCCAGCGCCGCGTCCTGCGTCTTCTCGGTTGCTAACGCCTGGAAGCGCTCGGCAAAGGTCGCCCACAGCGTCTGAATATCGATCAGCCGCTGCTCGCGTGCCGCCGCCGCATCGCGGATACCGAGGTGGCCCGGCAGGCCGCAGTAGTTGAGCAGCAGGTTGCCGATAGCGGTACCGATATCAAAGCCAATCGGGCCGAAATAGCCGAACTCGGCGTCAATTGCCTTCAGGCTGCCGTCGGCAACAAAAATTGAGCCGCTGTGAATATCGCCGTGCAGCAAGGCTTCTGCGTGTGAGAAGAAGCGGTGCTTGAGCGACGCGACTGCCACTTTCAGTTGTGCGTCATCGCGCAGGGCGGCGACGTCTGCTTCCAGCTCGGCCGGGTAGTTATTGCGCTCGTGGATCTGGTAGGGATCGTTGAAGAAGAGATCTTCGGTGATCTCGCACATCGCCGGGTTAATAAATTTCGCCACCTGCGCTTTTTTCACATGCGGGTGGAGGTAAAAATCGCTGGTGTGAAACAGCGTCTGCGCCAGGTATTCACCTAACTGCGTCGCTGCCTGCGGATAATAGACATTGCGAATCAGTTCGCCGCGCCAGATGTGGTGATCGGAGAGATCTTCCATCACCATCACCGCCAGCTCCGGGTCGAAATGAAGAATATTGACCGTGTGCTGCGGGCAGTGCTTGTAGTGTTCGACCAGTGTTTGCGCTTCGAGACGCGCACGATCGAGCGTCAGCGGCCAGGATTCACCGACGCAGCGCACATAGGGCAGCGCCTGTTTAACGATGACGCGGCTTGTGCCGTTGCGGTCGAAAATTTTAAAGACCAGATTGAGGTTACCGTCGCCCACTTCCTGCGCGTCAACCAGTTCGGAGGGATCGCGAAGGCCGCCAAATTGTTGTGCATATGCCACGGCATCACGGGCGGAAAAGGTATGGTATTGCGACATTGCCTCGATCCTCTTTTTGCTATTTAAGCCATTTAGACGTCTATACATCCGCTTTGCATCCTGACACAATACGCCACATTAACGCAACAGGGATTTAACGATATGCCGTCATTACAGACCACCAGCCTGCGCATCGCCGAAAATCGTTTATTTATTCTCGACCAACAGGCGTTACCGCAGGAGAAACGCTGGCTTGCCGCCGATTCGGTAGATGACCTTGTCGGCCATATTCACGCGCTGCGCGTGCGCGGTGCGCCGCTGATTGGCCTCTCTGCCAGCCTGCTGCTGGCGCTGCTGGCCGCGCGCGGTGAGAGCCGTGAACAGCTGGCACAGGCGCTGGAAACCCTGCGCGCGGCGCGCCCGACGGCGGTGAATCTGATGAACAATCTCGACCGCATGAAGCAGGCGCTGGCGCAGGAGAGCTGTGCCGATGCGCTGATGACGGAAGCGCTGCGGCTGGTGGAGGAGGATAAACAGCTCTGCGACAACATCGCCCAGGCGGGTGCCGCGCTGATTACACCCGGCAGCCGCATTTTGACTCACTGCAACACCGGTGGGCTGGCGACGGCGGGCGTCGGCACAGCGCTTGGCGTGATTGCGCTGGCGCATCAGCAGGGCAATATCAGCAATGTGTGGGTGGATGAGACGCGCCCGCTATTGCAGGGCGGGCGGCTTACCGCCTGGGAGCTGGGCGAGCTGGGTGTGCCGTATCAACTGATTACCGATTCGATGGCCGCCAGCCTGATGGCGAAAGGGCAGGTGGATGCGGTGTGGGTCGGCGCGGACAGGATTGCCGCCAATGGCGATGTGGCGAACAAGATTGGCACCTATTCGCTGGCGGTGCTGGCGAAGTTCCACAATGTGCCGTTTTATGTCGCCGCGCCGCAAACCACCCTCGATCCCCATTGCCCGAACGGCGAGGCGATCCCGATTGAGCAGCGCGCCGCCGCGGAAGTGACCGGCGTGGCGGGGAGTTTTGGCGCGGTGCAGTGGGCGCCGGAAGATGCGCAGGTGTACAACCCGGCGTTTGATGTTACCCCCGCCGCGCTTATCAGCGGTTGGGTGCTCGACAGCGGCGTGGTAACGAAGGCCGCGGATCTTTTTGTGTAGTGCATAAAACGTTGCCGGATGGCGCGTAAACGCTTATCCGGCCTACGCCGTTTCAGTGCATCCTCACCCGTAGGCCGGATAAGGCGCAGCCGCCATCCGGCAATATCAAACCGCTGCATCACGCGAACGGGTGCTGCAAAACCACTTCACTCTCTCTTCTGTTGGCCTGCGCCTGCGTGGCGGCGTCATCCTGCCCTTTTTCATACCGCGGCGGGGTGATCGCCGGGTAAACAAAGCTGCCCACTTCGCTGCACTGCTCCGGATCTTCATCACCCGCATAAAAGAGATAATACTGATTCGAATCCGGGAAGAAGGCCAGGCTGTCGCCGTTGCGAAAGGTGGTGCTCCAGAAGGGCACGCCCGCTTTGGTATGCGCCCTCTCTTTGCCCGCCGCGATTTGAAAATGGTCGCCCCACTTCATGGTCGTCAGGCTGTAATCAAAAAAGGAGACGGTCAGCGCGCCGCGCGTCGGGCAGTTCAGCCTTACCGCATCGTCGGCGCGGGCGGTGGCAATAAACATCAACAGCAGGAAGAGGGTGTATTTCATGGCAGCGGGTCCGGCAAAAGCAAAGCATGAGGGTAAAGCATTGCCGCGTATAAACCCGTAAGAAAATATGTCAGAAAAAGAGAAAGAGAATCAGGATGTTAAGAAAGGGGTGTATTTGTTGAAACCGTATAGGTTTTGTTGAGCTAAACATGATAATAATTATCAAAAGTATAAAATTCTCATTACCATCAGGACACCTTTTTCTATGCATGGAAAAATCCGCACTACGCTGCTTCTCGGCGCGCTGCTCACGCTGCCCGTTCTCGCGCAGGCCACGCAGTATCCCCTTACGGTGACCGATTTTAGCGGCCGTAAAGTGACGCTGGATCATGAGCCGCAGCGCGTGATTTTGCAGGATGGCCGCGACATCATGACCCTCGCGCTGCTCGATCGCGATAACCCGTTTAAGCGGCTGGTGGCGTGGAACAACCTGGCGAAAAAGCAGGATATCGAAAGCTGGAAGATGCTGAAAACCCGCTGGCCGGAAGCGGCCAACATTCTCGATATGGGCTTTAGCGATAAAGGGAATGTTGAACTCGAAAGCGTGCTGGCAAAGCAGCCGGACCTGATGATTGCCCAGCTGCGCGCGAAACCGTCGCTCACCGACAGCGGCGTGCTCGACAAGCTGACGGCGTTGAAAATCCCGGTGGTGTTTGTCGATTACAATGTGAACCCGGCGAAAGATACCGCGCCAAGCGTCGATCTGCTGGGCAAAGTGCTTAACCGCGAAAGCAACGCTGAAGCTTACACCACCTACTACCGCCAGCATCAGCAGGCGATCACGCAGAAAACCGCCACCATTAAGCCGAAGCCGAAAGTGTTTGTCGAAGCGCTGGCGGGCAGAGCCGACAGCTGCTGCTTTACCCATGGCCACAGCGGCTGGGGCGGTCTGGTGGAAGCGGTCGGCGCAACCAACCTCGGCTCCGAGCTGCTGCCGGGCGCCACCGGTTTTATCTCCCTTGAGAAGCTCATCAGTGTCAACCCGGACGTCTACATCATGACCGGCTCCAAACGCGGCAACGGCCAGGTGCTGCCGCTCGGCCTGAATGCCTCGCCGGACGAGGTGAACAAGCAGGCGCAGGTGCTGCTGAGCCGCACCGGCATCAGCCAGATCCCGGCAGTAGCGCAGAAGCACGTTTATGGTGTTTATCACCACTTCTACAACCACCCGTATAACATCGTGGGCATGGAGTATCTGGCGAAGGATATCTACCCACAGGCGTTTGCCGATCTCGACCCGGATGCGACTTACCATCACATCATCAAAAACTTCACCAAATTGCCGGATGACGGTTTTGTTTACAGCTGGCAGCAGGGCAAATAACCACAATGAGTACCACTCTTGACGCGGGCGCGTTGATGGATAACTACCGCGCGATAATTCGTCGTCGCGTCGGCCTGTTGGCACTGCTGGTGGGGTTGATTATCGCCTCGATGCTGCTCGATTTTACCCTTGGCCCCTCTGGCCTGTCGCTGGATGTGCTGGGGCAAACGCTGCTGCATCCGCAGAGCGTGGATGCCGGAACACGGGTGATTGTCTGGGATATCCGCATGCCCTATGCGCTGATGGCGATTGTCGTCGGCTTAACGCTGGGGCTGGCGGGGGCTGAGATGCAGACCATCCTCAATAACCCGCTCGCCAGCCCGTTTACCCTTGGCGTTTCGTCGGCGGCGGCCTTTGGCGCGGCGCTGGCGATCGTGCTTGGCATCGGCATTCCCGGCATCCCCGCCCAGTGGTTTATCTCGGCTAACGCCTTTATCTTCGCGCTGCTGGCGGCGCTGCTGCTCGATGGCATCACCCGCTGGACGCAGGTGGCGACCTCCGGCGTGGTGCTGTTTGGTATTGCGCTGGTCTTCACCTTCAACGCGCTGGTGTCGATGCTGCAATTTATCGCCAATGAGGACACCTTGCAGGGGCTGGTCTTCTGGACGATGGGCAGCATTGCCCGCGCCTCGTGGGAGAAGCTCGGCATTCTGCTGCTGGCGCTGGCGGTGATTATGCCGCTGTCGATGCTCAGCTCCTGGAAGCTTACCTCCCTGCGTTTAGGCGAAGATCGCGCCATCAGCTTTGGTATCAACGTGCGCCGCCTGCGGCTGACAACGCTGCTGCGCATCAGTATTTTGTCGGCGCTGTCGGTGGCATTCGTCGGGCCGATTGGCTTTATCGGCCTCGTAGCCCCGCACATTGCCCGCATGCTGTTTGGCGAAGATCACCGCTTCTATCTTCCGGGCAGTGCGCTGATTGGCGCGCTGGTGCTGTCACTGGCGTCGATTGTCTCCAAAAACCTGATTGATGGCGTCATCATCCCGGTCGGCATCGTCACCTCGCTGGTCGGCGTGCCGTTCTTTATCACCATTATTGTGCGCCACCGGGGGAGTGTATGAGCCCGCAGTCCGGTTTATCCCTGCGCGGCTTCAGCGCGGGTTACCACAAACAGCCGATTATTCAGGATCTGGCGATTGACCATCTGCCGCGCGGCAAAGTGACGATCCTGCTCGGGCCGAACGGCAGCGGCAAATCGACGCTGCTGCGCGCCATGGCCGGGCTGAACAAAGCCCAGGGCGAACTGCTCCTCGATGGCGATGATCTGCTGACGCAACCCTTCGCCAGACGCGCCGAGCAGGTGGTTTACCTGCCGCAGTCGCTGCCGGCAGGCGTGCATCTGCATGTGCTGGAGTCGATTATCGTGGCGCAGCGCGCGTCCGGCGGCCTGCACAGCGCTGAGCAGCAGGCGCAGGTGATGACGCTGTTGCGCCAGTTGGGGATTGAGCACCTGGCGCTGCACTATCTTGATCAGCTCTCCGGCGGGCAGAAACAGCTGGTCGGTCTGGCGCAGTCGCTGATCCGCCAGCCCACTTTGTTGCTGCTGGACGAGCCGCTCAGCGCGCTGGATCTTAATTATCAATTTCACGTGATGGATCTGGTGAAGCGCGAAACTCAGCGCCGTAACATCGTCACCGTGGTGGTGGTGCACGATATCAATATCGCGTTGCGCCACGGCGACCATGTGCTGATCCTGAAAAAGGGCCAACTGGTGGCCGACGGCGATCCGGGAGAAGTGATCACCCCGCACACGCTGGCAGAGGTGTACGGCGTGCGCGGGCGGGTGGAGCCCTGCTCGCAGGGCATGAAACAGGTGATTATTGACGGTTTAAGCTGAGCGTAAGCCGCCGCAGCGCGATCACCAGCGCTGATGCGGGTTCTGCGCGTAGTGGCGCAGCACCTCAGCGTAGGGGGCCGTGCGGGCATCGGGGTTTTGCACAATGGATCCCAGCAGCACGGCAAGCGCGGCGTCGTGCTCGCCAAGGTTGTGCAGGCAGAGCGCATAGAAGGGCGGCACTTCGGTTGCCTGCGGCCAGCGGGCGATAATCTCCTCAAACTGCGCTTTCGCCTGCGGGTATTTCCCCAGGCAGCGCCAGGTTGAGGCGAGGCCAAAGCGCGCTTCAAACTCATCTTCATCGCTAAGGCCAGCCTCAATCGCCGCCAGGTAATACCCTTCGGCATCCCGCTCGCGGCCCTGGTTATCAAACGACCAGGCGATATTGAGCAGCGCCTGCGCGCGCAGCGTCGGTTCATCGGCAAGTATCTTTAACGCCGCGCGGCTCTGCTCATGCTCGCCCGCTTTTCGCAGCGCAATCGCTGCCTGCAACCTGCTCTCCATTCGCCTCTCCTTAAAAATGTTGAGGCTATGTTATAAGCGAGGCGGCAGGCAGCCACAAGGTTAGCGCGCGCTGACCCGCCAGATGGTGTTGCCCGCATCGTCGGCAATCAGGACGCCGCCCTGCTTATCCATTGCCAGGCCGACCGGCAGACCGCGCACCAGCTTCTCGTCATCGGTAAGAAAACCGCTCACCACCGGCTGCGGTTGCCCAACCGGTTTGCCGTTTTCAAACTTCACCCACACCACCTGATAGCCGTTAAGCGGCTTGCGGTTCCAGCTGCCGTGCTCGCTGACAAACGCGCCGCCGCGATATTGCGGCATATTCTCGCCGGTGTAGAAGAGCAGGCCGAGCGGGGCGACGTGAGAGCTGAGCGCGTAATCGGGCTTAATCGCCTGCTTCACCAGATCCGGGCGCGGCGGCTGGACGCGCTCATCCACATGCTGACCGAAATAGCTGTAAGGCCAGCCGTAGAAGCCCTTATCCTGCACCGAAGTCATGTAATCCGGTACCAGATCGGAGCCAATCTCGTCACGTTCGTTGACGATCGCCCACAGCGCGCCGCTTTCCGGTTCCCACTGCAACCCCGTCGGGTTACGCAGGCCGCTGGCGAAAATGCGGCTCGCTCCGGTTGCGGCATCCACCTCCAGCACCGCCGCACGGCGGTATTCCGCGCCGATACCGTTCTCAGTGATGTTGCTGTTGGAGCCAACACCGACATAGAGCTTGCTGCCATCAGGGCTGGCGAGCAGGGATTTGGTCCAGTGGTGGTTAATCGGCCCGCCCGGCAGTTCCGTTACTACTTCACCCGGCGCGGTGATGGAGGTTTGCCCCTCCTGATAGGGGAATTTCACCAGGCTGTCGGCATTCGCCACCCACAGGGTGTTGCCAATCAGCTGGATACCGAACGGCGAGTGCAGGTTTTCAATAAAGGTGTGCTTCTGCCATTTGCCGTCGACATTGCGCAGCAGGGTAATGCGATTGCCGCCGGGGCCGCCTTTGCCGGAGGCTTTCTGCACGATGCCCATAATCAGCTGTTTCGGGCGCGTGGTTGGCTTCGCCGGGCCGTTAGCTTCCGCCACCAGCACATCGTTATTTGGCAGCACATAGACCTGACGCGGGTGTTGCAGGCCATCGGCGACTTTCTCAATCTTCAGCCCCTGCGCCACTTTTGGCATCTCGCCCTCTTTCCACGCCACCCCTTCCGGCACCTGCATCGGCGGCATCAGGAAGTTTTGCGCTTTTGGCAGTTCAGGGTTTGGCCCCACTTGTTTAGCCGGATCGAGGCTGGCGCCCTGATCGCAGCCGGCCAGCAGCGCGGTGAGCGTAAAGGCGAGGAGTGTTTTGCGGTGGATTCTCATGCGATCACTCCTTTGCGGGTACGAAGGGCAAGCTGGACGTTAGCAATCAGCAGCAGCGCCACCACGGCGGTGGAGAGGATCACCCCCAGCGGCACCACGGCGTAGGCGTCACGGCTGTGGACAAAGGCGTTAAAAATCGCCAGCACAATGGCCAGCAGCCAGAGCCAGAAGTGGATTTTTACCGCCGCCGTCGCCAGCGGGCGTTGGGTGAACCACACCTGCACCAGGTTTATTAGCCGCGGCACAATCGCCAGCACCAGCCCGATGGCGATAAGCCAGCTTGCCGCGTCGGTCCACATAATTTGAAAAGATTTGAGGTAGAGAATATCGAAGATCCACGCGGCGGTGAAAAAGCCGAGCGGCAGGGGGTTTAACAGTTCATAGAGCGCAATGGCGACCCGCGATGGTCCGGAGGTAGTTTGCATTGGTCTTCCTTAGTAAACGGGGGATCGGGAAGTGACCACGACTCAAGCCACAGAACGTGCCTGATAAAGGGTAGACAAAATAATGTGAAACGGCGGTTTGTTAGCAGCGTTGTGCGCCATAACGCATTCTGCATAGTTATAAGTTTCGAGACGGGAATATTCACTTTACATTGAGTTATTGATAATGATAATCGGTCTCAAATTGTTTCTTATTGTTCTTATTTGATGTTGTTACGGATGATCTTCGCCCGTGCGGCGAGATATTACCTTGAGGGTTGTTTGCATGCGATTTTCCCCTTTCTATGGCGCGCTTACTCTGGTCATCGCGTCGCCGCTTTATGCGCAGGATGCGACAAGCAGTGAAGAAGACGTGGTTGTAACGGCTACGCGTACCGACGGCTCGCGCAATGACTCCCCGCAGGTGATCAAAGTGATCACTGAAAAGGAGATTGCCCAACAGCGCCAGCTCACCTCCGATACCTCGCAGATCTTAAGTAACCTGCTGCCGTCGTTTTCGCCGTCGCGGCAGAAGATGTCCGGCAGCGGTGAGACCCTGCGCGGGCGTACGCCGCTGGTGATGATTGACGGTATTCCGCAATCCAACCCCCTGCGCCCGACCGGGCGTGAAATGCACACCGTCGATGCCTCCATGATTGAGCGCATTGAGGTGATCAAAGGGGCCAACACCAGTAACGGCGTGGGCGCGACGGGTGGGGTGATCAACATCATCACTAAACGGGCGAAGCCGGGCACCGCCAACCAGCACTTCAGCATCGAAACCACCACGCCGACCTCTGAACTTAATCACGATACGCTGGCCTACAAAACCAACTACAGCATCAATGGCAGCGAGGAGTATCTCGACTACCTCTTCGCCCTCAGCTATGAAGATCAGGGGTTGTTCAAAGATGCGAATAATCACGCCATTGGCGTGGATAACACCCAGGGTGATTTGATGGACTCCCGTGCGTGGGATCTGCTGGCGAAAGTAGGTTACTGGCTCGATAACGACCAGCGTGTGCAGTTAAGCCTTAACCGCTACCGACTGAAAAATAAAGATAATTATGTCAGCGTCACCGGCGATCGCGACGCGGGCAGGTTGACCACCTCACGCAAAGGCACGCCGGAAGGCACCGCGCCGCATAACGATGTCTGGACCGTGGGCACCACCTACGACAACTACAATCTCGCCGGGATGAAGCTGACTGCGCTGGCCTACTATCAGCGCTACGAAGCGCTGTTCGGTGCCACCAACTCCTCCTCCTTCCAGGACCCGCAGATTGCGCCAATTGGCACACTCTACGATCAGAGCCGCGCTTACACCGATAAGTACGGCAGCAAAATCGCCCTGACAAAAGACGATATCTGGGACGATCGCATTAAGGCGACGGTGGGCTTCGACACGCTGTTTGATAACTCGAAACAGGATCTGTGGAGCACCGGGCGCACCTACGTGCCGGAGATCAACTACACCGATCTCTCGCCTTTCCTGCAACTTGAGTACGCGCCGGTGGAGTCGGTCAAACTGAGCGGCGGCATTCGCTACGAATATGCGCGCCTGAAGATCGACAGCTACCAGACGGTGTGGGCCAACGATCGCGTTACGGTCGAAGGGGGCACGCCGTCGTTCGATGAAACCCTCTACAACGCCGGAATTGTCTGGACGCCGGTCACGCCGCTGAGCCTGTTTGCCAGCTACAGCGAAGGCTTTACCGTGCCGGATGTCGGCCGCGTACTGCGTGGCATCGACACGCCGGGGGTGAAGCTGAGTGATTACAACAGCCTGCAACCGATCATTACCAAAAACAGTGAAGTGGGATTCCGCGTCCAGCAGGCGCCGTTCGATTTTGAGGCCAGCTACTACAAATCGACCTCTAAACTGGGCAGCCGCGTCGAGTTGCAAAACGACGCCTTTGTTGCGCGGCGTGAAAAGACCGAGATCGATGGCGTTGAAGTGAGCGCGGGCTACGCGCCGAACGCTGACCACAAGCTGACGCTGGCGTGGTCGCATATGCGCGGTCGCTACGACAGCGATGATAACGGCAGCCTTGATGCCAAACTCGACGGTCTTAATATCGCCCCGGATCGCATCATCGCCAGCTGGTCGGCGAACTGGAATGCCGAACTGAGCACCTTCTTGCAGGCTAACTGGGCGCTGAGTAAGAAGTTCGACGACGAGGAGAAGGATTTCTCCGGCTATGCGATTGTCGATGCGGCGGTGGGCTACAAGCTGCCTTATGGTCAGCTGAGCCTTGGCATCTCTAACCTGCTCAACAAGCAGTACGTCACCTACTATTCGCAAAGCGCCTCGGTCGATCCGGATCGCTACTTCGCCGGGCGGGGCCGCACGGCCACACTCGGTTACAGCCTCAACTTCTGATGGTCGCCGCTCCCCTCGCGGGAGCGGCAACGTAACGGATGAATAGCCTGAATATCTCACTTTCCCGGCGGCGCGGCCTGCAAGCGATGCTGCTCTATGGCATCGCCCCCGGCCTGTTTGCCGCACCGCCAGCCTTACCGCGCGCCATCTCACTCTTTCAGGGGGCGACGGACAGCCTGGCAGCGCTCGGCGTGACGCCCTGCGGCATGGTGGCGTCCTGGGCGGAAAAGCCGGTCTACCGCTACCTGCGCCCGCGCTTCTCAAACGTGCCGCAACTCGGGCTGGAGACGCAACCGCAGCTGGAAAAGATGGTGCTGCTGAAGCCCGATATCATCTTCGCCTCGCGTTTTCGCCACCAGGATGTCGCGCCGCTGATGGCGAAAATCGCCCCGGTGGCGCTGCTCGATGATGTGTTTGAGTTTAAAAAAACGCTCAGCGTGGTTGGCGACAGGCTCGGTCTTGCCGACAGTGCCAACGCGCTGCTGCACCAGTGGCAGAGCCGGGTGGTGACGCTGCGCGGGCGCATTGCGCAGCACTTTGCCGCACCGCCGACGGTGTCGGTTATCGAAGTGCGCCCCGATCATATTCGCAGCTATGTCGCCGCCAGTTTTCCCGGCTCGGTGATGAGCGAACTGGGTTTTGGCTGGAACAGCGCCGCGCAGCAGGCGCGCAGCACCTCGCTGCGCTTCTCCGGCTTCGAGAATATCCCGCTGCTTAATGCCGATCTCTTCTTCATTTTGCTGCGCACAGAGAGCGCGGCGATTATGCGCCACTATCAGGCGCTGACCGCGCACCCGCTCTGGCAACAGCTGCGGGCGGTGAAGGCGCAGCGGCTCTGGACGGTGGACAGCGTGCCGTGGAGTTTATCCGGCGGCATTCTTGGCGCGAATCACATGCTTGATGATGTCGACGCCGCGCTGCGCGGGGAGGGGGCATGAAGGGGCGCTTTCTGCTCTGCTTTGCGCTGCTGCTGGTGATGGCGGCACTCAGCGTAATGGTCGGCACGCAAATTTATACGCCGGGCGAGATTGCGCGCGCGCTGTGGCAGCCGGATGCCGCCCTCGCGCGTGATGTGATTATTCACACCTCGCGCTTACCGCGCACGCTGCTGGCGGCGGCCGTCGGCGCTTTCCTTGCGGTGGCGGGGGCGTTAATGCAGGCGTTAACACGTAATCCGCTCGCCTCGCCGGGGCTGTTTGGCGTCAATGCCGGGGCGGCGCTGCTGATTGTGCTGGCGGGCGCGCTGTTCAGCATTGGCGAGGCGTGGGTCACGCTGCTGCTGGCATTTACCGGCGCGTGTATCACCGGGTCGCTGGTGTGGTTTGCCAGCCAGAGAAGCAGCGGTCAGCTTAACCCGCTGCGGCTGGTGCTGGCGGGCGTGGCGATCACCGCGCTGTGCAACGCGTTTACCCAGGCGATCCTGGTGATGGATCAGGAGAGCCTCGACACCATGCTCTTCTGGCTGGCAGGGAGCCTTGCGGGCAACGATCTCGCGCATCTCTACCCGATGCTGCTGCCGGGCGGGCTGCTGCTGATTGTCGCCATGCTCTGTGGCGGGCAGATGGGAGTGCTCAACGCGGGTGAAGAGATTGCCCGCGGGCTGGGGCAGAACATTGCCCGCGTGCGCCTGCTGGCGAGCGTGCTGGTGGTCGGGCTGGCGGGCTGCGCGGTGGCGCTGGCGGGCAATATCGGCTTTGTCGGGCTGATTGTGCCGCACATCGCCCGGCAACTTTTTGGCAGCGATGTACGCACTTTGCTTCCCGCCTGCGCGCTGCTGGGCGCGTTGCTGCTGCTGGCGGCGGATATTGCCGCGCGGGTGGTGATCCTGCCGCAGGAAGTGCCGGTCGGTGTGATGACGGCACTGCTCGGCGCACCCTTCTTTATTCTGCTGGCGCAGCGCCGGGGGCAGCATGCCGGATAGCCAACTCTTTCGCTGCGGCGCGTTTGCCCGCCTCTACTCGCGCCGCCAGTTGCTGATGCTGGCGAGCTGCACGCTAATCGCCGCGCTGATTGTGCTTATCGCACTGAGCGTCGGCGATGTGCCGATCCCGCCGCTGCACACCCTTCGCTTACTGGTGCTGGCAGATAACAGCGCAGAGCATTTTATTCTGCATGAGCTGCGTCTGCCGCGCGTGGCGCTGGCGCTGCTGGCGGGTGGCGGGTTAGGGCTTGCCGGGTTGATTTTGCAAACCCTCGTGCGCAACCCGCTCGCCTCGCCGGACACCCTTGGCGTCACTGCGGGTGCCAGCGCTGGTGCGCTGCTGTGGCTCACCTTTTTTAGCCTGCGTTATGGCAGCGCGGGCATGCCTTATGCCGCAATGGCTGGTGCGGCCTGCGCCGTCGGGCTGATCTTTCTGTTAAGCGCGCGGCGCGGGTTAACGCCGCTGCGCATGATCCTCACCGGCGTAGGGGTTTCGGCGCTGGCGGGGGCGGTGGTAACGCTAATCCTCGTCTTCAGCCCGCTGACCACCACCTTTTCCGCGTGGGTGTGGCTGAGCGGCAGCGTCTATGCCGCCAGCTGGCCGAAGGTGCTGCACTTGCTTCTCTTCTACCTGTGGGCGATCCCGCTGCTGGTCGTTCTGCTGCGCTACCTGAAGGCGCTGCAGCTTGAGGATGCGCTGGCAACCGGGCTGGGTGTGCGGGTGAATGCCATTCGCCTCCTGCTGTTGCTGGCCTGCGTCGCGCTCTCCGGCAGCGCGGTGGCGCAGGTCGGGGCGATGGCCTTTGTCGGGCTGGTGGCACCGCATCTTGCTCGTCTCGTGGTGGCGCAGGGGATTTTCAGCCAGGCATATGTCGCGACGTGCAGCGGCGGCAGTATGGTGGTGGTAGCCGACCTGTTGGCGCGCACGCTGTTTCGCCCCGCCGATCTCCCCGCCGGGATCTTTGTCGCGCTGGCCGGCGCGCCGCTCTTTCTTTGGCTGCTGATAAGGCAGCGTTCGTAAGCAATGGGGAAATTGTGTCTCTGATAACGGAAAAACTGCGCGTCAGCTACGCGCAGCGGCAGGTGATCGACGGGCTCGATTTAACCCTGCCGACGGGCAAAGTGTCGGTGCTGATTGGCAGCAACGGCTGCGGCAAAAGCACGCTGTTAAAAACGATGGCGCGCCTGATCACGCCGCAATCCGGCACGGTCACTCTCCACGGAATGGATATTCACGCCACTTCCAGCGCAAAAGTGGCGCGCAAGCTGGCGATTTTGCCGCAAACGCCGGTGGCACCGGAAGGCATCACCGTGCGCCAGCTAGTGAGCCTTGGGCGCTTTCCCTATCAAAACTGGCTGCGGCAGTGGTCAGTTGAGGACGATCGTCATGTTGATGAGGCGCTGCGCTTAACCGCGACCACGGCGTTGCAGCACCGCCCGATCGAAGCGCTCTCCGGCGGCCAGCGCCAGCGGGTATGGATTGCAATGACACTAGCGCAGGCCACCGACACCCTGCTGCTCGATGAGCCGACCACCTGGCTCGATCTGGCGCACCAGGTGGAGATCCTCGAACTGCTGCGCGATCTCAACCGTCGGCAGGGCAAAACCATCATTATGGTGCTGCACGATCTCAATCTCGCCTGCCGCTACGCCGATCACCTGGTCGCTATCCGTGAAGGGCGGGTTGTTGCCGAGGGCGCGCCGCAGCAGATCATGACCGAAGCGTTAGTGAGCCACGTCTTTAACCTGCACTGTCGCATCATTGACGATCCCTTTTTCCATACGCCGATGTGCATTCCGTTTCCAGGTGATCACCATGCTGAACCCTGACGAACTCGCTTACCTGCGTAAGGCGTTTCGCCTGCGCGCGCTGGAGGAGGCCGATGCACGCAGCGTGGTGAGCGGCGAGATGCTTAATGCCGACATTTGTGCTGACGTGCTTGATACGATCATGCCGCTGATTGGCGCACCGGATCACGCTATCGCCGCGTCGCTGCTGACCAAGCGGCTCTCATTTCTGCTGACCGGAAATGTGCTCTATGGGATGAGTGTGTTTGATAAAGGGCTGCATCTCTCTCTTGACGCCAGCCGCCTGGAGTTTGCCCATGACAACGGTTTGTGGACCTCGTCACTCCCCGCAGCGCTTACCGTTACCGGCTATGCACCCGGCGCACGGGACGCGTGGCGCGAAAAAGTGGTCGGCGGGCTGTTTCGTGATTTTATCGCCCCGCTCTGGCACGCGCTTTCAGCGGTGAGCGGCCTGCCTGCGCAAATCCTCTGGGAGAACTGCGCGGTGCGCGTCTACTCCCTCTACGAAGGGCGCATGGAGGGGCTGAATGAGGCGCAGGTCGCGCGTCAGCAGGCGGATTTCGCCTGGCTGATTGCTGAGGCCGACCCGGCGCTGTTCGGCCTGAACTGGAACCCGCTTAAGCGTTTTCGCCGCCCGGCGCAGCGCAATGGCGCTGGCGAGGCGGTGCGTTTTCGCCGCACCTGCTGCTTCTACTACAAAGCCTCAACGCCGATGGAGTATTGCCTCAACTGCCCGCTCTGCCGGGTTAAGTAGGTGACAGCGTGGGCATCGGTGATTATGGTAAAGCTTCCTGATAAATCGCCAACGGTCACGCCGTGAAACAGACATTTGCACTCGATTTCTCCCACCGCGCGTTGATTCCCTACGCCCATGACTACCGACACGGGGAGCATGAGCCGTGGCATTCGCACCCCTGCGACCAGCTGATCCACACCCTGACCGGTGTGATCCGCGTGGAGACGGAGCAGGGGATCTGGATCGTGCCGCCCGGACGCGGGGTGTGGATCCCGGCGCAGGTGGTGCACACGCTCTTTATTGAGGGCGATGTGCAGGCGCGCGGGGTATTTGTCGAGCCGCTGGCGAGGGCCGATTTACCGGTGGTGTGCCAGGTGGTGCGCGTCAACGATCTGCTGCGCGCCCTGATGGTCGAGGCGCTGCGGCTGGATGATAGTTACCAGCCCGGCAGCCGCGCCGAGCGTATCTATGAGCTGATTCTGGATGAGATCCGGCTGATGAATACGCTGCCGTTTTGCCTGCCGGAGCCGACTTCGGCGCGCTTAAAACCGCTGTGTGACGCGATACGGCAAACGCCGACGCAGGCGTGGACGCTGGAGCACGCCGCGCGGCAGGTGAATATGAGCGGGCGCACGCTCGCGCGCCACTTCTACCAGCAGACCGGGTTGCAGTTTAGCGAATGGGTGCGCCGTGCGCGGTTGCTGATCGCCCTGACGCGGCTGGCGCACGGCGAGCCGGTGACGCGGGTGGCGCTGGAGTGCGGCTATGCCACCCCCAGCGCCTTTAGCGCCATGTTTCGCCGGGTAATGGGTGTGCCGCCCGGCGACTACTTTACCCAGTGATAAAGGGCTGCGCGGCGTTAAGCACTGCCTGTAGTGAGGCGCGGGTGATATCGCTGTCAATACTGACACCCCATGCGCGCTCGCCCCGCGCGTTGGTACAGCAGACGTAGGCCACCGAGCGGCTGTCGCTGTGCTTGCCGAGGGTGTGTTCGTGGTAGCTCTCAATATTGATCTCAACGCACAGGCTGCGACACAGCGCGGTTAACGCCGCCGAGAGAAAACCTTTGCCCGTTGCATCCAGCTTCAGCGTCTCGTTATGCCAGCGGATCTCCGCGTGCAGAGTGGTGCGCTGCCCCGGCTGGTTGGTGCAGACATACTCAATCAACGCCAGCGGCGGCTGATCCACCAGGCCGTAGGTCTGGCGGAACAGATTCCAGATCGCCATTTGCGACATCTCTTTGCCTGCGCTGTCCGCCGCCTGCTGCACATGCCCGCTAAACTCCTGCTGAAGCTTGCGCGGCAGTGTCAGGCCGTGGTTCTGCTCCAGCAGCCAGGCCGCGCCGCTCTTGCCCGACTGGCTGTTGACGCGGATAACCGCTTCGTAGCTACAGCCGATATCCGCCGGGTCGAGCGACAGATAGGGCACTTGCCAGACGTCCGCCGGGCTGTTTTGCCGCGCGGCAAACCCTTTCTTAATCGCATCCTGATGCGAGCCGGAAAAGGCGGTAAAGACCAGTTCACCGGCGTACGGGTGGCGCGGCGCAACTGGCAACTGATTACACTCCTCGACCACCTCCACTACCTTTTTCATCTGGCTAAACTCAAGGCCCGGCGCAATACCCTGGGTGTAGAGATTGAGCGCCAGCGTCACCAGATCGGCATTACCTGTGCGCTCGCCGTTGCCAAACAGGCAGCCTTCAACCCGCTCCGCGCCCGCCAGCAGCGCCAGCTCGGCGCTGGCAATGCCGGTGCCGCGATCGTTATGGGTATGCACGCTGATGCACACCTGCTCACGGCGCGAGAAGTGGCGGCAGAAGTGCTCAATCTGGTCGGCATAGACATTGGGCATGCTCACTTCCACGGTGGCCGGCAGGTTGATGATCATCGGCCGCGTGGAATCGGGCTGCCAGACATCGGCCACCGCTTCGCAAATCGCCAGCGCGAACTCCGCTTCGGTAAAGCAGAAGGTTTCCGGCGAATACTGGAACACCCACTGCGTTTCGGGTGCGGCTTCGCACTGCGTGCGGATTTGCCGCGCCGCATTGACCGCCAGCGCGACAATCTCTTCTTTGCTCTGGCGAAAAACCTGCTCGCGGAACACCGGCGCGGTGGCGTTGTAGAGGTGCACCGTCGCGCGGCGCGCGCCCTGCAAGGATTCGAAGGTGCGGCGAATCAGATCGTCACGCGCCTGGGTTAACACCTGAATGGTGACATCTTCAGGGATGCGCTGCTCTTCGATCAGCTGGCGCACAAAGTTAAAATCCGTTTGCGACGCGGAAGGGAAGGCGACCTCAATCTCTTTAAAACCGCACTCCAGCAGTAAATCCCAGAATTTCAGTTTGCGCGCCGCGTCCATCGGCTCGGCGAGGGCCTGGTTGCCGTCGCGCAAATCCGTCGACAGCCAGCGCGGCGCGTGAGTCAGCGTGTTATCCGGCCAGCGGCGATCGCGCAGGGGCAGCGGGGCATGGGGGTGATATTTATCAGCAGGGTTAGTTAACATTTTCGGCTCTCCACAGGGTGTGGTTTTAGTTTCCACACCACAGCGGTTGCGCGCGCCCGCGCAGCTGACAACCTGTTGCGTAAAAGTGACAACCCGCAGGGAAATGATGACCTGATAAGGCCCGGTGCATTGCCCGATGGCGCTGCGCTTATCGGGCCTACGGGAGGCGTATGTCGAATAGTGCGTAGGCCGGATAAGGCGTTAGCCGCCATCCGGCAATAACGCGCACTTACGCCTGCACCCGGTCGCCCACCACCGGCGGCGTCTGCGGTGCATTGGCATTGCCGACGTGCCGATACTTATCCAGCAGATGGATTTGAATGCGGCGCAGCATATCGCCATTGAGTTTGTAGAAGCGGAAGTAGACCAGCAGCGAGATGACGAAGAAGCAGGCGGGGAGCGCCAGCATAATCAGCTGCATGCCCATTAAGGTGCTGGCGGACTGCGCCACGTTCGGCACATACCCAATCACCCCGAGCACCACGGCGATAAAGTAGGCCGCAAAGGCCGCGCCCGCTTTCACCACCAGCGTCTGCACCGAGTAGGCGATGCTCTCACAGCGCACATTGAGTTTGTATTCGCCGTAATCGACGGTGTCGGCAACCATAATCACCTGTAACACCCAGAAGAAGGCTTTGCCGATGCTGAACAGCACGCCCGCCAGCAAAATCACCCATGCGTGAGTCTGGCCCAGCAGCGCCATCCACAGCAGCACGCCGCCGCTGATAATCGGCAGCACCGATGCACCCGCCCAGAGTACGCGGCGTGAGAAGAGTTTCACCAGCTTCGGGAAAAGCATCAGGATCAGCAGGTTCGCGACGCCCGCATAGGACATGTAATAGGGGAAGAGGTCGACATCGCCAATCACATAGGTGAAGTAGTAGATCGCAAAGCCTTCGATGACGTTAGCGGCGGTGTTGTAGGCCAGCGCCATCACCAGCAGGCAGGCGAGCTGATCGTTCTTAATAATCAGTTGCAGCATCGCTTTCAGGTTCATTGGCGTGCTCTGTTCACCGCCCTGTTTATCAGAGGAGTAGACCTCATGCACATTGCGCAGGGTGACGATGGTCGAGAGGATAAAAAAGGCGATCAGCACCAGCGTCAGCATCTGGAAGCCAAACCCGCGATCCGCTCCGCCGACGGCGTTCACAAACGGCAGTGCGATCCCCGCAGTAACAAACCCGGCGAGGCTGGCGAAAAAACGCGGGTAGGGCACCAGTTGTTCGCGCTCGCGCTTGTCCAGGGTAATGGTCGGCACCAGCGACCAGAACGGCACATCCATAATTGTGTAGGTGAAACCCCACAGCAGATAGGTCGCCCACACCCACACCAGCTGCGTGGTGCCGGTAAAGTGGTGGGCGCTGAAGAGCATATAGAGCACCAGCGAGTTGGTCAGCGTGCCGACTAAAATCCACGGCTTGAACTTGCCCCAGCGCGTGCGGGTGCAGTCGACTATCCAGCCCATGATCGGGTCGGCCAGCGCGTCGAGAATGCGCGCCACCAGAAAGAGCGTGCCGACCATGCCGACCGACAGGCCAACAATATCGGTGTAGTAATACATCAAGTACATGTAGACGATGCCGATCGCAAAATCCTTACCAAATGCACCAAATCCGTAGCTGAGCTTTGTTGTGATTGAAATACTCATAGGGTACCGATTGCCTCTTTCAGTGTCGGAAGGGTTGCAAAACCGCCGGGCGCGCGGCCCGGCGAATGCGTTAGCGATGCAGCCACGCGGGCAGCCACTCGCCGTGGCTTGCGATCAGGTCATCCACCAGCGCATAGATTTCATCGATACCAAGCACCGCCGCAGTGTGCGGATCCATCAGCGCGGCGTAATAGACATAATTCCGGTTCTCGGTCAGCACCGCTTCGGTGAGCAGCGTCTGCACATTGATGTTGGTCTGCATCATCGCCGCAAGATGGGCGGGCAGCTTGCCAGCTTTGGTTGGCTGAATGCCGTTGGCATCGACCAGGCACGGCACTTCGACGCAGCACCCTTCCGGCAGGTTGTCAATCAGCCCATCGTTGCGCACGTTGCCATAGACAACGCTCGGCTCACCGGTCCAGATGGCGTTCATAATGGTGCTGGCATACTCCCGCGAAGCTTTCACCTCAATGCGATCGGCGGTTTTGTACTCCGCCAGCTCCTTCTGCCAGGTTTCCAGCTGTTCCACGCAGCGTTTCGGGTACTCATCGAGCGGCACCTGGTAGCGTTCAAGTAAATCCTCGCGTCCCGGCTTGATAAACCACGGCGTATATTCAGCAAAGTGTTCCGAGGATTCGGTAACGAAGTAGCCGAGCTTTTTGAACATCTCATAGCGCACAATGTTCTGGCAGCGCGGGTTGCCGTGCATGTTCGGCTTCGGCGCGCGTTTCTCGGCATAGGCCTGCAACAGCTCGGGATAGATGCTGACATAGCTACCGTCCTGCTGCTTTTTCTCCAGCGACAGGTAAAAGGCCATATGGTTGATCCCGGCGCAGCGGTAGCGTAACGAGGCCGGGTCGAGATCGAGATCGCGCGCCAGCTCCTCCGCTGTGCCCTGCACCGAGTGGCATAATCCAACCTGTTTGATATGCGGGTAGCGGGCATAGATCGCCCAGGTGTTCATCGCCATCGGGTTGACGTAGTTCAACAGCGTCGCGTTCGGGCAGACGTCGGTCATATCCTCACAAATCTGCCACAGGTGAGGGATGGTGCGCAGGGCGCGCATGATGCCGCCGGGGCCGAGGGTGTCGGCGATGGTCTGCTCAAGACCGTGGCGTTTACACACTTCAAAATCGGTGACGGTGCAGGGTTCGTAGCCGCCAATCTGGAACGCGACGACCACAAAATCGGCCTCTTTTAACGCCGTTTTTTGATCCGTATGGCAGCTGATGTTCCCGTAAGCGCCGACCGAATCCATCAGTTTGCGCACCACGATGTGCGACTCCTCAAGGCGCGTGGCGTCAATATCCATCAGCGCTACCTGCGCGTTTTTCAGTGCCGGACGCTGGAACACGTCGCCGAGAATGTTTTTGACAAACACCGTGGAACCGGCGCCGATAAAAGTGATTTTTGGTGCAGACATGAACCTTTCTCCCAGATGTGGTTGTACGTTCTGAGCGTGGCACGGCAGGCCTGTGCCATCTGCCTTCTTCCCGGCGGGAGATTCCCGAAAACTCAGATCGCGTAATGCGCCGCGCGCGATCTGAGTTTCCGGGAGAAAATGGGCGCTTAAGCAGAGTTAATGGCAACGGCTTTCACTAAACTAGAGCAGGTGAGGGCGCGGTGAAGCGCGAAAGTGATGATGCGAGAAGGATCGATGGCAAAAGAACTTATCAGAGCAGATATGTGCAGCGGGGATGAGAAAACCACGCGCGGCCCGCTGTCGCTCTACTCCGAATATCAGCGTATGGAGATTGAGCTGCGCGCGCCGCTGGCGATGCCCGCCAGCCACTGGCATGGCCAGGTGGAAGTGAATGTGCCGTTTGATGGCGACGTCGAGTACCTGATCAATAACGAAGTGGTGCGCATTAAGCAGGGGTATATCACCCTGTTCTGGGCCTGTACCCCGCACCAGCTAACGCGCCCCGGTGACTGTACGCAGATGGCGATTTTTAACCTGCCGATGCACCTGTTTCTCTCGTGGCCGCTGGATCGTGAACTGATCAACCACGTCACCCACGGCATGGTGATCAAATCCCTCGCCGCCCAGCAGCTAAGCGCGTTTGAAGTGCAGCGCTGGCAGCATGAACTCAACAGCGACAACGAGCAGCTGCGCCAGCTGGCGATTGAGGAGATCGCCCTGATGCTCAAGCGCTTTAGCCTCTCCGGCTGGCAGCCGATCCTCGTTAATAAAACTTCGCGCACCCATAAAAACAGCGTCTCGCGCCATGCGCAGTTTTACGTCAGCCAGATGCTGGAGTTTATTGCGGTCAATTACGATCAGGTGCTGACGATTAACGCCATCGCCGAGCATGTGAAGCTCAATCCCAACTATGCGATGGGCATTTTTCAGCGCGTTATGCAGCTGACCATGAAGCAGTACATTACCGCCATGCGCATCAACCACGTTCGAGCATTGCTGAGCGATACCGATAAAACCATTCTTGATATCGCGCTCACCGCCGGGTTCGGCTCCAGCAGCCGTTTTTACAGCACCTTTCAGAAGTATGTCGGCATGCCGCCGCAGAAATACCGCAAGCTCAGCCAGCTGCGACGCCAGCAGCATGCGGGGTGAAAAGGCGTTTATCCCCACTAAGGGATATTGATAGAAATATCCCTTGGTGGGGATAATGGCAATATTGACAATATCCCTTCTAGGGTATAAAACGCTTTTTATCCCTTACTGCGGATAATCTGCGAAAAACGAGAAGCCTATGACCACGCCAGCGATCTACAGCCCGGTACAACTTGCCAATGCCATGAAGCTTATTCGGCAGAAAAATGGCTGGACGCAAAATGATCTGGCCCAACGGATTGGTATCAAGCAGGCCACGATCTCGAACTTCGAAAATAACCCCGATAAAACCACGCTGACGACCCTGTTTAAAATTCTCCAGTCCCTTGAGATGTCGTTAATTTTGCAAGAGAAAAAGGAAGCAGGCGTCGATAACCTCCATCAACAGGATCTGGACTGGTAATGCGCAAGTTAAGTACATGGATGAACAACGAACGCGTCGGCGAGCTGACGAAGCAAAGCAACGGCGCGCATACGTTCAAATATGATGAGGGCTGGCTGCAAAGCGCACGCGCACGGCCTCTCTCGTTATCATTACCGCTACAGTTTGGTGCCATCACCTCAGACGCCGTCTTTAACTACTTTGATAACCTGCTCCCCGATAACCCGCGTGTCCGCGATCGCATCGTGAAGCGTTATCACGCTGCTTCTAAACAACCTTTTGATCTGCTGGCAGAGATTGGCAGAGACAGCGTTGGTGCGGTGACATTACTGCCTCCTGAGGAGGAGAGTGCTTCCCGGGCATTAAGCTGGACAACGCTTGATGGGCCGAGGCTGGAAAAAGTGCTGACTGCTTATCAGGCTGATATTCCGCTGGGCATGATTGAGGATGAAGATGATTTCAGGATCTCGGTTGCGGGCGCGCAGGAGAAAACAGCGCTGTTAAAAATAGAAGATGTGTGGTGCATTCCAAAAGGCATGACCCCCACAACCCACATCATTAAGTTACCGATTGGCGAAATTCGCCAGCCGAATGCGACGCTGGATTTAAGCGAGAGCGTCGATAACGAATTCTTTTGCTTAGCGCTGGCCAGGGCGTTGGGTTTTGCCGTGCCGGAAGCGGAAATTGTTCGCGCGGGTGCGATCCGGGCGCTGGCCGTTGAGCGCTTCGACAGGCGCTGGAACGCGGATAAAACGGTTCTGCTGCGGTTACCGCAAGACGATGTTTGTCAGGCGCTGGGGCTGCCCTCTTCCCTGAAGTATGAAGCAGATAACGGCCCGGGGATTGCAAGAATTATGTCGTTGCTGTCCGGTTCGCGTGACGCGCTAAAAGATCGTTATGATTTTATGAAGTTTCAGGTTTTTCAGTGGCTGATGGGCGCGACAGACGGGCATGCAAAAAACTTCTCCCTCTTTATTTATGCCGGAGGAAGCTACAGCCTTACGCCTTTCTACGACATAATTTCGGCGTTTCCTCTACTCGGCGGCACGGGGTTACATATGAGTGACCTGAAACTGGCCATGAGCCTGAAAGCGACGAAAGGCCGGAAAACGGCTATTGATAAAATCTTGCCGCGTCACTTTCTGGCAACGGCCAAAGAGGTCAATTTCCCTCAGCAATACATGGAAGAGATCCTGCACTCTTTCGCGGAAAACCTGCCGACAGCCCTTGAGCGAGCAAGGCACTCTCTGCCGGAAGATTTTTCATCGCGCGTAGAAAAAGCGATATCGACAAATGTGCTCAGGTTACATGCAAGGCTGGTTAAACATCTTTAATTGGCTGTGCGCTCAGGCGACCGGGACACATTGCCCGATGGCGCTACGCTTATCGGGCCTACAACTAGGCCGGAATTATGTTGGGCACCATCCGGCGGGTGTTGCGTAGGTCGGATAAGGCGTGAGCCGCCATCCGGCAATGGCATTCAGGTTACAGCCTGAAGGCGTTCACATCATTCAACAGCTTGCCGGCCTGATGGCTGAGGGAGTTGGCGGCGGTGGCCATCTCTTCCACCATCGCGGCGTTCTGTTGCAGGTTGCCTTCCATCTGGCTGACGGCGACGTTGACCTGCTCAATGCCGTAGCTCTGCTCGGTGGATGAGTTATTCACCTGGTTTATCAGCACCGTGGTTTCATCCACTGCGCCGAGGGCATCGTTCATGCGCGTGGTGACATTGGCGGCGTAATTTACCCCCTGGCCGACATTCTTAATCGCTTCATCAATCAGACCACGAATATCGCGCGCCGCAACGGATGAGCGCTGTGACAGCGAGCGTACTTCGCCTGCCACCACCGCAAAGCCTTTGCCTTGTTCACCCGCGCGGGCGGCTTCAACGGCGGCGTTCAGTGCCAGGATATTGGTCTGGAAAGCAATGCCGTCAATGATGTCTGTAATTTCTGAAATCTTCGCGGAAGAAGCCGAAATATCATCAATCGATTTTTGCAGCGAACTGAGTTCGCGGTGGCTCTCGTTGACCATCGTCTGCACGCGGCCGATATAGGTATTCGCCTCTTTGGCGTTGTCCATATTGTGTTTCACCGTTACCGACAGCTCATTCATGCTGGCTGCGGTCTGCTCCAGCGACGATGCCTGAGACTCGGTGCGCGAAGAGAGATCATCATTGCTTTTGGCGATCTCGCTGGCGGCGGTATCCACTTCGTTACTGGCATCTTTTACGCTGGCTAATACGTGGCGGATTTTATCCATCAGCGCGTTAAAACTTGCTGCCGTCGCGCCGAGTTCATCGTTATTATTCAGCGCCACTTTATGGGTTAAATCGAGAGAGCGACTGATTAATCCCATGCTCTCCTGCAAACTTTTTAAGCCCTTACTTAAGTAGCGCAGAATAACCGAGGCGAAGACCGCGACCAGCGCAACCAGAAAGACAATCGTGCCCACTAACAGCCAGAAAGTATTGATATATTGCGTATGGTTATTTTCGGCATACTCTTTCGCAATACTGTAATTATGTGCCAGCATCTCTTTTAAACCGGCACTTAATGCCACTGATGCATTGGCAGTAGCACCGCCGTCAGAGACCATCAGACGCGCCGCTTCTATTCCCTGGTTATGGTAGGTATCAGACATAGCCTCGGTTTTTTGCACATAATCATCAAAAATATCACGCGTCTTTTTCAGTAATTGACCGTCAATTTTATCGCTGACCAGATTGGCCTGGTACTCATCAAAGATCTGGCGAGTTTTATTTAACTCATCTTTCGCCTGCGCCATATGTTTGGTAAACACCGCCTCATCGGTCACCAGCAGCGACATCAGGATTTGGCGTCTTGCTTCTTCGCGGTGCTGCACCGCTTCGCTCAGCTTGCTGATGCTCGGCAGACTATTTGACACAACATAGTCAAAACGCGTTTGCGCATTATCTAATGCCCTGATGCTTAATCCGCCCAGCACAAGCATCGCAATAAAGGTGATGGCAAAAACAATAATTAATTTTCTTAAAATAGTCATAACGGCCTCAGGTGCAATCCATATCCAACGCGGATGCTATTTTTATCGGCGACTAAAGTGAAATCTTCAGCCAGAACATTATAAAAAGAGAGGTCTTTTAAGCCTTTTTTGATCTGGACACGGATTGCGGATGAATAATGATTAAATACAAAGGTTAATAAGGCTAAATAAATGTGTTGTGAACGCTTTATATAATATATTCCGCCTGTTTTGATGATGGCTTATGGATATATTGTACATTCTAAATCTTTATTAGCTTGGGAGTTTAGTGTGTGTAAATTCTTATTAACTTAAACTTAATAATAAAGTTGGTAAATCAAAAGAGTGCCTGAATAGACTACCGCCCAAAAAATTGGGCAGTAGGAAGAAAACCTTTGTTTTATATCCAACGCTTAGCAAGGAACCTGACGCAAACGACGCCTGATTTTGTTCCCTTGAGCATCTTTGTAGCGCTCCGGCCAGATGGCGTCGGGAGTGAGATCGAGAGCATGAGCAATGATGTATTCACCCTTCGGCCAGGGGCGATACAACGTGTTAGCTAACGTTGACGATGATAACCCTGCTGAACGCGATAACGCCGCTAGGCTCATCCCGCGCTTTTTCAGCGCGGCGAGAATGTCAGCATGGTGCCAGTTCTGATGTTCCATAGTGTTCTCCTTACACGTGGCTGTTATGCACTCAATTATCCTGTTTTGGGATAAAATGGCAATGGGAAGATATTCGATTTCAGGATATTTCTAAGGGATCGAATTTATGGCTTCTGTCTACTCAGACGAGTACCAACGCGTTATCGCGGCACTTAAGCAAGCGCGTAAAGCGCAGGGCATCACGCAGATGCAGCTTGCTGAGGCGCTCGGGCGACCACAATCCTTTATCGCCAAAATCGAGAGCGGCGAGAGGAGGCTGGATGTGGTGGAGTTTGTGCATCTGGCGAGGCTGGTAGGGCTGGCGGTGGAAGACGTACTAAAAATCATTAAGTGAATGGCATGACACAAGATTCATTGCCCCTCCATATGGAGTTTTTGCATGAAAAAGGGAATATCGATTTGCTGCTTTATGGCGGGTGCTTTACTCATTTTTTACTATGTATTCATCACCGTTCCCGTAAAAATCATTGCCATCCATAAAGATAATTACGCCCCGGTTGTTGTCGTTGACCGGCTGCCGCTGTCAGATGCGAAGAAAATTGCGTGGTGGCGGGATGAAAGCAAAAATATCCTCGCCAACGAAGATGACGCGCAAATCCATAATCGCGCTTTGAATTACTACATCTACCGTTTTGGCGAAGGCTATCAGGAGTCAGGCAAAGAGGATCGCCTCTGTTTCGACGATATGAAGGAACCAAAGAATTGCCTTGATAAAGATATTTTAATGATTGTCCGTTACCGAAAAAATGGCGATATCCAGTTCGATATTGATGACGATGCGTACATTCTCAGGCAAAGCGGTGGACTGAAGAAGGTCGATTAAAAGATTAAAGGCTCCCTGCGGAGCCTTTTTTGTTTACGCCAACCTTGGATACCCGTCCGCAATCGCATCACCGGTAAACTGCGCGATCCATCCCTCGGGATTATCAAAAATCCTGATCGCCGTGAAGTTGGGTTCTGAACCCATATCAAACCAGTGCGGTGTGCCGGCGGGGACGGAGATAAGGTCGTTCTTCTCGCACAGCACCTGGTAGACTTCGTTGCCGATATGCAGGCAGAAGAGCCCGGCACCTTCAACGAAGAAACGCACTTCATCTTCGCCGTGGGTGTGTTCGCTGAGGAACTTGCTGCGCAGCGCCTCTTTTTGCGGGTTGTCGGCGCGCAGGCTGATCACATCCCAGCTCTGGTAGCCTTTCTCCTCCACCAGCTTGTCGATAGCGTGCTGATAAGCGTTGATCACCGTTTCCGGTGTTGGGTTAGCGCCCAAATCGCGGTCGGCCTGCCAGCGCTCAAAGCGCACCTCCTTCGCATTCAGCTTCTGCTGAATCTCTGTGGCGTCGGTGCTGTGCCATACCGGCGTGCTGGCATCGGTGTCGGTGTAAATCGTCAGTGCGCTCATGAGGGGATCTGCTCCGGCTTGATGGTGCTGAATGAGTTAACCTGGTGATGATGGCTGGCTGCGTCATCATCATCACGAATCAGTTGCGTGGTGCGAAAACCGGCCTCTTCGGCAGCGTCCAACTCCTGATGAATATCGGAGAGGAAGAGAATAGAAGAGGGCGGTAGCGCAATCTGTGCGGCGATATTGCGATAGGATTGCACTTCGCGCTTCGCACCGACCAGCGTGTCGAAATAGCCGCTGAAGAGATGAGTAATATCACCTTCGTCGCTGTAGCCAAATAGCAGTTTTTGCGCAGCAACGGAGCCAGAGGAATATACATAGAGATCAATGCCCTGCGCTTTCCAGTTCTCCAGCGCGGGCAGCACGTCGGGGTAGAGGTGGCCGGTAAAATCGCCGTTCACGTAGCCATCGCGCCAGATAATGCCCTGCAATGCTTTCAACGCCGTCGATTTGCGGTCTTCATCCATAAACGCAAACAGCACCTCGATAAGCTCTACGCTGGTGGCGTTCGGCTGCGCAATCTCTTCCCGCAGATTATCGAGAATGGTGCTGACCGGTTCCTGGTACTGCTGCGCAGTGACAAAACCCGCCAGCCGCTCGCGGGCGTAGGGGAAGAGAACGTTGTGCACAAAGCGGATATCGCTGGTGGTGCCTTCTATATCGGTGACAATCGCGCGGATCATAATCTCTCCAGCAGTCGGCGCTGCAATTCGCATTCAAATAAAAACTCCAGCCCTTCGAGGTGACGGCGCGCTTCGGCAACGTCGCGCCCCCAGCAGGTTAACCCGTGGCCGCGCAGCAGAAAACCATAACGTAACGGGTTTGATTCGGCATAAGCGGCGATGCGCCCGGCGAGCGCGTCGATATCCTGATCGTTATCGAAAATGGCAATCGGCACGCTATCGAGGTGCGTCTGCTGCCCGCTGAGGGATTTTTGCATCTCATACCCGCTCAGTTGCAGCGCGGCGCTTTTCTCCACCCGCGACAGCACGGTGGCGTTGACGGTGTGGACATGCAGCACTGCATTAGCGTCAGGGTAGAGGCGGTAAATCAGGGTATGCAGACCCGTTTCGGCGGAGGGTTTGCGCCCGGATGGCGCATGGTTATCGGCGATGGAAACCTGCAAAAAATCCTCCGGCGTCAGGCTGCCTTTATCTTTTCCGGACTCGCTCAGCCAGCACCATTCGGCACTTTGGCGCAGGGACATATTACCGCCCGTCGCGGGTGCCCACCCTTTGGCGCCGATCCAGTGGCAGGCAGAAACAAGTTGCTGGAGTTGCAGGTTGTCGGTCATCGCGTTTCCTTATCAGGAATATCGTTGTGATATAGACGTCTAAGCGTCTTGATTGCCAAATACTAGCATCGTGTTATAGTGGCGGCAACTTGAGTCTCGACAGCAGGCACGAAAAGATGCGCAATAACCCTTTGATTCCTGAGAGTAAACTCCCCGCTTTAGGCACCACTATCTTCACGCAAATGAGCGCGCTCGCCCAGCAGCATCAGGCGATTAATCTTTCACAAGGCTTCCCGGATTTTGACGGCCCGCGCTATTTGCAGGAGCGGCTGGCGTATCACGTTGCGCAGGGCGCAAATCAATATGCGCCGATGACCGGCGTGCAGGCATTGCGCGAAGCGATTGCCGAAAAAACGGTGGCGCTTTATGGCCATCAGCCGGACGTGAACAGCGACATTACCGTTACCGCCGGGGCGACGGAAGCGCTCTATGCGGCGATCACTGCGCTGGTGCGCGAGGGCGATGAGGTTATCTGTTTCGATCCGAGTTACGACAGCTACGCGCCTGCGGTTGAGCTTTCAGGCGGGGTGCTGAAGCGCATCGCCCTGCAACCGCCGCACTTTCGCGTTGACTGGCAGGCTTTTGCCGCGCTGCTCAGCGATCGCACCCGGCTGGTGATTGTTAATACGCCGCATAACCCGTCGGCGACGGTGTGGCAGGAGGCCAATTTTGCCGCGCTGTGGCAGGCGATTGCCGATCGGGAGATCTATGTGCTGAGCGATGAAGTCTACGAGCATATCTGCTTTGCCGACGGCGGCCATGCCAGCGTGCTGAAGCATCCGCAGCTGCGCGAGCGCGCCGTTGCCGTGTCGTCGTTTGGCAAAACCTACCATATGACCGGCTGGAAAGTGGGGTACTGCATTGCGCCCGCCGCCATCAGCGCCGAGCTGCGCAAAGTGCACCAGTACTTAACCTTTTCGGTGAACACCCCGGCGCAGCTGGCGCTGGCTGATATGCTGCGCGCCGAGCCGCAACACTACCGCGAGTTGCCGGCGTTTTACCGCGCGCGTCGTGACGTGCTGGTGAATGCGTTGCGTGAGAGCAAGCTGGAGATTTTGCCCTGCGAAGGAACCTACTTTTTGCTGGCGGATTACAGCGCTATCTCCGATCTCGATGATGTCGCGTTTTGCCAGTGGCTGACGAAAGAGGTGGGTGTGGCGGCTATTCCACTATCGGTGTTCTGCGCCGATCCCTTCCCGCATAAGCTGATTCGCCTCTGCTTTGCGAAACAGGAATCGACGCTGCTGGCAGCGGCAGAGCGACTCTGCACGCTGTAACGGCTTACTTCTCGCCCATAATCGTTTTGAGTTTTTCCGCATCCGGCAGGCCGACCGCCTGCTGGAGCACATTCTCTTCATTCATATAGTAGATAGCGGGTGTGGCGTTGGCCCCGAGATCGTCCATGATTTTCTGATTGAGATTGAGCGAGCGCATGATCGCCGGCGGGATAGTTTTCGGCAGCGCAAGCGTCATTTTGCCGTTCGACTGCTCATACTCATGCCAGTTTTTGGCCGGATCTTTCGCGCTGAGGATCGCCGCTGCCGCCGCCGGGCTTTCCGGTTTGATTACGCCGACCATTAAGGTGCGGATCTGCACCTTGCCGGACTCCACCCACGGGCGCGCCTGCTGCCAGAACTGTTTGCAGTAGGGGCAGTAAGGGTCGGCAAAGACGTAAATCACGCGCGGCGCGGTTTTTTGCCCGTCGAGGATCCAGTCTGCTTTCTCCATCCGCTGCCAGAGTTCGCGCCCGGCCGGGCCATAAAGCTCCTGATTGAACAGCTTTTCGCTAAGATTGGTGCCCGCTTCGTCATACATATAGCCCGAGATGGCGTGTTTACCGTCCGGCGTGACGTAGATGGTGACGCCCATCTCCTGATATTTACCCAGATAACCCTTCATGCCGCCCGGCGCGTCAAAGGATTTAATGATGGTAATGCCTTGCTTTTCAATGGCTTTAACCGGCGCGGGCAGATCTTCGGCGTGCAGGGTCAGCGGCAGCAGGGTGAGCATTAACAGGCGCTTGAGCATAAAAATCCTTATCAATTCAGTGGGTAAAGGTAAGAAAGGCTAAACCTATCACAGCCATAGGCAAGAGACAGGGAATAATGATTGTCGAACTCCCAGGGGAGTGGTGTAATCAACCCTGTTTGCCGTCGACAGATGGCAGGCGTATCGCACAGCCAGCGCGCTGGCACTGAAGTCACCCACGGGTATTTCAGATATTGAGGCCACCCGTACCGGTGGCCTTTTTACTTTTGGCTAATGTCTGTTCACAGAGTTGTTCGTTGGCGTTTGTTAGCTAACGCTTATTGATTTGATAATGCAAACGCATTAGCCGTCGTAAGCAAAGTTCGTTAACTTATGCCCCAACGAAAACACGGAGGAAGTATAGATGTCCTTAATTAACACCAAGATCAAACCTTTCAAAAACCAGGCGTTCAAAAACGGTGAATTCATCGAAGTAACCGAGAAAGATACCGAAGGCCGCTGGAGCGTCTTCTTCTTCTACCCGGCTGACTTCACCTTCGTATGCCCGACCGAACTGGGCGACGTGGCTGACCACTACGAAGAACTGCAGAAACTGGGCGTTGACGTTTACTCTGTTTCCACCGACACCCACTTCACGCACAAAGCATGGCACAGCAGCTCTGACACCATCGCGAAAATCAAATACACGATGATCGGCGACCCGACTGGTGCCCTGACCCGTAACTTCGAAATCATGCGTGAAGATGAAGGTCTGGCAGACCGCGGTACTTTCATCGTTGACCCGCAGGGCATCATCCAGGCTATCGAAGTGACCGCTGAAGGCATCGGCCGTGACGCATCTGACCTGCTGCGTAAAATCAAAGCGGCTCAGTATGTTGCTTCTCACCCAGGCGAAGTGTGCCCGGCTAAGTGGAAAGAAGGCGAAGCGACCCTGGCTCCGTCCCTGGACCTGGTTGGCAAAATCTAAATTTCCGGCGGCGCAAAGTCTCTCCCGGTCTGCAAAACGTAGGCCGGGTAAGCGTAGCGCCACCCGGCGTAAAACGGGTGCAATGCACCCGTTTTTCTTCCACACACCATGATTCAAGTTGCATCCAGGCGGCTCCAATGAGGCAGCTTGCATGATGATGTTTTAAGAGAAGGATACCGACATGCTCGACACCACAATGAAAACCCAGCTCAAGGCTTATCTTGAGAAACTGACCAAGCCTGTTGAGTTGATCGCGACGCTGGATGACAGCGCAAAATCGAATGAGATCAAAGAGCTGCTGGGCGAAATCGCCGAGCTCTCTGACAAAGTGACCTTTAAAGAGGACAACACTCTGGCGGTGCGTAAGCCCTCTTTCCTGATCACGAACCCAGGCTCGCACACTGGCCCGCGCTTTGCTGGCTCTCCGCTGGGGCATGAATTTACTTCGCTGGTGCTGGCGCTGCTGTGGACCGGCGGTCATCCGTCGAAAGAAGCGCAGGCGCTGCTGGAGCAGATCCGCGATATCGACGGCGACTTCGAGTTCGAGACTTACTACTCGCTCTCCTGCCACAACTGCCCGGACGTGGTGCAAGCGTTGAACCTGATGTCGGTGCTGAACCCGCGCATCAAGCACACGGCGATTGACGGCGGTACTTTCCAGAACGAGATCACCGATCGTAACGTGATGGGCGTTCCGGCGGTCTACGTTAACGGTCAGGAGTTTGGTCAGGGTCGTATGACGCTGACAGAGATCGTGGCGAAAATTGATACCGGCGCGGAAAAACGTGCGGCGGAAGAGCTGAACAAACGTGACGCTTACGATGTGCTGATTGTCGGCTCCGGCCCGGCGGGCGCAGCGGCCTCCGTATACTCTGCCCGTAAAGGCATTCGTACCGGTCTGATGGGCGAACGCTTCGGCGGCCAGGTGCTGGATACCGTTGATATCGAAAACTACATCTCCGTGCCGAAAACCGAAGGCCAGCAGTTCGCGGGCGCCCTGAAAGCGCACGTTGCGGATTATGATGTTGACGTGATCGACAGCCAGAGCGCCAGCAAGCTGGTTCCGGCGTCGGTTGAAGGCGGCCTGCATCAGATTGAAACCGCGTCTGGCGCGGTGCTGAAAGCGCGTACTGTCATCATTGCGACCGGTGCGAAATGGCGCAACATGAACGTGCCGGGCGAAGATCAGTATCGCACTAAGGGTGTGACCTACTGCCCGCACTGCGACGGCCCGCTGTTTAAAGGCAAGCGCGTGGCAGTGATCGGCGGCGGTAACTCCGGTGTGGAAGCGGCTATCGATCTGGCCGGGATTGTTGAACATGTGACGCTGCTGGAGTTTGCTCCGGAGATGAAAGCGGATCAGGTGTTGCAGGATAAAGTTCGCAGCCTGAAGAACGTTGATATCGTGCTGAATGCGCAGACCACCGAAGTGAAAGGCGACGGCACCAAAGTGACCGGCCTTGAGTACCGCGACCGCGTCAGCGGCGATGTGCACCAGGTTGCGCTGGCGGGGATCTTCGTTCAGATCGGTCTGCTGCCGAACACCACCTGGCTGGAAGGCGCGATTGAGCGCAACCGCATGGGCGAAATCATCATCGATGCCAAATGCGAAACCAGCGTGAAAGGCGTGTTCGCGGCGGGTGACTGCACCACGGTGCCTTACAAACAGATCATTATCGCTACCGGCGAAGGTGCCAAAGCGTCGCTGAGCGCGTTTGATTACCTGATCCGTACCAAAGCGTAAGCAAAAATAAGAGAGTAAGAGTCACCTGCATATAAAAAGCTGCCGCAAGGCAGCTTTTTTTTTACCCGGATGGAGCCGGGTTGCGGGTTGGGTGCCTCTTTTTTACCGGATGGCGCTGGCGCTTATCCGGCCTGCGGGGATCGCCGCCGTTTGTAGGCCGGATAAGGCGGAGCCGCCATCCGGCAATAACCATCCTCTACCGCACGACCAACACCGGAATATGCGCATGGCGCACCACGCTGGAGGCATTGGAGCCGAGCAAATGGGTGCTGATGGAGGGGTTGCGCGAGGCGATCACCACCATATCCGCATGCAGTTCTTCGCCAAGCTCATTGACCATATCGCGCACGCTGCCGAAGCGAACATGGGTATGAATGCGCGAAGGATCGATGGAGAAATGGCTTCGCATACTCTCCAGGCGGGTTTGCGCCTCCTGGTGCAGATGCTCTTCGAAGCGGCGTAAATCGGCGGCGAAACGGTGCAGGCTGAGGCTCGCGGAAGCGGGTAACACATGCAGCAGGTGAATAACACCTTCGCTCTGGGCGAGGAATTCGGCGTGACGAACTGCTTTATCACTTAACTCCATTTCGAAAATATCGACCGGCATAATGATTGTCTGATACATAAACGCGTCTCCCTGTGGGTTATGTCCCGGGAATTGAAGCACAAAGAGAGGGGGGATTTTGCTGCATGGGTGGCAAATCTGAACAATGGCGGGTGCCGGAAAGAGGATGCGGGCGCATCCTCTGCAAAACAAAGCAGGGCGGGGATCAGAGCATGAAATCGCCAGCGGCTTCGGGCTGGTAAAGCAGCTCCAGCACTTCAAGGTCGGTGGTGGTTCCCCCCGGCAACGTCCAGTGAATGGAATCACCAACACGTAAACCTAACAGCGCCGCGCCCACCGGGGCCAGTACCGACAGCTGCGTGGCGCTGTCTGTCATCTGCGCCGGGTAGACCAACGTACGCACGCGGATTTCACCGCTTTTCAGCTCGCGGAATTTTACCGTGCTGTTCATCGTCACCACATCATGCGGCATCGCTTCTGGCGCGCACATATTGGCGCGATCCAACTCCTCATTCAGCGCATCCGCGACCGCAAGGCTGGCATGTGCAGGCTGCTCCAGCAAGCGGTCAAGGCGCTCAGCGTCTCGCTCATTAATGATAATGGCAGGTCTGGACATCTCTTACTCCGTGTCAGGTGATTGATCCAAAGAAAAACCCTCGCCGACGGGCAGCGAGGGTTTGTCTAAAGCTGATGATACTAACCCGGCCCCATGCTGTGAAGTGACCAGGCGCACATTTGCCTCAATTATGATTATTCCGCAGCGATCAGTAGCCCGCGCTGTCGAGGATAAAGTGATCCCCGCAGTTGCCGGGGTGCGGCTGTGGCAGCAGCGAGCGGCCAGAGAGCGGCGCGTTAATCGCCTCGGCTTTGATGGCAACCTGCATCTCGGTCAAATAGGCCGGATTACCGTTACAGGTGAGTTTCACCGCTTTTACGCTCTGCTTACCGTAAGCCTCGGCGACGGCAGAATCAAAGGCGGCGCGGGTGACCGCTTTGCCGTAATTGTTGGCAAGAAATACTCCGAGCGGGCTGGTTTTGATCTCATGATTCAGACGCACCATCGCGCCAAAATAGTCATCGGGATCGAAGCCGAAACAGACGCCGTGCTTGGCATATTCATAACGCTCAAGGCAGGAGTTACCGCCGGAGCCGGGCATGGCGGCGTTGAGTTTATCTGCCATCTCCAGCGATAAACCGGTCTCTGCCGCCGCGCATTTCTGGCTGGTCTTCGCTTCCGGCATATTGGGGATCGGGCGCGTGGCGCAGCCAAAGCGCATCCAGCGGCGGTTATCGACGCCGCGCGCGGCGATCGATTTCGGCAGGCCCGGCCATAAACCGTGCACCGTCAAATTATCGGCTTTGTCGTCGGGGGATTTTTGCAGGCGGCACTCGTCAGGCTCGTCGCGCCCGTTGTCGTGCATGCTCTGGCAAAAACCGGTCTGCCAGGAGAGCGCCAGCACGTAGCGATCAAAATCGCCATACTGCTTCGGTTGCAGCGGTGCGGCATAGGCAGAAGTAAAGAGTAGCGCGGCAATGCCTGTGCTGATGAAGAGTCCCTTTTTAAACATTTCAGTTCCTGATTAATGGGTCCAGATAATTGCCATAGGTTATTAAACCATAAAAAAAGCGCCGGGCAGGCGCTTTTTCAACTTCTGAAACCCGGCAGCGTTAGTGAACTGCTGCACCAGGTACGAGGATCTCGGTGGCGACAATCACCACCACCAGGCCAACCAGAATCGGCACGGAGGTGCGTTTTACCACTTCAAACGGCGAAATGTTTGCCATCCCGGCAACGGCAACTACCACGCCTGAAACCGGCGAAATGGTGCGACCGAGGTTGGAGGCCTGCAACATTGGAATCGACAGATAGGCCGGGTTAATGCCCGCTTCGCGCGCCAGTTTTGGGATCATCTCCACAAACGCGTAAAACGGTGCGTTGCCGGAACCCGTCGTCATTGCTGCCAGCATGGTGAGGATCACCAGCACCAGCATCAAAATAATGCTCGCGGAACCGAACGAGGTAGCAATGGAGATCAGGCTCTGGATAAAGCCGATGGTGCTCAGCCCCTGGGCGAAGACGCCCGCGGCAACCAGCAGCATCACGACACCGGCAAAGGCATCGGCCATGCCGCGCCAGGCCACTTCCAGCCCGCTGAAGACATTCTGCGTATTAAAACCGCGCAAAAATTCCAGCACTGCGGCAATCAGCATACAGATCACGAGGATGGTAATGATGTGCAGCTCCGGGCCCCATTTGCCGTCAAAAATCAGCACGCCGATGATCGGTGTAAAGGGCAGGATGGCGTAAAACGCGGGCGCGCGGGTGGTGATCTCTTTCACATCCAGCATTTCGCTAACAATATTCTCTTTCTTATCGAGATAGCGCTGCCAGAAGAAGTGGGCGATGGCCATGGCGATAATCGCGGCGATAGAGATCGGCAGGGTGGTTTTAAAGGCGAAATCAACCAGCGGCATCTCTGCGGCTTTCGCGGCCAGCACTACGTCGCCGGAGGTGGGCGAGAGAATAATCGCTGCCGGGGAGGCACAAATCGCCGCCGCCGCGCCGCGGCTGATGCCGACGTTAACCATCACCGGGAAGAGCGTTGCCATCAACAGCACGCCAAGGCCGGTTGCCGAAGAGACCGCCAGCGACATCAGGCAGGCGACAAAATAGGCGGCAATCATCAGGATATAGGGCGAGTTGATAAAGCGCAGCGGGCGCGACGCCAGCTTAACCACCATATCGTTAGCGCCGATGTGCGTCATGTAGGCAGCAAAACCGCACAGCATCATGATCATCATGCCGAGATCGCCGCCGCGGCTCATCAGCAGGATTTTTATATATTCGACAATGTCGGTAGCGCGATACCCGGTGCTGGTGGCGCTGGAGGGTAATATTGAGTGGCCCATCAGCGCGCTGACGATCAATAACGCCAGACCGCCGACAAACAGTACGCCGGTGGCGGAGTAGCCTTTAATGATGTAGCGGGCAACGCCGACAATTACCACGACGCCGATCAACAGCTCAATCAGGGTTGAAATCATATTGGGTCCCGGAGGTTGGACAAAAAAAGTAAAGTAATCAAAACTGCACCGCAATGTGCCGAATAACGGCAGCGTGATAGCTGATTAAAATCAACAAAGCGCTGCATTGCGCGCAATATTACGTGAATTGTTATAAATCAGAAAAATAAATACGGGCGAAACGATAATTCAGGCTAATGAATTTCGGCAGTTATGTTTTATTCGTGATAACGGTTGGTTAATTGTTTTGGCGTTTTTCGTTTCAGTTTGATTTGACAGCAAAATTCACTAAAAAAGCCTTTAAAAATAGAAAGCGGGCTGCTTATACTCGCCGTTACCTTCACTCACCCATGGCGATGTTATGCACGCAGCCTGGCTCTACCGATTGCGCTTTATTAAGCGGCATTTATTAATGCTGCTTATCGCATTGGGTTGGCTGCTGATCCAGAGCCAGATGGCGATAGCCTCTCACGGCTGCGCGCTTCCGGTACCGAGTGAGGCGATGGCGCAGCAGCATCTGCACCATCTGGCAATGGGTGATGACGCGCCCAAAGCCCACGCCATGAAAGCGCCGCTCTGCGAGAAGCACTGCGTGCCCGATCAGGTGCAAAAAGAGAGCCATTACCCTTCACTGGCGGCGCTGCCCGCCACGCTAACGCTGGCGATTGCCGAACCTGTTTGTTCTGCTATCACTTCGCGCAGCTGGGTATTAACCCCGCCTGCCGCTGGCCCTCCGGCAACCATCCGCTTCTGCCGTTTTCGCGAATAGAGACCTGTTAACACATTGATTTGAATTTCATTAATGTTTAACAGGAGTTTTTCTATGCGTAGCTATTTACTCTGCCTGCTCTCAGGCATCCTGCTTTTCCCGCATCTTAGCGCTTACGCGCAAACGCACGACATGGCGCACCATCACGCGATGCCGGCTCAGATTTATCAAAGCCAGGGCAGTATCAAAAAAATCACCCCGCAGGCGATCGCTATCGCCCATCAGGCTATTCCCGCGCTGCACTGGCCGCCGATGACCATGCAGTTTACGGTTACGCCGGAGCATCCGCTGGCGCAGGTGAAGGTGGGCGATAACGTTCGCTTCAGCTTCAGCCAGAGCGAACAGGGTTACACCCTCATCTCTGTAACGCCGTTACCGTAAGCGGGAGTAACCATGAAACGATACTCGCTGAGCCTGCGGCTCGGCGGGGTTTGCCTTGCGCTTATCTGCTCCGCCGCGCAGGCGGAGTCGCTGACCCTGACGCAAACCCTCGCCGCCGCAGAGCGCTACTCCGCTGAGCTTTCTGCCAACCGTAACGAAGCCCGGGCGCTGGATGCGATGGCCGATTCCGCCCGCCAGTTGCCCGACCCCAAACTCAAATTCGGCATTGAGAATGTGCCGGTACAGGGCAATAACGACCGCCGTTTGACCCGCGAAGGCATGACTATGCAGCGCATTGGCGTGATGCAGCAGTATGTCAGCGCGGAAAAACGCGATCGCAAGGCCGACACCTTGCTGGCCGAAGCGCGCAGCATCGAGGCCAAATCCCACGCGGTGCGCGCGGCACTCCAGCGCGATACCGCCCAGGCGTGGCTTGAGCTGGCGCTCTCACAGCAGGCGCTGCACACCGCCCGGCAATTAGTGGCGGAAACCGCTCGTCAGCAGGGCGCGCAACGCGCCAGCGTCGGCGCGGGTAATGCCCTGCCGGACAGCGTGCTCGCCTTTCAGATCGGCCTGAGCGCGATGCGCGATAAAGTCACCCTTGCCGAGCGGGATGTGCAACTGGCGCAAACCCGGCTGATGCAGCTGACCGGGCAGCCGATCACCGCCGTCAGCGGCGAGCTTCCCCGCTATCAGCGTCTTCCAGGCGATGAGAAAACGCTGGAAGAGGCGATTCGCCAACATCCCGATATCCTGGCTGCCGCAAGCGTTGCCAACAGCGCCAAAGCCCGCTCGGCGGAGTCGGCGATTGCCGCACTGCCCGATGTCGAGGTGGAGGTGTGGTATGGGCGGCGTGCCGAGGGGTATGAGGATATGGCCGGGGTGATGTTTACCGTCGACCTGCCGCTGTTTCAGTCCCGCCGTCAGGATAAAGATCACGCCGCCGACGTCTCCCGTACCTTGCAGGCCAATGACCAACTGGCGCTCGCCGAACGCGAGCATCTCGCCGAACTTCACACCCTGATTGCCCAGTACAACGCCGCGCAAACCCTCTGGCAGCGCCAGCGGGATGACGTGCTGCCGCTTTTGCGTAGCCGTTCCGCGCTGTTAGCGGCCCAGTACCGCGCCGGGCAGTCCGATCTCCCGGCGCTGCTTGAGGCGCGCCGCAGCGTGCTCGACGGTGAACTGGCGCTCAATCAGGCCGAAAAAACGATGGCGCAGCAGTGGGCAGCGATCCGCTGGCTTATCCCACAGGAGGTGATGTGATGAAACGAACCCTGTTAGCCGTAGCGGTTGCTGCCTGCGTGGCGGCCAGCGCCGGTTACCTTACTGGTCGCCAAGAGAGCGTGCCCGCTGATAGCAGCCAGCCGCCACAGGCGCGCAAAGTGCTCTACTGGTACGACCCGATGGTGCCGGACCAGCGCTTCGATAAACCGGGCAAATCGCCCTTTATGGATATGCCGCTGGTGGCGAAATATGCCGATGATGCGCCCGCTGACGGCGGCGTGCGCATCAGCGCCCAACAGCAGCAAAATCTTGGCATGACCACCGCGAAGGTGGAGAAACGGCCGCTCGCCAGTGCTTTCAGCGCGTTTGCCACCGTCACTACCGACGAGCGTGCGATGCAGATCGTACCCTCACCGGCGGCGGGCGTGGTGGAGAAACTCTTTGTCCGCGCGCCGCAGCAGTGGGTGAAAAAGGGCGAGGCGCTGGCGCAGCTCTGGATCCCGCAGTGGACCAGCGCGCAGCAGGAGTATCTGGCGGTGCGCCAACTCGGCGACAGCGAACTGACGCGCGCCGCCCGCGAACGGCTGGCGCTGCAGTTTATGCCGCAAGAGGTGATTCGCGCGGTGGAGCGCAGCGCCAAAGCGCAGACCCGGCTGATCATCCGCGCCGCGCGCGACGGCTATATCACCAAACTCGATACCCGCGAAGGGGCGCAGGTCGCCGCCACGCAAACGCTGTTTGAACTGGCGAGCCTCGATCCGGTCTGGCTGCTGGTCGATTATCCGCAAAGCCAGGCGCAGGCGCTGAAGGTTGGCAGCGAAGTGGAAGCGACCAGCGAAAGCTGGCCGGGCGAGCGTTTCCACGGTCGCGTCAGCGAACTGTTGCCGCAGCTCGCCAGCGCCACGCGCACGCTGCAAGCGCGCATCGTGCTGGAAAACCCGCAGCAGAAGCTGAAACCCGGCATGTTTCTTATCGTCACCCAGAAGGAAGGAGCACAGCAGCCTGCGGTGCTGGCAATCCCGGAAGAGGCGTTGATCGAAAGCGGGCGCGCCAGCCGCGTGCTGCTGGCAACCGGCGAGGGCCATTTCCGTGCGGTGAATGTGACGGCCGGACGGCGCGCGCAGGGCTGGCGGGAGATCCTCTCCGGGTTGCAGGAGGGGGATGTGGTAGTCACTTCCGGCCAGTTCTTGATCGACTCCGAAGCGAGCCTGCGCAGTGCTTTGCCAGAGCCATCGCCTGTCGTCAAAAAAACACCGGAATATCGCGCCAGCGGCGTGGTGCAGGCGGTAGATAACGGCACTATCACCCTGAGTCATCAACCGATCCCCGAACTGAACTGGGGGGCGATGACGATGGACTTTACGCTTACAGATCCCGATCCGCAGGTGAAAGTGGGCGATAAGGTGATGTTCAGCTTCACGCTGGATGACGAAGCGGGCGCGGTTATTACCCATCTGATGCCGGAGGAGACGAAATGATTGCTGCCGTGATTCGCGCCTCATTACGCAACCGCCTGCTGGTTTTGCTGGCGGCGCTTGTCCTCACCGGCTGGGGCATCTGGTCGTTGCAGCGCGCGCCGCTTGATGCGCTGCCCGATCTCTCGGATGTGCAGGTGATTATTCGCGCCAGCTATGCGGGCAAAGCGCCGCAGCTGATAGAGGATCAGGTGACCTATCCGCTCACCACCGCCATGCTCTCGGTGCCGGGGGCGAAAACCGTGCGCGGCTACTCGATGTTTGGCGATGCCTATGTCTATGTGCTGTTTGACGATGATACCGATCTCTACTGGGCGCGCTCGCGGGTGCTGGAGAGCCTGAGCCAGATTCAGGCATCGCTGCCCGCCGGGGTGGAGGTGGGCCTTGGGCCGGATGCCACCGGCGTCGGCTGGATCTATGAGTATGCGCTGGTGGATCGCAGCGGTAAGCACAACCTCGCCGATCTGCGTGCCTTGCAAGACTGGACGCTGAAATTTGAGCTGAAAACTGTGCCCAATGTCGCCGAGGTTGCCAGCGTCGGCGGCATGGTGCGCCAGTACCAGATTGTGCCGGACCCGCAAAAGATGCGCGCGCTCAACATCACCCATCAGCAGTTAGTAAGCGCGGTGCAGGCGGCGAATCAGGAGAGCGGCGGCGCGCTGCTGGAGATGGGCGAAGCGGAGTTTATGCTGCGCACCAGCGGGTACTTACGCCAGCCGGAGGATTTTCGCCAGACGGTGATTGCCAGCCGCGACGGCGTGCCGGTGATGCTTTCCGATATCGCGACCGTGCGCCTCGGGCCGGAGCTGCGCCGGGGCGTAGCGGAGTATAACGGCGAAGGCGAAGTAGCGGGCGGCGTGATTGTGATGCGCTATGGCAAGAATGCGCTGGAAACCATTCATGCGGTCAAAGTGAAGCTTGCTGAGATACAAAAAACGCTGCCCGTCGGAGTGGAGATTGTGCCGGTTTACGACCGCTCAACGCTGATTGAGAGCGCCGTCGGCACGCTGACCCATAAATTGATTGAAGAGTTTATTGTTGTTGCGCTGGTCTGCACGCTGTTCCTGTTTCACTTTCGCTCGGCGCTGGTGGCGATTGTCTCACTGCCGCTGGGCATTCTCGGTGCCTTTATCGTCATGCACTATCAGGGGATCAACGCCAATATTATGTCGCTGGGCGGCATCGCGATTGCCATCGGCGCGATGGTCGATGCGGCGATTGTGATGATTGAGAACATGCACAAAGTGATGGAGCAGTGGCGGCACGATAACCCTGGCCGCCTGCCAGCGCGGGGCGATTATTGGCGCTTCTCCGAGCAGGCAGCGGTGGAGGTCGGCCCGGCGCTCTTTTGCAGCCTGCTTATCATCACCCTGTCGTTTATTCCGGTCTTCTCACTGGAGGCGCAGGAGGGGCGGATGTTCTCGCCGCTGGCGTTTACCAAAAGCTGGGCGATGGCTGTCGCCGCCGGGCTGGGCATCACGCTGGTGCCGGTGCTGATGGCGCTGTTTATCCGCGGCAAGATCCCTGATGAAAAGGCCAACCCGATTAACCGCGTGCTGATCCGCCTGTATGAACCGCTGCTCGATAAGGTGCTGGCGTGGCCGAAAGCGACGCTCGCCATCGCCCTGCTGCTGTTAGTGGCGACCGCCTGGCCGCTCAGCCGCCTTGGCAGTGAGTTTATGCCGCCGCTGGATGAGGGCGATCTGCTCTATATGCCCTCGACGCTGCCGGGCATTTCCGCCCGTGAAGCGGGGCGCTTACTGCAACAAACGGACCGTTTGATCAAGAGCGTGCCGGAGGTGGAGAGCGTGTTTGGTAAGGCGGGCAGGGCGGAGAGCGCGACCGACCCTGCGCCGTTGACCATGCTGGAAACCACCATTCGCTTTAAACCGCGCGCGCAGTGGCGGCCCGGCATGACGCCGGAAAAACTGATCGACGAGCTGGATAAAACCGTCAGCGTAACGGGCATCGCCAATGTCTGGGTGCCGCCGATCCGTAACCGCCTCGACATGCTGGCGACCGGCATTAAGAGCCCGGTAGGGATTAAGGTGAACGGCAATAACATTGCCGATATTGAGCGCGTGGCGCAGCAGATTGAGCAGGTGGTAAAAAGCGTGCCGGGCGTCACCTCCGCGCTGGCGGAGCGGCTAGCGGGGGGGCGCTATGTTGATATCAACATTAATCGCCAGCAGGCCGCGCGTTATGGCGTCTCGGTGCAGGAGTTGCAGTCGCTGGTCGCAACCTTAGTAGGCGGCGAAAAGATTGGCGAGGTGTTACAGGGGCGCGAGCGGTTCCCCATCAATGTGCGTTACCCGCGGGATCTTCGGGCGAACGTCGACGATCTGCGCGCACTACCGGTGATCACCGCCAGCGGCAGCCAGATTGCGCTCGGCGATCTGGCGGAAGTGGTGATTACCGAAGGGCCGCCGATGCTGAAGAGCGAAAATGCACGCTTGTCGAACTGGATCTACGTCGATCTGCGCGGGCGTGATTTGAAATCTGCGGTAGAGGAGATGCAGCAGCGGGTGGCGCATCAGGTGGCGCTGCCGCAGGGCGTTACGCTCAGCTGGTCCGGGCAGTTTGAGTATCTCGAACGCGCGACGGCGAAGTTGAAAATTGTCCTGCCGGTAACGCTGATAATTATCTTTGTGCTGCTGTTTATTACCTTCAAGCGGGTGGGTGATGTCTTATTAATTATGGGGACACTGCCCTTCGCGTTAATAGGCGGCGTCTGGTTGCTCTGGCTGCTGGGATATAACTTATCGGTGGCGGGCGCCGTCGGCTTTATTGCGCTGGCCGGTGTGGCGGCAGAGTTCGGAGTTATTATGGTGCTCTATCTTAATCATGCCCTTGAGAAATATCGCATCTCTGAATCCGATGAACCTAATACGCGACTGCTTCTCGCGATACACGAGGGGGCGGTTTTACGCGTGCGCCCAAAAGTGATGACGGTAGCGACCATTATGGCCGGGCTGCTGCCGATCATGTGGGGCGGCGGCAGCGGTGCAGAGGTGATGAGTCGTATCGCGGCACCGATGATCGGCGGGATGGTTACCGCACCGCTGCTCTCAATGCTGGTGATTCCGGCGCTCTATTATTTACTCCATCGAAAACGCTGACCTTAATATGCGCCTCGGCAACGGGGCGCTTGATACTTTATTAAGTTTTGTAACCAGCCAGCAAATGGGACTCTTCCTGGCAGGTTTAAGAACAACACTAATTTCGTTAAGGAACTATTAAGGTAAGGTGTCGGAAAATAGAAGTTGATTTGTTATATGGAAAATTTGTTGTGGCTGTTTATAAAAAATTTAAATATTTCGCTGTCTTTTTGTGTTTACAGATTTTACTGATTCCAACACTTCACGCAGCAGACAAACCCTGGTACACCGTTTTCGCTGACAACGTTAAGCAAACGTGGCAGCAGCCGGATAACTACGATCTCTATGTGCCTGCCATCACCTGGCATGCGCGTTTCGCCTATGACAAGGACAAAACCGATCGCTATAACGAGCGTCCGTGGGGCGCAGGCTTTGGTCAGGATCGCTGGGATGAGAAGGGGAACTGGCACGGGCTCTACCTGATGGCGTTTAAAGACTCCTTTAACAAGTGGGAGCCGATTGGCGGCTACGGCTGGGAAAAGACCTGGCGCCCGCTGGCGGATGAGAATTTCCATCTGGGTCTTGGTTACACCGCGGGTGTCACCGCGCGCGATAACTGGAAGTACATTCCGATTCCGGTGCTGCTGCCGCTGGCCTCAATTGGCTATGGACCGGCGACGTTCCAGATGACCTACATTCCCGGCACTTACAACAACGGTAACGTTTACTTCGCGTGGATGCGCTTCCAGTTTTGATCGACGCATCAGTGGTTATAGTGGACAAAGAGTAAACAGCGCGAAAAACGCGGAATAATGCGGCGCTGGAAAAAAAGTTCGCGACATTTATCACTTTTTCGCGAATAACGACTGGACAAAACTCGCGACAATTGTTGTACTGATACCCGACACAGCATTTGTGTCGTTTTTTCATGTAAAGGTAATTTTGATGTCTAAGATTAAAGGTAACGTTAAGTGGTTTAATGAATCCAAAGGATTCGGTTTCATTACTCCGGAAGATGGCAGCAAAGACGTGTTCGTACACTTCTCTGCAATCCAGAGCAATGGTTTCAAAACCCTGGCCGAAGGTCAGCGCGTTGAGTTTGAAATCACTAACGGTGCCAAAGGCCCATCTGCTGCTAACGTAATGCCTGTTTAATCAGCGCGTACAGCAAGAATTCCAAAACCCGCCGCAAGGCGGGTTTTTTATTGCCTTTAGTTTGCGTTAGCGGTTGAGACGAGCCAGAACGCCAGTGCGGTCATGGCAAACGATCCCAACAGGTTAACGGCGACATTCAGCAGCGCCCAGCCTGCGCGCCCTTCCTGCAGTAAAAACACCACTTCTGCCGAAAAGGTGGAGAAGGTCGTTAACCCGCCGCAAAATCCGGTAGTTATCAGCACTTTCCACACCGGATCGATATGCGTCATACGGTTAAACCACGCCAGCCCGGCACCAATAATAAACGCGCCAATTAAGTTAGCCGTCAGCGTACCGAGCGGAATAATTTGATGAACCGGGTTAAGTTTCATACTCAGCATCCAGCGCGCCACGCTGCCCGTGCCTCCGCCGATAAATACCGCTAAAAGGAGTTGTAACACTGAGCTATCCTGCTATCTGATAAGTGAATGTGCCGAGTTTACCGTCGTGGCCGGAAGCTGGCTATGGCAATACTGTAAGGAGAAACGTGATGATTGTTGCTGCCGGACAATTTGCTGTCACACCCGTGTGGCAAACTAACGCCCGTACGTGTGTATCCTTAATGGCACAGGCCGCGCGTCAACAGGCCTCGCTGCTGGTGCTGCCAGAGGCATTACTGGCGCGGGATGATAATGACCCGCATATGTCGGTGAAATCCGCGCAGCGGCTTGATGAGGGCTTTCTGAGCCTGCTCTGCGAAGAGAGCCGACGTAATACCATGACCACTGTGCTGACCATCCATGTTCCGTCGACAGCGGGCAGGGCGGTTAATACGCTGGTGGTATTGCGCGGCGGGGAGATCATCGCGCAGTATGCCAAGCTGCATCTTTATGATGCGTTCAGCATGCAGGAGTCCGCGCGGGTCGATGCCGGAAACACATTGCCACCGCTGATTGAGGTGGAGGGGATGCAGGTGGGTTTGATGACCTGTTACGATCTTCGTTTCCCGGAGCTAGCGTTATCGCTGGCGTTACAGGGTGCTGAGCTGCTGGTGCTGCCCGCCGCCTGGGTACGCGGGCCGCTAAAAGAGATGCACTGGGCGACGCTGCTTGCTGCGCGGGCGCTGGACACCACCTGTTATCTGGTGGCTGCCGGCGAGTGCGGCAACAAGAATATTGGCCAAAGCCGGATCGTCGATCCGCAAGGTGTTACGCTTGCCGCGGCAGCCGAGGAGGCGCAGTTAATTTTTGCCGATGTGACGGCTGAGCGCGTGGCGCAAACGCGGGAAAAACTTCCCGTTTTACGCAATCGCCGTTTTGCACATCCTCAATTGTTGTGATGTTTTTTTAATCAGTGCTTGATTCATCTCGTTACAGATTGCTATTGTGTGCGCGCACTGAATGACCGTTAATGGTGTCAGGTTATCAACGGTGCTTTTTACAGCCTGTTTTATGAAAGAAGGTATCTATGGGTGAGATTAGTATTACTAAACTGCTGGTCGTGGCCGCGTTAGTGGTTCTGCTGTTTGGGACCAAGAAACTGCGTACACTGGGCGGCGATCTTGGTGCAGCGATCAAGGGCTTCAAAAAAGCCATGAACGATGATGATGCCGCGAAGAAAGACGCAGACGTTGTCACAGCAGAGAAACTCTCTCACAAAGAGTAATCGCGCCACGACAGGCGAAAAAAAACCGGCTATCAGCCGGTTTTTCTGTATTGAGTGTAAGTAAGTGTTACTTCACTTCCATCCCTTTGGCCTGCAAATCTGCATGGTAGGAGGAGCGGACGAACGGACCGCAAGCTGCATGGGTAAAGCCCATCGCCAGCGCTTCCTCTTTCATCTCTTCAAACTCATCCGGGCTGACGTAGCGCTGCACCGGCAGGTGATGACGGCTCGGTTGCAGATACTGCCCCAGCGTCAGCATGGTCACGCCATGGCGACGCAGATCGCGCATCACTTCAATGATTTCCGCATTGGTTTCGCCTAAACCGACCATCAGGCCCGATTTCGTCGGGATCTCCGGATGCGCTTCTTTAAAACGCTCCAGCAGTTTCAGCGACCAGTTGTAATCCGCACCAGGGCGCACCTGGCGGTAGATACGCGGCACGTTTTCCAGGTTGTGGTTGAACACGTCCGGCGGCGTGGCGGTGAGAATATCAAGCGCGCGATCCATACGGCCGCGGAAGTCCGGCACCAGGGTTTCAATTTTGATCGTCGGGCTCTTCTCACGAATCGCGGTGATGCAGTCAGCAAAGTGCTGGGCGCCGCCGTCACGCAGATCGTCGCGGTCAACGGAGGTGATGACCACATAACGCAGCGCCATATCAGCAATGGTCTGCGCCAGTTTCAGCGGTTCGTTCGCGTCCGGCGCAACAGGACGGCCATGCGCCACATCGCAGAAGGGGCAGCGACGCGTACAGATGGCGCCAAGGATCATAAACGTGGCGGTACCGTGGTTGAAACACTCAGCGAGGTTCGGGCAGGAAGCCTCTTCACAAACAGAGTGCAGCCCGTTTTTGCGCATGGCAGCTTTGATACCCTGGATACGGGAGGAGTCGGCCGGGAGTTTGATTTTCATCCATTCCGGTTTTCTTAACAGGGCTTCACGCTCTGTTGCCACGTTTTTTACCGGGATAAGCGCCATTTTATCGGCGTCGCGATACTTTACACCGCGTTCCATCACAATGGGTTTACTCATAGCGTGCGTGTTCCAGTTGCGGGTGACGAAGAAGGCATTTCAATTCAAGGAGAAGTTGTATTTATCAACTATTTTTGAATTAACGTAGGCGCAGTATACCATCTATAGCGGGGATAAAGCAGCCTGACGGACTGCCAAATTGTGAAATAGTTGTTGTTTTGTGCTAAAGGCCCGCAGGCCATTTATCACTTTTCCTGGTACCAGCGGGCGTTAAAACGCCCGTCTGATCACATCTACCACGCTCTCCAGCACCGGGTCGCGCAGGCTTAACTTGTTGTAGTAAAGCGAAATATCCAGGCGCTCATTGTTGACCGGCGGGAAGGGGATCTCGACCAGCGGCCAGCAGTGGCGGAAAAGTTCATATAAACGGTACGGCATCAGCCCGAGCAGATCGCTGTTACCAATCAGTGCAGCGATTGTGAACATATTGTAACTGCTAAACGAGACCTGGCGTTCAGGGAAGAGATCCTGCATCCGCTGGCGCAGCGCGCTCAGGTTTTGTCCCTCAAGCATCAACAGCGTGTGCTCATACTTCTGCAACGCCAGCTCATTAATCGGTTCGTTCAGGCAAGGGTGATCTTTGCGGCACACCAGCATCAGGCGGTCAGAAAAGAGTACGTGATGATTGATGGTGCGCGAACTGGCGATATGGGTATCGATAATCAGATCGGTCTGGAACTGGCTGAGCTGACTTTCAGCATCGCTTATCGGGATGTTGCGCATCATCAGATGCGGGGCGCTCTCTTTGATCGCCTGAAAGACCACCGGGATCACCAGCGCGCCGATAGAGGGCGTCGTGCCCACCGTTATCGTGCGCTGCTTATCGTAGCTGCCGGTTAAATCGAGCGCGCCGAGAATCGACTCCAGCCCCTGGCTGATATATTCATGCAGATGGGCTGCATAAGCGGTCGGCGTCACGCCCTGACCTTTGCGAATGAAAAGCGGATCGGGAAATATTGAACGCAATTTTTGGATTGACTGGCTAATAGCGGATGGCGTCAGGTTTAGCACTTTCGCGGCGTTAACGATCCCTTTATGCACATATACCGCCTCAAAAATGGTCAATAAATTGAGATCAATATTGCGCAGGGTTCGGAAGACTTGCGGCTTATCATCCTGGGGACGCACTGTTATTCGCTTTTCCGGCAGGCTCTTATTATCCACGCTTGTGCTCCGTTTTCATTCGCAATATGAATGATAGTTGAATTTGTTTTTTTTGTTCATCAGCAAACTGAGTTAACGTCCTGTCTCGTCTCATCATTACGTAGATTTTTTCATCACGATGCCGGGCAATGCAGTCGGAAAACAATTGGCCTGAAGCATATGTAAGAAGTCTGGCGAAGCATGGTAACGCATATTAGCCAGAGAGGGCAGGCAGGTTGAAAATAGAGAATATGGCTTCTATTGTAAAGCGTTAACAGGGCAAATATATAACGACCCGCACAAATTGCGGGCCGTGATACATCATACATTAAGCGCTCATATATTGATGAGGCGGATTGTTTAGTAACGCTAAAAAGTGCTGGATAAGAATCGTCCTTATTTTATCCATGCTCGCGTTTTCAACAAGTTTGCTGACCTGGGTCATTTCCATTCCGGCATAACCGCACGGGTTGATGCGCATAAACGGCGCCAGGTCCATATCAATATTCAGCGCCAGGCCATGGAATGAGCAGCCTTTGCGGATGCGCAAACCGAGCGAGCAGATCTTCTTGCCATCGACATAGACGCCCGGCGCATCCGGCCGTGCATTCGCCACAATATCGAGCTGCGCCAGGGTATTGATCACCGTGTTTTCCAGCAGCGTCACCAGCTCACGCACGCCAATTTTCCGGCGCTTGAGGTTAATCAACACGTACATAACCTGCTGACCCGGCCCGTGGTAGGTTACCTGGCCGCCGCGATCGCTCTGAATGACCGGAATATCGCCCGCGGCGAGCACGTGTTCGGCTTTACCGGCCTGGCCCTGGGTAAAAACAGGCGGGTGTTCCACCAGCCAGATCTCGTCGGGGGTGTCGTCATCGCGGCGATCGGTGAAGTCGTGCATCTCCTGAGAGACAGGCGCGTAGGGCTGTAAACCAAGATTGCGGATAAGAATGGTGTCCTGAGACAAAACGGCATCTCCGGCGGAGAAAAGAGTGCGGGGAGTATATCACAGCGAAAACGTTACCCGAATGGCTCCGGGTAACGTCACTAACTTTTACAGCACCATACGAACAATTTCGATATTGCCAAGCTCTTCGTACAGCGTTTCAACTTGTTCAATATGCGTCGCGTTGATGGTAATTGAGACCGAGTGGTAGTTGCCTTTGCTGCTCGGTTTTACCTGCGGAGAGTAATCACCTGGCGCATGGCGCTGTACCACTTCAACCACCAGATCAACCAGCTCAGGCTTCGCCAGACCCATCACTTTGTAAGTAAAAGGTGTCGGGAATTCAAGCAGTTCTTTAAGATTGGTTTTCATGTCAGCTCCGGCGTAAAAAATAACAACTCCTGCCGAAGGGGCAGGAGTTTTTGAGATGTTCAGTATATGGGGGCAGAGATCACACTTTCAAGTGCGCAATCTTTAGCCAAACCAGTGGTGGAACATCAATTTAATGTAATCAATGATTTTGCCGAAGAAGTTCCCTTCCGGGATCTCCTGCAACACCACCAGCGGACGCTGTTCGATGGTTTTGCCATCCAGCTGGAAGTTGATGCTGCCGACTACCTGGTTTTTCTGCAGCGGCGCGTGCAGCTCGCTGCTGTTCAGCACATAGCTCGCTTTCAGATCTTTCATACGACCGCGCGGAATGGTCAGGTAGACATCTTTATCCACGCCCAGCGAGGCGCGATCGCTGTCACCGAACCAGGCTGGCTCAGAGGCGAACTCTTTCCCGGCTTTCAGCGGGCTGACGGTTTCGAAGAAGCGGAAGCCCCAGGTGAGCAGTTTTTTGCTCTCGGTTTCACGCCCTTTAAAGGTGCGCCCACCCATCACGGCGGAGATCAAACGCATCTGGCCTTCGGTTGCCGAGGCCACCAGGTTATACCCGGCGCGATCGGTGTGACCGGTTTTGATGCCGTCAACGTTCAGGCTGTTATCCCACAGCAGACCGTTACGGTTGGTCTGGCGGATGCCGTTGAAGGTGAACTCTTTCTCTTTGTAGATGGAGTATTCGTTCGGCACATCGCGGATCAGCGCCTGGCCAATCAGCGCCATATCACGGGCGGAGCTGTACTGACCTTCAGCATCCAGGCCGTGCACGGTCTGGAAGTGGCTGTTTTTCAGGCCCAGCGCGTTGACGTAGCTGTTCATCAGGCCAACAAATGCGTCCTGGCTGCCGGCGACGTAGTCGGCCATCGCCACGCAGGCGTCATTGCCCGATTGCAGGTTAATACCACGGATAAGCTGGGAAACCGGCACCTGCATGCCAGGTTTCAGGAACATCAGCGAGGAGCCGCGGAACACCGGGTTGCCGGTTGCCCAGGCGTCATTACCAATGGTCACCACATCGCTCTCTTTGAACTTACCCGCTTTCATCGCCTGGCCGATAACGTAGCTGGTCATCATTTTGGTCAGGCTTGCCGGATCGCGACGCGCATCGGCGTTCTGTTCCGCCAGCACTTTGCCGGAGTTGTAATCGATCAAGATATAGGACTCCGCATCGATCTGCGGAACGCCTGGGATCATGGTTTTAATGTTCAGGTCATCGGCATGCGCAGCGGAGAGGGCAGCTGCGGTCAGCGCCGTGGTGAGCGCCAGGCGCTGCACGAAACGAGCGGAAAAAGTGGTCTTCATGGTCGAACAACGACATCCGTGATGGAGTTAAAAAAAGTGCCTTACTATAGCAAAAGCTATACCGGCAGGCATCTGACTTTGCGCGTGAGAGTGTGAATCATACTTACACAAATTGACAAAATCAGACACCTTTCCTGACTACTGGGCGCGCGTTACAAAAGATTGTAACTGCGCTTCGCTCTGCAGACGCTGCTGCAACGCGCTGGCCTCAGACTTATTGCTGAACGGCCCTAACTGAATACGCCACACCGCGCCATTCTGCGTCACGCGACCCGGCACGGAGAACTGCTGTGCCAGGCGCTGCTGGTACTGCTGCGCGCGGGTCTGATCGCTTACTGCGCCAACCTGCACCACATAGCTTCCGCTGGCCGCTGCGGCAGCAGCAGGCGCACTGGCAGCCGGTGCCGCGCTGTGAACGGTGCCCTGCACCGAACCAGGTGCCGTCACCGGGGAGTTACGCGTGGCAGGCGCAGCCGTTTGTGTAACCGGCTCTGTCTGGTTTACCGGCGTAGCGGCAGCAGGCTGGGTGGTGGTGTTCATTGCGGGCTGCGCGGCCTCGCTGCTCTCCAGCACGCCGGAGGCGAGCGGCGTTTGCGCGCCGAGGAAACCGCCGCTGCGCACCGGGGCACCGGTCGGATCATCGCTTTTCAGCGTATCGTTACTGATCGGCTGCACGTTAGCCTGCGTTTCCGCTGGCTGAGCGTCGCTCGGCTGTGCGGCAATCGGCTGCATCGGCTGGGCTTCGTTCGGCTGCGGCGCAGCGCTCATGCCGCCCCCGCTCAAATCCGGGCGCGCCGGCAGGGCGTAGGTCTGCTGCGCCACTTTGGTACAGGCCATTCCCGGGCCGGAAAGCGAGCCATCCTGCGTGACGATAATCGGATCGATGCGCACTTTGGTGTTATTCGAAGTGTTCAGGCGGTCGGCAGAGGCGCGCGACAGCGAGATAACGCGGTCGCTGCCGTAAGGACCACGGTCGTTGATGCGCACCACAATCATGCGGCCGTTCGCCAGGTTGGTAATGCGCGCATAGCTTGGAATCGGCAGCGTCGGGTGCGCGGCAGTGAGCTGCATCGGATCGAACGCTTCACCGGAGGCGGTCAGGTTGCTGCCCGGCTCGGCGTCATAGATGGCGGCAAAGCCCGCCTGGCTGAAGCGGGAGGGATCCTGCACGATGGTGTAGCGTTTACCGTCGCGCTCATAATCCTGATTCGCCGTGGCGTTAGGTGTTTCATAGCGCGGCTCAGCGCCGCTGATCTCCACCACCGGGCCGTTGCAGACCGCAGGCTGTGGCGCAACCATTGTCTGCTGCTGATTATCATTACTCGTACAGGCCGCCAGTAACCCTGCTGCTATACAGATCCCAGGCCAAAGCTTATGCATTGCGCACCTCTTAAACGTTCTTGGACAACATTTTTCTGTGGGTATGGATCGACATCACGATACCAAACCCGGCCATGAGTACGATGAGGGCGGAACCCCCGTAACTGATCAGCGGCAGCGGAACGCCTACCACCGGCAAGATACCGCTTACCATACCAATATTTACGAACACATATACGAACAGAATCAGCATCAAACCGCCGGCCATCACCCGGCCAAAGGTGGTTTGCGCCCGCGCGGCGATCCACAGCCCGCGCATAATCAACAGCAGGTAGAGCGCCAGCAGGATCAAAATCCCCACCAGGCCTAGCTCCTCCGCCAGTACGGCGAAGATAAAGTCCGTGTGGCGCTCCGGCAGAAACTCCAGCTGTGACTGGGTACCGTGCAGCCAGCCTTTGCCGCTGAGGCCGCCGGAACCAATGGCAATTTTCGACTGAATAATATGGTAGCCCGCGCCGAGCGGATCGGTTTCCGGATCGAGCAGCATCATCACGCGCTGGCGCTGATAATCATGCATCAGGAAGAACCACATTATCGGAATAAAGGCGGCGACAAGCAGCGCGGCAATGCCGATTAGCCGCCAGCTCAGGCCGGAGAGAAACAGCACAAACAGCCCGGAGAGCACTACCAGAATCGAGGTGCCGAGATCCGGCTGCGCCGCTACCAGCAGGGTAGGGACGAAGATCAGCACCAGCGCAATGCCGGTATTTTTCAGCGACGGCGGGCAGACATCACGGTTGATAAAGCGCGCCACCATCAGCGGTACGGCGATTTTGGCAATCTCTGACGGCTGAAAGCGCACCACGCCGAGATCGAGCCAGCGCTGCGCGCCTTTGGAGATAGCACCGAAGGCGTCAACCGCAATCAGCAGGATAACGCAGAAGACATAGAGATAGGGCGCCCAGCCTTCATAGACGCGCGGCGGCACCTGCGCCAGCACGACCATGACCACCAGCCCCATAGCGATTTGGCCGATTTTACGTTCGGTCATGCCGATATCCTGGCCGCTGGCGCTCCAGATAACGATCGCGCTGTAAAACAGCAGCGCGAGAATGATCAGCAGCAGCGCTGGGTCGAGATGGATCTTATCCCAGAACGATTTTTTGTTCGGATTATCCGTCATGATTATTGGTCCTCTGCCGCGGCCGTGGAGGGGTTTTCCGCCGGCAATTCGGTGTTGTTGTCGCCAAGCATAATGTGGTCGAGGATCTGCCGCATGATGGTACCCACGGCCGGACCTGCGCCGCCGTTTTCCAGAATCATGGCGACGGCGACCTGCGGATTGTCGTACGGGGCGAAAGCGGTCATCAATTTATGGTCACGCAGACGCTCGGCAATACGATGGGCGTTATAGGTTTCGTTTGCCTTCAGGCCGAAGACCTGCGCGGTACCCGATTTCGCCGCCGCTTTGTAAGGCGCGTTGGCAAAGTATTTGTGACCGGTACCGTTAGGGCGGTTCGCGACGCCATACATGCCATCTTTGGCAATCTCCCAGTAGCCGGAGTGAATATCACCCACCGGCGGCTGCGTGGGCTGCTTCCACGGCACTTTTTTGCCGTCCTCGACGGTGCTCATTAACAGGTGCGGCACTTTCACGATGCCATCATTAATCAGCGTCATCATCGCTTTGTTCATCTGGATCGGCGTCGCGGTCCAGTACCCCTGGCCGATGCCGACCGGGATGGTATCGCCCTGATACCAGGGTTTCTTAAAGCGCTTCAGTTTCCATTCGCGGGTTGGCATGTTGCCGGATCGCTCTTCCGAAAGGTCGATGCCGGTGTAGTGGCCGTAACCAAACTTGCTCATCCACTCGGAAAGGCGGTCGATGCCCATGTCGTAAGCGACCTGGTAGAAGAAGGTATCGGCGGACTCTTCCAGGGATTTGGTGACGTTCAGATGCCCGTGTCCCCATTTTTTCCAGTCGCGATACCGTTTTTCGGAACCCGGAAGCTGCCACCAGCCGGGATCGAACAGGCTGGTATTGCGGGTGATCACCCCGGCGCTGAGCGCGGAGACCGCGACATAAGGCTTAACCGTTGATGCTGGCGGGTAGACGCCTTGGGTGGCGCGGTTAATCAGCGGCGTGTTCGGGTCATTGAGCAGCCCGGAGTAATCCTTGCTGGAGATACCATCCACAAACAGGTTCGGGTCGTAGCTCGGCGTTGAGACCAGCGCCAGGATACTGCCGGTGCGCGGATCGGTCACCACGACCGCCGCACGGCTGCCGGCGAGCAGGGTTTCAATATACTGCTGCAGTTTGAGATCGAGCGTCAGGTAGATATCGTGTCCTGCCTGCGGCGGCACCTCTTTCAGCTGGCGGATCACGCGGCCCCGGTTGTTCACTTCTACTTCTTCATAACCGGTCTGGCCGTGCAGCACATCTTCGTAGTAGCGCTCGATGCCGAGCTTGCCGATATCGTGAGTCGCGGCATAGTTGGCAAGCTTGCCATCTTTATCCAACCGCTCTACGTCTTTATCGTTGATTTTCGACACATAGCCGATCACGTGGGTCAACGCAGAGCCGAAGGGGTAGTAGCGGCGCTTATAGCCTTTTACTTCCACGCCGGGGAAACGGTACTGGTTGACGGCGAAGCGGGCCACCTGCACTTCCGTGAGGTTGGTTTTCACCGGAATCGAGGTAAAGCGGTGCGAGCGCGCGCGCTCCTTTTTGAAGTTGGCGATATCGTCATCGTTCAGATCGACCACATCGCGCAGCGCGTCGAGGGTTTGCTGCACGTTATCGACCTTCTCCGGCATCATCTCCACCTGGTAGATGGTGCGGTTCAGCGCCAGCGGCGTACCGTTGCGATCGTAAATAATGCCGCGACTGGGCGCGATGGGCACCAGTTTGATGCGGTTTTCGTTGGAGCGGGTTTGATAGTCCGCAAAGCGGACGATTTGCAGGTTATAAAGGTTGGCGATCAGCACGCCGGAAAGCAGCAATATCCCCGTAAAAGCGACTACAGCCCGGCGCACAAACAGCGCGGACTCAGCCGTATAGTCGCGAAAAGAGTTCTGTAATTTCATCCGCTGCTAAATCCGCCTAAGACTCGTTACTCACGGTGATAAGGATGGTTGGTCGTGATACTCCATGCGCGATACAGGCTTTCGGCAACCAACACACGCACCAGCGGGTGAGGAAGTGTCAACGCAGAGAGCGACCAACTTTGTTCAGCTGCCGCTTTGCAGGCGGGAGACAACCCTTCCGGGCCGCCGATCAGCAGGCTGACATCGCGTCCGTCCTGCTTCCAGCGCTCCAGCTCATGTGCCAGCTGCGGCGTATCCCACGGTTTGCCGGGGATATCAAGGGTGACGATGCGGTTTTTGCCGGCGGCGGCCAGCATCAGTTCACCCTCTTTATCGAGGATGCGCTTGATATCCGCGTTCTTGCCGCGCTTGCCGGCGGGAATTTCCACCAGCTCAAACGGCATATCTTTCGGAAAACGGCGCAGATACTCGGTAAAACCTGTCTGTACCCAGTCCGGCATTTTTGTGCCGACGGCGACGAGTTGCAGCTTCACGCATCAACCCCAGAGTTTTTCCAGCTCGTACAGACGACGGCTCTCTTCCTGCATGACGTGGACCATGACGTCGCCCAGATCAACGACCACCCAATCGGCGGCGCTTTCACCCTCTACGCCCAGTGGCAGCATGCCCGCTGCGCGGGACTCCTGAACCACGTGATCCGCGATAGAAGCAACATGGCGGCTTGAAGTGCCGGTACAGACGATCATGCAATCGGTGATGCTCGATTTGCCTTGAACGTCAATGGCGACGATGTCCTGACCTTTCAGGTCGTCAATTTTGTCGATAACAAAATCCTGGAGTGCTTTACCCTGCAAGTGTTCCCCCTGGGTGAGTAAAAAATGTACTGGTCATAAACAGCCTGACATTATACCTGAAAGACGGCGAATGTCGGGACAAAAGTCCAGGCTTCGCGACATGAAAAGTGGGCTATCATCCCATCCTGGCCGCGCGATTGCATCGCCAATTTTGTAAAACAATTTCTGCGCGCGGAGAATAGCAGCCTGCGGGGTCCTGTCAATCACCGAATCACTACAGCTTAAAAGATGGATGAAAAAGCGGCTACTTATCGTCAGGATGCCAGACCGCGCGGCTGTTTAGCACCCGCAGCGTGGCAAAATCGTCGCGCAGATCCACCCGGCTCCAGCAGCCCTGGTCAATATGGAAATGCCACAGCGACGAGGCGGGCATACTCAATAAACGTGCAATCAGCAGGCTGATAACCCCCTGATGGCTGGCGATCAGCACATTTTTCTGCGTCTGTTTTAGCTCCTGCAATAGCGTCACCACGCGCTCGATCCTCGCCGAAAAATCCTGAAAACCTTCACCATTAGTCGGAACCGCATGCTGCCAGTCGGTACACCAGGCGGCGTAGCGCTCGGGATCGTCGTGCGTTAAATCGCGGTGGTGGCGCATCTCCCAGTCGCCAAAAAACATCTCATTGAGCAGGGGCGTGGTATGAGTTTTGATATCGCGCGATGCCAGCACGCGCGCCGCGGTCTGTTGGGCGCGATCCAGTTCGCTGCAGAGCACATAATCGAACGGCACGGCGTGGAGCAGGTGGTGAAGGGTTTGCGCCTGGGCTAATCCTTTTGGCGTTAAGGGGGTAGGGGCATGTCCGCTGTAGAGCCCGGCCACGTTCGCTTCGGTCTCGCCGTGGCGTATTAACCAGAGTCGCATGCACTTCTCCTGTTTATCGCGCGGTTTAGCGGTAGAGGCCCTGCTGATGGATGTACTCGAGCACGGCAGCAGGCAGCAGATCGTCGCACGGCTCATTATGAGCCAGCCGCTGGCGAATCTGCGTGGCGGAGATATCAAACCACGGCGTTTCGGCAAGATAGATTTTGCCGGCGGGCAGAGTATGCAGATCCTCTACGCGGGTTGTAAGGTGTGCGTCCAGCCAGCGCTGATGCGCCTCTTCGCGCATCGTCAGGGCATAACCCGGGCGGCGGCAGACTATCAGGTGGCAGTTATCAAGAATGGTGTCGTAGTGATGCCAGCTGTGAAAGGTGAGCAGCGAGTCCTGGCCAATAATAAATGCCAGCGGTGCCTGCTCGCCAGACTCCTGCCGCCACGCCTGCAGCGTATCCGCGCTATAGGAGGGCTCATTGCGCATCAGTTCACGCTCATCAAGGGTGAAGAGCGGTTTATCCGCGATTGCCAGCTCGACCATGGTTTTGCGCTGCTGGCTGTTCGCCTCCGGCTGCGGGCGATGGGGCGGCACATTATTGGGCATGATCGTCACTTTTGACAGGCCAATTAGATTTGCCAGCGCTTCCACCGGTTTCAGGTGACCGTAATGGACAGGATCGAAGGTGCCGCCAAACAGCGCTTGTAACTGTTTCATATCAACCATCAATAAAGATGTCAGCGAGGGCTTTGTGACAGAGTAGCAGAGAAAGCCCCTCCAGCTCCGCCCAGACCGACTGACCGTAATCCTGCTTGACGATCAGCTCAATACGGCTCAGCAGATGCACTGCCTGGCGAAGCTGATCGGCACTCAGCCGGTTCAGCGCCTCCGTGGTGGTGCCGCGGCGGTTTTGCCACACCCGGTGTTTATCGAACAGCGCACGCAGCGGCATCTGCGTCATCTGGCGTTTCAGCGTGACCAGCAGCAGCAGTTCGCGCTGCACGGTACGCAGGAGGATCACCGGCTCGCACGCCTCCAGCCGCAGCTGGGTCAGAATATGTAACGCGCGCTTGCTCTTACCGGCCAGCAGGGCATCGACCCAGTGAAACGGCGTGAAGTGCGCGGCATCGTTAACCGCCTGCTCGACGCGGGGCAGGGTAAGCTTGCCGTCGGGCCACAGCAGCGCCAGGCGTTCGAGCGCCTGCGCCAGCGCCAGCAAATTCCCCTCGTAGCAGTAGCAGAGGAGTTGATTGGCCGCGTCGTCCAGCTCCAGTTTGTTCTGTTTTGCCCGTGCCGCCACCCAGCGTGGCAGGTTCGCCTGTTCGGGCGTCTGGCAACTGACCTGCACCACCTGCGTATTAAGCTGGCTAAGCCAGGCGGCGTTCTCCTGCGCTTTGGTAAGCTTATTGCCGCGCACAATCAGGATCAGATCCTCATGCAGCAGGCCAACCAGCTTCGCCAGTTGTTCGTTCAACGCGGCGTTCGGGCCGTTATCCGGCAGCTGTAACAGCAGGGTTTGTCGGCTGGCGAACAGGCTCAGCGCCTGGCAAATAGAGAAGATGGCATCCCAGTCGGTGCTGGCATCAAGCGAGAAGGTGTGGTGTTCCGTGAAGCCTTGCGTGGCGGCAACCTGCCGCACCGCATCCTGGCTCTCTTGCAGCAGTAACGGGTCGTTACCGAGCAGCAGATAGGCCGCGCGCAGCCCTTCATTGAGCTGCGCGCGGAGTTGTTCCGGATAAAGCCTGAGCATCAGCTACCTGGCGTTGCCGGGGCGGGCGTCACGCTTGAGGAAGCCTCACTATTTTGCGTGTTTTTCGCATCCGCCGTACGCACGCTCGGCAACTGACGAATCAGCTGCTCTGCGGCTTTGTTATACATCTCTTGTGTAATGATCTCCTGCTCAGCCGCTTTTGCCAGCGCTTTCTGCGGGTTATCAAAGAACGAACGGTACACCTTGGTGCTGATCGGATAGATATCGTGACCCGGGATCAACACACTTGCATGTACGGTCAGCACCATTTGATACTCTGCGGTCTGGCCATTCTGGAAAACGGAAGCAGTATCACGTCCCATTGATACAGAGCCGAGACGCAGCGACGGTACATCCTGACGCAGCGTGCTGTCATCGAGCAGCGTCACGCCGTTGAGGCGAAGCTGGCTACGAACAGCCCGGCTCAGCGGTCCATTCGGATCGCCAGAGTTAAAGATCATCGTTTTCATTTCCGGCGGCACCTGAGTTGTGTTCCGCAGATGCCAGCCGCATCCGGCGGTGACCAGCACCGCCAGGGTTACGAACAGTGTTGCCAGATATCGCACGCTTCCTCCCGCGCTTAACCAACGACCAGATTGAGCAGTTTGCCCGGTACATAAATCACTTTACGTACGGTAACGCCCTCAAGATATTTCGCCACCAGGTGCTCCTGGCCTGCGCGTTCACGAACCTGTTCTTCTGTTGCATCAACAGCGACGGTAATTTTACCGCGCACTTTGCCGTTGACCTGCACGACGACCAGCGTGGTGTTTTCAACCATCGCTTTCTCGTCGGCAACCGGCCACGGCGCGTTATCGATGTCGCCTTCGCCGCCCAGCTCCTGCCACAGCGTGAAGCTGGCATGCGGGGTGAACGGGTTGAGCATACGCACCACTGCCAGCAGCGCTTCCTGCATCAGAGCGCGATCCTGCTCGCTCTCCTGCGGCGCTTTCGCCAGCTTGTTCATCAGCTCCATGATCGCCGCGATGGCGGTGTTGAAGGTCTGGCGACGGCCGATATCATCGGAGACTTTGGCGATGGTTTTATGCACATCACGGCGCAGCGCCTGCTGATCGTCATTCAGCGCAGCCAGATCCAGCGGCGCAACGGCACCCTGGGCGGTGTGTTCGTAGACCAGTTTCCAGACGCGTTTCAGGAAGCGGTTTGCCCCCTCAACGCCGGACTCCTGCCACTCCAGCGTCATATCTGCCGGGGAGGCGAACATCATAAACAGACGCACGGTATCCGCGCCGTAACGCTCTACCATCTCCTGCGGGTCGATGCCGTTGTTTTTCGACTTCGACATCTTGCTCATACCGGTGTAGACCAGCTCATGGCCCGCAGCATCGGTCGCCTTCACGATACGGCCTTTCTCATCACGCTCGACGATAGCTTCTTTCGGTGACACCCAGTTACGCTCGCCGCTTTCGCCGAGGTAGTAGAAGGCATCTGCCAGCACCATGCCCTGACACAGCAGCTGTTTAGCCGGTTCATCAGAGGTGACCATGCCCGCATCGCGCATCAGCTTGTGGAAGAAGCGGAAGTAGAGCAGGTGCATGATGGCGTGTTCGATACCGCCAATATAGATATCAACCGGCAGCCAGTAGTTCGCCGCGTTCGGATCCAGCATCCCTTCGTTGTACTGCGGGCAGGTGTAGCGCGCGTAGTACCAGGAGGACTCCATAAAGGTGTCGAAAGTATCCGTTTCGCGCAGCGCAGGCTGGCCGTTAACGGTGGTTTTCGCCCACTCCGGATCGGCTTTGATCGGGCTGGTAATGCCGTCCATCACCACATCTTCGGGCAGGATCACCGGCAGCTGGTCTTCTGGCGTCGGCATCACGGTGCCATCTTCAAGGGTCACCATCGGGATTGGCGCGCCCCAGTAACGCTGACGGGAAACGCCCCAGTCGCGCAGACGGAAGTTCACTTTACGCTCACCGACGCCTTTCTCTGCCAGCTTGTCAGCAATGGCGTTAAAGGCGGCGTTGAAGTCGAGACCGTCAAACTCGCCGGAGTTAAACAGCACGCCTTTTTCGGTCAGCGCCTGGGCGCTGAGATCCGGCTCGCTGCCGTCGGCATTCAGGATGACCGGCTTGATGTTCAGCTGATATTTGCTGGCAAACTCGTAGTCGCGCTGATCGTGACCCGGTACGGCCATCACCGCGCCGGTGCCGTACTCCATCAGCACAAAGTTCGCCGTCCAGACCGGAATCGCTTCGCCGGTCAGCGGATGAATCGCTTTCAGGCCGGTATCGACGCCTTTTTTCTCCATCGTCGCCATTTCGGCTTCCGCGACTTTGGTGTTGCGGCATTCGTCGATAAAGCTCGCCAGCTCCGGGTTGCTCTGGGCAGCCTGCTGCGCCAGCGGGTGACCGGCGGCAACGGCGAGATAGGTCACGCCCATAAAGGTGTCCGGGCGGGTGGTGTAAACGGTCAGCTTCTCGTCGCTGTTCTGCACATCAAAGGTGATCTCCACCCCTTCAGAACGGCCGATCCAGTTACGCTGCATCGTTTTCACGGTATCCGGCCAGTGATCCAGTTTATCCAGATCGTTCAGCAGCTCGTCGGCATAGGCGGTGATTTTGATAAACCACTGCGGGATCTCTTTACGCTCAACTTTGGTATCGCAGCGCCAGCAGCAGCCATCGATAACCTGTTCGTTAGCGAGTACGGTCTGGTCATTCGGGCACCAGTTCACCGCGGAGGTTTTTTTGTAGACCAGCCCTTTTTTATAGAGCTCGGTGAAGAATTTTTGCTCCCAGCGGTAATATTCCGGGGTGCAGGTCGCCACTTCACGGCTCCAGTCGTAGCCGAAGCCCAGCATTTTGAGCTGGTTTTTCATGTAGGCGATATTGTCGTAGGTCCACGGCGCAGGGGCGGTTTTGTTTTTCACCGCGGCGCCTTCAGCCGGCAGGCCAAACGCATCCCAGCCAATCGGCTGCAGCACGTTTTTACCCAGCATGCGCTGGTAGCGGGCGATCACATCGCCAATGGTGTAGTTACGGACGTGGCCCATGTGTAGTCGGCCAGAAGGATAGGGAAGCATCGACAGGCAATAGTATTTCTCTTTGCTCTCGTCTTCGGTGACCTCGAATGTGCGTTTTTCTTCCCAGTGACGCTGTACGGTGGATTCTATCTCTTCCGGGCGGTATTGCTCTTGCATGGCAGCCAGTAGTCCTGTTTTTGCTACAGCTACAAATGTAGCGTTAATAGGTGGTTTTTAGTCGGCATAGCATAGCCCAAACGCCAGCCTCAAAACAGCCTTTCCGAAAAGCGCCGTCGAAATAGCCCTTCTCTGCGCCACATCACTTTTTCATCACGCAACAGACGGCTCGGCAGAGGCGGGGGAAATTAACGTCTATCATTAAAATGAATCACTTAACCGGAGGCGAAACGATGAACAAGGTTGCGCAATTTTACCGTGAACTGGTCGCTTCACTGACCGAGCGCCTGCGTAATGGCGATCGCGATATTGACGCATTGGTTGAACAGGCTCGCCTGAGGGTCACACAGACCGGTGAGTTAACGCGAACCGAGACGGATGAGTTAATGCGCGCTATTCGTCGCGATTTGGAAGAGTTCGCCCGCAGCTACAACGAAAGCCAGAGTGAGGTCACCGACGGCGTCTTTATGCGGGTAATTAAAGAGAGCATCTGGCAGGAGCTGGCGGATATTACCGATAAAACCCAGCTGGAGTGGCGCGAGGTGTTTCAGGATCTCAACCATCACGGCGTCTATCACAGCGGGGAGGTGGTCGGGCTGGGGAACCTGGTCTGCGAGAAGTGCCATTTCCATCTGGCGGTCTACACGCCGGATGTGCTGCCGTTATGCCCGAAATGCGGGCACGATCAGTTCCAGCGCCGTCCGTTCGAACCTTAACAGCAAGCGCCTGCCCACATCGCGCGGGCAGGCGTAAGGGGATTAATGCAGGATCTTGGCGAGGAAGTCTTTTGCGCGATCCGATTTCGGATCGTTAAAGAAGGCATCCTTCTCCGAGTCTTCGACGATTTTCCCTTCATCCATAAAGATCACGCGGTTCGCCACTTTACGGGCGAAGCCCATTTCGTGGGTTACCACCATCATCGTCATCCCTTCGTTAGCCAGTTCGACCATCACGTCCAGCACTTCGTTGATCATCTCCGGATCGAGTGCTGATGTCGGTTCATCAAACAGCATTGCTACGGGATCCATGCAGAGCGCACGGGCAATCGCCACGCGCTGCTGCTGACCGCCGGAGAGTTGTGCCGGGAACTTATTGGCGTGTGCCGTCAGCCCAACGCGCTCCAGCAGCTTCAGTCCTTTGTCGCGCGCCGCCGCTTTATCGCGTTTCAGCACTTTCACCTGCGCCAGCGTCAGGTTTTCGATAATCGACAGGTGCGGGAAGAGCTCAAAGTGCTGGAACACCATACCCACGTGGGAGCGCAGCTCTGCGAGATTGGTTTTCTTGTCGTTCACTTTGGTGCCGTTTACCAGGATCTCGCCTTTCTGCACCGGCTCAAGGCCATTGACGGTTTTGATCAGCGTCGATTTACCGGAACCCGACGGGCCGCAAACTACCACCACCTCGCCCTTTTTCACTTCGGTGGAGCAGTCGGTCAACACCTGAAAGTGGCCATACCATTTCGAAACATTTTTCAGGGAAATCATTAGACGGTCCTTTTCTTCAGCCAGCTGACCAACAGCGAAGCACTCAAACTGATAACAAAATAGACAGCGCCGGCAAACAGGATCATCTCGACCTGCGTACCGTCACGCTCGCCAATCGTGGAGGCCGTGCGGAAGAAATCCGCCAGGCTCAGGACATACACTAACGAGGTGTCCTGGAATAAGACGATGCCCTGGGTAAGCAGCAGCGGCACCATGGCGCGAAACGCCTGCGGCAGAATAATCAGCTTCATCGACTGCCAGTGCGTCATGCCGAGCGCCAGCGCCGCGCTCGACTGCCCGCGGGAGATACTCTGGATCCCGGCGCGGATAATCTCTGAGTAGTACGCCGCCTCAAACATCGCGAAGGCGACCATCGCCGAGATAAGCCGGATATCGGTTTTCGGCGACAGGCCCAGCACGTTTTGCAGAAAACCCGGCACGATCAGATAGAACCACAGCAGCACCATCACCAGTGGAATCGAACGGAAGACGTTAACGTAGCTTTTGGCGAACCAGCGCAGCGGCGCGAAGGTCGACAGACGCATCACTGCCAGCAGCGTGCCCCAGACGATACCGAACACAATGGCGATGGCGGTGATTTTCAGCGTCACCAGCAATCCCGCCCACAGATAGGGGAGGGAAGGGACGATTGAACTCCAGTCAAACTCATACATCGTTATTTGCCTCCCATATTGCCCGGCAGGCGGATTTTGCGTTCAACCAGGTTCATCACCAGCATAATCACGGCGTTAATCACCACGTAAGCGAGGGTAATGGCGGTAAAAGATTCCCATGCGTGGGCGGAGTAATCGAGCAGTTTGCCCGCCTGCGCCGCCATATCCACCAGACCAATGGTCGAAGCGATGGCCGAGTTTTTCACCAGGTTCATCATCTCGGAGGTCATCGGCGGAACGATCACGCGGTAGGCATTCGGCAGCAGCACGTAGCGGTAGGTTTGCGGCAGCGTCAGGCCCATCGCCAGCCCGGCGTTCTTCTGCCCGCGCGGCAGCGACTGGATCGCGGCACGCACCTGCTCGCAGACGCGAGCGGCAGTAAACAGCCCAAGGCAGACCATTGACGAGAGGAAGAACTGGATGTTGGGATCCAGTTCTGCCTTAAACCACATGCCGATATCTTCCGGCAGCAGCTCCGGTACCACGAGATACCAGGTAAAGAACTGCACAATCAGTGGCACGTTACGGAACAGTTCCACATATAAGGTGCCGATTCCGGAGAGGAAGCGGTTGGGAACGGTGCGCAGGATGCCAAAGAGGGAGCCGACCAGGAAGGCGATAATCCAGGCCGTCACCGACAGGGCAATGGTGACCTGAAAACCGCTCCATAACCAGCCAAGATAGGTGGTGTTGCCGAACGGGGCCTGTTGCAGGAAGATTCCCCAGTTCCAGTCTATGGACATAAATCTACTCCAGAAAAAAAAGGGTAGCAGCGCTACCCTCGAAGATTGTGTGAAGTGCGAATGTTCACGCTGAGTGGGGAACGGCCACTCAACGCATAGTCTGTCCGTGCAGCTTCGACAATCGAGAGGGCAGGTAAACCCGCCCCTAATGGTTGTAATTAGTTCAGAGCTTTGTCATTCGGTTCTTTGAACAGCGCTTTCATGTCGTCAGAAAGATCGAAGTTCAGGTTCATGTTTTTCGGTGGAATCGGGTTTTTAAACCACTTGGTGAACGATTTTTCCGCCGCGCCAGAGGTCTGGTACTGCGCGATGGTCTCATCCATCAGCTTTTTAAATTCCGGATCGTTTTTGCGCAGCATACAGCCGTAAGCCTCTTTCGACTGCGGCGTGCCGACGATCTCCCAGTTATCTTGTTTCTTCGCCTTCGCGCGCTCGCCAGCCAGCAGGGCATCATCCATCATAAAGGCCACCGCGCGGCCGCTCTCCAGCGTACGGAAGGAGTCGCCGTGATCTTTCGCGCTGATGATGCGCATATCCATCTTCTTCTCGTCGTTCAGCTTGTTAAGCAGGATCTCGGAGGTGGTGCCGGAGGTGACAACCACGGCTTTGCCTTTCAGGTCGGCGAAATCTTTGATCGGGCCGCCTTTTTTGGTCAGCAGACGGGTGCCAACCACGAAAATGGTGTCAGAGAAGGCCGCCTGTTTCTGGCGCTCGACGTTGTTAGTGGTGGAGCCACACTCAAAATCGAAGGTGCCGTTTTGCAGCAGCGGAATGCGGTTCTGCGAGGTGACAGGAATCAGCTTAACGGCCAGATCCGGCTTGTTGAGCTTTTTCTTCACCGCTTCAACGATAGCATTGGAGTAGTCTTGTGAATAACCGACAACTTTCTGTGCGTTGTCGTAATAGGAGAACGGTACGGAAGATTCACGGTGACCGACGACGATAACGCCGTTTTTGGCAATTTTATCCAGCGTCGATTGCTGAGCCGCTGCGTCGGCAGGCTTCGCCTCTTCGGCGTGTGCCAGACCGGCGGACAGTCCCATCACCAGCATGGCGGCGGCCAGTTTACGTAATTGCATATCCAGACTCCTTTATCGTCAGTGCGTAAAGCACAGTGATACCCGTTGTGTTGTTGTTATGTGCTGCTACATATTCGTGCAGTGTCGTGTGTGTTTGTTACATTTAGTCTGGCTTAATGTAAAGAATTTGCTGCGGTATTGTTTATTTTTGCGAGGCGCGCCGCACCGTTTAGAGGCAAAAATCTCACATTGCACCAGAATAGTGCTGCGACCGATCCCTGCCGGTGCGACCCGTTTACGCACGGGCAGATTTGGTCGTCACAGGGTAGATATAAGCAAGCGGCATGCCAGTTTGGCGGATGAAGAAGTGAGAAGTCACCCAGGCCGGATAAGCGCAGCGCTATTCGGCAAAGAGATGAGGTCACTGCCGGATGGCGGCTTGCGCCTTATCCGGCCTACGGGGAAGTGTGAAGTTTTGTAGGCCGGATAAGCGCAGCGCCATCCGGCAATCTAAGGCAGAAATTAACGGCGGCGTTGACGCAGGCCCAACACCAGCGCGGCAAAGCCCAGCAGAACCGTGATAATCCACACCGGCCAGTTACCCATTCGTGCATACGGCGTTAACCCGCTGGTGGGGGTTACTTTCGCCGTCAGCATCTCGCGGGTGAACTGCGGCAGCATCGCCTGGATCTCCCCCTGCGGCCCAATCACGGCGGTAATGCCGTTATTGGTGCTGCGCAGCAGCGGGCGCGCCAGCTCCAGCGAACGCATACGCGCCATCTGGAAGTGCTGCCATGGCCCAATTGACTTACCAAACCAGGCATCGTTGGAGATGGTCAACAGGAAGTCGGTGTCCGGACGGAAGTTATCCCGCACTTGCTCGCCGAGAATAATCTCGTAGCAGATTGCCGCCGTCAGTTTTAAACCATGAGCCGACAGCGGTGCCTGCACATAAGAGCCACGGCTAAAGGAGGACATCGGCAGATCGAAGAAGGGCGCGAGCGGTCGCAGAATCGACTCCAGCGGCACAAACTCGCCAAACGGCACGAGGTGATTTTTGTTGTAGCGATCCGTTGAGCGATAGCTATACGGGCTGCCGGTCCCCAGCGTAATCGCCGCGTTGTAGGTGTCGTAGCGATTCTGTTGATTGAGACGCGCATCAACAATACCGGTAATCAGCGTGGCATTGTTCGCCCGCAGGGTTTTATCCATCTGGTTGAGAAAACCCTGCTGATTAATCTCCAGATCCGGGATTGCCGACTCTGGCCAGATAATCAGCTGCGACTTGCCCAGCACCTGCTCTGTCGCACCGGCGTAAATCTTCAGCGTATTGAGTAGCTCACCTGCGTCCCACTTCATCGACTGGGGAATATTACCCTGCACCATCGTCACCTGGGTGGTGCGATCTGGCAGCAGCTGATACCACTGAATAAAACGCAGCGGGAAGGGGAGGGCGAAGAGCACAACCGCCGCCACCAGCGGACGCCAGTTACGGGTTGCCAGCGCCAGCACCAGCAGGCCGCTGACGACCATCAGCAGGATGTTAATCGACTCGACGCCGAGCACCGGTGCCAGACCTTTCAGCGGGCCATCAATCTGGCTATAGCCAAACTGCAGCCACGGGAAGCCGGTCAGCACCCAGCCACGCAGGAACTCGGTGATCTGCCACACCACCGGCGCGGCAACCGCCACGCGCAGCCAGCTGGTTTTTGGCCACAGGCGCGCGAGCAGGCCGGCAAACAGGCCGGTATAGAGCGAGAGATAAGCCGCCAGCAGCGCGACGATAAAGACATTGATTGGGCCAGGCATGCCGCCAAACTGCGCGATGCTGACATAGACCCAGTGCACGCCGCTGCCAAACAGGCCAAGCCCCCAGGCGTAGCCAATCCAGGCGGCCTGTAACGGACGGCGGTTAAGGGTTAAGCCCTGCAGGCCCATCAGGGAGAGAAGCGCGGCGGGCCAGAGGTCATAAGGTGAAAAAGCCAGCGTTCCGCTGGCTCCGAACAGTAACGCCAGCAGCAGACGGACGCGCTGGCGCTCAAACAAGGCGGCAAATACCATTTACATTACTCATCCAGTTTCGGTTGCGGAGAATCATCCGGCATTCTGACATGGACCTGAATAATACGTCGACTGTCTGCCATAGCGACCTTGAATTGGTAACCATCAATGTCGATAGATTCGCCGCGCGCGGGGAGGTGACCAAACGCCTGCATCACCAGACCGCCAATGGTATCGACCTCTTCATCGCTGAAGTGGGTACCGAAGGTGTCGTTAAAGTCTTCAATCGGCGCCAGCGCGCGCACCGTCCAGGTGTGACGGCTCAGCTGGCGGAAATCGATATCCTCTTCTTCGTCATACTCGTCTTCGATTTCTCCGACGATCAGCTCAAGAATATCTTCGATAGTGACCAGACCGGAGACACCACCAAACTCATCAATAACGATAGCCATGTGGTAGCGCTGGGAACGGAACTCTTTGAGCATACGGTCAACGCGCTTGCTCTCCGGTACCACCACTGCCGGGCGTAACACTTTTTCCATGCTGAATGCTTCGGCATCGCTGCGCATAAACGGCAGCAGATCCTTCGCCATCAGAATCCCTTCGATATGATCTTTGTCTTCGCTAATGACCGGGAAACGCGAGTGGGCGGACTCGATAATGACATCGAGACACTCGTCCAGCGTCTGGTTGCGTTTCAGGGTGATCATTTGTGAACGGGGGATCATGATGTCGCGTACGCGCTGGTCCGCAATATCCATCACCCCTTCGAGCATGTCGCGCGTATCTTCATCGATAAGCTCGTTCTGCCCGGAGTCTCGGATCAGAGCCAGTAATTCATCACGGTTTTTCGGTTCGCCGTGAAAGAGCTGGCTGAGTAAAAGGGAGAAGAATCCCTTTTTGCTGTTGGTGTTGTCGCTACTGTGTGAGTTATCGTCGCTCATGGCGTCGTGTGGGTTCTCATGTTGGTTGAATTGTCGCTCGTCACGCGTAAACTCAGCGCCGGACGGCATTTTGTGCCAATGCGCCAGCGAACTGGCGCACAGACTACTCCTTCTCGGAAATGTACGGATCCTCATAGCCCAGAGCAAGCATTATCTCTGTCTCGATCCCTTCCATCTCTTCCGCTTCCTCATCCTCGATATGGTCATACCCCAGCAGGTGTAAGCTGCCGTGGATCACCATATGCGCCCAGTGGGCTTCGAGGGGTTTAACCTGTTCGAGCGCCTCCTGCTCAACCACCTGGCGGCAGATGATCAGATCGCCCAGCAGCGGCATTTCGATACCGGGCGGCGCTTCGAACGGGAAAGAGAGCACGTTGGTCGGCTTATCTTTCCCGCGATAGGTCAGGTTTAGCTCGTGACTCTCTGCGCTGTCGACCAGGCGGATGGTCACTTCCGCTTCCGGCTGGAACTGCGGGATCACCGCGTCCAGCCAGGCCTGAAACTGCGCTTCATCCGGCAGGCCGGTGTTATCTTCGCAGGCCAGCTGTAAATCGAGGATCACCTGACTCATTTCTGCTCCTGATCCTGGGCTTCGCGCTTACGCTCGGCGGCCAGTTCTGCTTTCCGTTTTTGCTCCGCTTCTTCCCAGGCTTCATAAGCGATAACAATGCGTGCTACCACCGGGTGGCGCACCACGTCTTCGCTGTGGAAGAAGTTGAAGCTGATCTCATCGACATTCGCCAACACTTCGATAGCGTGGCGCAGGCCCGATTTGGTGCTGCGCGGCAGGTCAATCTGTGTGACGTCGCCGGTGATCACCGCTTTCGAGTTAAAACCAATACGCGTCAGGAACATCTTCATCTGTTCGATGGTGGTGTTCTGGCTCTCATCAAGAATGATAAAGGCATCATTCAGGGTGCGACCACGCATATAAGCGAGCGGGGCGACCTCAATGACGTTGCGCTCCATCAGCTTCTCAACGCGCTCAAAGCCAAGCATCTCAAACAGCGCGTCGTAGAGCGGGCGCAGATAAGGGTCAACCTTCTGGCTGAGATCGCCGGGCAGGAAGCCGAGCTTTTCACCCGCTTCCACCGCCGGGCGGGTCAGCAGAATGCGACGCACTTCCTGGCGCTCAAGCGCATCCACGGCGGCTGCGACTGCGAGGTAGGTTTTACCCGTACCCGCCGGGCCAACGCCGAAGGTGATGTCATGATCGAGCACGTTAGCGATGTACTGCGCCTGGTTCGGCGTGCGTGGCTTGATAACGCCGCGCTTGGTCTTGATGTTGACCGCTTTACCGTACTCCGGCACGCTCTCAGCGCTCTGCTCCAGCACGCGCGCTTCTTTGATCGCCAGGTGGATCTGGTTCGGCTCGATATCCTGGGTCTGACCGCGCATCGGCGCAGTGTCGACATACAGCGTGTGCAGAATATCGGCAGCCGCGTTGACGCAAATTTCGCGTCCGGTGAGTTTGAAGTGATTATCGCGGCGGTTGATTTCGATGCCCAGTCGCCGCTCCAGTTGTTTGATGTTGTCGTCAAACGGGCCGCACAGACTTAGCAGACGTGCGTTGTCCGCTGGCTCAAGGGTGATTTCACGCGTATCTATGTTCAAACTGTTCCTCTTTGATATGTGTCGCCATAGCGTCTCTCTGGCAAGTATTTACGGCATCGCCAGAAGTCGCAAGCATCAGACAGCATGTTGGGGTGATCGCGGGGAAAAGCAAGGCCTGCCAGAAATGGCAGGCCTGAGGTTTTACGGCTGATACGTACCTACGCCAAGCTCGTTCTCTTTACGGGTACGGGCGATCACCGAAGCCGGAGATTCCGCAACGCGCAGCCCCATCTCCTCTTCGGTACGCACCAGCACGCCGCGCAGGGAGTTGGTATAAACATCAACGATCTCGACGTCGACAAACTTGCCGATCATCTCCGGCGTGCCTTCGAAGTTCACCACGCGGTTGTTCTCGGTACGACCGGACAACTCCATGATGCTCTTACGCGAAGTACCTTCCACCAGAATACGCTGCGTGGTGCCCAGCATGCGGCGGCTCCAGGCCATCGCCTGCTGGTTAATACGGTCTTGCAGGATATAGAGACGCTGCTTCTTCTCTTCATCCGGCACGTCGTCAACCATGTCGGCAGCCGGGGTACCCGGACGCGCAGAGAAGATAAAGCTGTAGCTCATGTCGAAATTGACATCGGCAATCAGCTTCATAGTCTTCTCAAAGTCATCGGTGGTTTCGCCCGGGAAGCCGACGATAAAGTCAGAGCTGATCTGAATATCGGGACGCGCCTCGCGCAGCTTACGAATGATCGCTTTATACTCCAGCGCGGTGTGGGTACGCCCCATCAGGTTCAGCACGCGGTCGGAACCGCTCTGCACCGGCAGATGCAGGAAGCTCACCAGCTCCGGCGTATCGCGATAGACATCAACGATATCGTCGGTGAACTCAATCGGGTGGCTGGTGGTAAAGCGAATACGGTCGATGCCGTCAATCGCGGCGACCAGGCGCAGCAGATCGGCAAAAGTGCCGGTTGTGCCGTCATAGTTTTCACCGCGCCAGGCGTTAACGTTCTGGCCAAGCAGGTTCACTTCACGCACGCCCTGCGCCGCCAGTTGGGCGATCTCAAACAGGATGTCGTCAGAAGGACGGCTCACCTCTTCGCCGCGGGTGTAAGGCACCACGCAGTAGGTGCAATATTTATTGCACCCTTCCATGATCGAGACAAAGGCGGTCGGGCCTTCGGCGCGCGGCTCCGGCAGGCGGTCGAATTTTTCAATTTCCGGGAAGCTGATATCGACGACCGGGCTGCGGTTGCCGCGCACGGAGTTGATCATCTCCGGCAGACGGTGCAGGGTTTGCGGCCCGAAAATGATGTCGACATAGTGGGCGCGCTGGCGAATGTGATCGCCCTCCTGCGAGGCCACGCAGCCGCCGACGCCAATAATCAGCTCCGGGTTTTTCTCTTTCAGCAGCTTCCAGCGGCCCAGCTGATGGAAAACTTTCTCCTGGGCTTTTTCGCGGATTGAGCAGGTATTGAGCAGCAGCACATCCGCTTCTTCCGCAACCTCGGTCAGTTGATAGCCGTGGGTGGCATCCAGCAGATCGGCCATCTTTGATGAATCATATTCGTTCATCTGACAGCCCCAGGTTTTAATATGGAGTTTTTTTGTCATCGACTTGCTCTTGCGTAAGTTCGTATACCCGGAGTATGACGGGTATAAGCCAGGATTGCAGGCCGCGTATTGTAATGCTTTGGTTGCGCCCTGACCAGTATGACGGTTGACGGGGGGCAAGGGCGCAAAAATCCGGTAGACTTAGGCCATTCATCTAAAAGGACACTTCGCCATGACAAATCACTCCACAGAGGTCGCTATTGTTGGCGGCGGTATGGTCGGCGGGGCGCTGGCGTTAGGGCTGGCGCAACAGGGTTTTGCCGTCACGGTTATCGATAAACAGACGCCTGCGCCCTTTGATGCCAGCGCGCCGCCGGATGTGCGCATCTCGGCGATCAGCGCCGCCTCGGTCGAACTGCTGCGCGGATTGGGCGTCTGGGAGAGCATCGAAGCGATGCGTTGCCACCCCTACCGACAGCTGGAGACGTGGGAGTGGGAAAACGCCCATGTGCTGTTTGACGCCAGTGAGCTGAAGCTGCCGCTGCTCGGGTATATGGTGGAAAACAGCGTTCTGCAGTATGCCTTATGGCAGGCGTTACAGGCGCATCCGCAGGTGACGTTGAGCACCGGGACGCTAAGCGGGCGTGAAGCCAGTGAGGGCAGCCAAACCCTAAGTTTTGAAAATGGCGAAACGTTAACGGCACAACTGCTGATTGGCGCGGATGGTGCCAACTCCTGGGTACGCCAGTCTGCGGGGATCGGTATTCATGCCTGGCAGTACGATCAATCCTGCATGCTGATAAGCGTTGAGTGCGAGCAGGAGGCGGGCGAGTCGACCTGGCAGCACTTTACGCCGAACGGGCCGCACGCCTTTTTACCGCTTTATGATCGCTGGGCGTCGCTGGTGTGGTACGACAAGCCTGCGCGCATCCGCCAGTTACAAACCCTCTCCATGACGCAGCTGGAGCAGGAGATCGCCCGCAACTTTCCACCACGGCTGGGGCGCGTTAAGGCGGTCTCTGCGGCGTCGTTCCCGCTGGTGCGTCGCCATGCGCTGCAATATGTGCAGCCGGGGCTGGCGCTGGTGGGCGATGCGGCGCACACCGTTCATCCGCTGGCAGGGCAGGGGGTGAATCTTGGTTATCGCGATGTTGATGCGCTGCTGGATGTGCTGTCACGCGCCCGCAGCCACGGCGAAGCATGGGCCAGCCGCGAGGTGCTGCAACGCTACCAGACGCGGCGCAGGGCGGATAACTTCATTATGCAGAGCGGTATGGATCTCTTTTATGCCGGGTTCAGTAACGATCTTGGCCCGCTGCGTGTGTTACGCAATATTGGCCTGATGGCGGCAGAGCGCGCCGGAGGGTTGAAACGCCAGGCGCTGAAATACGCCTTAGGTCTGTAAAAAAGCGCGAGCGACAGGTCGCTCGCGTATACCGTTACGGCACCGCAAGCATCCTGTCGAGTGCCGTCTTCACCCGTTTGTTGTCAACGAAATAGGCCTGATAGCCTGTTGTCGCATCAATCTCCTGCAACGCCCATTTCCCTGCATGCACATCGCTGATGGCGCGCGCTGTGCGGTAGAGCGGTATCAGCAGCAGAACCAGCATGGTGCCCGCCGCCAGCCCTTCATAACTTACCAGCGGATTGGCGCGCGCCTGGTCGATCAACATCGCGATGGCTGCGAGTTGGATCAGCGCTCTCGTCATAAAACCGCGCATAAAAAACTGGCACAGCCGCTCAGGCGTGGAAAAACAGGGGTTTTTCAGCGAGGCGCGCTTCTCATGCACCGGGATCCCCTGCACGTAGACCATCCACTCCTCGCGCTCTTTTATCAACGTTGCTTTGCCGTTCTCGCTCAGGATATGCAGCCGCATCGAGACCAGCACCGGAAACAGCAGCCCGATAACCAGAAAATAGAGGATTGGCGCGGTCAGCCCGAGAAAGGTGGCGGCAATAACCGCGACGACCAGCAGCAGATGATAGGGGGAGTAAAACCACAGAGTCGTAGTTTGGTAATTCATGGTGCGCACCCGACAGGGGAAAGATGGCTCAAATTAGCATGCTGTTCAGGCGCTTAACAGCTACTGATTGTCAGGAGGCAGAAAACAAAAAAGCCCGCCGAAGCGAGCTTTTTTGTTTTGATTGGCTGGGGTACGAGGATTCGAACCTCGGAATGGTGGAATCAGAATCCACTGCCTTACCGCTTGGCGATACCCCAAAAGTGCGCTTGCCGAAGCAAACGTCTTTGAAGTTGGCTGGGGTACGAGGATTCGAACCTCGGAATGGTGGAATCAGAATCCACTGCCTTACCGCTTGGCGATACCCCAACAAATCTTTTTCGGTTTAATGCCTGAGCATTACGCCTTGAATATGGTGGCTACGACGGGAATCGAACCTGTGACCCCAGCATTATGAGTGCTGTGCTCTAACCAGCTGAGCTACGTAGCCAAATTTTACTGCTTACCCAGTCATCGACTGGCTGGGGTACCTGGATTCGAACCAGGGAATGCCGGTATCAAAAACCGGTGCCTTACCGCTTGGCGATACCCCAACGACTAACGCGTTAACACGCAGGAGTCGAAGAAGAGATGGCTGGGGTACCTGGATTCGAACCAGGGAATGCCGGTATCAAAAACCGGTGCCTTACCGCTTGGCGATACCCCATCCGTGCAACGCTTCTTTGGGAATGGTGCGGGAGGCGAGACTTGAACTCGCACACCTTGCGGCGCCAGAACCTAAATCTGGTGCGTCTACCAATTTCGCCACTCCCGCAAAAAAAGATGGTGGCTACGACGGGAATCGAACCTGTGACCCCAGCATTATGAGTGCTGTGCTCTAACCAGCTGAGCTACGTAGCCATCTTTTTTTCGCGTTACCTTATCGGCGTTGCGGGGCGCATTATGCGTATTGAGCCTGAGAGCGTCAACACCTTTTTCATCGAAAATTGCCGGAATGTGACTGTTTGGTTAGGTTGCGAACAGCATGTCGCTTTATTCAGCAAAAAACGATTTTCTGCGTGAAATCAGCGACACAAAAACAACAGGCCCCGCAGGGCCTGTATGCATAACCATCGCTCATCAGTAGGCTGACTGGTGAACACCAATAGCGCGGCCCGATGGATCGTTCATGGTTTTGAACGCTTCGTCCCATTCGAATGCTTTAGCCGATGAACAGGCCACGGACGGACCGCCCGGCACACATTCAGCGGCACTGGCGACCGGGAACAGCTCCTCGAAGATTTCACGGTAGAGATAAGCCTCTTTCGACGAAGGGGTGTTGTACGGGAAGCGGTAGCTGGCAGTCGCCAGTTGCTGATCCGTCACCTGCTGCGCCGCCACCTCTTTCAGGGTGTCGATCCAGCTATAACCTACGCCGTCGGAGAACTGCTCTTTCTGACGCCACGCCACGCTTGCCGGCAGGTAGGATTCAAAACATTCGCGCAGGATATGTTTTTCCATCTTACCGTTGCTGCCGCACATCTTATCCTGCGGGTTAATACGCATCGCCACGTCGAGGAAGTTTTTATCAAGGAACGGCACGCGCGCTTCCACGCCCCAGGCAGACATCGCTTTGTTGGCGCGGGCGCAGTCGAACATATGCAGCGCCTGCAGTTTACGCACCGTCTCTTCGTGCAGCTCTTTGGCATCCGGCGCTTTATGGAAATAGAGGTAGCCGCCAAACACTTCGTCAGAACCCTCGCCGGAGAGCACCATTTTGATGCCCATCGCTTTGATTTTGCGCGACATCAGATACATCGGCGTCGAAGCGCGAATGGTGGTTACGTCATAGGTTTCAATGTGATAGATCACATCGCGGATCGCATCCAGACCTTCCTGCACGGTGAAGTGAATTTCATGGTGTACGGTGCCGAGATGGTTCGCCACTTCCTGCGCCGCTTTCAGATCCGGCGCGCCCTTCAGGCCAACGGCGAAAGAGTGCAACTGCGGCCACCAGGCTTCTGATTTCTCCTGGTCTTCCACGCGGCGGGCGGCGAATTTTTTGGTGATCGCAGAGATAACCGAGGAGTCCAGCCCGCCGGAGAGCAGCACACCGTACGGCACGTCGGACATCAGGTGGCTCTTCACCGCATCTTCCAGCGCCTGGCGCAGCGCGTCTTTATCGGTAACGTTATCTTTTACGGCGTCATAAGAGAACCAGTCGCGCTGATAGTAGGAGCGGATTTCGCCCTCTTTGCTCCACAGATAGCTGCCCGCCGGGAACTCTTTAATGGTGCGGCAAACCGGCACCAGCGCCTTCATTTCAGAAGCAACATAGAGGTTGCCGTGCTCATCATGGCCCATATAGAGCGGGATGATGCCGATATGGTCGCGGCCAATCAGGTAAGCATCCTGTTCACTGTCGTAAAGCACGAAGGCAAACATACCTTGCAATTCGTCGAGGAATGCTGGCCCTTTTTCCTGATAGAGCGCGAGGATCACTTCGCAGTCGGAGCCGGTCTGGAAGGCGTAGCGGTCGCCGTACTCTGCGCGCAGCGCCTGGTGGTTATAAATTTCACCGTTAACGGCCAGCGCATGGGTTTTTTGTTGGTTATAGAGCGGCTGCGCACCGGCGTTGACGTCGACAATCGACAGACGTTCATGGGAGAGAATCGCTTTGTCACTGGCATAAACGCCGGACCAGTCCGGACCGCGGTGGCGCATCAGACGGGATAATTCGAGCGCTTTTTTACGTAATTCGCCTGCGTCGGTTTTGATATCCAGTACGCCAAAAATTGAACACATAGACTTCTCCGTTAACCTTGAGGGCATTGCTGTAATGTTGTGTGCTTGTAGCCAAAATGCCGCAAAAGACGGGCAGGGCGCAAGCCTTTTAGCGGCAGGAAATGAAAAAGTGCAACGTTGATTAATGAATGCTGAAAATCGCGTATGTATTGCGCTGGTTTATTGATGATTCTTCAAAATTAAGCGGTATTTATTAAACGAAGCGGTTTTTTGTGGCGGCAAAAATAAAAAACCACGCCCAAAGGCGTGGTTACGTTCAGATCACATCAATTTCGGCGACCGAGGGGTAAATCCACGATGGCCTGAACGGCATGCTGTCGATATCGTCGAGCCGCGAGACGCCAGAGAGCACCAGAATGGTCTCCAGACCGGCCTGGAAGCCAGCCAGGATGTCGGTGCGCAGGTTATCGCCGACAATGACCGTCTGCTCCGAGTGTGCCTGCATGGTATTCAGCGCGGCGCGAATGATCCACGGGCTCGGTTTGCCAACATAGAAGGGCTTACGGCCAGAGATCTTCTCAATACCGGCGCAGAGCGCGCCGCAGGCGGGGTAGAAGCCGCGGCCGTGCGTGTCCGGGTTGGTCGCGATAAAGCGTGCGCCGTTGGCGACGAAGAAGGCCGCGCGGTGCATCATCTCCCAGTTATAGGAGCGGGTTTCGCCGACGATGACAAAATCCGGGTTGATGTCGGTAATGGTGAAGCCAGCTTTATACAGCTCATGAATCAGTGCACCTTCGCCGACCACATACGCTTTTTTCCCCTCTTGACGCTTAAGGAAGTCCGCTGTTGCCATCGCCGAGGTGTAAAAGACGCTGGCGGGCACATCAATCCCCGCGGAGGCAAAGCGGTTAGCCAGATCCTGACCGGTCTGAGAAGGGTAGTTAGTCAGCAATACCAGCGGCATCTCTTTTTCAAGGATGCGGGTAACAAACTCGGCAGCGCCGGGAACGGCAACGTTATCGTGCATCAGCACGCCATCAATATCGCAGATTACATTCTGAATGGTCATGGAGTGTCCGGATAAAAAAATAAGTGTTAACTATAAACCTTGTCAGTTTTCCAGCAACCGCTGTAGCAGCAGACCGTTCAGCATCGCCCGTTTCACCAGCGCGAAGGCGCCAATCGCAGAGCGATGATCGAGGGTAGAGGGCACAACCGGCAGATTTTTGCGAAACGCCTTCAGTGACTGCGTATTGATACAGGCTTCAATGGCGGGCAGCAGGATTTTTTCCGCTTCAACAATCTCGCCGGCAATCACCACTTTTTGCGGGTTGAAGAGGTTAATGGCGATAGCGATAGTTTTACCGAGATGACGCCCGACGTACTCAATCACTTCGCAGGCCAGCGCATCGCCTTTGTTGGCGGCTTTGCAGATAGCCTTGATTGAGCAATCCTCCTCTTTCAGGCGGCTCTGATAACCCTGCTGTAACAGATGGCGGACCCGCTGCTCAATGGCGGCATTGGCGGCAATCGTCTCCAGGCAACCGAAGTTACCGCAGTGGCAGCGTTCGCCGAGGGGTTCTACCTGCACGTGACCAATTTCACCGACGTTACCGTTGCGACCGATAAAGATGCGGCCGCTGGAGATGATCCCGGCACCGGTGCCGCGATGCACGCGCACCAGAATGGAGTCTTCGCAATCCTGGCTTGCGCCAAAATAGTGCTCGGCCAGCGCCAGGCTACGGATATCGTGCCCAACGAAACAGGTCAATTTGAAGCGTTTTTCCAGCGCCTCAACCAGCGCCCAGTTTTCAACCTGAATATGCGGCATATAGCGGATCACGCCGCTCTCCGGATCGACCAGCCCCGGCAGGATCACCGAAATGGCGATCAGCTCGCGGATTTTACGCTGGCTGGCGTCGATAAACTGGCTGATGGTGTTGAGCAGTGCGTGCTCCAGCGTCTCCTGGGTGCGCTCCGGTAGAGGGTAGTGCTCTTCGGCCAGTACCTTGCTGCTCAGATCATAAAGCGTAAGGGTGGTGTCGTTGCGCCCGAGGCGCACGCCGATGGCCTGAAAATTGCGGGTTTCGGTAATGATAGAGATGGCGCGGCGGCCCCCGGTGGAGGCCTGCTGATCGACTTCTTTGATCAGCCCGCGTTCAATCAGCTGACGCGTGATTTTTGTCACGCTGGCGGGAGCAAGCTGGCTCTGTTCGGCAATCTGTATGCGTGAGATGGGGCCGTGTTGGTCAATCAGGCGGTAAACCGCCGCACTGTTAAGCTGTTTTACGAGGTCAACGTTACCAATTTGAGCTTGTCCGCCTGATGTCATACCGTCTCTTTATGCAGTGGCGACCTCGTTACCATTAACGATGGTCTTGATAATTTCATAATCACGCGTAAATGCGGTCAGGTTCGCCACCTTGCCTGCGGCGAGAGTGCCCAGCTTTTTGTCAACGCCAATGGCGCGAGCCGGGTAGAGCGTGGCCATACGCAGCGCTTCATCGAGCGCAATACCGACATGCTCGACCAGGTTACGCACCCCTTCGATCATCGTCAGGGCCGAGCCGCTCAGCGTTCCGTTTTCATCTACGCACAATCCATTCCGGTAGTATATTGTTTTGCCAGCAAAAATGAACTGATCAATATGTGCACCTGCGGGCGCGGTTGCATCGGTAACCAGACAGAGCTTGTCTCCCTTCAGCCGCTTCGCATTGCGAATATTAACGTAGTCGACATGCAACCCATCGGCAATCACGCCACAGTAAACATCTGTGTCATCAAGCACGGCGCCCGCCAGACCCGGCTCGCGTCCGGTGATGTACGGCATAGCATTATAAAGATGGGTGGCGAAGGTGATACCGGCGCGGAAACCGGCTTTCGCCTCGTTCAGCGTGGCGTTGGAGTGACCGGCGGAAACCACAATCCCCGCGTCGGCAAGCTTGCGGATCACCTCACATCCTGCCACTTCGGGGGCTAAGGTGATTTTTGTGATCACATCCGCGTTTTGACATAAGAAATCGACCAGCGCCGCATCCGGGTTACGCACGAAGTCCGGATTGTGGGTGCCTTTTTTGATGATGTTGAGCCACGGCCCTTCCAGATGCAGGCCCAGCGCCTGGTTCGGGTATTTTGCGAGGTAGTCGCGCATCACCTGCACGCCCTGCTTCATCAGGTCATCGCTGGTGGTAATCAGCGTCGGCAGGTAGCTGGTGCAGCCGGACTTCTCGTTAGCGCGCTGCATGATCTCCAGCGTCTCAACGCTGACAGCTTCGGCGGTATCGTTAAACTGCACGCCGCCGCAGCCGTTGAGCTGCACATCAATAAAACCAGGGGCGAGGAGGGCACCATTCAGCGATCGTTGTTCAATATCCGCTGGTAGCTCAGCCTGTGGGCAAAGGCGTTCAATCAGGCCATCGGCTACAACGAGCGCATGGTCATCCAAAATTTCATGGCCGGTAAAGATTCGGCAATGGGTTAAAGCATACATAACAACCCCCGGTTAACGATGAGTGCCGCTCCGCAGTGGCCTGCGAAGCGGATACAGACTTACAGACCTTTAATATTTTCCGCTTCTAACTCGTTGAAGTATTTCAGCGTTTTGACTTTCAGCTCCATCGTGGACGGCTCGTCGCAGACGATGACCGCTTTCGGATGCAGTTGCAGGCAGCTGATGGTCCACATATGGTTGACGTTACCCTCAACGGCCGCCTGCAGTGCCTGCGCCTTAACGTTGCCCAGCACCAGAATCATCACCTCTTCGGCATCGAGCAGCGTGCCGACGCCTACGGTCAGGGCATATTTTGGCACCTGATTAACATCGCCGTCGAAGAAGCGCGAGTTCGCTATGCGGGTATCATGGGTCAACGTTTTAATACGGGTACGCGATGCCAGCGACGATGCCGGTTCGTTAAAAGCGATATGACCATCGTTGCCTACACCGCCCATAAACAGATGAATTTTGCCGTAAGCGCGAATTTTTTCTTCGTAACGACGGCATTCTGCGTCAATATCGGGCGCGTTTCCATCGAGCAGGTTAATGTTTTCAGCAGGAATATCAACGTGATCGAAGAAATTACGGTGCATAAAGCTGTGGTAACTCTCCGGGTGATCCTTCGGCAGGCCTACATATTCGTCCATGTTAAAGGTGACGACATGCTTAAAGCTGACCTGGCCCGCTTTGTGCATTTCAACTAATGCTTTGTAGGCCGTAAGCGGCGTTCCGCCCGTTGGCAGGCCAAGTACAAAAGGACGATCGGCGGTGGGGTTGAATGCGTTAATGCGGTTGACGATATGGCGGGCGGCCCATTTACCGACCTGTTCAGCTGTCGCCAGGGGAATCAGTCTCATTGTTCACCTCAAAGTTTAATGAAAAGCATTGGCGGTGCGCCTTCTGGCTCAGCGTTAAGCGTAACCTGGTTTCGTCATAAGAAGGGAGCGATCCGCTTTGATATTTTTGATCTTAAAATAAGTTTTTGTTGATTGCCAGTATTGAGGAGTGGTGATAACGATAGTTAGTGATTTTAATCACAGAAAATGCGTGTTTAATTTGCGAGGCGAATTAATTTTGCAGACACTTCGTCAGGTAGTGGAAAAACAGGCATCAGTTCAGGGTTCGTTGCACAATAAAAAACAACTGTTTCAGTGAGCTTACGTTGAGCTCATAGGGGGAATAAAGTGAGTATTTTAGGCTATTTACAGAAGGTTGGCCGCGCGCTGATGGTGCCGGTCGCCACGCTGCCTGCGGCAGCGATTTTGATGGGAGTCGGCTACTGGATCGACCCTGTTGGTTGGGGAAGCCAAAACGCCCTGGCCGCGCTGTTTATCAAATCCGGTTCGGCGATCATCGACCATATGGGCGTGTTGTTCGCGGTCGGCGTCGCTTATGGGATGTCCAAAGATAAAGATGGCGCTGCGGCGCTGGCCGGTTTCGTCGGCTTCCTGGTGTTAACGACCCTCTGCTCGCCTGCCGCGGTGTCGATGATTCAAAAAATTCCGCTGGATCAGGTTCCCGCGGCCTTCGGCAAAATTGAAAACCAGTTTGTCGGTATTCTGGTCGGCATCATCGCCGCTGAGCTTTATAACCGCTTCAGCACCGTCGAGCTGCCGAAAGCGCTCTCCTTCTTTAGCGGCCGCCGTCTGGTGCCGATCATCACCTCTTTTGTGATGATCGCTGTGGCCTTTATCATGATGTTTATCTGGCCGGTGGTCTTTAGTGGCCTGGTCAGCTTCGGTGAACATATTCAGAAACTCGGCTCTGTCGGCGCGGGTGTTTACGCCTTCTTCAACCGTCTGCTGATCCCGGTAGGTCTGCATCACGCCCTGAACTCGGTCTTCTGGTTCGACGTGGCGGGCATCAATGATATCCCTAACTTCCTTGGCGGCGCGCAGTCTATCGAAGCTGGTAAAGCGACAGTGGGGATCACCGGGCGTTATCAGGCGGGCTTCTTCCCGATCATGATGTTCGGCTTGCCGGGTGCGGCGCTGGCGATCTATCAGTGCGCGCGTCCTGAGAACAAAGCCAAAGTGCTGGGGATTATGATGGCCGGTGCCTTCGCCGCCTTCTTTACCGGCATCACCGAGCCGCTGGAATTCTCCTTTATGTTCGTGGCACCGGTGCTGTATGTCATTCACGCCATTCTGACCGGTATCTCCGTCTATATCGCAGCCAGCATGCACTGGATTGCCGGTTTCGGCTTCAGCGCCGGGCTGGTGGATATGGTGCTCTCCTCGCGGAACCCGCTGGCGACCCAGTGGTGGATGCTGATCCCGCAGGGGCTGGTGTTCTTTGTTATCTACTACGTGGTATTCCGCTTCACCATTAAGCGATTCAACATGCTGACCCCGGGTCGTGAACTGGCTGTCGCCGGGGATGAAACCGATGGTCAGGATGTCAATATCAGTGCTAATAGCGAGCAGGATGTCAGCGGCCTGGCGCGTCAGTATATTGCTGCCGTCGGTGGCTCGGCGAACCTGACCGGTATTGATGCCTGTATTACCCGTCTGCGCCTTAACGTGAATGACTCTTCCCTGGTCAATGAAACGATGGCGAAACGCCTGGGCGCAACTGGCGTGATTCGTCTTAATAAAACCAGCGTGCAGATTATCGTCGGCTTTGTGGCAGAGAAAATTGCCAACGCGATGAAAACGGCAGGGGATGTCCCGGCAGCGGCAAGCAGCAGCGCAGCGCCGGCCCAGGCCGCGCCAGTAGCCGCCGCAAAACCACAGGCGGTGCCAAACGCGGTGGTAATTGCCGAGCTCCTGTCGCCGGTCACTGGTGAAGTGGTAGCGCTGGAGCAGGTTCCGGACGAAGCCTTTGCCAGCAAAGCGGTAGGCGATGGCGTGGCGGTAAAACCGACGGATAAAACCGTGGTTTCCCCGGCAGCTGGCACGATTGTGAAAATCTTCAATACCAACCATGCGTTCTGCCTGGAGACCGAAAAAGGTGCCGAGATTGTTGTCCATATGGGCATTGATACGGTTGCGCTGGGCGGCCAGGGCTTTACCCGTCTGGTGGAAGAGGGCGCGGAGGTGGTTGCCGGTCAACCGATCCTCGAAATGGATCTGGCGTACCTCAATGCCAATGCCCGCTCAATGATTAGCCCGGTTGTCGTCAGCAATATTGATGATTTCAGTGGTCTTGTCATTAAGGCGCAAGGCCATGTCGTTGCGGGTCAGACGCCGTTATACGAAATTAAAGGCTGATTGCTCCTGAGTCGGCACATTAGCCTTAAGCGGCGGGGGATCTCCTCCGCCGCTTTTTTTTACCCGCCGTTTAATGAATGCCATACTGGTAGCCGCTACTTTACAGAGGTGAATAATGAAAAGGATTTTATACGCGCTGGTGATGACGACGGCGCTTAGCGGCTGTATCCCGCGTTACGCAACCATACGTCCGCATTATGAAGTGGATGTGCGTAATCCGGCCGGAGAGCCGCTGCCAACAGCGATGATGTGGGTCAGCACCGGGCGTTCCCCACCGGGATACTATCCCGCACCGGAGGAGTTCCGCGCCGACAGGCAGGGCCATATTGATGTCGAGAAAAAATCCCAGTGGGAAAATATGATCTTCTTTCTTCACGGCACCAATTTTTACTCCTGGGGCTGGTGTATTGAAGCGCCCGGTTATCTCCCGCGCAGTGGAAGAGGTGATGAGATCGTCAGCCCTGTGATCCTCACGCCGACCACGCAGGATCTCCGCTGTCGACAGGCACACTATGCGGACGAATACCTTTCCCCTGAGCATCAGTGATTTGTATAAGTAAAGGTTGTTTCCTGCGTCCTCTTATTAGATCATATGCCGTTATACGTTGTTTACGCCTTGAGGAACCTGTGATGAGTGAGGCTGAAGCCCGCCCGACTAACTTTATCCGCCAGATCATTGATGAAGATCTGGCCAGTGGTAAACACACCACCGTCCATACCCGTTTTCCGCCGGAGCCGAATGGCTACCTGCATATCGGCCACGCGAAATCCATCTGCCTGAATTTCGGTATCGCACAGGACTATAACGGCCAGTGCAACCTGCGTTTCGATGATACCAACCCGGCAAAAGAAGATATCGAGTACGTTGAGTCAATCAAAAATGACGTGCAGTGGTTGGGCTTTCACTGGTCTGGCGACATCTGCTACTCCTCAGACTACTTCGATAAGCTGTATAGCTACGCAGTTGAGCTGATCAATAAAGGCCTGGCCTATGTTGACGAGCTGACCGGCGACGAAATTCGCGAATACCGCGGCACGCTGACGCAGCCGGGTAAAAACAGCCCGTACCGCGATCGCAGTGTAGAAGAGAACCTGGCGCTGTTTGAAAAGATGCGTGCGGGTGGTTTTGAAGAGGGTAAAGCCTGTCTGCGTGCAAAAATCGATATGGCTTCGCCTTTTATCGTGATGCGCGACCCGGTTATCTACCGTATTAAATTTGCTGAACACCATCAGACCGGCAACAAGTGGTGCATCTACCCGATGTACGACTTTACCCACTGCATCAGCGATGCGCTGGAAGGGATCACCCACTCGCTCTGTACGCTGGAGTTCCAGGACAACCGCCGTCTGTATGACTGGGTGCTGGATAACATCACCATTCCGGTTCATCCGCGCCAGTACGAATTCTCGCGCCTGAATCTCGAATATACCGTGATGTCCAAGCGTAAGCTCAACCTGCTGGTGACCGACAAGCATGTCGAGGGCTGGGACGATCCGCGTATGCCGACCATCTCTGGCCTGCGCCGTCGTGGCTACACCGCTGCTTCTATCCGTGAATTCTGCAAGCGCATTGGCGTGACCAAGCAGGACAACACCATTGAAATGGCGTCGCTGGAATCCTGCATCCGTGAAGATCTCAACGAAAACGCACCGCGCGCAATGGCGGTTATCGACCCGGTGAAACTGGTTATCGAAAACTACCCGCAGGGCAGCAGCGAAATCGTCACCATGCCGAACCATCCGAACAAGCCGGAAATGGGCACCCGTGAAGTGCCATTTAGCGGTGAGATCTGGATCGATCGTGCTGATTTCCGCGAAGAAGCCAACAAGCAGTACAAACGTCTGGTGCTTGGCAAAGAGGTGCGTCTGCGCAACGCGTATGTGATCAAAGCGGAACGCGTTGAGAAAGATGCCGAAGGCAATATCACCACCATTTTCTGCTCTTACGACGCCGAGACGCTGAGTAAAGATCCTGCCGATGGCCGCAAGGTTAAAGGCGTGATCCACTGGGTTAGTGCGCAGCATGCGCAGCCGGTTGAAATTCGTCTCTACGATCGTCTGTTCAGCGTGCCAAACCCGGGCGCCGCCGAGGATTTCCTCGCCACCATTAACCCGGAATCGCTGGTCATTAAGCAGGGTTTTGCTGAGCCATCGCTGAAAGAGGCGCAGGCGGGCAAAGCGTATCAGTTCGAGCGCGAAGGCTACTTCTGCCTCGACAGCCGCTATGCAACCGCAGACAAACTCGTGTTTAACCGCACGGTAGGCCTGCGTGATACCTGGGCAAAAATCGGCGACTGATTTCCTCAATCAGAGATCGCTATTTAAAAACGCCGCTTCCCGCGGCGTTTTTTATTTATTAACCACCGAATTACAATTAATACATATTCGTGCTGAAAATTAATACCGCCCCCTGTTGGTGTTCTGCTTTTCTATTTCTGAAATCTTGCAGATGCAGTAATCAGAATAGTGGGAAAACTCGCTTTCTGATAAAGAATTAAATATCGAGTGAATACGGTTTAGTTAATTATTTGCGTGATTTATGAAACGAGCTTTAATCCTCATTTAATTCTGTGCACTTCGTCATACTCCGTTATTTTCGCTTAAAAACACATTGATAATTCGCAAGGCGAAAAATAGGCTTTGTGCTGTTGTTTATTTAGGGAATATCCATAACGGCTTCCTGTTGTTAATTTTTATCGCCGCCGCGGCGGGGGTTTTTACATTTAAAAGGAATCAATGTATGCGTGCGTTTGCAGATAAACGGAGTACGCTTTCGCTGGCTATTGCCGCCGTTACCGCCATGTCAGGCCTGGCGCTTCCCGCGCAGGCGCAGGAGAGCGGTTTTATTGATGACTCAACGCTCACCGGCGGGATCTATTACTGGCAACGTGAGCGCGACCGTAAGGATATTCTCGATAATAAATATAAAACGAACCTCTCTCACGCCACGTGGAATGCGAATCTGGATTTCCAGTCAGGCTTTGCAGCAGATATGTTTGGCCTGGATATCGCTGCTTTCACGGCAATCGAAATGGCGGAAAATGGCGATAGCGCTCACCCAAATGAAATTGCTTTCTCCGCCAGTAATAAAGCCTATAAAGAGCGCTGGTCCGGCGACAAGAGCGGAGTCAGCCTCTATAAAGCCGCAGCAAAATTCAAATATGGCGCTCTCTGGGCGCGAGCAGGTTATATTCAGCCCACCGGGCAGACGCTATTAGCGCCGCACTGGAGTTTTATGCCGGGCACTTATCAGGGTGCGGAAGCGGGCATTAATAACGATTATGGCGATGCCGGCGCGCTGAGCGTCTCCTATATGTGGGCCAATGGATATAAAGCGCCGTGGCATATCGAAATGGATAAGTTCTGGCAAAACGACAGACAGCGCCGGGTCGATTATCTCCATTCGCTCGGTGCAAAATATGACTTCAAAAACAATCTGGTGCTGGAAGCTGCATTTGGCCAGGCGCAGGGCTATGTCGATCAGTATTTTGCAAAAGCCAGCTACCAGCTTGATGTGGCGAACCAACCGTTCAGCACCAGCTATCAGTTTTATGGTGCCCGCGACAAAGTCCGCGATCGCGGCATCAACGATCTTTACGACGGCACCGCCTGGCTACAGGCACTAACCTTCGGTTACACGGTCGGGCCACTCGCGTTGCGCCTCGAAGGAACGTGGGTAAAAGCAGAAGGCCAACAGGGCTACTTTTTGCAACGCATGACGCCAACCTACGCCTCTTCCAATGGCCGCCTCGATATCTGGTGGGATAACCGCTCCGACTTCAATGCCAACGGCGAAAAAGCGCTCTTCCTGGGGGCGATGTACGATCTGGCGAGCTGCAACTTGCCCGGCTGGCAAATCGGCGCCTCTTACGCCTACGCGTGGGGCGCGAAACCTGCCGAAATGACCGTGCCGGATGCGTGGTACAACGCCGATTATCGTCTGAAAGAGTCCGCTTACAGCCTCGATGCCATCTATACCCTGCAAGAGGGTCGCGCCAAAGGGACGATCTTTAAGCTGCACTTTACCCAGTATGACAACCACTCTGCTATCCCGAGCTATGCCGGTGGTTACGGCAACATTTTTCAGGATGAGCGAGACGTGAAATTGATGGTCATCGCGCCGTTTACCCTTTTCTAAGTCATTTGTTGCCGGACATTGGCAACCTTAAGGAATAGAGCATGCATACAGCACGTTTAAGCCTGCTGGCGGGCGCCATCACAGCGCTGCTCAGCAGCGGCGCGGCACTGGCAAGCCAGAGCACGGTTGACGCCATCAGCCAGTTCAACCTGAACTACGCCGTAAAAGATAACTTTGCCGCTCAGCATGGCGTTGATTGTGCGAAGCTCGGCGCAGACTGGGCCTCCTGCAACAAAGCGGTGATCACGCTGACCAACAAAGGCGAGGCGGTGACCGATAACGCATGGGCGATCTACTTCCACAGCATTCGTCCCATCCTGCAAGTCGCGAACCCGCAGTTCAAAGTGACCCATATTATGGGCGACCTGCATAAGCTTGAGCCTACGGAGCAATTTAGTGGTTTTCCGGCGAAGCACTCCGTTGAGATCCCGATTATTAATGAGTACTGGCAACTCTTTATTACCGACGTGCTGCCGCGCTGGTATGTCACAGGAGAGGAGGCAACGCCAAAAACCATCGCCAATACCAATACGGAAGATCTTGCCCGGTTCGTCACGCCGCTTGGCGAGCACTGGAAGCGGACGCCGGAGGATAAAAATACCCTGATGACTGCTGAAGCGCGCTTTGCGCAAAACAGCGATATCAAAACAATTAACCTCGCCTCGCTGCGCGGGCAGATTGTGCCAACGCCGCGCGAGGTAAAAATCTACGGTCGGGATATCGATCTCAGCCAGGGAGTGAAGTTTGACCTCTCAGCGCTGATGCCTGATGCGCAAAACGCCATCAAAGGGCGCTTCGCCATGCTCGGCGTGGAAGAGGGGAGTTATCCGCTACGTACCGAGATTGCCCGTAAAGCGTTCAGGGGGGACGAGGCGATCAACGGTGCCTATCAGCTGCGTATCAATGATAAAGAGGCGGTGGTGACCGGTTTTGATCAGAGCGGCGTGTTCTATGGCCTGCAATCTCTGCTTTCGCTTTTCCCCGCGCAGGGGTCGATGACGCTCCCCGCTCTGACGGCGAAAGATGCGCCGCGCTTCGACTATCGCGGTATTCATCTGGATGTCGGGCGTAATTTCCACAGCAAAGCGGCGGTGCTGCGCCTGCTGGATCAGATGGCGGCTTACAAGCTGAATAAATTCCACTTCCATCTGACGGACGATGAAGGGTGGCGCATTGAAATTCCGGGGCTGCCGGAGCTGACTGAGATTGGCAGCCAGCGCTGCCACGATCTGAGCGAGAAGCAGTGCCTGCTGCCGCAGCTGGGCTCGGGACCGGATCGTGATAACAACGGCAGCGGGTACTTTACCCGCGCCGACTACATCGAGATCCTCAAATACGCCAAAGCGCGACACATTGAGGTGATCCCGGAGATCGACATGCCCGCCCATGCGCGCGCTGCTGTGATCTCAATGGAAGCACGTTACGATCGCCTGATAAAAGAGGGTAAGGATGAGAGCGAGGCGAGCCGCTACCGCCTGCTCGATCCGACGGATACCTCTGTTACCGCTGGCGTACAGTTCTATGATCGCACCGGCTACCTCAATCCGTGCCTGGACTCCTCGCGCAACTTCGTCGATAAGGTGATGGGCGAAATCCTGCAGATGCACAGAGAAGCGGGTCTGCCACTGCGCACCTGGCACTTTGGCGGCGATGAAGCAAAAAATATCTACCTGGGCGCTGGTTATACGGATATGAAAGATCCGCAGCCGGGTAAAGGCATCATCGATCAGAGCAAGCAGGATAAGCCGTGGGCGAAATCCGAGGCCTGCCAGGCGATGATCAAAGCCGGGAAAGTGAGCGATGTTGAACACCTCTCCAGCTACTTTGGCGCAGAGGTAAGCAAGCTGGTTAAGGCGCACGGCATTGATGTGATGCAGGCGTGGCAGGATGGGCTTAAAGATGCCAAAGACGCTTCTGTGTTTGCCACCCAACATGTGAATGTCAACTTCTGGGATGCGCTCTACTGGGGTGGTTTCGATTCCGTCAACGACTGGGCGAATAAGGGCTTCCGCGTGGTGGTCTCCAACCCGGACTACGTCTATCTCGACTTCCCGAGTGAAGTTCACCCTGATGAGAGCGGTTACTACTGGGGGACGCGTTTCAGCGATGAGCGCAAAATCTTCAGCTTCGCGCCGGACAACATGCCGCAAAATGCAGAAACGTCGGTTGACCGTGATGGCAACGCGTTCAGCGCTAAATCAGACAAGCCATGGCCGGGCGCCTACGGGCTTTCCGCCGAGTTGTGGAGCGAAGTGGTGCGCACGGATGAGCAGATGGAGTATATGATCTATCCGCGTCTGGTCGCCGTCGCTGAGCGGGCATGGCATCGCGCAAGCTGGGAGCTGGATTATCAGGCGGGCCGCGAATACAAAGGCGGCGAGACGCAGTGGGTCGATCAGAAAGCGCTTACGGCTGACTGGCAGCGTTTTGCCAATCTGTTAGGGCATCGCGAGCTGGCGAAGCTGGATAAAGCCGGCATCCATTATCGTCTGCCGGTGCCAGGGGCGCGAATTGTTGACGGTGTGCTGGAGGTCAACATCCGCTTCCCGGGGCTGGTGGTGGAGTACTCCCTCGATCGCGGCAAAACGTGGCAGCGCTACGAAGCGGAATCCCGTCCACAGATTAAAGGAGAAATTCAGGTGCGCACCGTAAGCCCGGACGGCAGGCGCGTCAGCCGTGTCGACACGCTGAAAGCCTGATCGCTTTCCACCCTGAGCGGCGTAACCTTTTAACGCGCCGCTCAGCCGACAGGCATAAAAAAAGCCAACCTGACGGTTGGCTTTTAACGTTCAGAAGAACTTATTTTGCGTCGTGCGCGTGTTCATCTTCGCGGCAGTCGCCTTCGGCGCAGTGGCCGTAAAGGTAGAGACTGTGGTTCGTCAGGCGGATACCGTGTTTAGCGGCAATTTCGCGCTGGCGCAATTCGATGGAATCATCACTGAATTCGATGACTTTACCGCAGTCGAGGCAGATAAGGTGATCGTGGTGATGCTGCTGCGTCAGTTCAAAAACGGACTTGCCGCCTTCGAAGTTGTGACGGGTGACAATCCCGGCGTCATCAAACTGGTTCAGCACGCGGTACACCGTTGCCAGACCAATCTCTTCACCCATGTCGATCAGACGCTTATAAAGATCTTCCGCACTGACATGATGGTTATCCGGCTCCTGAAGCACTTCCAGAATTTTTAAACGTGGAAGCGTGACTTTCAGGCCGGCCTTCTTTAATGCGGTATTGTTGTCAGTCATGCGGAATCTGTCCTGTTGCTATACGATTCACTTCCTTCTCGGAAGTTATAAGGAATGCACCCGGGCGAATGCGTATCATTATAGAACTGCCATGTATAAATGAAAACTGCAAGCCCTCAAGTAAAGTAAGCTTTTAAAACGTGGTATCGCCGACAACTCCCGGTCGAGCGTAACGCGTTAAGCAGGGCTTATTGTACAGGGATGAATAGGAAAGTTAAAAAAATGTAGCAATTATTTCGATTGCTTTTACCTATTGATACGGCGCAACCAGCAGATTGCGCCATAAAAATCAGGCATTCAGGATTTCATCCAGATGCAGCTCTTCAGAAACCTGCTTCACCCACTTCTGTACGCGCTCGGCGGTCAGTTCTGGCTGGCGGTCTTCGTCAATCGCCAGACCAACAAAGTGGTCGTCATCCGCCAGGCCTTTTGAAGCTTCGAAATGGTAATCGGCAGTCGGCCAGTGACCCACAATGGTCGCGCCGCGCGGTTCGATAATATCGCGAATGGTGCCCAGCGCATCACAGAAGTACTCAGCATAATCTTCCTGATCGCCGCAGCCGAAAAGCGCCACTAATTTACCATTAAAATCAATCTCTTCCAGCGTCGGGAAGAAGTCATCCCAGTCGCACTGCGCTTCACCGTAATACCAGGTCGGAATGCCGAGCAACAGGATGTCATACCCTTCGATATCTTCCTTACTGCTCTTGGCAATGTCATGAACATCGGCGACGTCTTTACCAAGCTGGCTCTGGATCATTTTGGCGATGTTTTCGGTGTTGCCGGTGTCGCTGCCGAAGAAAATGCCTGTAATTGCCATGAGTAAAATAACCTCTTGAATCTTAATGAGTATAGGGGGAGCGCTAAGCCCACAGATAAGGGCAATCATAGCAGAACAGAGAAGAACGCGGAAACAGCTATTGCCGCGGACTGCACTGTATGCCACATGAAAAGGGGAATTTGACGATGATTCAGAAGAATCGCTATCCGCGCAGGGCTTTAAGCTGCGCCAGCAGCATCTCTTCGATAAGTTCGCTGCGGCTTATCTCGCGCGCCTCGGCCAGCTCATTTAAGGCTTCCACCGCTTCCGCATTCAGTTTCAGTTCGACGCGCTTAAGCCCGCGAACCTTATCGCGTTTGAGCTGGTTGCGTTTATTAATGCGCAACTGTTCATCGCGCGAGAGCGGGTTGGTCTTCGGCCGTCCCGGGCGACGCTCATTCGCGAAGAGATCTAGTGTCGTACGGTCCGTTTGTTCTTTAGCCATGATATGAATACTACGGGAAAACACGCAATCGGGCCGCTGCCCGGGCTGAATAGCGCGCCATCATACATCACCAACATCGGCACGCCAACGACCGGGCGCGTTGAAACGACCGGTCGCCGCCTTTTTAATCAGTTGGCCTTACTCTGCCAGGTAACGGCGAATGGCACGCAGCACCGCGTCAGGTTTTTCTGCATGCACCCAGTGCCCGGCACCGGCAATGACATACGCCCGCGCCTGGGGAAATTGCGCCAGCAGCGCATCGCGGTAGGCATCGGTGACGTAAGAGGAGTTGCCGCCGCAGACGAAGAGGGCAGGCTTATCCCACGCCGGGATTTTCTCCCAGCCAACAATATTGGCATATTGATCCCACAGCACCGGCACGTTAAAGCGCCACTCACCGTCGACGAAGGATTTCAGTAAAAACTGAACCACGCCCTCTTCATCAAGCTGCTCGCGCATCAGCGCCGCCGCCTGCTGGCGCGACGAAACATTTGCCTCGCTAACGGCGTTGATGGCGGCAAAGATCTCATCGTGACGGCGCACCTTATAATCTACGGGCGCCATATCAATCGCCACCAGATGGTCGATGCGTTCCGGTGCCAGTGAAGTTAGCGCCATCACCGCTTTGCCGCCCATGGAGTGGCCGATAAAGGTCGCTTTTTCAATCTGATGAGCATCCAGCGTATCAAGCAGGTCCTGCGCCATCGCCGGGTAGTTCATCTCCGGTGAGCGGGGCGACACGCCGTGGTTACGCATATCCACTTGCAGTACATCGTGATCCTGCACCAGGTCACGGGCGAGCACGCCGAGGTTATCAAGGCTGCCGAAAAGGCCGTGAACCAGCACAATCGGGGAATTGTTGTGCGGATGTTGTGCAGTTTGCGCGCGCGTGTTCAATTTCATGGCAAAGTTCTTTTTTTCACTCCAACGGGTTAGGTTATTATGGTGAACATTCTGCCGCCCGGCTGCAAGGCTAAGCATTACTCTGAGTTTTGCCGCCATCCTGGGGTGTACCTATCCGCTGTTGGGATTTCACTTTATAATCCCAATACTTGTATTCAGATTTTATATAGCACTGGATTAAGATGAAAACGATTGAAGTTGATGATGAGCTCTACAGTTACATTGCCAGCCATACTAAGCACATTGGCGAGAGCGCATCCGAGATTTTACGGCGTATGCTCAAGTTCTCCGCCGCATCATCGTCTCCCTCTGCAGCGCCCGCCGCGCCGGTGAAAGAGACACGCGCTGCAAGCGTTGTCGAAGAGGTGAAACCGGCCAACACCACCCGGGATAAAGTCCGCGCGGTTCGCGAGCTTCTGCTCTCCGACGAATACGCCGAGCAGAAAAAAGCGGTTAATCGCTTTCTGCTAATCCTGTCTACACTCTATTCACTCGATGACAAAGGGTTTACGGAATCCACTGAATCTCTGCACGGTCGCACGCGCGTATACTTTGCCGCTGATGAGCGCACCCTGCTGCAGAACGGCAACCAGACCAAGCCGAAGCAAGTGCCGAACACCCCTTACTGGGTCATCACCAACACGAATACGGGCCGTAAATGCAGCATGATTGAACACATCATGCAGTCAATGCAGTTCCCGGCGGAGCTGATTGAGAAAGTTTGCGGCACAATTTAATCCTTGCATTAAAAGGACGAAGCAATGGCAAACCATCCGCGCGCGGGCCAACCTGCGCAACAGGGCGATTTGATTAACGTCGCGCAGCTGACTGCGCAGTACTATGTGTTGAAACCGGAAGTTGGCAATGCTGACCATGCGGTGAAATTTGGTACCTCAGGTCACCGTGGTAGCGCATGGCGTCACAGCTTTAACGAGCCGCACATCGTTGCCATTGCGCAGGCGATTGCCGAAGAGCGTGCGAAAAACGGCATCACCGGGCCGTGCTATGTCGGTAAAGACACCCATGCCCTCTCTGAGCCGGCGTTTATCTCCGTGCTGGAAGTGTTGGCTGCCAACGGCGTTGATATCATTGTGCAGGAAAATAACGGCTTTACGCCGACACCTGCCATCTCTAACGCCATTCTTGTGCACAACAAAAACGGTGGTGCGCAGGCGGATGGTATCGTGATCACGCCGTCCCACAACCCGCCGGAAGATGGCGGCATCAAATACAACCCGCCAAACGGCGGCCCGGCCGACACCAACGTCACTAAAGTGGTGGAAGATCGCGCTAACTCGCTGCTGGCCGACGGTCTGAAAGGCGTGAAACGCATTTCGCTGGATGCTGCGATGGCCTCTGGTCACGTCACTGAAAAAGATCTGGTGCAGCCGTTTATTGAAGGGCTGGCGGAGATCGTCGATATGGCGGCGATCCAGAAAGCGGGCCTGAAACTGGGCGTCGATCCGCTGGGCGGCTCCGGTATTGAGTACTGGAAACGTATCGCCGAGCACTACAAGCTCGACCTCACTATCGTGAATGATGAAGTCGATCAGACTTTCCGCTTTATGCATCTCGACAAAGATGGCGCGATCCGTATGGACTGCTCCTCTGAGTGTGCAATGGCCGGTCTGCTGGCGCTGCGCGATAAGTTTGACCTCGCCTTCGCCAACGACCCGGATTACGACCGCCACGGCATCGTCACCCCGGCTGGCCTGATGAACCCGAACCACTACCTGGCTGTAGCGATCAACTATCTGTTCCAGCATCGTCCACAGTGGGGCAAAGATGTCGCTGTCGGTAAGACGCTGGTCTCCTCTGCAATGATCGACCGTGTGGTTAACGACCTTGGCCGTAAGCTGGTGGAAGTGCCGGTAGGCTTTAAGTGGTTTGTGGATGGTCTGCACGACGGCAGCTTCGGCTTCGGCGGCGAAGAGAGCGCCGGTGCCTCGTTCCTGCGCTTCGACGGTACGCCGTGGTCCACGGACAAAGACGGCATCATCATGTGCCTGCTGGCAGCGGAGATCACTGCGGTGACCGGCAAAAACCCGCAGCAGCACTATGACGAACTGGCTGCCCGCTTTGGCGCGCCAAGCTACAACCGTCTGCAGGCTGCGGCCTCCTCCGCACAGAAAGCGGCACTGTCCAAACTCTCGCCTGAGATGGTGAGCGCCAGCACGCTGGCGGGCGATGCGATCACCGCTCGCCTGACCGCAGCACCGGGCAACGGCGCCTCGATTGGCGGCCTGAAAGTGATGACCGACAACGGCTGGTTTGCCGCGCGTCCGTCCGGCACCGAAGACGCCTACAAAATCTACTGTGAAAGCTTCCTCGGCGACGAACACCGTAAGCTGATTGAGAAAGAAGCGGTGGAAATTGTCAGCGAAGTGCTGAAAAACGCGTAAATCGCGGCACAGCAAAAAGGCTCCCTCGGGAGCCTTTTTTGTGTCGGATGGCGGCTGACGCCTTATCCGACCTACAACTGCATCAAACACATTACCCGGATAAGCGCAGCGCCATCCGGCAATCAAACGGTTACTCTCTCGCCTGCCTCACAACATAAACCGATATCCGATCCCGGTCTCGGTCAACAGATGACGCGGGCGCGCCGGATCGCTCTCCAGCTTCTGGCGCAAATGCCCCATATAAATTCGCAGATAGTGGCTATGCTCAACGGCATTTGGCCCCCACACCTGGCTTAACAATTGCCGCTGAGTCAGCACCTTGCCGTGGTTGTTGAGCAGCACCGCCAGCAGACGAAACTCAATCGGCGTCAGGTGGATCTCCTCATCGCCGCGCTGGATGCGGCGGCTGGCAAGATCGACACGGATATCGCCAAAGGTGATCACCGGTTCGCCCGGCGTGCTGGCGGCATGGCGGCGCAGCGCGACACGCAACCGTGCCTGTAATTCGCCAATGCCGAAGGGTTTACTGAGGTAATCATCCGCGCCGGCATCGAGCGCGGCGATCTTGTCGCTCTCTTCGATGCGTGCTGACAGGACAATAATCGGCATCTGGCTCCACTGGCGCACATCGCGAATAAAATCGAGACCGTCACCGTCCGGCAAACCGAGGTCGAGGATCACCAAATCCGGCTTGCGCGTTGCCGCTTCAATTAACCCGCGCTGCAGCGTCTCCGCTTCGTGCACGCGCAGCCCCTCAGCTTCCAGCGCGGTGCGCAGAAAGCGGCGGATGGCCTGTTCATCTTCGACAATCAGAACGTTAATCACAGATCCTCGGGTAATTCATCCAGTTGCGGGGGCGTTTCCCGCGCGAGTGTAACATAAAAGCGCGCGCCTCCCTGCGGACGGTTTTGCGCGTCGATGGTGCCGCCATGCACCTCGACAATCGCCTGGCAAATCGCCAGCCCAAGGCCAACGCCGGGGATGGCCGACTCTTTGGTGCCGCGCGCAAATTTTTCAAAAATGGCGTGCTCCTGGCCCGGCGGGATCCCCGGCCCGTTATCCCACACCTCCAGCGTCCAGTCGCTCGGTGTGCTGTGCGATTCAATACCAATCTGCGCGCCGGATCCGGCATATTTCACCGCGTTTTCCAGCAGGTTGATCAACACCCGCTCAAACAGCGGGCCATCAACATGTACCAGCATCAGCGGGTCGGGTAGCGACAGCGCAATCTGCCGCCCGCCCATTACTGGCTCCAGCGTGCGCAGCGCACTGCCGACCACCTCTTCCAGCGTCAGCCACTCGCGTTTTAAATTAAAGCCGCCAGACTGGATGCGCGCCATATCCAGCAGATTATTGACCAGCCGGGTGGTGTTGAGCACATGCTGGCGGATCTCGTTGGCCTGCGGGGCATGTTTCGACCCTTCGCTGGCGAGATCGAGCGTCAGGATCTCCGCCTGACCAAACAGCACCGTCAGCGGGGTGCGCAGATCGTGGGAGAGGGCAGCCAGCAGCGAGTTGCGCAGGCTCTCGCGCTCGCTTGCAAGCCGCGCCTGCTCTTCGCGCGTCGCCAGTGCCTGGCGCTCAAGCGCATTCGCCACCAGCAGGGTGAAGGTCTCCAGCAGACGCTGCTGCTCGGGGATCATCAGCTGGCGCAGATTCGCTGGCTCGACAATCAGCAAGCCATACACCGTATCGTCATTTTTCAGCGGCAAAATTTGATACGGCACGCCGGGCAGCGTATCGGTACCCGCGCCCGCAGGCTGTCCCTTATCAAAACTCCAGCGGGCGATGGCATCATCCCATGGCGTCATGCCCTGGTTTTCCGTTACCGCCGCCAGTTTGCCTTCGCTATTCGGCAGCAGCAGTTTGCTGCGCGCCTCAAAGGTGGAGTGAATAAACGTTTCGCTGGTGGCGGCGATATCCTGATTATTGCGCCCCGCCGCCAGTGCTTTCGACATCTCATAGAGATGACGCGTGCGCCGCTCACGGTAACGCGCCACTCTCGCCTGGTAACGCACGCCTGCGGTGAGGTTGCCAATCACCAGCCCGACGGTCAGCATCACGCCGAAGGTGAGCAGATACTGCACATCCGACACCGCCAGCGTGCCGCGCGGCGAGATAAAAAAGAGATCGAAGCTGATGACGTTAATCACCGTGGCGAAAGCCGATGGCCAGCGGCCATAGAACAGCGCCACCAGCACCACGCCCAGCAAGTAGATCATCACCAGGTTGGTGGCTTCAAAGGCCGTCAGCCACTGCAAGGCGATAAAAGTGATTGCCGCGCAAAGCGCCAGCGCGACCGCGCAACCGGTAAGCTGCACGCGCCAGCGGTCGAAAAAGGGGCGCGAATCACCGCTGCGCGCAGGCAGCGGCTGGGTGCTCTCCTGCAGGGCGATAATCACCAGATCGAGATCCGGCGCGCGGCGCGCCAGGCGGTCGGCAAAGGATTCGCGGTGCCACCAGCGGCGGTTATCGCGGCGGCCAATCAGGATCTTGCCGAGGTTATGTTCGCGGGCGTAGCGCAGTATCGCGCGATCTTCCGCCGGATCGGCGAGGGTTGCGGTCTCGGCGCCCAGCTCCTGGGCCAGCCGCAGGGCGCTTAAGATCGCCCGCCGCTGTGACTCCGGTAATTTGTGCAGGGTAGGGGTTTCAACATAGACCGCATGCCAGGCGCTACCGAGTTTGGCTGCCAGCCTCGCTGCGGTGCGGATCAATTTCTCGTTACCCGCGCCGTGACCGACGCAGAGCAGAATGGCGTCGCGCGTATGCCACACCTTCTCTTCACCGAGGCGATCGCGCCAGGCGCGCATCTGGTCATCCACCCGGTCGGCGGTGCGCCGTAGCGCCAGCTCGCGCAGTGCAATCAGATTGCCTTTGCGAAAGAAGTGCTCAATGGCGCGCTCCGCCTGGCCACCAATATAGACTTTGCCTTCATGCAGCCGCTGGCGCAGATCGTCCGGCGGCAGGTCGACCAGCACAATCTCATCAGCGCTATCAAAAAAGGGATCGGGCACCGTTTCGCGCACTTGAATGCCGGTGACGCCGCTGACTACATCATTCAGGCTCTCCAGATGCTGAACGTTGACGGTGGTAAAGACGTCGATGCCTGCTTCCAGCAGCTCCTCCACATCCTGCCAGCGTTTCGGGTGACGCGAGCCGGGAGCGTTACTGTGCGCCAGCTCATCCATCAAAATCAGCGCCGGACGCCGCGCAAGGGCGGCGTCGAGATCAAACTCATGCACCACGCGCCCGCGATGGGCGATGCGCCGCACGGGTTGCAGGGGCAGGCCCGCCATCAGCGCGGCGGTCTCTTTGCGCCCGTGCGTCTCTACCACGCCTGGCAGCACATCCAGCCCCTGCGCCCGCAGCCGCTGCGCTTCCTGCAACATGGCAAAGGTTTTACCTACCCCGGCGCAGGCACCAAAGAAGATCTTCAGTTTGCCCCGGTGTGCCGTTGCAGCATGCTCCAGCAGGCGGTCGGGGTCGGGGCGCAACGGCTCATCACTCATGCGTTATTTGTCCTTCAGCGCATCCAGCGCCAGATTAAGTTCAACCACATTCACCACCGGCTGACCGAGGAAGTTAACCAGCGGTGTATCGGTGTATCTATTAACCAAATCATTGACCGTCTGCACCGACAAGCCGCGCGCTTGCGCCACGCGCGGGATCTGCCAGCTGGCCGCCTGCGGCGAGAGTTGACCATCCAGCCCGCTGGCGGAGGTGGTTAACAGCTCCACCGGAATCGCTTTTGGTGAGTGCGGGTTTGCCGCGCGCAGCTGCGCCACGCGTTCGGCCACCTGCTTATCCAGCTCCGGGTTGCTGCCCGCCAGATTACTGCCGCCCGAAGCCATCGGATTATAAGGCGCATCGGCGGTCACGGAAGGGCGACCGTGAAAATAGCCCGGCGCGGTAAAATCCTGGCCCAGCAGGCGGGAGCCGCGCACCGTGTCGCCTTGCTCGATCAGCGAGCCGTTCGCCTGGTCGTGAAACCACCACTGCCCAAGGGCGGTGGTCAGCAGCGGGTAAAGCCCGCCGGTAATAAACGTCAGCAGTATTAAAAGCAGAAAGGCGGGACGTAATAAAGCCATCTTTTTCACTCCTTAAACCAGGCCAAACAGCGTGAGCAGCAGATCGATTGCTTTGATACCGATAAACGGCACCAGCAGACCGCCCAGACCGTAAATCCACAAGTTGCGGCGCAGCATCGCCGAGGCGGTCAGCGGCTTGTAGCTCACGCCTTTCAGCGCCAGCGGGATGAGGAACACAATCACCAGCGCGTTAAAGATCACCGCACTCAAAATCGCCGAAGAGGGGGAGTGCAGATGCATCACGTTCAGCGCGTTGAGCTGCGGATAGGTGGCCGCAAACGCCGCAGGGATGATGGCAAAATACTTCGCCACGTCATTGGCAATACTGAAGGTGGTGAGCGATCCGCGCGTCATCAGCATCTGTTTGCCGATATGCACCACCTCAATCAGCTTGGTCGGGTTCGAGTCGAGATCGACCATGTTCCCCGCCTCTTTCGCCGCCTGGGTACCAGAGTTCATTGCCACCGCGACATCCGCCTGCGCCAGCGCCGGGGCATCGTTGGTGCCGTCGCCGGTCATCGCCACCAGCCGACCTTCGGCCTGGTATTGACGAATCAGCGCCAGCTTCGCTTCCGGCGTCGCTTCGGCGAGGAAGTCATCCACGCCCGCTTCGGCGGCAATTGCCGCGGCGGTTAAGCGGTTATCGCCGGTGATCATCACCGTTTTGATGCCCATCTTACGCAACTGGGCGAAGCGCTCTTTAATGCCGCCTTTGACGATATCTTTCAGCGCGATAACGCCCAGTACGTTAGCCCCTTCCGCTACCACCAGCGGCGTCGCGCCCTGGCGGGCCACATTTTCCACCACCGTCTCAACATCCGCCGGGAAAGTACCGCCATTGGCCTCGATATGGCGACGAATGGCATCCACTGAGCCTTTGCGGATCATGCGATCCTGCACGTTAATTCCGCTCATGCGCGTTTGCGCGGTAAAGGGGACGAAGGTGGCTTGCAGGCTCTGCATATCCCGCTCGCGCAGGTTAAAGCGCTGCTTGGCGAGGATCACAATGCTGCGCCCTTCCGGGGTTTCATCGGCCAACGAAGAGAGCTGGGCAGCATCGGCCAGCGTCTTCTCATCGACGCCGCGCGCGGGCAGAAAGTCCGACGCCTGGCGGTTGCCGAGGGTGATGGTGCCGGTTTTATCCAGCAGCAGCACATCGACATCGCCCGCTGCCTCGACGGCGCGACCGCTGGTGGCGATCACATTCGCACCCAGCATGCGGCTCATCCCCGCCACGCCAATCGCCGACAGCAGGCCGCCGATGGTGGTCGGGATCAGGCAGACCAGCAGCGCAACCAGCACCGTGACGCTGACCGCCGTGCCACCGTAAAGGGAGAAGGGCCACAGCGTGGCGGTCGCCAGCAGAAAGACAATAGTCAGCGCCACCAGCAGAATGGTCAGCGCGATCTCATTAGGCGTTTTGCGGCGCTGGGCACCTTCAACCATGGCGATCATGCGATCGAGAAAGGTTTCGCCTGGGTTAACGCTGCACTGGATCACCAGCCAGTCAGAGAGGATGCGCGTGCCGCCGGTCACGGAGGCAAAATCGCCACCGGACTCGCGGATCACCGGCGCGGATTCACCGGTAATGGCGCTCTCATCCACCGACGCGCCGCCCTCGATCACCTCGCCGTCGCAGGGAATAATGTCGCCTGCTTCAACCAGCACGATATCCCCTTTGCGTAACTCATCTGCCGGAACATGATCCATCGGTGCATCGTGCTGTGGCGCGCGCAGTTTGCGGGCAAAGACCGTCTTTTTCACCCCTTTCAGGCTGTTGGCCTGCGCTTTACTGCGCCCTTCCGCCAGCGCTTCGGCGAAGTTGGCAAACAGCACCGTCACCCACAGCCAGAGGCTGATCGCACCGGTAAACCACGCGTTACCGACCAGGTGACCGGTTGCCATAGCGATTGCCAACAAGGTGGTGAGCAGGCTGCCGATCCAGACGATAAACATCACCGGGTTACGCCACTGCACCTGCGGGCTTAATTTGGTTAAGGAACCCATCAGCGCCTGGCGAACAAGGTTCGCGTCAAACAGGGCCAGTTGTTTGCGACTCATAATAGTGGTCTCCGCCAGACTCAAAACTGAAGGTATTCCGCCACCGGACCAAGGGCCAGGGCAGGAATAAAGGTCAATGCGCCAACCAGCAGCACGGTGCCGATCAGCAGGCCAATAAAGAGCGGGCCGTGGGTCGGCAGGGTGCCGGAACTGGTGGGCTGTATCTTTTTACTCACCAGCGAGCCAGCAATCGCCAGCACCGGCACAATCACACCGAAGCGGCCGAAAAACATGCAGAAGGCGAGCAGACAGTTCCAGAAAGGCGTGTTGGCGCTCAGGCCACCAAAGGCGCTGCCGTTGTTGTTGGCGGCGGAGGAGACGGCATACAGCACTTCACTAAAGCCATGAATGCCGGGGTTGAACATGCCGCTGCGCCCGGCGTCGGTCATCATCGCCAGCGCCGTGCCAATCAACACCAGCGCCGGAGTGACGAGGATCGCCAGTGCGGTCATCTTCATTTCGCGGACATCAATTTTTTTACCGAGGAACTCCGGCGTGCGGCCAATCATCAGCCCGGCGATAAACACCGCCAGCAGGACAAACAGCAGCATGCCGTAGAGACCTGAGCCGACGCCGCCAAACACCACTTCGCCAATCTGCATTAACCACATCGGGATCATGCCGCCGAGTGCGGTAAAGGAGTCATGCATGGCGTTGACCGCACCGCAGGAAGCAGCGGTAGTCACCACGGCATAAAGGCTGCTGGCGAGAATGCCGAAGCGGCTCTCTTTACCTTCCATGTTGATGGTGCTGTCGCCGCCGAGCGTCAGGAAGTGCGGGTTACCTAGCCACTCGGCCCGCATCACAATTGCCACACAGACGACAAAGATTATCGACATCGCCCACAGCAGCATCTGCCCCTGGCGACGGTCACTCACCGCTTCACCAAAGGCGAAACAGAGCGCGGCAGGGATCAGGAAGATCGCCAGCATCTGCACAAAGTTGGTCAGCGCGGTAGGGTTTTCAAACGGATGGGAGGAGTTGGCGTTAAAGAAACCGCCGCCGTTGGTGCCAAGCATTTTAATCGCTTCCTGCGAGGCGACCGGGCCCATTGGCATCAGGTGCTGAACCCCTTCGAGAGAGGTGTAGGGCTGGTAGGGGAGCAGGTTTTGCAGCGTGCCTTGCTGGATGAAAAAGAGGGCGATCAGCAGCGCCAGCGGCAGCAATACCCAGAGCGTAATGCGCGTCAGATCGACCCACGCGTTGCCCAGCGTCTCCATGCTGCGGCGGGCGAAGGCGCGGATCAGGGCAAACACTACCGCGATGCCGGTGGCGGCAGAGAGGAAGTTCTGCACCGTCAGGCCGACCATCTGGCTCAAGTAACTCAGCGTGCTTTCACCGGCGTAGGATTGCCAGTTGGTATTGCTGACAAAGCTGACCGCAGTGTTGAGTGCCAGGTGCCAGGAGAGGCCAGGCAGGTTCTGCGGGTTCAGCGGCAGGATGCCTTGCAGCATCAGCAGGGCAAACAGCAGGGCGAGGCCCAGCAGATTGAGCCACAGGATCGCCAGCAGGTAGTGCCGCCAGCTCATTTCTCGGGTGTCGATACCCAACCCGCGCCAGAGCAGGTTTTCCACCACGCCAACGCCCGGCAAAGGCTGACCGGAAATCAGCTTCGCCAGCAGCGAACCAAGCGGGCGCGCCAGCAGGAACAGCACCAGCAAAAAGCCGGCAACCAGAAGAAACGCTTGAGCGGCCATTAAAATGCCTCCGCGTTTAACAGGGCGTAAATCAGGTAGCCCAATAACAGGAAAACCAGCACGATGCCGATTAGCACGCCTGCACTCACAGTTCACCTCCGGGGTGATTTAAGGATGTGCAGAGAGGCTAATTTTTCAGGCGCAAAGATTTCGCAAAAATCCCCGGGCGAGGTGTAAAAAAAGTATAAAAATGGATGGGAAATGAACGTTTTGTAGGCCGGATAAGCGTTTACGCGCCATCCGGCATTATCACCGCGGCACATTTGCCGGATGGCGGCTCCGCCTTATCCGGCCTACAAAAACGGAGACCGCTGAAACGGCGTAGGCCGGATAAGCGCCAGCGCCATCCGGCAATGTATCAGCGATACCGACTTTGCTGTTATCTGCAAAATGACAGCGATGGGGTTGTGTCCCCGCTGAAATCGGCGAACCGAAGCGTGAATGACAAGGTCTGGACGCCATGGATGGCGGACAGAGGCGAACCGAGACAGGGAGCGAGTCCCGGTACGGGCGAGCAAGTCGAGTCGAGCCGGCCACAGTCAGGCACGCGGGAGGTGAGCGCAGTGCGCAGCACCGATTTCCTCGCGGGGCCGCGGGGATTGACAAGGGGGGAGCGGTCCCCCCCTTGTCCCGTTCACCGCATAAAAGGTCAATGAAACCCCACCACGTATGGTGAACGGAACCCTTCCACCAGTGCAACATGCAACGCCTGTTGCCGGATGGCGCGTACCGCTTATCCGGCCTACACGGTTCCGATTGCTCCAGCGGCTCCGTTTCGCAAATGCAACATTCAAAACCATTATTTAACCGATGGTTATTATTAATTTAACCTCTTTGTAACTTATTTACGGATTGCGTGTAAATAAATGCGCATCAGCTAAAAATAGTGGTCGGATGAGTAGTAAAATTACAAACAAACCGGTATTATTTTGAGCAGATTTCAGTCTCGCAGCGTTTTTTCGTTACTCACTTACCGCTGCGGTAACTTTTTTCCTGTGCCCGATACCGGCCTGACAAAGGGGAGAGATTTATGAACACATACAAAATGTTTCCAGCGCACATTGTGCTGATGCGTCGTGCTTTCGCCGTTGCGGCGGGCCTGCTGGCACTGCCGGTGATGTTGTTCTGGAAGGATCGCGCACGGTTCTACAGCTATCTGCACCGCGTCTGGGCTAAGACCAGCGAGAAACCGGTATGGATGGATCAAGCAGAAAAAGCAACCTGCGACTTTTATTAATCGGGCTACACACAGCAACCCGATCGCGCCACCGCACTTGCGGTGGCTTTTTTTTACCTGCGGCCTTTGACTACAATGATTATGTCTAATCAAGGAGTCGCTATGAGTGAGAAAATCCCTGTCGGCATCAGTGCCTGTTTATTAGGGGAACAAGTCCGTTTTGACGGCGGCCATAAGCGGCTTGCCTTCGCAGTTGAAGAGCTATCACCGTGGATGCGTTTTGAGCCAGTCTGCCCGGAGATGGCCATTGGCCTGCCGGTGCCACGTCCGGCGCTGCGGTTGGTCAAAGAGGAGAGCGGAGTTTCGCTGCGCTTTAGCGACAAGCGGGAAGGAGATTTAACCGAGCAGATGGCGCACTTCTCCCGCGAGCGCGTCAGCCGTCTCGACCATTTGTGCGGCTACATCGTCTGCGCCAAATCCCCCTCCTGCGGCATGGAGCGGGTGCGCATATACGACGCGGATGGCAAAAACAACCGCAAAGCCGGGCGCGGCATCTTTACCGACATTCTGATGGAGACCCATCCGTGGCTGCCGGTGGAAGAGGATGGTCGCCTGCACGATCCCCACATCCGTGAGAACTTTGTTGAGCGTATTTACGCCCTGCATGAACTTAACAGCGTGCGCGAGCGCGGCCTGACGCGTGGCGAACTGATCGCCTACCACAGCCGCTATAAGCTGCTGCTGCTGGCGCACTCTCAGCCGAAGTACCGCGAGCTGGGGCGTTTTGTCGCCGCCATCCATGAGTGGGCCTCTCTCGACGAGTGGTTTGTGGAGTATCGCCAGCGCCTGATGGATCTGCTCTCACACCAGGCAACCCGCCGTAACCACACCAATGTGCTGATGCATGTGCAGGGCTACTTCCGCAAGCAGCTCAATGCCCGCCAGCGTGAAGAGCTGTCGAAGCTGATCGACAGCTACCGCCAGGGCATTCAGCCGCTGCTGGCGCCCGTCACCTTACTGAAACACTATATGGCTGAGTTCCCGGACGCTTATCTCTCCGGACAGCGCTATTTTGACCCCTGGCCGGAAGCGCTGCGCTTACGTTACGGACATTAGGAGCATTATGACCACCCATCTGGTCTGGTTTCGCACGGATTTGCGCGTGCACGATAACTTCGCGCTGGCGGCGGCCTGCCGCAGCGCGAACGCAACAGTAAAAGCCCTCTTTATCGCCACGCCGAAGCAGTGGCAGCAGCACCTGATGGCACCGCGACAGGCTGCACTGATTGAGTCCCATCTCAATGCGCTGCAACAGGCGCTCGCCGAGCGCGGCATTGAGCTTATCTACCGCGAAGTGGATGACTTTGCCGCCAGCGTGCAGGCAGTCGCTGAGGTCTGCGAACAGCAGCAGGTCAGCCACCTGTTTTACAACTATCAATACGAGCTTAACGAGCGCCAGCGCGATGCGGCGGTGGAGAAAGCGCTGCCTAACGTCGCCTGCCAGGGGTTTGATGACAGCGTGATGCTGGCACCCGGCAGCGTGATGACCGGCAATCGCGAGATGTTTAAGGTCTTCACCCCCTTTAAAAACGCCTTTTTGCGCCGTTTAAAAGAGGATCTGCCGGAGTGCGTCGCTGCGCCGCAGCCGCGCGAAGGCGGAGCGCTCAAGGTGGAGCCGCTGTCGCTCAACTACCCGCAACAGCCCTTTGACGAAAAGCTTTTCCCGCCGGATGAGAAGCAGGCCATCGCCCGCTTGCGCCACTTCTGCCAGCATCAGGTGGCAGAGTATGAGCAGCAGCGCGATTTCCCGGCTATTGAGGGCACCAGTCGTCTATCCGCCAGCCTCGCCATCGGCGCGCTCTCGCCGCGCCAGTGTCTGCATCGCTTGCTCGCTGAGCAGCCGGGTGTGCTGGAGGGCGGGCCGGGCGCGGTGTGGCTGAGTGAGCTTATCTGGCGCGAATTTTATCGCCATCTCATCACCTACTATCCGGCGCTGTGTAAGCACCGCCCGTTTATTACGTGGACGGAAAAGGTGCAGTGGCAGGATAACCCGCAGCATCTGGAAGCATGGAAAAAGGGGATGACCGGCTATCCGATTGTTGATGCAGCGATGCGTCAGATGAATGAGACCGGCTGGATGCACAACCGTCTGCGTATGATTACCGCCAGCTTCCTGATCAAAGACCTGCTTATCGACTGGCGGGTGGGAGAGCGCTATTTTATGGCTCAATTGGTGGATGGCGATTATGCGGCGAATAACGGCGGCTGGCAGTGGGCGGCCTCGACCGGCACCGATGCCGCGCCATACTTCCGTATCTTCAACCCGACCACCCAGGGGGAGCGCTTCGATGCGGACGGCGAGTTTATTCGCCGCTGGCTGCCGGAGCTGAAAACCGTGCCGCCGAAGGCTATCCATCAACCCTGGGTCTGGGCAGATAAGCAGGGCGTTAAGCTCGATTATCCACGCCCGATTGTCGATCATAAACAGGCGCGAAGCGCCACGCTGGCGGCCTATGAAGCCGCGCGAAAAGGGTAGAGAGTGAGCATGAAAAATACCGAACTGGAAAAATTGATTAACGAAAAACTCAACAGTGCGGCGTTCAGCGATTACGGCCCGAACGGTCTGCAGGTTGAGGGGCGAGAAGAGATCCGCAAAATCGTCACCGGCGTCACTGCAAGCCAGGCGCTGCTGGATGAAGCCGTGCGCCTTGAAGCTGATGCGGTGATCGTGCATCACGGTTACTTCTGGAAAAACGAAGCGCCGATTATTCGCGGCATGAAGCGCAACCGCCTGAAAACCCTGCTGGCGAACGATATCAACCTCTACGGCTGGCATCTGCCCCTCGACGCCCATCCGGAGCTGGGGAATAACGTGCAACTTGCTGCACTGCTCGGCATCACGGTGCAAGGGGAGATTGAACCGCTGGTGCCGTGGGGCGAGCTGTCGATGCCGGTTCCCGGTCTCGAACTGGCATCGTGGATCGAAGCGCGTCTCGGGCGTAAACCGCTGTGGTGCGGCGATACCGGGCCTGCCACCATCAAACGCGTGGCGTGGTGCACCGGCGGCGGTCAGGGCTTTATTGATAAAGCCGCGGCCTTCGGCGTCGATGCCTTTATCACCGGCGAAGTATCTGAGCAGACTATTCACTCCGCGCGCGAGCAGGGGCTGCACTTCTTCGCCGCGGGGCACCACGCCACCGAGCGCGGCGGCATTCGCGCCCTCGGCGAGTGGCTGACCGCCAATACCGATCTGGATGTGACCTTTATCGATATCCCTAACCCGGCGTAAGGAGCAGGCAAGTGCAGCGAGCGCGTTGTTATCTGTTAGGCGAAACCGCCGTCGTGCTGGAGCTGGAGCCACCGGTGCAGTTGGCGACGCAAAAGCGTATCTGGCGGCTGACGCAGCGGCTGGCGACATTTCCGGAGGTGGTGGAAGCGATCCCGGGGATGAATAACGTTACCGTTGTGCTGCGCGATCCCACCACGCTGGCGCTCGATGCGATTGAGCATCTGCAGCGCTGGTGGGAAGAGAGCGAGGCGCTGGAGCCGGAGTCACGGGCCATTGAGATCCCGGTGGTTTACGGCGGCGAGGCCGGGCCGGATCTGGCGCATGTCGCCGACCACTGCGGCATGAGCGAAAAGCAGGTCGTGGAGCTGCACGCCTCTATCGAATACCGGGTGTGGTTTATCGGTTTTCAGCCCGGTTTCCCCTATCTCGGCGGCATGCCGGAGGCGCTCACCACACCACGCCGGGCGGAGCCGCGCATTAGCGTGCCTGCCGGGTCGGTCGGCATTGGCGGTGCGCAAACTGGGATTTACCCGCTAGCCAGCCCCGGCGGCTGGAACCTGATTGGGCGTACCGATCTGACGCTATTTAACCCGCGCCTGGCGGAGCCGTCGCTGCTGCGGCCTGGCGATACGCTGCGCTTTATCCCGCGCAAGGAGGGCGTATGTTAACAATTCATCGCGCGGGGATGTACACCTCGTTGCAGGGTGGTAAGCGCATCGGCCTGCGTCAGTCCGGTGTCAGCTACAGCGGCGCGCTCGATGGCCCGGCGCTGGAGATTGCCAATGCGCTGGTCGGCAACGCGCCGGATGCTGCCGCACTTGAGATCACCCTCGGTCAGTGCGAAGTGGAGTTCGCCCGCGATTGCTGGTTTGCTCTCACCGGCGCGGGCTGCGATGCGACACTTGATGGCACTGACGTCTGGACCGGCTGGCGCTTTGCGGCGAAGGCCGGGCAGCGGCTGGTGCTGAATCGCCCGCGCTTTGGCGTGCGCAGTTATCTCGCAGTCGCAGGCGGTTTCGATCTGCCGGAGGTGATGGGATCGGGCAGTACCGATCTGAAAACCGCTATCGGCGGGCTGGAGGGGCGTTTGCTGCGCGATGGCGACACGCTGCCGCTCGGCACACCTGCGCGGGACTTCAGCGCGCAGCAGGGCGTGAAACAGCTATTGTGGACAAACCGTATCCGCGCCTTGCCGGGGCCGGAGTATCACGAATTTGATGCCGCCTCCCAGGAGGCATTCTGGCGTCTGCCATGGCATATCAACCCGCAGAGCAACCGCATGGGCTACCGCCTGCAGGGGCAGCCGCTGGTGCGCACAACCGAGCGGGATCTGCTCTCTCACGGGCTGCTGCCCGGCGTTATCCAGGTGCCCGCAAATGGTCAGCCGATTGTGTTGATGAATGATTGCCAGACCACCGGTGGTTATCCGCGTATTGCCTGCATTATCGAAGCCGATCTCTACCGTCTGGCGCAAATTCGCCTCGGTCAGCCCGTGCACTTTGTGCAGTGCTCGCTCGACGAAGCGCTGCAGGCGCGGCGCGAACAGCGGCTGTTCCTCGATCAACTGGCATGGCGGCTGCGCGATGCGGATTGATTTAAACGCCGATATCGGCGAAGGCTTTGCCGACAACGACCGCGCGCTGATGCAGGTGGTGAGTTCGGTGAATATCGCCTGCGGCTTTCACGCCGGTGATGCCGCCACCATGCTCACCTGTATTGAGCAGGCATTGGCGAACGATGTCGCTATCGGCGCGCACCCGTCGTTTCTCGATCGCGAAAATTTTGGCCGCAAGAGAATGTCCACCGCGCCGGAAGTGGTCTATAGCGAAGTGCTCTACCAGTGTGGCGCGTTGGCGGCGCTGGCGAAATCCCGCGGCGCGAGCCTTTCGCATGTGAAACCCCACGGCATGCTCTACAACCAGGCGGCGCAAGATACGGCGCTTGCCGATGCTATCGCTCGCGCGGTGCGGGATCTCAATCCTGGTCTAATACTGGTCGGGCTGGCGGGCAGCGAGCTGATCCGCGCAGGCGAGCGGCTGGGGTTAGCCACGCGTGAAGAGGTGTTTGCCGATCGTGGTTATCAGGCCAGTGGGCAGCTTGTGCCGCGCGGTGAGCCGGGCGCACTGATTGAGGATGAGCAGCTGGCGCTGACACAGACGCTGGAGATGGTGCAGTGCGGGCGCGTCAAAAGCGTTGAGGGGGACTATGCGCCCGTTAACGCGCAGACGGTCTGTCTGCATGGGGACGGCGCGCATGCGCTCGCCTTTGCCCGCCGTTTACGCGCCGCGTTTATTGCCGAAGGCATTACCGTTTCATCACGCTGATAAGGAGTTTTCATGCCGGAAGGACCGGAGATCCGCCGCGCGGCGGATACGCTGGAAGCCGCGATTAAGGGTAAGCCGCTGACCGAGGTCTGGTTTGCCCAGCCGCATCTTACTGATTATGCCGCCGGGCTGGTGGGGCAGCAGATCGATGCCATTGAGACACGCGGCAAAGCGCTGTTAACGCACTTTTCCGGCGGGTTAACACTTTATAGCCACAATCAGCTTTACGGCGTCTGGCGCGTGGTGAAGGCGGGGGAGATACCAGAAACCAACCGCGTGCTGCGCGTGCGTTTGCAGGCGGCAGATAAAGCGATTTTGCTCTACAGCGCCTCGGAGATTGCATTGCTGACGCCGGAGCAACTGGCGCAGCACCCCTTTTTGCTGCGCGTAGGGCCGGATGTGCTGGATATGCGCCTGACGGTGGAGGAGGTGAAAGCGCGTTTGCTCTCGCCGCGCTTTCGGCGTCGGCAGTTTGCCGGGCTGCTGCTCGATCAGGCGTTTCTCGCAGGATTAGGTAACTATTTGCGCGTCGAAATTCTCTGGCACAGCGGGCTGACCGGGCAGCGCAAAGCGGAGCAGCTTAGCGAGAGCGAGCTGGATCTGCTGGCAGAAGCGTTGTTAGCGATCCCGCGTTTCTCATATCAGACCCGGGGACGTGTTGATGAGAAGAAGCATCACGGGGCGCTGTTTCGCTTTAAGGTGTTTCACCGGGCCGGGAAGAAGTGCGAGCGTTGTGGCGGGATCATTGAGAAGACGACGCTCTCCTCACGACCCTTTTATTGGTGCCCGGGGTGTCAGTGGTAAACGAGAACGTGCCGGATGGCGGCTACGCCTTATCCGGCCTACGGACCGTGCCACCGCAACCATCGCAGGCCCGATAAGCGCAGCGTCATTGTGTCATTGAGCGGGGAAGGGCAATCGTAGGCCCGATAAGCGTAGCGCCATCGGGCAATATTACGGGGTAGTGCAGTTGCAGGCCCGGTAAGCGCAGCGCCACCGGGCATTAGCGGGGATTAATCTTTTTTCAGATCTGACGAAAACTCGCGTTTTTCGTAACCGGTATAGAGCTGACGTGGACGGGCAATCTTAATGCCGTCATCGTGCATCTCGTTCCAGTGCGCAATCCAGCCCACGGTACGCGCCATCGCGAAGATCACCGTAAACATGGAGGACGGGATCCCCATCGCTTTCAGAATAATGCCAGAGTAGAAATCGACGTTCGGGTAGAGTTTGCGTTCGATGAAGTACGGGTCGTTGAGCGCAATGTGCTCCAGCTCCATCGCCACTTCCAGCAGATCGTCTTTGGTGCCCAGTTCACGCAGCACTTCGTGGCAGGTTTCACGCATCACGGTGGCGCGCGGGTCATAGTTCTTATAGACACGGTGACCGAAGCCCATCAGACGGAACGAATCGTTCTTATCTTTGGCGCGACGCAGGAATTCAGGAATGTGTTTAACGGTGCTGATCTCTTCCAGCATCTTCAGCGCGGCTTCGTTCGCGCCGCCGTGCGCCGGTCCCCACAGGGAAGCGATACCAGCCGCGATACAGGCAAACGGGTTCGCGCCCGACGAGCCTGCGGTACGCACGGTAGAGGTGGACGCATTCTGCTCATGGTCAGCGTGCAGGATCAGAATACGATCCATGGCGCGTTCCAGAACCGGGTTCACTTCATACGGTTCGCACGGCGTGGAGAACATCATGTGCAGGAAGTTGCCCGCATAGGAGAGGTCGTTGCGCGGGTAAACAAACGGCTGACCGATGGAGTACTTGTAGCACATCGCGGCCACGGTCGGCATTTTGGAAAGCAGACGGAACGCGGCGATTTCACGGTGGCGCGGGTTGTTCACATCCAGCGAGTCGTGGTAGAAGGCCGCCAGCGCGCCGGTCACGCCGCACAGCACCGCCATCGGGTGCGAGTCGCGACGGAAACCATGGAACAGACGGGTGATCTGCTCATGGATCATCGTGTGGCGGGTCACTGTCAGTGTGAACTCTTCAAACTGCGCCTGGGTCGGCTTTTCGCCGTACAGCAGGATGTAGCACACTTCCAGATAGTTGGACTCAGTCGCCAGTTGATCGATGGGGAAGCCACGGTGCAGCAGAATCCCTTCATCGCCGTCGATAAAGGTGATTTTCGATTCGCATGATGCGGTTGAGGTAAAACCTGGGTCAAAAGTGAAAACCCCTTTTGAACCGAGACTACGGATATCAATAACATCCTGACCGAGCGTGCCTTGTAGCACATCCAGTTCAATAGCATCGTCACCATTGTAGGTGATGGTTGCTTTCTTATCAGCCATTTACGGTCTCCTTAGCGCCTTATTGCTTAAGACCGCCAGCCACCGGGTTTGCCTTCACTTGACCGTCAATGTTAACGAATTGTTATATAGCTCGCTGCTCTGCGAAGAGGAGATACCAGGGTACAGAGCGATAGGCGCGTGCAGATACACATTGAAAATACAGTGAAAAAACAGCAAATCAGCGTCTTAGCAGTCCGAATTTATCAAACCTGTATATCACTAATAACTGTCCTGATTAAATCGGTCAATACCATCACACTGTTACATAACTTATTCTCAGGTGAAAGCAAGACCCCATAACTTTTAAGCATTATAAGTTCTTTCTGGCGTAGTTTGTAACAAGAATGTTTAACTTTTGTCAAATCAGATGATTAAATTTTAAAATAATGTTGTTATCGTGACCTTGGTCACTGTTCTGCATAAAACCCGACAAACTATATGTAGGTTAATTGTAATGATTTTGTGAACGACCTATACTGCGGCCAGGTCTCCGGAATACCCTGCCATCCCGAGCCACCCAGCGTTGTAACCTGTCGTTTAGCATATGGAAGCACATTTTTTGCATGACGAGCAGTTATAGAAAGGACGCTGTCTGACCCGCACGCAGACCGGAGGAAGGAAACTATAAGAATAGCATGTGGGCGTTATTCATGATAAAAAATGTGAAAAAACAAAGACCTGTCAATCTGGATTTAACAACAATCCAGTTTCCTGTTACGGCTATAGCTTCCATTCTCCACCGCGTTTCCGGTGTCATCACGTTTGTGGCGCTCGGCATTCTGTTGTGGTTACTGGGCTTGTCGCTGTCATCTGAAGAGGGCTTCCAGGCCGCTTCTGCCATCATGAGCAGTTTCTTCGTCAAATTCATCTTCTGGGGCATCCTTACCGCGCTGGCGTATCACGCTGTCGGCGGCATTCGCCACATGTTTATGGATTTCGGCTGGCTGGAAGAGAACTTCGCCGCAGGAAAACGTTCCGCTAATATTTCTTTTGTGATCACTGTCGTGCTTTCAATTCTCGCAGGAGTCCTCGTATGGTAAGCAACGCCTCCGCATTAGGACGCAACGGCGTACATGATTTTATTCTCGTCCGTGCTACCGCTATTGTCCTGACGTTATACATCATCTACATGGTCGGCTTTTTCGCGCTGCATAGCGAAGTGACCTGGGGTGTCTGGACGGGCTTCTTCTCCTCCGCCTTCACGAAAGTCTTTACCCTGCTGGCGCTCTTTTCCATCCTGATCCACGCGTGGATCGGCATGTGGCAGGTATTGACCGACTACGTTAAACACGTTGCAACGCGCCTGCTGCTGCAGCTGGTGATTGTTGTTGCGCTGCTCGCGTACGTCATTTATGGATTCGTTGTGGTGTGGGGTGTGTAATGAAACTGCCAGTCAGAGAATTTGATGCTGTTGTAATTGGCGCAGGTGGCGCAGGTATGCGCGCGGCGCTGCAAATTTCCCAGAGCGGGCAAACCTGTGCGCTGCTCTCTAAAGTCTTTCCAACCCGTTCCCACACTGTCTCTGCGCAGGGCGGTATCACCGTTGCGCTGGGCAATACCCATGAAGATAACTGGGAATGGCACATGTATGACACGGTAAAAGGCTCCGACTATATCGGTGACCAGGACGCCATTGAATATATGTGTAAAACCGGCCCGGAAGCGATTCTGGAACTGGAACATATGGGTCTGCCGTTTTCCCGTCTGGAAGATGGCCGTATCTATCAGCGTCCGTTTGGCGGCCAGTCGAAAGATTTCGGCGGCGAGCAAGCGGCACGTACTGCGGCCGCAGCGGACCGTACCGGTCACGCGCTGTTGCACACCCTTTATCAGCAGAACCTGAAAAACCACACCACCATCTTTTCCGAATGGTATGCGCTCGATCTGGTTAAAAACCAGGATGGCGCGGTGGTCGGCTGTACGGCGCTCTGTATCGAAACCGGTGAAGTGGTCTACTTCAAAGCGCGTGCAACCGTGCTGGCAACCGGCGGGGCGGGGCGTATTTACCAGTCCACGACCAACGCACACATTAACACCGGCGACGGTGTTGGGATGGCGCTGCGTGCCGGTGTACCGGTGCAGGATATGGAAATGTGGCAGTTCCACCCGACCGGTATTGCCGGCGCAGGTGTACTGGTCACCGAAGGGTGCCGTGGTGAAGGCGGTTACCTGCTGAACAAACATGGCGAGCGCTTTATGGAGCGTTATGCGCCGAACGCGAAAGATCTGGCGGGCCGCGACGTGGTTGCGCGCTCGATCATGATCGAAATTCGCGAAGGCCGCGGTTGCGATGGTCCATGGGGCCCGCACGCCAAGCTGAAACTCGATCACCTCGGTAAAGAGGTGCTGGAATCGCGCCTGCCGGGGATCCTTGAGCTGTCGCGCACCTTTGCCCACGTCGATCCGGTCAAAGAGCCGATCCCGGTTATTCCGACCTGCCACTACATGATGGGCGGTATTCCGACCAAAGTGACCGGCCAGGCGCTGACCGTTAACGCCCAGGGCGAAGACGTTGTTATTCCGGGTCTGTTTGCGGTAGGCGAAATCGCCTGCGTATCGGTACACGGCGCCAACCGTCTGGGCGGCAACTCGCTGCTCGACCTGGTGGTATTTGGCCGCGCGGCGGGTCTGCATCTGCAGGAGTCTATCGCCGAGCAGGGCGCGCTGCGTGATGCCAGCGACTCTGATATCGACGCTTCCCTTGAGCGCCTTAACCGTTGGAACAACAACCGCGATGGCGAAGATCCGGTCACCATTCGTAAAGCGCTGCAAGAGTGTATGCAGCACAACTTCTCGGTCTTCCGTGAAGGCGATGCGATGGCGAAGGGCCTTGAGCAGCTGAAAGTGATCCGCGAGCGCCTGAAAAACGCCCGTCTGGACGACACCTCCAGCGAGTTCAACACCCAGCGCGTTGAGTGTCTGGAACTGGATAACCTGATGGAAACGGCCTATGCAACGGCGGTTTCTGCCAACTTCCGTACCGAAAGCCGTGGCGCGCATAGCCGCTTCGACTATCCGGATCGTGACGATGAGAACTGGTTGTGTCACTCCCTGTACCTGCCAGAGACGGAATCTATGACGCGTCGCAGCGTCAATATGGAACCGAAACTGCGTCCGGCGTTCCCGCCGAAGATTCGTACTTATTAATGCGGAGACAGGATTGATGAAACTCGAATTCTCGATTTATCGCTATAACCCGGACGTCGACGACGCGCCGCGTATGCAGGATTACACCCTCGAATCGGAAGAGGGTCGCGACATGATGCTGCTTGATGCGTTAATGCAGCTGAAAGAGACCGACTCCACGCTGTCGTTCCGCCGCTCCTGCCGTGAAGGGGTGTGCGGTTCCGATGGTCTGAACATGAACGGCAAAAACGGGCTGGCCTGTATCACCCCGATTTCCGCGCTTGGCAACGGCAAGAAGAAGATTGTGATCCGCCCATTGCCTGGCCTGCCGGTGATCCGCGATTTGGTGGTGGACATGGGGCAGTTCTATGCCCAATATGAAAAAATTAAGCCTTACCTGTTGAATAATGGGCAAAATCCGCCGGCGCGTGAGCACCTGCAAGGGCCTGAACAGCGTGAGAAACTCGACGGTCTGTATGAGTGTATTCTCTGTGCCTGCTGCTCGACCTCTTGCCCGTCGTTCTGGTGGAACCCGGAGAAATTCATCGGCCCGGCAGGCCTGCTGGCGGCATACCGCTTCCTGATCGACAGCCGCGATACGGAAACGGATGAGCGCCTTGATGGCCTGAGCGATGCTTTCAGCGTATTCCGCTGCCACAGCATCATGAACTGCGTCAGTGTATGTCCGAAAGGGCTTAACCCAACGCGCGCCATTGGCCACATTAAGTCAATGTTGCTGCAACGCAGTGCATAAAAAGGTAAAGCCGGATGGCACTTGCGCTTATCCGGCCTACAGTATTGATAAGCCCGGTAAGCGCAAGCGCGCCGGGCGAGTAAAAGCAGCAGAAACCTCTAAAAACCGCCACTGAAACATAATTGAGATGTTTGGCGCGAGACAAGGCGGCAATTGAGCGCATCCCGGGGAGCATAGTGAACTATGTGACCGAGGTGAGTGAAGGCCGCCAACGCCGTCGCAGCCCGAACAACGAAGATTAGGCTGTTTTTAAAGGTTCCTTCGCGGGTCAAAGAACCCGCAGGTGAACCCTGGGACGTGCGCGTACGTGTACGTCGAAGTTATCCACGGCGAAGTAAGCATAACAATGCTTAAGGGATCACGATGCAGAACGGCGCAATGAAAGCCTGGCTGGACTCTTCTTACCTCTCTGGGTCTAACCAGAGCTGGATAGAACAGCTCTATGAAGACTTCTTAACCGATCCTGACTCGGTAGATGCGAACTGGCGATCTATGTTCCAGCAGTTACCAGGTACCGGAGTCAAACCGGATCAGTTCCACTCCAAAACGCGTGATTACTTCCGCCAGCTGGCGAAGGACGCTTCACGTTACTCCTCCTCGATTTCCGACCCCGATACCAACGTTAAGCAGGTCAAAGTCCTGCAGCTCATTAACGCCTACCGCTTCCGTGGTCACCAGCATGCGAATCTCGATCCGCTGGGATTATGGCAGCAGGAGAGGGTCGCCGATCTCGATCCCGCATTCCATGACCTGACCGAAGCTGATTTCCAGAACAGCTTCAATGTCGGGTCATTTGCTATCGGCAAAGACACTATGCCGCTGGGCGAGCTGCTCCATGCGCTGAAAGAGACCTATTGTGGCTCCATCGGCGCGGAGTACATGCACATCACCAGCACCGAAGAGAAACGCTGGATCCAGCAGCGCATCGAGTCGGCCACCGGTAAATCCAGCTTCTCGGCAGAAGAGAAAAAGCGCTTCTTAAGCGAACTGACCGCCGCCGAAGGGCTGGAGCGCTATCTGGGCGCGAAATTCCCTGGCGCGAAACGCTTCTCCCTTGAGGGTGGCGATGCGCTGGTGCCGATGCTGAAAGAGATGATCCGCCACGCCGGTAAAAGCGGCACCCGCGAAGTGGTGCTGGGCATGGCGCACCGCGGTCGTCTGAACGTGCTGGTTAACGTGCTGGGCAAAAAGCCGCAGGACCTGTTTGACGAGTTTGCCGGCAAGCATAAAGAGCATCTCGGCACCGGCGACGTGAAATACCACATGGGCTTCTCGTCCGACGTTGAAACCGAAGGCGGCCTGGTTCACCTGGCGCTGGCGTTTAACCCGTCGCACCTTGAGATCGTAAGCCCGGTGGTTATCGGTTCCGTGCGTGCGCGTCTCGATCGCCTTGACGAACCGAGCAGCAACAAAGTGTTGCCGATCACCATTCACGGTGACGCGGCGGTCGCAGGCCAGGGCGTGGTGCAGGAAACCCTCAACATGTCCAAAGCCCGCGGCTACGAAGTGGGCGGCACCGTGCGTATCGTTATCAACAACCAGGTGGGCTTCACCACGTCGAACCCGCTGGATGCGCGCTCAACGCCGTACTGTACCGATATCGGTAAAATGGTGCAGGCACCGATTTTCCACGTTAACGCGGACGATCCGGAAGCCGTGGCTTTTGTCACCCGCCTGGCGCTCGATTTCCGTAATACCTTCAAACGCGATGTCTTTATCGACCTGGTCTGCTACCGCCGTCACGGCCATAACGAAGCCGATGAGCCGAGTGCAACCCAGCCGCTGATGTACCAGAAAATCAAAAAGCACCCGACGCCGCGTCAGATTTACGCCAGCCGTCTGGAGCAGGAAACCACCATCGCCGCGGAAGACGCCACCGAAATGGCTAACGTCTACCGCGATGCGCTCGACGCCGGTGAGTGCGTGGTCGCTGAATGGCGTCCGATGAATATGCACTCCTTCACCTGGTCGCCGTACCTCAACCACGAGTGGGATGAGAGCTACCCGAACAAGGTGGAGATGAAGCGCCTGCAAGAGCTGGCGAAGCGCATCAGCACCGTACCGGACGCGATTGAGATGCAGTCCCGCGTAGCGAAAATCTACGCTGACCGTCAGCTGATGGCGAACGGCGACAAGCTGTTTGACTGGGGCGGCGCGGAAACCCTGGCTTACGCTACGCTGGTGGATGAGGGCATTCCGGTGCGTCTCTCCGGTGAAGACTCCGGTCGCGGCACCTTCTTCCACCGTCATGCTGTGGTGCATAACCAGACTAACGGTTCGACTTACACCCCGCTGGCACACGTGCATAACAGCCAGGGCGCGTTCCGCGTCTGGGACTCCGTGCTGTCGGAAGAAGCGGTGCTGGCGTTTGAGTATGGTTACGCCACCGCTGAGCCGCGCACGCTCACCATCTGGGAAGCGCAGTTCGGCGACTTCGCCAACGGTGCGCAGGTGGTTATCGACCAGTTCATCAGCTCCGGCGAGCAGAAATGGGGCCGTATGTGTGGCCTGGTAATGCTGCTGCCGCATGGCTATGAAGGGCAGGGCCCGGAGCACTCCTCCGCGCGTCTGGAGCGCTATCTGCAACTCTGCGCCGAGCAGAATATGCAGGTTTGCGTGCCGTCGACCCCGGCGCAGGTTTACCACATGCTGCGTCGTCAGGCGCTGCGCGGTATGCGCCGTCCGCTGATTGTGATGTCACCGAAATCGCTGCTGCGTCATCCGCAGGCTGTTTCAACGCTTGATGAGCTGGCGAACGGCACCTTTATGCCGGCAATTGGCGAAGTGGACGATCTCGATCCGCAGGGCGTGAAACGCGTTATCCTCTGTTCCGGTAAGGTTTATTACGATTTGCTGGAACAGCGTCGTAAGAACGACCAGAAAGATGTCGCGATTGTCCGCATCGAGCAGCTCTATCCGTTCCCGCACCAGGCGGTACAGGAAGCGCTGAAGCCGTACGCGCATGTACATGATTTTGTCTGGTGCCAGGAAGAGCCGCTGAACCAGGGCGCATGGTACTGCAGCCAGCATCACTTCCGTGATGTGATTCCGTTTGGGGCAGGTCTGCGTTACGCAGGTCGCCCGGCCTCCGCCTCTCCGGCGGTGGGATACCTCTCCGTTCACCAGAAACAGCAACAAGATCTGGTAAATGACGCGCTGAACGTCAATTAATTAAAGGATAAATAATGAGTAGCGTAGATATTCTTGTTCCCGATCTGCCTGAGTCCGTTGCTGACGCGACCGTTGCAACCTGGCACAAAAAACCAGGCGATAGCGTTAAACGTGATGAAGTGCTGGTAGAAATCGAAACTGACAAAGTGGTACTGGAAGTGCCGGCGTCAGCGGACGGCATCCTTGATGCCGTGCTGGAAGAGGAAGGCACAACCGTTACCTCCCGCCAGATTCTGGGCCGTCTGAAAGAGGGCAACAGCGCAGGCAAAGAGAGCAGTGCTAAATCTGAAGAGAAAGAGTCTACACCGGCGCAGCGCCAGCAGGCCTCGCTGGAAGAGCAGAACAATGATGCCCTGAGCCCGGCGATCCGTCGCCTGCTGGCCGAGCACAACCTGGAAGCCAGCGACATCAAAGGTACCGGTGTTGGTGGTCGTCTGACCCGTGAAGATGTTGAGAAGCATCTGGCGAAAGGCCCGGCGCAGAGCGCTGCACCAGCGGCAGCTCCGGCTGCTGCCAGCACCCCGGCTCCGGCCCCGGCTGGCCGCACGGAAAAACGCGTACCGATGACCCGCCTGCGCAAACGCGTAGCCGAGCGTCTGCTGGAAGCGAAAAACTCCACCGCCATGCTGACGACCTTCAACGAAGTCAACATGAAGCCGATTATGGATCTGCGTAAGCAGTACGGCGACGCGTTCGAGAAGCGTCACGGCATCCGTCTGGGCTTTATGTCCTTCTATGTGAAAGCGGTGGTGGAAGCGCTGAAACGCTACCCGGAAGTGAACGCTTCTATCGATGGCGATGATGTGGTTTACCACAACTATTTCGATGTCAGTATGGCTGTTTCCACGCCGCGTGGCCTGGTGACCCCGGTGCTGCGCGATGTCGATACCCTCGGCATGGCAGATATCGAGAAGAAAATTAAAGAGCTGGCGCTGAAAGGGCGCGACGGCAAGCTGACCGTGGAAGATCTGACCGGCGGTAACTTCACCATTACCAACGGCGGTGTCTTTGGTTCGCTGATGTCCACCCCGATCATCAACCCGCCGCAGAGTGCGATCCTCGGCATGCATGCCATTAAAGATCGCCCGATGGCGGTTAATGGCAAGGTTGAGATCCTGCCGATGATGTACCTGGCGCTCTCTTACGATCACCGTCTGATCGACGGCCGTGAGTCTGTGGGCTATCTGGTCGCCATCAAAGAGCTGCTGGAAGATCCGACCCGTCTGCTGCTGGACGTGTAGTCGGTCAGGGCCCGGCGGATGCCGGGCCTGAAGTCATCACCTGACTGTGGGCGGATCCGGCAAACAGGGCACCCCGACCCGCAGACACCCTGATAATGATTACCTGAAGGATGGATAGAACAGATGAACTTACATGAGTATCAGGCGAAACAGCTTTTTGCCCGGTCAGGTCTGCCGACTCCGGTTGGATACGCCTGTACTACCCCGCGTGAAGCCGAAGAAGCGGCATCAAAAATTGGCGCAGGCCCGTGGGTTGTAAAATGCCAGGTTCACGCAGGCGGCCGCGGTAAAGCGGGCGGCGTAAAAGTGGTGAACAGCAAAGAAGAGATCCGCGCATTCGCGGAGCACTGGCTGGGTAAACGCCTGGTAACCTACCAAACAGACGCTAACGGCCAGCCGGTTAACCAGATTCTGGTTGAAGCGGCGACCGATATCGACAAAGAGCTTTACCTGGGCGCGGTGGTTGACCGTAGCTCACGTCGCGTGGTGTTCATGGCCTCCACCGAAGGCGGTGTTGAGATTGAGAAAGTGGCGGAAGAGACCCCGCACCTGATCCACAAAACCACTATCGATCCGCTGACCGGCCCGATGCCGTATCAGGGTCGTGACCTGGCGTTCAAACTGGGTCTGGAAGGTAAGCAGGTTCAGCAGTTCACTAAAATCTTTATGGGTCTGGCGACCATTTTCCTTGAGCGCGACCTGGCGCTGATCGAAATCAACCCGCTGGTGATCACCAGGCAGGGCGACCTGATCTGCCTCGACGGCAAACTGGGCGCGGACGGCAACGCACTCTTCCGCCAGCCGGATCTGCGCGAAATGCGCGACCAGTCTCAGGAAGACCCGCGCGAAGCACAGGCTGCGCAGTGGGAGCTGAACTACGTTGCTCTCGACGGCAACATCGGCTGCATGGTTAACGGCGCAGGCCTGGCGATGGGCACCATGGACATCGTTAAACTGCACGGCGGCGAACCGGCTAACTTCCTCGACGTTGGCGGCGGCGCGACCAAAGAGCGCGTAACCGAAGCTTTCAAAATCATTCTCTCCGATGAGAACGTGAAAGCCGTTCTGGTTAACATCTTCGGCGGCATCGTGCGCTGCGACCTGATTGCAGACGGCATCATCGGTGCAGTAGAAGAAGTTGGCGTGAACGTGCCGGTAGTCGTACGCCTGGAAGGTAACAACGCTGAACTGGGTGCCAAGCGCCTGGCTGACAGCGGCCTAAATATTATCGCAGCGAAAAGTCTGACGGATGCAGCACAGCAGGTTGTTGCCGCAGTGGAGGGGAAATAATGTCTGTTTTGATCGATAAGAACACCAAAGTTATCTGCCAGGGCTTCACCGGAAGCCAGGGTACATTCCACTCCGAACAGGCGATTGCCTACGGTACGCAGATGGTTGGCGGCGTAACGCCAGGCAAAGGCGGCACCACGCACCTCGGCCTGCCGGTGTTCAACACCGTGCGTGAAGCGGTAGACGCGACCGGCGCGACCGCAACGGTTATCTACGTTCCGGCTCCGTTCTGCAAAGACTCCATCCTGGAAGCGATCGACGCAGGCATCAAACTGATTATCACCATCACTGAAGGTATCCCGACGCTGGATATGCTGACGGTGAAAGTGAAGCTGGATGAAGCCGGCGTGCGCATGATCGGGCCAAACTGCCCGGGCGTGATCACCCCAGGCGAGTGCAAAATCGGCATTATGCCGGGCCACATCCATCAGCCGGGTAGAGTCGGCATCGTTTCGCGCTCCGGCACCCTGACCTATGAAGCGGTTAAACAGACCACGGATTACGGTTTCGGTCAGTCCACCTGTGTGGGCATCGGCGGCGACCCGATCCCGGGCTCTAACTTTATCGATATCCTGAAACTGTTCCAGGAAGATCCGCAGACCGAAGCGATCGTCATGATCGGTGAGATCGGCGGTAGCGCGGAAGAAGAAGCCGCAGCCTACATCAAAGAGCACGTCACCAAACCGGTTGTTGGCTACATCGCCGGTGTTACCGCGCCGAAAGGCAAGCGTATGGGCCACGCAGGCGCCATTATCGCAGGCGGTAAAGGTACGGCGGACGAGAAGTTCGCGGCGCTGGAAGCAGCTGGCGTGAAAACCGTGCGCAGCCTGGCCGATATCGGCGACGCGCTGAAAACAGTAATTAAATAAAAAACCATCGCTCCCCCACGCAGGGGAGCAGCGCAATTCGACATGGTTGGCCGCTCCTGGAGCGGCCTTTTTTATTGCCCGAATCTATGCGTGGTAAAAAAAGGGAGGCAGGCAGGGGAGGGCGCTTGCAGCATTATCCTGCGACCTGACAGCAGGTCATAAAAGTTATGAATAATAGCGCTAAGTATCGCCTTTTAAAGATGCTTATTTTTATAATAACGAAGCGGTGTTAATTATATTAATTGGATAAGTGAAATATTTGTAAAATCAATCTGGAAATAGTTGAGCCATTTCACTTAAGACTTACTCACTTTTCCCCTTTTTAACTTACCGGGTAAAGTAACTTACCTTTCTCCGCTTTATTCGGCAATTGATAACCATAAATTGCGTTACAGTAAACATATTATTAACACTGCTTTTACCCGGCGGACACCTTAAATACAAAATTAACACCGTCAATGGTAAATGATTTAAATCAATATTTAAAAGCTTGGAAAAGCAGTCAAAACTCGCTAAATTGTCGCGGATCAAATTGACCGCGAAGTGCAAAGTTGGGGATTAATTGATCGCCGTCGTAAAACGTAAAACATAATCAATAAATGCTTTTTATTGTTACGGTTTTGCGGAGTAATATATTCGCGAGATCAATTCGAATTTTTTATTAACCTGGTTGTAACTTTTTTTATTCATTGTCCCGACATTGGGAGAGTGAATAAAACAGTGCAGCAAATTTGTATTGGGGCATGCGTGTGAACCTTCGCTAACGGGGGTTTACTCTCGGAGTCTTCATGCGATGAGCAAGGAGTCATGATGTTAGATATAGTCGAACTGTCACGCTTACAGTTTGCCTTGACCGCGATGTACCACTTTCTGTTTGTGCCGCTGACGCTTGGTATGGCGTTCCTGCTGGCCATTATGGAAACGGTCTACGTCCTCTCCGGCAAACAGATCTACAAAGATATGACCAAGTTCTGGGGCAAGTTGTTTGGGATCAACTTCGCGCTGGGCGTGGCGACCGGTCTGACCATGGAGTTCCAGTTCGGGACTAACTGGTCTTACTATTCTCACTACGTTGGGGATATTTTCGGTGCGCCGCTGGCCATTGAAGGTCTGATGGCCTTCTTCCTCGAATCCACATTCGTGGGTCTGTTCTTCTTCGGTTGGGATCGTCTGGGCAAAGTTCAGCACATGGCGGTAACCTGGCTCGTTGCTCTGGGCTCCAACTTGTCCGCACTCTGGATCCTCGTCGCCAACGGCTGGATGCAGAACCCTATCGCCTCTGATTTCAACTTCGAAACCATGCGTATGGAGATGGTGAGCTTCTCTGAACTGGTGCTTAACCCGGTTGCGCAGGTCAAATTTGTGCACACCGTGGCTTCCGGCTACACCTGCGGCGCTATCTTCATTCTTGGTATCAGCTCCTACTACCTGCTGCGCGGTCGCGACATTGCTTTTGCGAAACGCTCCTTTGCTATCGCAGCCAGCTTCGGTATGGCGGCAATCCTCTCCGTTATCGTGCTGGGCGATGAGTCCGGTTACGAAATGGGTGACGTGCAGAAAACCAAACTGGCCGCCATTGAAGCGGAATGGGAAACCCAACCGGCTCCGGCAGCGTTTACCCTGTTTGGTATTCCGGATCAGGATAAACAAGAGAACAAATTCGCTATCCAGATCCCGTTTGCGCTCGGCATTATCGCTACCCGCTCTGTCGACACGCCGGTTATTGGCCTGAAAGACCTGATGGTGCAGCACGAAGAGCGTATTCGTAACGGCATGAAAGCGTACCAGCTGCTTGAACAGCTGCGCTCCGGCTCTGCGGATCCGGCAGTACGTGAGCAGTTCAATAATGTGAAGAAAGATCTCGGTTACGGCCTACTGCTGAAACGCTATACCCCGAACGTCACCGACGCGACGGAAGCGCAGATCCAGAAAGCGACCCAGGACTCTATTCCACGCGTTGCGCCGCTCTACTTCGCCTTCCGCCTGATGGTTGCCAGTGGCGTGCTGATGCTGCTGATTATCGGCATCTCCTTCTGGACGGTGATCCGTAACCGTATCGGTGAGAAGAAATGGCTGCTGCGCGCTGCGCTGTATGGCATTCCGCTACCGTGGATTGCGATTGAAGCAGGCTGGTTTGTGGCGGAATACGGTCGTCAACCGTGGGCGATTGGTGAAGTGCTGCCGACTGCCGTTGCCAACTCCTCATTGACCGTCGGCGATCTGCTGTTCTCAATGATTCTGATTTGCGGCCTTTATACGCTGTTTATGGTGGCCGAAGTGTTCCTGATGTTCAAATTTGCTCGCCTTGGGCCGAGCAGCCTGAAAACAGGTCGCTATCACTACGAGCAGTCCACCGTGACTACTCAGCCGGCACGCTAAGACAGGAGTCGTGAAATGATCGATTATGAAGTATTACGTTTTATCTGGTGGCTGCTGGTGGGCATTCTGCTGATCGGTTTTGCCGTCACCGATGGTTTCGACATGGGCGTTGGCATGCTGACCCGCGTGTTGGGGCGTAGCGACACCGAGCGCCGCGTGATGATTAACTCCATCGCGCCGCACTGGGACGGCAACCAGGTCTGGCTTATCACTGCCGGTGGCGCGCTGTTCGCCGCCTGGCCGATGGTCTACGCGGCAGCCTTCTCCGGCTTCTATGTGGCGATGATCCTCGTGCTGGCCTCACTCTTCTTCCGTCCGGTTGGCTTTGATTACCGTTCGAAGATTGAAGACGTGCGCTGGCGCGGCATGTGGGACTGGGGCATCTTCATCGGTAGCTTCGTGCCGCCGCTGGTGATTGGCGTGGCGTTCGGTAACCTGTTGCAGGGCGTACCGTTCCACCTGGATGGCGACATGCGCCTCTTCTATACCGGTAACTTCTTCCAGCTGCTGAACCCGTTTGGTCTGCTGGCCGGTGTAGTGAGTGTGGCGATGATCCTGACCCAGGGCGCGACCTACCTGCAAATGCGTACCGTCGGCGAACTGCACCTGCGCGCACGCGCCACGGTACAGATTGCAGCGCTGGTTACCCTGGTCTGCTTCGCGCTGGCCGGTGTTTGGGTGGTGTACGGTATTGACGGGTATGTGATCACCTCTGCGATGAATCACCATGCTGCCTCGAACCCGCTGACCAAAGAAGTTGCGGTACAGGCGGGTGCCTGGCTGACTAACTTCAACAATACTCCGGTATTGTGGGCGATCCCGGCGCTGGGCGTGGCGCTGCCGCTGCTGACTATTCTGACCGCGCGTCTGGATAAATCAGCCTTCGCCTTTGTCTTCTCGTCCCTGACGCTGGCGTGCATCATTCTGACCGCAGGTATCGCGATGTTCCCGTTCGTCATGCCGTCCAGCACCATGCTGAACGCCAGCCTGACAATGTGGGATGCGACCTCGACGCAGCGCACGCTGAACCTGATGACCTGGGTTGCTGCGGTATTCGTACCTATCATTCTGCTCTACACCAGTTGGTGTTACTGGAAAATGTTCGGTCGTATTACCAAAGAGCAGATCGAAAGCAACACCCACTCTATGTACTAAGTAAGGAGCTGAATATGTGGTATTTCGCCTGGATTTTAGGAACGCTTCTTGCCTGTGCTTTTGGTGTGATCACCGCGCTGGCGCTGGAACATGTTGAAGCAACCAAAGCCGGTCAAGAAGAACATTGATGGATAAGGTTATCGCAAAGCTCTATGCGGTAATGGACAAGGGCCCGTTACGGGCCCTTTCCTTAATAATGGCGCTGCTGCTGGCAGGGTGCATTTTCTGGGACCCGTCGCGCTTTGCGGCGAAAACCAGTGAGCTTGAGATCTGGCATGGTCTGCTGTTGATGTGGGCCGTTTGCGCCGGTGTGATCCACGGCGTCGGTTTTCGTCCTCGCGCGCTGCACTGGCAGGGGCTGTTTTGCCCGCTGATTGCTGATGTTGTGCTGCTTGCAGGTCTGCTTTTCTTCTTCTTTTGAATAAGAAATATCCGCTATCCCGATGGGCTTGCAAAAGCCCATAAATTTTTACTCTCCGTTTACCACAACCCATTCCAAAGCACCTTGCCCGCGCGTATAGTAGCGAAGTTTAAAAGCTCTAACCTTTTTTGCATTACCGGGATGTAAAGTGAATACAACGCTGTTTCGATGGCCGGTTCGTGTCTATTACGAAGATACTGATGCCGGTGGTGTGGTTTACCACGCCAGCTACGTTGCTTTTTATGAAAGAGCCCGCACCGAGATGCTGCGCCACCATCACTTTAGCCAACAGGCTCTGCTGGCAGAGCAGGTCGCGTTCGTGGTGCGCAAAATTACGCTGGAGTATTTTGCACCCGCCCGACTCGACGACATGCTCGACGTCCAAACGGAAATAACATCAATGCGTGGAACGTCTATGGTGTTCTCGCAGCGGATCGTCAACGCAGAGAACAAAGTGCTGAACGAAGCTGAAGTGCTGGTTGTCTGTGTTGATCCACTCTTAATGAAGCCTCGTGCGCTTCCCAAGTCTATTGTCGCGGAGTTTAAGCAGTGACTGACATGAACATCCTTGATTTGTTCCTGAAGGCGAGCCTTCTGGTCAAACTTATCATGTTGATTTTGATTGGTTTTTCAATCGCATCCTGGGCAATCATTATCCAGAGAACCCGCATCCTCAACGCCGCAGGGCGTGAAGCGGAAGCGTTCGAAGATAAGTTCTGGTCCGGCATTGAACTCTCTCGTCTCTATCAGGAAAGCCAGGGCCGTCGCGATAATCTGAGCGGCTCTGAACAGATTTTCTATAGCGGTTTTAAAGAGTTTGCCCGTCTGCATCGCGCTAACAGCCACGCGCCGGAAGCGATTGTTGAAGGTGCCTCCAGGGCGATGCGTATCTCGATGAATCGCGAACTGGAAAGCCTCGAAAACCACATTCCTTTCCTCGGTACCGTTGGTTCCATCAGCCCCTATATTGGTCTGTTTGGTACCGTCTGGGGGATCATGCACGCCTTTATCGCGCTGGGCGCGGTGAAACAGGCGACGCTGCAAATGGTTGCACCGGGTATCGCTGAAGCGCTGATCGCCACCGCTATCGGCCTGTTCGCGGCAATTCCGGCGGTGATGGCCTACAACCGTCTGAACCAGCGCGTCAATAAACTGGAACAGAATTACGACAACTTTATGGAAGAGTTCACGGCTATTCTGCATCGCCAGGCGTTTGCCAGCAGCGACAGCAATAAGGAGTAAGCCATGGCCAGATCCCGTGGGCGGAGCAAGCGTGCCCTGAAGTCCGAAATCAATATTGTGCCGCTGCTCGACGTGCTGCTGGTGCTGCTGCTGATCTTTATGGCAACGGCGCCCATCATCACCCAGAGCGTCGAGGTCGATCTGCCGGATGCGACGGATTCTCAGACCGTCAGCACCAATGACGATCCTCCGGTGATTATTGAAGTTTCCGGTGTCGGGCAATACAGCGTGGTGGTAGAGAAAGATCGTATGGATCAGCTACCGCCGGAGCAGGTTATTGCGGAGGCGCAGCGTCGCCTGCAATCCAATCCGAAAACCGTGTTCTTAATCGGCGGGGCGAAGAACGTGCCGTACGACGAAATCATTAAAGCGCTGAACCTGTTACATAGCGCGGGTGTGAAATCGGTTGGCTTGATGACGCAGCCTATCTGATCACCGGCTTAACAGGCGGACAGTTTTTGGGAACCGAGAGTGTCAAAGGCAACCGTACAAAACGACAAGCTTAAGCGAGCGATACTCATTTCAGCCGTGCTGCACGTAATTCTGGTGGCGCTGCTGATCTGGAGTTCGTTCGATGAGCATATTGAAGCGTCAGCGGGCGGCGGTGGCGGCTCGTCGATCGACGCCGTAATGGTCGATCCCGGCGCGGTAGTGGAGAACTACAACCGCCAACAGCACCAGCAATCGAGCGCTAAACGCGCGGAAGAGCAGCGTGAAAAACAGGCGCAGCAGCAGGCGGAGGAGATGCGTGAAAAGCAGGCCGCCGAGCAGGAGCGTCTGAAGCAGGTAGAGAAAGAGCGTCTGCAGGCGCAGGAAGCCGCGCGCGAGCAGGCCGAACAGCAGAAGCAGGCAGAAGAGGCGGCAAAGCAGGCGCAACAGCAGCAGAAACAGGCTGAAGAAGCGGCAGCGAAAGCCGCCGCTGACGCGAAAGCCAAAGCGGATGCGCAGGCGAAAGCGGCGGAAGAGGCGGCGAAGAAAGCCGCAGCAGACGCGCAGAAGAAAGCGCAGGCGGATGCAGCCAAAGCCGCCGCCGATGCACAGAAGAAAGCCGAAGCGGAGGCCGCGAAAGCCGCCGCCGACGCACAGAAGAAAGCGGAAGCAGAAGCTGCGAAAGCGGCAGCCGATGCGAAGAAGAAAGCGCAGGCGGAAGCGGCTAAACAGGCTGCTGCTGAAAAAGCCGCAGCCGAGAAGGCCGCCGCAGCTGAAAAAGCTGCCGCTGAGAAGGCTGCTGCCGCAGAGAAAGCCGCAGCGGATAAGAAAGCCGCTGCAGCGGAAAAAGCCGCAGCCGAGAAGAAAGCGGCTGCGGAAAAAGCCGCCGCTGAGAAGAAAGCTGCTGCCGAGAAGGCTGCCGCCGATAAGAAAGCGGCTGCCAAAAAAGCCGCAGCAGAGAAAGCCGCCGCCGCTGAAGGCGTTGACGATCTGTTTGGCGATCTCAGCTCCGGTAAGAATGCACCGAAAACGGGCGGCGGAGCGAAAGGCAACAATGCAGCGCCGGCGGGTTCGGGTAACACTAAGAACAACGGTGCATCCGGAGCCGATATCAGTAACTACGCAGGGCAGATTAAAACGGCGATTGAGAGCCGCTTCTATGATGCGTCCTCATACACCGGGAAGACCTGTACGTTACGTATCAAACTGGCTCCTGATGGGACGCTGTTAGATATTCAGTCTGAAGGGGGCGATTCGGCGCTCTGTCAGGCCGCGCTGGCCGCGGCACGACAGGCGAAAATGCCGAAGCCACCAAGTCAGGCTGTGTATGAAGTGTTCAAAAATGCGCCGCTGGACTTCAAACCTTGAGGTACACTTTCCTCGCGATCCCGTGAGGAAAGTATGCGAAGGCGGTTCCAACGCGGGTAGTTTTGTCTTATTGGTTTGTTAAAATTCTGCTAAATTATCGCGGGTTTTTTGCCCGGATAAGGGAGATATGATGAAGCAGGCATTACGTGTTGCATTTGGTTTTTTGATGCTGTGGGCAGCGGTGCTGCATGCAGAAGTACGTATCGAGATCACCCAGGGGGTGGACTCGGCACGCCCGATTGGCGTTGTGCCGTTCCAGTGGGCAGGCCCAGGTGCTGCGCCTGAGGATGCTGGCGGTATCGTTGCAGCGGATCTGCGCAACAGCGGTAAATTCAACCCGCTGGATCGCTCCCGTTTACCGCAGCAGCCGGGTACCGCGCAGGAAGTGCAGCCCGCTGCATGGTCCGCGCTCGGTATTGATGCGGTCATCGTAGGTCAGGTGACACCGAATCCTGATGGCAGCTACAACGTCGCTTACCAGCTGGTCGACACCGGCGGCGCGCCGGGTACCGTGCTGGCGCAAAACTCCTTTAAAGTGAACAAGCAGTGGCTGCGTTATGCTGCCCATGCCGCCAGCGACGAAGTATTCGAAAAGCTGACCGGTATTAAAGGCGCGTTCCGTACCCGTATCGCCTATGTCGTGCAGACAGCGAACACTCAGTTCCCGTATGAACTGCGCGTCTCTGATTACGATGGCTATAACCAGTTCCTCGTCCACAAATCGCCGCAGCCGCTGATGTCCCCGGCCTGGTCCCCGGACGGTTCAAAAGTCGCGTATGTGACGTTTGAGAGCGGTCGTTCCGCGCTGGTTATTCAGACTCTGGCTAACGCCAGCATTCGTCAGGTAGCGTCGTTCCCGCGCCACAACGGCGCACCGGCCTTCTCGCCGGATGGCACCAAGCTGGCGTTTGCCCTGTCAAAAACCGGCAGCCTGAACATCTACGTGATGGACATCGGTTCCGGCCAGATCCGTCAGGTTACCGACGGTCGCAGCAACAACACCGAACCAACCTGGTTCCCGGACAGCCAGAACCTGGCCTTTACCTCTGACCAGGCCGGTCGTCCGCAGGTTTACAAAATCAATATCAACGGCGGCGCAGCGCAGCGTATCTCCTGGCAGGGTTCTCAGAACCAGGATGCGGATGTCAGCAGCGACGGTAAGTTTATGGTGATGGTTAGCTCTGACGGTGGTCAGCAGCACATTGCTAAACAAGATCTGGAAGCGGGTGGCGTGCAAGTTTTGTCGTCAACGTTCCTGGATGAAACGCCAAGTCTGGCACCTAACGGCACTATGGTCATCTACAGCTCTTCTCAGGGGATGGGCTCCGTGCTGAACCTGGTTTCTACAGATGGGCGTTTCAAAGCGCGTATTCCGGCGACTGATGGACAGGTTAAATTCCCTGCCTGGTCTCCGTATCTGTGATAATAAATAAATATTAAAGGAATCAAAGAAATGCAACTGAACAAAGTGCTGAAAGGCCTGATGCTGGCTCTGCCTGTTATGGCAATCGCTGCATGTTCTTCTCACAAGAACAACACCAGCGACCAGAGCGGCGAAGGCATGATGGGTGCCGGCACTGGCATGAACGGTAGCGGTAACATGTCCTCTGAAGAGCAAGCGCGTCTGCAGATGCAGCAGCTGCAGCAGAACAACATCGTTTACTTCGATCTGGACAAGTACGACATCCGTTCTGACTTTGCAGCGATGCTGGACGCTCACGCTAACTTCCTGCGTAGCAACCCGTCCTACAAAGTAACCGTAGAAGGTCATGCTGACGAACGCGGTACCCCGGAGTACAACATCTCCCTGGGCGAACGTCGTGCTAACGCCGTTAAAATGTACCTGCAGGGTAAAGGCGTTTCCGCTGACCAGATCTCCATCGTTTCTTACGGTAAAGAAAAACCTGCAGTACTGGGTCACGACGAAGCGGCTTACGCTAAAAACCGTCGCGCCGTACTGGTTTACTAAGAGAATTGCATGAGCAGTAACTTCAGACATCATCTGTTGAGTCTGTCGTTACTGGTTGGCATAGCGGCCCCCTGGGCCGCTAATGCTCAGGCGCCAATCAGTAGTGTCGGCTCAGGCTCGGTCGAAGACCGCGTCACTCAACTTGAGCGTATTTCCAATGCTCACAGCCAGCTTTTAACCCAACTTCAGCAGCAGCTCTCTGATAATCAGGCCGATATTGATTCCCTGCGCGGGCAGATCCAGGAAAGCCAGTATCAGCTCAATCAGGTCGTTGAACGCCAGCAGCAAATTCTGCAGCAGATCGGCAATCTGAGCAGCGGTGCAGCAGCAGGGCAGACGCAGCAGGCTTCCGGCGATCAGAGCGGTGCGGCAGCGCAGGCTCCGGCAGCGGATGCGGGCGCAAATAACGGTGCGGCGGCTTCAGGCGCACCGGTACAAAGCGGCGATGCCAATACCGATTACAACGCGGCTATCGCCCTGGTGCAGGATAAATCCCGCCAGGATGATGCGCTGGCTGCGTTTCAGAACTTCGTTAAAAAGTACCCGGATTCAACCTATGTACCGAACGCTAATTACTGGCTCGGTCAGTTGAATTACAACAAGGGTAAGAAAGACGATGCGGCGTACTACTTCGCATCGGTAGTGAAGAACTTCCCGAAGTCGCCGAAAGCGCCAGACGCGATGTTTAAAGTCGGCGTGATTATGCAAGACAAGGGCGATACTGCGAAAGCCAAAGCGGTTTACCAGCAGGTGGTCAGCAAATACCCTGGTACCGATGGTGCGAAACAGGCGCAAAAACGCCTTGCTTCGATGTAATGCATAGCGCATGACCAGAAAACGCGGTTTTTCTGGTCTTGTCGCATGAATCATAAGCAGTTAAACAGTGCGCGTCGAAATTGTTGTTGCGCTGAGTTCTTAAATCAGTAATATATGCCGCCGTTGCCACGGGATATCTCTTAACCCGGAAGCATCACAAAAGTGGGTCGTTAGCTCAGTTGGTAGAGCAGTTGACTTTTAATCAATTGGTCGCAGGTTCGAATCCTGCACGACCCACCACTATTAAGTCTGGTGAAGCGTTTTAACGTGAAGGATAACGTTGCGACAGCAACGGCCCGTAGGGCGAGGCGAAAGCCGAGTCATCCTGCACGACCCACCACTTAGCAGTATCCAGCGCAGTATCGGGTGATTAGCTCAGCTGGGAGAGCACCTCCCTTACAAGGAGGGGGTCGGCGGTTCGATCCCGTCATCACCCACCACCGGGTCGTTAGCTCAGTTGGTAGAGCAGTTGACTTTTAATCAATTGGTCGCAGGTTCGAATCCTGCACGACCCACCAATTTTGATAATTGGTGAAGGTGTCAAACGTGAAGGATAGCGTTGCGTCAGCAACCGCCCGCCGGTGAAAGCCGACTCATCCTAAACAATTGCCACGCATTACGTGGTTCCAAAGATTTATCTTCGAAGTCGCTACCCTATATGGGTCGTTAGCTCAGTTGGTAGAGCAGTTGACTTTTAATCAATTGGTCGCAGGTTCGAATCCTGCACGACCCACCAATTTTGATAATTGGTGAAGGTGTCAGACGTGAAGGATAACGTTGCATCAGCAACGGCCCGTAAGGGCGAGGCAAAAGCCGAGTCATCCTGCACGACCCACCACTTCGAAGAATCCCTGCAAAGGGTCGTTAGCTCAGTTGGTAGAGCAGTTGACTTTTAATCAATTGGTCGCAGGTTCGAATCCTGCACGACCCACCAATGTAAAAAAGCGCCCTAAAGGCGCTTTTTTGCTATCTGCGATTTGAAAAATCCGTGCGCGCTTCTTGCCGGATGGCGGCTACGCCTTATCCGGCCTACAACACCTCTCCGCACCCGGTTTTGGTAGGCCTGCTAAGCGCCGCGCCAGCAGGCAATCTGTTTTGGACCTGAACGCACTGCCGGATGGCGGCTACGCCTTATCCGGCCTACAACACCTCTCTGCACCCGGTTTTCGTAGGCCTGCTAAGCGCAGCGCCAGCAGGCAATCTGTTTTGGACCTGAACGCACTGCCGGATGGCGGCTACACCTTATCCGGCCTACAACACCTCTCCGCGCCTGGCTTTCGTAGGCCTGCTAAGCGCAGCGACAGCAGGCAATTATCCACACTATCCATTTCCCACTGCGAATAAATTCACCGCGACAATATCTCAGCGATCGGGTATCTTGTTTAGTATATAAAACATCGGCTACTTAATAATCTATATCTGGCCGCTGTTGGGGTTATCATGTTAAGCACGCAAAACGAGTGAGCATCATGAGCGTAATGTTTGATCCTGAAGCCGCAATCTATCCCTTTCCTGCCAAACCCGCGCCGCTGAACCCTGCGGAAAAAGCCTTTTATCGCGATAAAATCAAACGCTTGCTTAAAGAGCGTAATGCGGTAATGGTCGCCCACTACTATACCGACCCGGAAATCCAGCAGCTGGCGGAAGAGACCGGCGGCTGCATCTCCGACTCGCTGGAGATGGCGCGCTTTGGGGCGCGACATTCCGCCTCAATGCTACTGGTAGCCGGCGTGCGTTTTATGGGGGAAACGGCGAAAATCCTCAGCCCGGAAAAAACGATCCTGATGCCGACGCTTGAGGCCGAATGCTCGCTCGATCTCGGTTGCCCCATTGAGCCATTCAACGCCTTCTGCGATGCGCACCCGGATCGCACCGTGGTGGTTTATGCCAACACCTCGGCGGCGGTAAAAGCCCGCGCCGACTGGGTGGTCACCTCGAGCATTGCGGTCGAGTTGATTGAGCACCTCGATAGCCTCGGCGAAAAAATTATCTGGGCACCGGATCGCCATCTCGGCAATTACGTCCAGAAACAAACGGGCGCGGACGTACTTTGCTGGCAGGGGGCGTGCATCGTCCATGATGAGTTCAAAACCCAGGCGCTGCGGCGCATGAAGGCGCTCTATCCGGACGCCGCAATACTGGTGCATCCTGAATCGCCACAAGCGGTGGTAGAGTTAGCCGATGCGGTCGGTTCGACCAGCCAGTTGATCCAGGCCGCAAAAACGCTGCCTCACTCGCAACTGATTGTCGCCACCGACCGTGGGATCTTCTATAAAATGCAGCAGGCCGTGCCGCATAAAGCGCTGATCGAGGCGCCAACGGCTGGCGAAGGGGCGACGTGCCGCAGCTGCGCCCACTGCCCGTGGATGGCGATGAACGGTCTGAAAGCCATTGCCGACGGGCTGGAGCAGGGCGGAACGGCGCATGAGATAGAAGTGGAGGCCAGCCTGCGCGAACGCGCGCTGCTGCCGCTTAACCGCATGCTCGATTTTGCGGCTACACTTCGACCTTAATATTTTCATAGACATCAATGCGTAACACTACGCTCTGGGGAAAGAATGGACTTTTTTAGTACGCAAAACATCCTCGTGCACATTCCGATCGGTGCCGGGGGATATGACCTTTCATGGATTGAAGCCGCAGGCACGCTGGCGGGTTTACTCTGTATCTGGCTCGCCAGCCTTGAGAAAATCAGCAACTACGCTTTTGGTCTGATTAACGTCACGCTCTTCGCCATCATCTTCTTTCAGATCCAGCTCTATGCCAGCCTGCTGCTGCAACTCTTCTTCTTCGCCGCCAATATCTATGGCTGGTATGCCTGGTCGCGCCAGACCTCGCAAAATGAGGCCGAGCTGCAAATCCGCTGGTTGCCGCGTAGCAAAGCCCTCGGCTGGCTTGCCGCCTGTGTGGTGGCGATTGGTCTGATGACGCTGTTTATCAACCCGGTCTTTGCGTTCCTGACGCGTATCGCCGTCAATATCATGCAGGCAGTCGGGCTGAACGTGGCGATGCCAACGCTGCAGCCTGATGCTTTCCCGTTCTGGGACTCCTGCATGATGGTGCTCTCTATCGTGGCGATGATCCTGATGACGCGCAAATATGTCGAAAACTGGCTGCTGTGGGTAATTATCAACGTGATTAGCGTGGTGATTTTTGCGCGCCAGGGCGTGTGGGCGATGTCGCTGGAGTATATGATCCTCACCTTTATCGCCCTGAACGGCAGCCGGATGTGGATTAACAGCGCGCGTGAGCGTGGCTCTCGCGCGCTTTCACATTAATGATGATGTCCGTGGTGGGGATCGGCCGTAACGTCGCCCAGACGGCAGTCTGAGCCGCTACAGGGCTGGTACTCCATCTGCACCGTCGCATGAGCAATCTCATAATGGTGCGCCAGGAAGTGGTGGATCTCGCCGAGCAACTTATCGTGATCGCGCGGCGGGATCACCTGCACATGCAGCGTCATCAGCGGTTTTTCACCCACCTGCCAGACGTGCACATGGTGCACATCGCGAATTTCTGGAATGGCGCGGCGCAAGTGGCGCTGCAACGCACCGATATCCAGCGAAGCGGGCACCCCCTCCAGCAGTTCATTGACGCTCTCCTTCATCAAGCGCCACGCGCTCTTCAGCACCAGCGCAGAAACCAGCACCGACAGAATCGGGTCGATGGGCGTCCAGTTGGTCACCATGATCACCACTGCCGCGACAATCGCGCCAACGGAGCCAAGCAGATCGCCCAGCACATGCAGCGCAGCAGCGCGCACGTTAAGGTTTTTCTCTTCGCTACCGCGATGCAGCAGCCAGAAGGAGAGCAGGTTGGCTACAAGGCCAGCGATAGCAATCGCCATCATCGTCATCCCGGCAATCGGCTGGGGGTGGCTAAAGCGCAGGATCGCTTCCCAGACAATCCAGATTGTTATCAGCACCAGCGCAAGGGCGTTGATAAAGGCGGCAAGCGTCGTCAGACGTAGCCAGCCGAAGGTGCGTTTGGCGCTCGGCGGCTGGCGGGCAAACCACACCGCCAGCAGAGCAAAGAGCAGGGCGGCGGCATCCGTGAGCATATGTCCGGCGTCGGCCAGCAGCGCCAGCGAGCCGGAAATAATCCCGCCCACCACCTCAATAACCATAAAAACAGCGGTGACCATAAAGGCCAGTAGCAGACGGCGGGCATTGGCATCCGATGAGCCATGCGAGTGATCGTGCGCCATGATGGGATCTATCCTTTTGACCGTTGAGAAAACGCCTACATCATTGCAGATTTTGAGTTTTAAGGAATAAAAAAAGGAGAGCCTCAGCTCTCCTTCTTCACTTCAGCATCACGCCTTACTGGGTGGTGCCATCAGTTTTGGTGTTCACTTTGCTGTTATCACCGCTACCAGTTTCAACTTTTTTATTCACGTCCGGGCAACGACCATCTTTACACATGGTGTTTTTGTGCACTTCCTCTTTGCTCATATGACCAGATTTGTGGTGCTTCTGCGTAGAGGTGGAGTTGGTATTAGTGTTGCTGGTATTGATATTGCTGTTATCAACATTGCCTGGCGCAATGTTTTCTTTCGCGTCAGGTGCAACCTGGCCAGCCTTCGCTGCTGCGTTAGCATCACCGTTGCTGGAGCTAGAAGAGGATGCGTCAGCTGCATACGCCGCGCCGCCTGCCAGAGTCAGTGTGGTGGTCAGTAAAAGCGTCGCTAATTTATTCATTTTCATCATGATGCTCCTGTGCTGGTCGTCTAATGCCGCGCGGGACGTCGGCAGAATATGCGCGAACCCATCGCACGCTCAGTGGTGAAAGATGCCATACGTGCCATAAGTAGCAGCATGGAATAACGAAAAAATGTAAAACAAAGGTATTTACAGTTAAAAAGTGTAGTCGGGATGTGGCGACTTGCTACTTTTCCCACCACATTACGTGGATTCCAGGAATTATCCGGGCGAAGTGTAAAATCGCGTTTACACTACGGCGCGAGCGAGATAGATTGGTCAGATTGCTTTTCTTCTAAAAAACATGTTCACACTGGAAAGATCATGACTTATCAGAACGACGATTTACGCATCAAAGAGATCAATGAGTTACTCCCTCCTGTCGCGCTGCTTGAAAAATTCCCCGCTACCGAAACCGCTGCCAGAACGGTCTCCCAGGCGCGCCGGGCAATTCATCAAATCCTGCGCGGCAACGACGATCGCCTGTTAGTGGTCATCGGCCCCTGTTCCATTCACGATCCCGTGGCGGCAAAAGAGTATGCTTCGCGCCTGCTGGCACTGCGTGACGAACTGAAGGGCGAACTGGAAATCGTGATGCGCGTCTATTTTGAAAAACCGCGCACCACCGTTGGCTGGAAGGGGTTGATTAACGATCCGCATATGGATAACAGCTTCCGCATCAATGACGGCCTGCGTATTGCGCGCAAACTGCTGCTGGAGATTAACGACAGCGGGCTGCCGGCGGCAGGTGAGTTCCTCGATATGATCACCCCGCAATATATGGCGGATTTGATGAGCTGGGGCGCGATTGGCGCGCGCACGACCGAATCTCAGGTACACCGTGAGCTTGCCTCCGGCCTCTCTTGCCCGGTTGGTTTTAAAAACGGCACCGATGGCACCATTAAAGTGGCGATTGACGCTATCAATGCCGCAGGCGCACCGCACTGCTTCCTCTCCGTGACCAAATGGGGTCACTCGGCCATCGTCAACACGGCGGGCAACGGCGATTGCCACATTATTCTGCGCGGCGGCAAAGAGCCGAACTACAGCGCGAAGCATGTCGCCGAAGTGAAAGCAGGGCTGGAAAAAGCGGGCTTACCGGCGCAGGTGATGATTGATTTCAGCCATGCGAACTCCAGTAAGCAGTTTAAAAAGCAGATGGACGTGAGCGTCGATGTTTGCCAGCAGATCGCCGGCGGTGACAAGGCGATCATGGGCGTGATGATTGAGAGCCACCTGGTGGAAGGCAACCAGAGTCTTGAGAGCGGCGATGCGCTGGTTTACGGCAAAAGCGTGACCGATGCCTGTATCGGCTGGGAAGATACCGACGCGGTGCTGCGCCAGTTAGCGCAAGCCGTTAAATCACGCCGCGGTTAACGGGCCCTCTATTTTGTATGCCGGATGGCGGCTACGCCTTATCCGGCCTACGGTAACGAAGCCGCTGAAACCGCGTAGGCCGGATAAGCGTTTACGCGCCATCCGGAATTTTACGCAGCAAAAAGCCCGGCAGCGCGAAGCATACCGGGCCTGAGAATCAAAAGCCGGGCATCAACGTGTCCGGCTTTTTTATTACTTCGCTTTACCCTGGTTTGCTACTGCAGCAGCTTTCGCGGCGATCTCATCCGCGTTACCCAGATAGTAGTGCTTAATCGGTTTGAAGTTTTCGTCGAACTCATACACCAGCGGTACGCCGGTCGGAATGTTCAGTTCGAGGATCGCTTCTTCGCTCATGTTGTCGAGGTATTTCACCAGCGCACGCAGGGAGTTACCGTGTGCGGCAATGATCACGCGCTCACCGCTTTTCAGACGCGGCAGAATGGTTTCATTCCAGTAAGGAATAACGCGATCGATGGTCAGCGCCAGGCTTTCGGTCAGCGGCAGCTCTTGCTCAGTCAGTTTCGCGTAGCGCGGATCGTGGCCCGGGAAACGCTCATCATCTTTGGTCAGTGCCGGCGGGGTAACGGCGAAGCCGCGACGCCACTGTTTAACCTGATCGTCGCCATATTTCTCAGCGGTTTCTGCTTTGTTCAGACCCTGCAGCGCACCGTAGTGACGTTCGTTCAGTTTCCAGCTCTTCTCAACCGGCAACCATGCCTGATCCAGTTCGTCCAGAACGTTCCACAGCGTGTGGATGGCACGTTTCAGCACAGAGGTATAAGCAAAATCAAACGCGTAGCCTTCAGCTTTCAGCAGTTTGCCTGCCGCTTTCGCTTCGCCAACGCCTTTCTCTGACAGATCAACATCGTACCAACCGGTGAAGCGGTTTTCGTTGTTCCACTGGCTTTCGCCATGACGAACCAGAACCAGCTTAGTAACAGCCATACACTTACTCCTGTGAGCCTGATTTAATGATAACGATTCTCATTGTATTGCCGAAGCGTACTGCCCGGCAACGATTACCCTTAACCATAGCGAAAATAGGCGCAGAGTGTAAGCTGCTTGTGAATCGAGGGTTATTGTTTTGAGGATAAGTGGCGCATATTTCAGCAAAAAGGGCAAAAAAAAGCCCTCCCGCAGGAGGGCTCATGCTCAGAGCGGAATAAAGTGATACTCCGTCCGGCTGACATATTCGTCGCCAGGTTGCAGCGTACAACCCGGCTGCGGGAAGTCCGGGCGGTTCGGGCTGTCGGGTAAAAACTCGCTCTCCAGCGCCAGGCCCTGCCATGCGCTGTAGGTTTTCCCGCCGCGCGCAGGCGTCCCTTCCAGGTAGTTACCGGAATAGAACTGCAGCGCAGGCGCGCTGGTGTAGACCGACATCTGCAACTGCTTATCCGTCGACCACAGGTGCGCCGCAGGCCTGTTCACATCCCCCTGCGCCTGCAGTAAAAAGGCGTGATCGTACCCCTTCACCACGCGCTGATCCTCATCGCTGAGGAACTCTTCCGCCACGGTTTTTGGCGTACGGAAATCAAAACTGGTCAACGCCACCTTTTTCAGATCGCCGGTCGGAATGCCCATCTCATCCACCGGCAGATAGGCATCGGCCAGCAGTTGCAGCGTATGATTGCGGACATCGCCCTGCGCGCCATCAAGGTTGAAATAGGCGTGATTGGTCAGGTTGACCGGGCAGGGCTTGTCGGTGGTCGCACGGTACTCAATGGTAATGCGGTTATCATCACCAAGACGGAAGTGCGCCGTGGCGTTGACCGTACCCGGATAGCCCTGATCGCCATCCGGCGAGGTGAGGGAGAAGAGCACTTCGCTGTCGTTCTGGCGCTCAATGCGCCAGCGGCGTTTATCAAACCCTTCCGGGCCGCCATGCAGCTGGTTTTCGCCCTGGCTTGGGGTCAGGGACCAGGTCTCGCCATCAAGAGTAAAGCGGCTCTTCGCAATGCGGTTCGCATACCGGCCAATAGACGCACCGAGATAGGCGGTCTGCTCCCAGTAGTGCTCCGGCGTCGCGCAGCCGAGCAGGGCTTCGCGCACGCTGCCATCTTTCATCGGTACGCGCGCAGAGAGCAGCGTCGCGCCCCAGTCCATTAAGCTCACCACCATCCCCGCGCCGTTGCGCAGGGTGATCAGTCGTACCGGCAGCCCATCGGGTGCTACCGCAGGCGTTTCATTTAGCACTGTCCTGCCCCCTGAGAAGGTTTACACACGTAGAAGGTCTCTTTGATGCCGGTTTTCGCTTCGTACTGGCTCTCAACCGCCTGTTTCACTTCCGGCACCAGCGCTTCCGGCACCAGCGCAACGACGCAGCCGCCAAAGCCGCCGCCGGTCATGCGCACGCCGCCTTTATCACCGATGGTCGCTTTGACGATCTCCACCAGCGTATCGATTTGCGGCACGGTGATTTCGAAATCGTCGCGCATAGAGGCGTGGGACTCCGCCATCAGCTCGCCCATGCGTTGCAGGTCGCCTTTCTCCAGCGCAGCGGCCGCTTCCACGGTGCGGGCGTTTTCGGTCAGCACATGGCGCACACGTTTCGCGACCAGCGGATCCAGCTCATTCGCCACAGTGTTGAACTGATCGAGGCTGACATCACGCAGCGCTTTTTGCTGGAAGAAGCGCGCGCCGGTTTCGCACTGCTGGCGGCGGGTGTTGTATTCGCTGCCCACCAGCGTACGTTTGAAGTTGCTGTTAATGATGACAATCGCCACGCCTTCCGGCATGGAAACCGCTTTGGTGCCGAGCGAGCGGCAGTCGATCAGTAGCGCGCTGCCTTTCTTGCCAAGCGCAGAGATCAGCTGATCCATAATGCCGCAGTTACAGCCGACAAACTGGTTCTCCGCTTCCTGGCCGTTGAGCGCTATCTGCGCCCCATCCAGCTGCAGATGGTAAAGCTGCTGGAAGACGGTACCGACCGCCACTTCCAGCGAGGCCGACGAGCTTAAGCCCGCGCCCTGCGGCACATTGCCGCTGATCACCAGATCCGCACCGCCAAAGCTGGCATCGCGCTGTTGCAGATGTTTCACCACGCCGCGCACATAGTTGGACCACTGCTGGCTGTCGTGCGCCACAATCGGCGCATCCAGCGAAAACTCATCGCGCTGGTTGTCGTAATCGGCCGCTACCACGCGCACGGTGCGGTCGTCGCGTGCTTTGCAACTGATCACCGTCTGGTAATCAATGGCGCAGGGCAGCACAAAACCGTCGTTGTAATCGGTATGTTCGCCAATCAGGTTGACGCGGCCCGGGGCCTGGATGGTGTGGGTGGCAGGGTAGCCGAATGTCTCAGCAAACAGAGCGTCTGTTGTCTCTTTCAGGCTCATTGTTATTCTCCGGATTCGCGAAAATGGATATCACTGACCGCGCGCAGGCGTTCGGCCGCTTGTTCTGCCGTGAGATCGCGCTGGGTTTCGCCGAGCATCTCGTAGCCGACCATAAATTTACGCACCGTGGCGGAGCGCAGCAGCGGCGGGTAGAAGTGCGCATGCAGCTGCCAGTGGGCGTTATCCTCGCCATTAAACGGCGCGCCGTGCCAGCCCATTGAGTAGGGGAATGAGCACTGGAACAGGTTGTCGTAGCGGCTGGTCAGTTTTTTCAGTGCCAGCGCGAGATCGCTGCGCTGCGCGTCGGTTAACTCGGTAATGCGCTGAATGGCGGCTTTTGGCAGCAGCAGCGTTTCAAACGGCCAGGCGGCCCAGTAGGGAACCACCGCCAGCCAGTGCTCGGTTTCAACCACCGTGCGGCTGCCATCTTTCAGCTCGCGCTGCACATAATCGATCAGCATCGACGAGTGGTGTTCGGCAAAGTAGGCTTTTTGCAGGCGATCTTCGCGCTCGGCTTCATTCGGCAGGAAGCTGTTGGCCCAAACTTGCCCGTGCGGATGCGGGTTGGAGCAGCCCATCGCCGCGCCTTTGTTCTCAAACACCTGGATCCACGGGTAGATTTTACCCAGCTCAGCGGTCTGCTGCTGCCAGGTTTTTACCACCTCTTCCAGTGCCGCCACGCTCAGCTCCGGCAGCGTTTTGCTGTGATCCGGCGAGAAGCAGATAACCCGGCTGGTGCCGCGCGCGCTCTGGCTGCGCATCAGCGGGTCGTTACTCTCTGGTGCATCCGGCGTGTCGGTCATCAGCGCCGCAAAGTCATTGGTAAAGACATAGGTGCTGGTGTAGTCGGGGTTTTTATCCCCGGTGACACGGGTATTGCCCGGACAGAGGAAACAGTCCGGATCGTGCGCAGGCAGCGTCTGTTTAGACGGCGTCTCCTGCGCCCCTTGCCAGGGGCGTTTCGCACGGTGCGGAGAGACCAGAATCCACTGATCCGTCAGCGGATTGTAGCGGCGATGCGGGTGATCGACCGGGTTAAATTGCGACATTACCACTCCTGTTAATCGGGATAGCCCTGCGGATGGCGTGACTGCCAGCGCCAGGTATCTTCTGCCATTTCATCAAGGGTGCGTGTTACGCGCCAGTTCAGCTCTTTGTCGGCTTTGGTGGCGTCCGCCCAGTAGGCCGGGAGATCGCCGTCGCGGCGCGGCGCGAAGTGCCAGGCAATCGGTTTGCCGCAGGCTTTGCTGAAGGCGTTAATCACATCAAGCACGCTGCTGCCGACGCCGGCGCCGAGGTTATAAATATGGACGCCCGGTTTGCCTGCCAGCTGCTGCATGGCGGCAACGTGACCGTCAGCCAGATCCATCACGTGGATATAGTCGCGCACGCCGGTGCCATCTTCTGTCGGGTAGTCATTGCCGAACACCGCCAGCGATTCGCGGCGGCCCACCGCCACTTGCGCGATATAGGGCATCAGGTTGTTCGGAATCCCCTGCGGATCTTCACCCATCTCACCTGACGGATGCGCGCCTACCGGGTTGAAGTAGCGCAGCAGCGCAATGCTCCACTCCGGCTGCGCTTTTTGCAGGTCGGTTAGGATCTGCTCAACCATCAGTTTGCTTTTGCCATACGGGCTTTGCGGGGTGCCGGTCGGGAAGCTTTCGGCATAAGGAATTTTCGGCTGGTCGCCATAGACGGTTGCCGAGGAGCTAAAGATAAAGTTCTTCACGTTGGCGGCGCGCATGGCGTTAATCAGGCGCAGCGTGCCGTTGACGTTGTTGTCGTAATACTCCAGCGGTTTAGCAACGGATTCGCCGACGGCTTTCAGCCCGGCGAAGTGGATCACTGCTTCGATAGCGTGATCGTGCAGGATCTCGGCCAGCAGCGCTTCATCGCGAATATCGCCCTCAACGAAGAGCGCCCGTTTACCGCCAAAGCGCTCAATCTGGTTAAGCACGCTGCGCTTACTGTTGCAGAGGTTGTCGAGGATGATAACGTCATGACCGTTTTGCAGCAGTTGCACGCAGGTGTGGCTTCCTATGTAACCGCTACCACCAGTAACCAGAACTCGCATATTTGACTCCGTCAAGCATTTGATATGAATTAACCTTAGCATAACAGAGCGGTAAAAAGTGTGACATGGGATAAAATAGTGGAATCGTTTACACTGATTTTTCAACCGCCCGCAATGCCGCATCAACGCCGGGACAGCCGCGTATTTACCGGGCTGCGCCGACGAGTGTGATTAGTCTGAAAATGACGTCACTGCGCTGCAGCGACGCAGGGAAGGTCAGCGAAAGCTGGCCAGCGCCCCGTGGAGGTTATAGGTCATCAGGGAGAGCCAGGCAATCAGCCCAAAGTACAAAAGGGTATATTCCAGACGTTTGCCAGGGTTAAGTGCGGTTAAATTGGGCGTTTCTTTGCGCCGGGTCCAGATTTGCGAAGCCGCCAGCAGGCAGACAATCAGCAACAGCGGGCTGGGGTGCAGGTAAAAGAAACCGAGCAGCAGCGGAATGCCGAGATACCAAATCTTGCGCGAAATGGCGACGGTAATGCGCCCGCCATCAAGGGGGGGAACCGGGATCAGGTTAAAGAGGTTGAGGAAAAAGCCAGCGTAAGCCACCGCCATCAACATCGAACTGTCGAAGTACTCCGCCAGATAGTAGCAGCCCAGCGCGGCAAGCGAGCCGAGCAGGGGGCCGGCGATACCGACCCACGCCTCCGTTTCCGCATCCGGAAACTCCTCTTTTAGCGCCACCCAGGCACCGACGAAAGGGATAAACATCGGCAGACCCACCGGCAAGTTACGCTGACGCGCCGCAAGATAGTGGCCCAGTTCATGACAAAAGAGCAGCACCACGAAGCCGGTGGCGTAGGGCCAGCCGAAGGCCAGCGCATAGGTCGCCACCGACAGCAGCATTGTCCCCCCGGAAAGCAGCAGCTTGCCGAGGGTTGCGCCTTTAAACAGCAGAAACAGCAGCTTCATGCTTATTCGACAATCTTAGATTTGTCGTCTTTTTTACGGAACAGCAGCTTCTTGATGCCCATACCTGCACCCGCCAGCGCAATCAGCGCCAGTTTCCAGAACTTCAGCAGCGTCACGCCGATAATTGCCAGCAGACCAAGTTTTTTCGCCGCCAGGCCGCCAATCAGCGCCGCCAGGCCATACTCGGCGATCTTGTCAGTCGAGGCGTTGAAGTCGCTGTACTTTTTACCGTCGTTAAAGGTCACGGCGTTAAGCAGGTTTTTCGCCAGCGGCTTCTCTTGCTCCACGGTGCCGCGATCGGTCACCAGGTTCAGCGAGAGATACCCTTCACGGCCGAGCAGGTAGGTGTTGTAGTTCACGCCTTGCTCTTTCAGCGGTACGTTACTGCCGATATCGCGAATGGCAGCAGACCAGATCAGGCGATGCGTTGCTGCGTCATAGCTCGGCTTCTCTACCCAGCCGACCACTTCGATAGGAGGGATGCCTTTCTCGCTGCGCATCTTGTTGCCTTCTTTGGTCCCCTCCTGCAGGTTGCTCAGCAACTCGGCCGCGTCCCAGTCTTTGGCATCGTCATCTTTGATGTAACCCGCATCGTCATACTCAATGGAGACGAACCCGGAGATGGCATCATTGAACACCAGCCCGTAAAAGGCGCTCTCATCGACGTGGTTACCCAGTTCGCGCATAAATTCCGCTGCCTGCCGCGGAGGGATATAGGTAAAACCTTCCGGGAGATTAAGCACCGCCTGGTTACCCAGCGTGACTTTATGCGGGCCCGACACGCTGACGCGCTGCATGTTTTCTACGGCCTGGTTAATTTTTGCTTCGTTCGCGGAAGCAGCGTCCGGTGTTGTCTCTTCGGCAAAACTCAGCGTGCTGAAACCAAAGCAGAGCGCCGCGACCAGCGTAAGGACGCGGGGAAGGGAGAGATATTGAGTCATAAAGGTCCCGTTTATATTGACCCGTCGTCCATCGGCGGGTTTTTTTCTTGCCATAACAAAAACTGGCCGCGGATAACGGGGGGCGTCATCAGCAAGCCAGTAAACGATCATTATTTTTTTACGCGAAAACGCGCGGGCGCTATTACACCACACCGCCAGGAGGCGAAGCAGCCCCCCAATTATTGTGGTGTTAAGGCGTAGCGGTAGCCTTCGCCGTCGGCAATAAACGCCAGCTGATGGGTAATGCAGCCGGGCGCGTCGGAAGCGTGGTGGGAGACAAACAGCAACTGGGTTTCCCCTTCGCCGATCAGCACATCGATAAAGCGGCGCACCAGCTGGCGGTTGAGCGGATCCAGCCCCTGCAATGGCTCATCAAGGATCAGCAGCGTCGGGTGTTTAACCAGCGCGCGGACAATCAGCGCCAGCCGCTGCTGCCCCCAGGAGAGGCTGTGAAACGGCGCGTCGGCGGTACGGGCATCGAAGCCGAGAATATCGAGCCACTGCTGCGCCAGCTTATGCTGCTTATCGGAGACCGCCTGGTAAATCCCAATCGAGTCGAAATAGCCCGAGAGGATCACATTGCGCACCGTGGTGCTGACGCGGTAATCGAGGTGCAGGCTACTGCTGACATAGCCAATATGTTTTTTGATATCCCAGATGGTCTCACCGCTGCCGCGACGGCGGCCAAACAGGGTTAAATCGTTGCTGTAGCCCTGCGGATGATCGCCGGTAATCAGGCTTAGCAGCGTCGATTTCCCCGCGCCGTTCGGGCCGGTAATCTGCCAGTGCTCGCCCGGATTCACCTGCCAGCTGAGTTGATTAATGATTGGGCGGTCATCATAGGAGACCACGCCGTCGTTAAGCACAATTAGCGCTGCGCTGGGATCGAGCGTGGCACGGGCGGGTACCGCGTCCGGCTCCGGCAGCGCCATGCCGCTCAACTGTTCACTGTGCGCCAGCTGGGCAATCAGCGCCTGCTGAAGCAGGGCCTCTTTCTCACCGGTTTCCGTCAGGGCGCAATCCACCAGCACGCCCGCATGCTGAACAAAGGCCGGGATCTCATCGAAGCGGTTGAGCACCAGCACCAGCGTGTAGCCATCGGCATTCAGACGGGCGAGCAACTCGGCAAGCTGCTGACGGGAGTCCACATCCAGCCCATCAAAGGGTTCATCAAGAATAAGCAACTCCGGCTGCGCCATCAGCGCCTGGCAGAGCAGGGTTTTGCGGGTCTCGCCGGTGGAGAGGTATTTAAAGCGCCGCTCAAGCAGATGGGTAATGCCAAACTGCGCCGCCAGCGCCGCGCAGCGCGACGGGTCTTTAACCTCATCCTGAATAATATCGGCGGTGGTGCGCCCGGTATCCTCTTCGCCCGGTGAGAGCATATCGGTGTTATTACGCTGCCACTCTTCGCTGACCAGCTTTTGCAGCTGTTCAAAGGAGAGGCGGGTAAGGCGGGTGAAGTGGCACTGGCGCTCGCCGTTAAGCAGCGTCAGCTCACCCGCCAGCGCGCGAGCCAGCGCCGATTTGCCGCTGCCATTGGCACCGACAAAGGCCCAGCTCTCTCCGGCCTGCAGGCGGAGATCTTCAAGATGCAGCGTGCGGGTATCGCTAAGACGAAACGTACCTTGCGAAATTTGCAATGACGACATGATGTATCCCAAGTTTTGCAGCACAGAAACTCAGGGATACGTGCAATGGCCTGGCTTGTCAATGCCCTCAGCACAACGTGGCGAGAATCACCCGATCGGCATTAAAATATGCCGTCACCTGCTGCTGTTCCTGCATATCCTCCACCTGCGCATTTGGCACCGTAGCGCAGAGCGTCTGGCCATCGGGCAGGGCGATCAGCACTTCACTCTGCACCTCGCCCTGCTCAATATGGGCAATCGCGCCGGTTATCTGGTTATCCGCCTGCGCTGCCAGCTGCGCATCGCAGGTCAGGCTGACCCACGGCGCTTTTAGCAGTACCAGCACCTCTTTGCCCGCCTCCAGCCCTAAGCGTTCAGCGCTTTGCGCCGTGACCGCCGCGTTAAGGCGGGTTTGTCCATCTGCCAGCAACACCTCGACATGCTGCTGCACCTGCTGGTGTTCACGGGCGGTGATAGTGCCAAACCACTGGTTGCGGGCGCTGGTTTGCAGGGAGAAGCGCGAGATGGCCGCCAGCAGGCTGTCGAGCGGCAGGGCGTCATCATCGCTCAGCACATCAAAGGCTTTTTGCTGGATCTGCCCCAGCAGATCGTAGAGCTGAATCAGACGCTGCCCGTAGCGGGTGACTACCGCACCGCCGCCGCCTTTACCGCCGGTGGCGCGCTCAACCAGCGTCTTCTCGCTGAGCTGGTTCATCTCATTGATGGCGTCCCACGCGCTTTTGTAGCTGATCCCGGCGTTCTTCGCGCCCTGGCTGATGGAGCCGGTTTGCTCAATCTGTTTGAGCAGAGCGATGCGCCTCGGGTCGGCGAAGAGGCGTTGCTGGAGTTTAAGAGTAAGGAGAATTTCAGCCTGCATGACGCACTTCCCTCGCAAAAGGGCTATTGTGAAGGAAAAGCGCCGACGCGCCTAGTGCCGGGCAATCGCACAAAAGGCGAGTGTTTTACATAATGTTCAGGCTAGAATGCCGCATTCTCACTTTCTGGAGACGACCATGTTAGAGCTGTTGAAAAGCCTGGTTTTTGCCGTGATTATGGTGCCGGTGGTTATGGCGATTATCCTCGGTCTGATTTATGGCCTGGGTGAAGTGTTCAACGTCTTTTCCGCCGTTGGACATCGCGAAAAGCGCCGCAATACCACCACCCCGTCGCGCTAATCCCTTCCCAAACGCCCACTTTGTGGGCGTTTCGCTCTCTGCCATTCAAGATCTTTTCCCTTTCTGCCGATATAGTTAGGTAGGTTTTAATTATTGATGGGTATTTCCGGCCCGCTGCCATTCTCTGATACTATCGTTATGTTTTTTTTTATATAACGAAAATGAGAGGAGTAAAAAATGGCACACACAGGGCGACGTCTGCTGGTTGGCGCAGCATTAACACTTGTCGTAGCAGGGCAGGCCGTGGCGCAAGAGGGTAAAATTACCGTCTTTGCCGCCGCCTCGCTGACCAATGCGATGCAGGATATTGCCGCCGCGTATAAAAAAGAGAAGCAGGTTGAGGTGGTCTCCTCATTCGCCTCTTCTTCCACGCTTGCCCGCCAGATTGAAGCGGGCGCGCCGGCGGATCTCTTTATCTCGGCCGACCAGAAGTGGATGGATTACGCGGTTGAGAGAAAAGCGGTGGATAGCGCGAGCCGTGAAACTCTGCTCGGCAATAGCCTGGTGGTCGTTGCGCCGAAGAGCAGCGCGCAGGGCGAGATTAAGATTGATGCGAAAACCGACTGGAACAGCCTGCTGAAAGGCGGCCGTCTGGCGGTGGGCGATCCGGATCATGTTCCGGCCGGTATCTACGCCAAAGAGGCGTTGCAAAAACTGGGCGCCTGGGAAACCCTCTCGCCAAAACTGGCACCTGCGGAGGATGTTCGCGGCGCGCTGGCGCTGGTGGAGCGCAGCGAAGCGCCGTTAGGCATTGTCTACGGCTCTGACGCCGTGGCCAGCAAAGGGGTGAAAGTGGTGGGCACCTTCCCGGAAGCGTCGCATAAAAAAGTGGAATACCCGCTGGCGATTATCGATGGCCATAAAAACGCAACGGTGAGCGCGTTTTATGACTATCTGAAAGGCCCGCAGGCTTCTGAAATCTTTAAACGTTACGGATTTACAACGCACGAATGATATTGACCGATCCTGAATGGCAGGCTGTTCTGCTGAGCCTTAAAGTCTCTTCCCTGGCGGTATTACTCAGTTTGCCCTTTGGGATCTTCTTTGCCTGGCTGCTGGTGCGCCGCACTTTCCCGGGCAAAGCGCTGCTCGACAGCGTGCTGCATCTGCCGCTGGTGCTGCCGCCGGTGGTTGTCGGTTACCTGCTGCTGATCGCCATGGGCCGCCGTGGCGTCGTCGGTCAGTGGCTCTATGACTGGTTTGGCATCACTTTCGCCTTCAGCTGGCGCGGCGCGGTATTAGCCGCCGCGGTAATGTCATTCCCGTTGATGGTGCGCGCCATTCGCCTCGCGCTGGAGAGTGTCGATACCAAACTGGAACAGGCCGCCCGCACACTGGGGGCCGGTCGCTGGCGCGTCTTTTTCACCATTACCTTACCGCTCACTCTGCCGGGGATTATTGTCGGTACGGTGCTGGCCTTTGCCCGCTCTCTCGGCGAGTTTGGTGCCACCATTACCTTCGTCTCCAATATTCCGGGCGAAACCCGCACCATTCCCTCTGCCATGTACACCTTAATTCAGACGCCGGGGGGCGAGAGCGCCGCCGCGCGGCTGTGCATTATTTCCATTATTCTGGCGCTGATCTCACTGCTGATTTCAGAGTGGCTGGCGCGCGTGAGCCGCGAACGGACGGGGAGATAACCGATGCTGGAGCTTAATTTCACCCAGACGCTGGGCAGCCATCGGTTACATATCGCCGAAACGCTACCAGCCAGTGGCATCACCGCGATTTTTGGCGTCTCGGGCGCGGGGAAAACCTCACTCATTAACGCCATCGGCGGCCTGACGCAGCCGCAAGAAGGGCGCATCGTGCTTAACGACCGCGTGCTGTTCGATACCGAACGCAAAGTGTGTCTGCCGCCCGAAAAGCGCCGCGTCGGCTATGTTTTTCAGGATGCGCGCCTCTTTCCGCACTATAGCGTGCGCGGCAACCTACGCTACGGCATGGCGAAATCGATGGCCGCGCAGTTTGACAAGCTGGTAACGCTGCTCGGCATCGAGCCGCTGCTCGACCGGCTGCCCGGCGGTCTCTCCGGCGGTGAAAAGCAGCGGGTGGCAATTGGCCGCGCGTTATTGACCGCGCCAGAACTGATGCTGCTGGATGAACCGTTGGCGTCGCTGGATATTCCGCGCAAGCGCGAACTGCTGCCCTACCTGCAACGGCTGGCGCAGGAGATCAATATCCCGATGCTCTACGTCAGCCACTCGCTGGATGAGATCCTGCATCTGGCAGATAAAGTGATGGTGCTGGAAGCGGGCGAAGTGAAAGCCTTTGGCAGCCTCGAAGATGTGTGGGGCAGCAGCGTAATGAACCCGTGGCTGCCGCCGGAGCAGCAGAGCAGCGTGCTGAGAGTGCTGGTGCTGGAACACCATCCGCACTATGCGATGACCGCGCTGGCGCTGGGCGATCAGCATATCTGGGTCAATAAGATCGATCGGCCGCTGAAAAGCGCGCTGCGTATCCGCATTCAGGCCACCGATGTGTCACTGGTGCTCCAGCCGCCGATGAATACCAGCATCCGCAATATTCTGCGTGCCAAAATCGTGCAGTGTTTCGATGTCGACGGGCAGGTGGAGGTGCAGCTGGATGTCGGTGGAAGAACCCTGTGGGCGCGCATCAGCCCCTGGGCGCGGGATGAACTCAGTATCAAACCCGGCCAGTGGCTCTATGCGCAAATCAAAAGCGTGTCGATTACCGCCTGATTAGAGCAGCTCTTTATCAATAAATTGGGCGATACTATCGACGGTGTTATCGCCAATCACCACATTGGCATGGGCTTTCACCGCGTCGTCGGCGTTGCCCATCGCCACACCGGTACCTGCGGCCTGTAGCATGCTGATATCGTTATAGTTATCGCCAAAGGCCACGACATGCTGCATCGATAAGCCCTGCGCGGCGACCCATTCGGCCAGCCGTTTGCCTTTGCTGTTACCGGCGCGGGCGATATCCACCTGATCGTGCCATGACCACTCGCACTCCAGCCCTAGCGTCTGCTCAACATGGTGAGCAAAGTTCTTCAGCTTGCCGGTATCTTCATCGGTGAGGGCGAATTTCCAGATAGCCTCCACCTCTGCGGCCGCGGCGCGCAGGGAGTCCACCTGCTGAAACACCGGGCGCTGCTCGGGCGGCAGCGCTTCGGCCCACGCCGTGGTGCGCAGCACATGGCCGGTCGGCTTTTCATACAGCATGGCGTTATCGACATACATCAGGCCATGCACCTGATACTCCTCCAGTAGGGCGATCAGTTGTTGCGCCTGGTTGACCGGCAGCGGATCGGCGGCGAGCACCTTTTTTGCATGATAATCATACAAATAGGTGCCATTACAACAAATTGCAGGTGTATCCAGCGCCAGTGCCTGATAAAAAGGGTGGATAGCGACATGGTGCCGACCGGTCACGATAATGGGCAGATGCCCGGCGGCTTTTGCGCGTGCTAACGCTTCAAGGGAAGAGGGCAGAAGCGTCTTCTTCGGGGTTAAAAGCGTACCGTCTAAATCGAGTGCTATTACGCGCGAGGTCATATCGTTTCCCGTGGTTGAAGGTGAAAATTCGTGTCCGGGGATGGTACACCCCGTCGTCGCATGCGCAAAATCTGAGGGCGAAATTCAGCATCACGCCGCAAAAACGGCTATCCTGGTTACTTAACGCAGAGAAGAATTTGAGGAAAGGAGTGTTCATGAAACAGACCGTTTATACCGCCAGCCCCGAAAGTCAGCAGATCCACGTCTGGCGTTTGAATTCCGAAGGCAGCCTGACGCTGGTGCAGGTTGTCGATGTGCCAGGCCAGGTGCAGCCGATGGTTGTCAGCCCGGATAAACGTTACCTCTACGTTGGCGTTCGCCCTGAATTTCGCGTTCTCGCGTACCGTATCTCCCCTGAGGATGGCGCCCTGAGCTACGCCGCAGAAGCGCCGCTCTCCGGTAGCCCGACCCATATCTCCACCGATCACAGCGGTCGTTTCCTGTTTAGCGCCTCCTATAATGCGGGCAGCGTCAGCGTGGTGCGCCTGAATGATGGCATTCCGGGCGAGACCGTCCATCTTGAAGAGGGGCTGGAAGGGTGCCACTCGGCCAATATTTCCCCGGACAACCGCACGCTGTTCGTCCCTGCTCTGAAGCAGGATCGCATCTGTCTCTTTACCCTCGGTGAAACGGGCGCGCTGACCGCGCAGGAGCCGTCGGAAGTGACCACCGTTGAGGGCGCCGGCCCGCGCCATATGGCCTTCCACCCGAATAAACGTTTCGCCTATTGCGTTAACGAACTCAACAGCAGCGTCGATGTCTGGCAGCTTAGCGATCCGCATGGCAAAACCGAATGCGTGCAGACCGTGGATATGATGCCGCCGGAGTTCAGTGATACCCGCTGGGCGGCGGATATCCATATCACGCCGGATGGCCGTCATCTCTATGCCTGCGATCGTACCTCCAGCACCCTGACCATCTTCAGCGTGTCGGAAGATGGCAGCGTCATCGCCGTTGAAGGTTTCCAGCCGACCGAAACCCAGCCGCGCGGCTTCAATATCGATAACAGTGGCAAATACCTGATTGCCGCCGGGCAGAAATCCCATCATATCGCGCTGTATGAGATTAGCGGCGCGCAGGGTCTGCTGGCGGAAAAAGCGCGTTACGCCGTGGGCCAGGGCCCGATGTGGGTAGTGATTAACGCCATGTAATAACCGGGATCCCATTTCCGGGCATAAAAAAACCTCGCCGCGGCGAGGTTTTTAGTTTTCAGATGCTAATTACTTCTTCGGCTCGGCAACCACTTTGCTGCCGAGGCCGCGGTTGTTGAACTCCCAGAAGCGGTTGAACTTGGCATCGTTCAAATCGCGCTGGATGTTGCCTTTATCATCCGCAGTGCCGGTGTTGCCCGCATAGGCGCGGCCTGATACGGCGGCATCGCCCCACGGTTTCGCCACGTTAAAGCCTTCGTTAATCACGCTATCGCGGATCACCGCCTGGCCGTTGGTGCTGCTGTCGACATCCAGCGAGCGGCCCAACTGCGCGACACCGTTTCCGGCGGCGGTAAAGCGGCTGTTGACGGCGAGGAAACCGTAATAGAGGTTCGACAGGGTCGATGGTGCGAAGACATAGCCTGCCTGCTGAGTACGCGAGTTGACCACGCGGAAGTCGGTGTTATCAAACACCACCGCGCCACGCCCGGAAACGATATCCACATCGCCTTCGAGGTAGCTGTTGGTCACCAGCGTGCGGGTCTGGCGATCGCTGCGCAGGGTGTTATCTACGCCGCTGTTGGTCACAAAGAAGGTGTTCTGGCGACCGAGGATATTAACGTTGTTGATCTGCACTTTATCGCCATCGCTGCGCAGTGCCACCGCCTGGTGGTTGCCGGCATCGACGCTGTCGCCGAGCGTGTTCTGAATGGTCAGGTTCTGCAGTTGCAGCCCGTTGTTCTGCGACCAGACAACGGCGGAGCACATCACGCCCACGGTCGCCGCGCGGCTGCGCTGGCAGGCATCAAACATATACCATGCTGGTTTACCCGGCATATATTTGCCCGATGGGTTGACCAGGCGACGCCAGCTGGTCGGATCCATTTCAGAATCGATCGCCTGACCGATCTTCACATCCGCCGCTTTCTCACCGGTACCGTAAATGGTCACGCTGCCCGAAGCCGCAGGCACATAGACGGTGCCTTCATATTCACCCGGCATCACCGCAATGTACTGGCGGTCGCTGGCGTGTTTATTGATAGCAGCGTCAACCGCAGCCTGAATGGTGGTGTGAGTCACACCCGCCGTACCGGCCGGCCCAACCACGAAATCTGCTTTTTCCGGCACACGGATAGCATAAGGTTTCCACGCGGCGCTGTTGGCGGCCAGCGGGGTGAAGTAGCGATCGGCGGTGAAGTTTTTCGCTTCATCAACGCTCAGAATAGGGCGCGAGGAGGTGCCCGGCGCAGTTTGTTCAGACGGACGCTCAGAGGGCGGCGTCGAGCTACAGGCGGTCAGTGTCACGCCAAAAGCGAGCGCCAGCGCCAGACGGGATACCGATGATGTGTTCAAGGGGTGCTCCAGACTATGCAAGTTAAAGGGGATAGCGTAATGCCTGCTTTTTTATACTAAGTTGAGCGAAACGGGAAGCCGATTTGTTAAATCGGCTGTAAATCCCTGGCTTTTAGCTGAAAAGGGCGGTGAGAGTGGCGCTGCCGAGGGTGTGAAAATGGACATTAAAGCCGACCATTGCCCCGCTAGCGTTCTCGTCGACATCCAGTTTCTCTACGTCCAGCGCGTGAACGGTGAAGATATAGCGGTGGGTTTCGCCCTTCGGCGGTGCCGCGCCACCATATCCGGCGCTGCCAAAGTCGGTGCGCGTCTGCACGCTCCCTTCCGGCAATGCGGCACTGCCGGATCCTGCACCCTGCGGCAGCACACGGGTATCCGCCGGCAGGTTCGCCACAATCCAGTGCCACCAGCCGGAGCCGGTGGGCGCGTCAGGATCAAAGCAGGTGACGACAAAGCTTTTGGTGCCCGCAGGCACCTCATCCCATGTCAGATGGGGCGAAATATTATCGCCCTCATAGCCCATGCCGTTAAACACGTGACGCAGCGGCAGCTTCTCACCATCACGAAAATTATGGCTGAGTAACTTCATGTGGCCTCCTTGCTTAGCGGTGCAGCAGTTTCAGCAACTCTTCGGCGGTTGCCGCAGAGGAGGCCGGGTTCTGACCGGTGACCAGATGGCCGTCGGTGACCACATAGACGCCCCAGTCATCGGTGCGCTCGAACTGCCCGCCTGCCTGTTTCAGTGAATCTTCCACTAAGAACGGCACCACTTTCGTCAGGCCAACCGCCTCTTCTTCGCTGTTGGTAAAACCGGTGACGCGTTTACCCTGCACCAGCGGCGTGCCGTCCGGTTTTTTCGCATGGCGCAGCACGCCCGGTGCGTGGCAGACCGCCGCGACCGGTTTCCCCTCGGCCCAATATTTTTCAATCAGATCGATAGAGGCGGGGTGCTCAGCCAGATCCCACAGCGGGCCGTGGCCGCCCGGGAAAAAGACCGCGTCATAATCGCTGATGTTGATGCTGCTCAGGGGCAGGGTATTTGCCAGCGCCTGCTGCGCTTTTTCATCTTTACGGAAACGCTCGGTGTCCTGCGTCTGCGCATCCGGCGCATCGCTGGTTGGGTCGAGCGGTGGCTGTCCGCCCGCCGGAGAGGCGAGCACCACCTCTACGCCTGCATCCTGAAAGATATACCAGGGTGCGGCAAACTCTTCGAGCCAGAAACCGGTTTTCTTGCCGGTGTCGCCCAGGGTGTCATGTGAGGTCAGAACCATCAGAATTGCCATATATCCTCCATTTTTCAGGTCAGTAACCCAAAAGTGTAGTGCATCTTTTACGCCTCGGCGGCGAAGAGGTCCGCACGCAGCACGGCGGCATTCACTGCCTGGGTCAGGCGCGACAGCTGCTCCGGGGTGATGATATAGGGCGGCATCAGATAGATCAGGCGGCCAAACGGGCGGATCCAGACGCCCTGCTCAACAAAGAAGCGCTGCAACGCCGCCATATTCACCGGCGAGCGCGTTTCCACCACGCCAATCGCCCCGAGTACGCGCACATCCGCGACGCTTGCGGCCTGCGCGGCGGGAGCCAGCTCCGCCTTCAGCTGCGCTTCGATGGCGGCGACCTGCGCCTGCCACTCGCCGCGCTGCAAAATCTCCAGGCTGGCGCTTGCCGCCGCGCAGGCCAGCGGGTTGCCCATAAAGGTTGGGCCATGCATAAAGCAGCCCGCCTCGCCGTTGCTGATGGTCTCTGCCACCGCGCGGGTGGTCAGCGTGGCGGAGAGGGTCATAGTCCCGCCGGTCAGCGCTTTGCCAAGGCAGAGAATATCCGGCGTGATATCCGCATGCTCACAGGCGAAGAGTTTACCGGTGCGGCCAAAGCCGGTGGCGATCTCATCGGCGATCAGCAGGATCCCTTCGCGATCGCACATCTTACGGATGCGCTTCAGCCACTCAGGATGATAAATGCGCATGCCGCCCGCGCCCTGCACAATCGGCTCCAGAATAACGGCGGCGATCTCATGGCGATGGGCCGCCAGCGTGCGGGCAAATGCCACCATATCGTGCTCATCCCACTCCCCATCGAAACGGCTCTGCGGCGCAGGTGCGAAGAGGTTTTCCGGCAGGTAACCCTTCCACAAACTGTGCATCGAGTTATCGGGATCGCACACCGACATCGCACCAAACGTGTCGCCATGGTAGCCGTTACGGAAGGTGAGGAAGCGCTGCCGCGACTCGCCCTTCGCCTGCCAGTATTGCAGCGCCATCTTCATCGCCACTTCCACCGCCACCGAACCGGAGTCGGCGAGAAACACACACTCCAGCGCCTCGGGCGTCATCGCCACCAGTTTGCGGCACAGCGCCACGGCGGGCGCATGGGTAATGCCGCCGAACATCACGTGAGAGACGGCATCGATCTGCGTTTTCATCGCCGCGTTCAGCGCCGGATGGCCGTAACCGTGGATCGCCGCCCACCAGGATGACATGCCGTCCACCAGCCGTTCGCCGCTGGCGAGATGCAACTCGCAGCCCTGCGCGGAGGCGACCGGGTAGACGGGGAGGGGGGCGGTCATAGAGGTGTAGGGATGCCAGATATGGCTGCGATCAAAAGCTAAATCGTCCTGGGTCATAATCGACTTGTAAACCAAATTAAAAAGTTTTAGGTTTACGAGTCTACACCGAATAACGATTTAATCACACTTTTGGAGAGGCCAGATGGCTCACCACACACGCTGGACACTGTCGCAAGTTACTGCTTTATTTGAAAAACCACTGCTGGATCTGCTTTTCGAAGCGCAGCAAATCCATCGCCAGCATTTTGACCCGCGCCAGGTGCAGGTCAGCACGCTGCTGTCGATCAAAACCGGCGCCTGCCCGGAAGATTGCAAATATTGCCCGCAAAGCGCGCGCTACAAAACGGGCCTCGAGTCGGAGCGGCTGATGGAGGTGGAGCAGGTGCTGGAGTCGGCGCGCAAAGCGAAGCTCGCCGGTTCAACGCGCTTCTGCATGGGCGCGGCGTGGAAAAACCCGAACGATCGCGATATGCCCTACCTGGAGCAGATGGTGGAAGGGGTGAAAGCGATGGGGCTGGAAGCCTGCATGACCCTTGGCACCCTCAATGAGAGCCAGGCGCAGCGTCTGGCCCACGCCGGGCTTGATTACTACAACCACAACCTCGACACCTCGCCGGAGTTCTACGGCAACATCATCACCACCCGCACCTATCAGGAGCGTCTCGACACGCTGGATAAAGTGCGCGATGCCGGGATCAAAGTCTGCTCCGGCGGTATTGTCGGGCTGGGCGAAACCGTCACCGATCGCGCCGGGCTGCTGATGCAGCTCGCCAATCTGCCAACGCCGCCAGAAAGCGTGCCGATCAACATGCTGGTGAAGGTGAAAGGCACGCCGCTGGCGGATAACGACGATGTCGACGCCTTTGATTTTATTCGCACTATCGCCGTGGCGCGCATCATGATGCCCACCTCCTACGTTCGCCTTTCGGCCGGGCGCGAGCAGATGAACGAGCAGACCCAGGCGATGTGCTTTATGGCGGGGGCCAACTCCATCTTCTACGGCTGCAAACTGCTGACTACGCCAAACCCGGAAGAGGATAAAGACCTGCTCCTGTTCCAGAAACTGGGGCTAAACCCGCAGCAGACCCAGGTGCTGAATGGCGATAACGAACAGCAGCAGGAGATTGAGCAGCAGCTGCTTCACGCCGACACGGAGCACTATTACAACGCGGCGACCCTATGAGCTGGCAGCAGCGAATCGAAGCCGCGCTCAGCGAACGCCGCGCGGCAGATGCCCTGCGCCGCCGTATCACCGTTGAGCAGGGTGCCGGACGCTGGTTAACCCTTGAGGGCGAGCGTTTTTGCAACTTCGCCAGTAATGACTACCTCGGTTTAAGTCAGCATCCGCAGGTGATTGCCGCCTGGCAGCAGGGCGCAGCGCAGTATGGCGTCGGCAGCGGCGGTTCGGGCCATGTTGTTGGCCATACGGCTGCGCATCATCAACTTGAGCGCGATCTGGCGCAGTGGCTCGGTTACGACCGCGCGCTGCTCTTTATCTCCGGTTTTGCCGCCAATCAGGCCACCATTGCGGCCCTCACCGGCAAAGAGGATCGCATCGTCGCCGACAAGCTGAGCCACGCCTCGCTGCTGGAAGCGGCTGCCCTCAGCCCGGCGCAATTGCGCCGTTTTGCCCATAATGATGTCGCCCAGTTGGCGAGCCTGTTGAGCAAACCGCTCAACGGGCAGCAGCTGGTGGTCACCGAAGGCATTTTTAGCATGGATGGCGACAGCGCGCCGCTGGCGGAGATTGCCGATGCCGCGCGTGAGGCGCAGGCATGGCTGATGGTGGATGATGCCCACGGCATCGGTGTGCTCGGCGAGCAGGGGCGCGGCAGTTGCCATTCGCAGGGGGTGAAGCCCGACATTCTGGTGGTCACCTTCGGCAAAGGTTTCGGCGTCAGCGGCGCGGCAGTACTGTGCAGCGAAGCGGTTGCCGATTACCTCGTGCAGTTCGCCCGCCATCTTATCTACAGCACCGCGATGCCCCCCGCGCAGGCGGTGGCGCTCAGCGCCGCGCTCGATATTATCCGCTCTGCTGAAGGCGACGCGCGCCGCGCGCAGCTGGCAGCGTTGATTGGCCGTTTTCGTGACGGCGTGCGCGGGCTGGATCTGGCGGTGACGGAGTCGCACAGTGCCATTCAGCCGCTGATTGTTGGCGACAACAGCCGTGCGCTGCGTCTCGCCCACACTCTGCGCCAGCAGGGGCTATTTGCGACCGCCATCCGCCCGCCAACGGTGCCGCCGGGCACGGCGCGTTTGCGCCTCACCTTAACCGCCGCGCATCAGCCGGAGGATATCGACAGGTTGCTGGAGGCGCTGCATGGCGGTGAATAAACAGGCGGTGGCCGCCGCCTTTGGTCGCGCTGCCCAGAGCTACGCGCGACATGATGAGTTACAGCGGCTCAGCGCCGACTGTTTGCTGGCGCAGCTGGGCGGCATTAATCCTGCGCGGGTGATTGACGCCGGCTGCGGGCCAGGCGCGATGAGCCGCTACTGGCGCGCGCAAGGCTGCGATGTCACGGCGCTCGATCTCTCGCCCGCTATGCTGGCAGAAGCCCGCCAGCAGCAGAGCGCCGCGCGTTATGTCACTGGCGATATCGAAGCACTGCCGCTGGCTGACGCGACCTTTTCACTGGCGTGGAGCAACCTCGCGGTGCAGTGGTGCGACGATCTGCGCCAGGCGGTTGGCGAACTGCGCCGCGTCACCGAACCGGGCGGGCATATTGCTTTTACCACGCTGGCAGATGGCTCGTTACCGGAGCTGAACCAGGCCTGGCGTGCGCTGGACAGCCTTCCCCACGCCAACCGCTTTTTGCCCGCAACGGAGATTGAGCAGGCGCTGAACGGCTGGCCGCTGCGCTGCGGCATTGACACCGTCACCCTGTGGTTTGCCGATGCTGCCAGCGCCCTGCGATCCCTTAAAGGGATTGGTGCGACCCATCTGCATGCTGGTCGCCAGCAGGGGCTGACGCGCGGCAAATTGCAGCGCTTACAGGAAGCCTGGCCGCAACAGCAGGGGAAATTCCCGCTGACCTATCAACTTTTTTGGGGAGTGATAACCCGTGACTGAACGCTATTTTGTGACCGGTACTGATACCGAAGTGGGTAAAACCGTGGCGAGCTGCGCACTGTTGCAGGCGGCGAATCTGCGCGGGCTGCGCAGTGCGGGCTATAAACCGGTCGCCTCCGGCAGTGAGATGACGCCCGATGGGCTGCGCAACAGCGATGCGCTGGCGTTGCAGCGCCACAGCAGTTTGCTGCTCACCTATCAGGCGGTTAATCCGTACACCTTTGCCGAGCCGACCTCGCCGCACATTGTCAGCGCTGACCTGAATCAGCCGATAGAGGCAGAAGTGATGTCGGCCGGTTTACGCCAGCTGGAGCAGCAGGCTGACTGGCTGCTGGTGGAAGGGGCAGGGGGCTGGTTTACGCCGCTCTCGCCGACGCTGACCTTTGCCGACTGGGCCACCGCAGAGCGCCTGCCGGTGATTCTGGTGGTTGGCGTCAAGCTTGGCTGCATCAACCATGCGATGTTAACCGCCCAGGCGGTACAGCAGGCAGGGCTAAGGCTGGCAGGCTGGATCGCTAATGACGTGGTCAAGCCGGGTAAACGCCACCAGGAGTATATGGCGACGCTGCAACGCGTGCTGCCCGCGCCGCTGATCGGCGAGATCCCGTGGCTGGCGGATGCGCCGGAAGCCGCCGCAACCGGCCACTATCTCGATCTCAGCGTACTGACTCCGGCGACATCCAGTGCGCCAGCAGCGGATCATCTAACTGCCTGATATCGCCCCCGGCCACGCGCCGCCCGCGGTGCAGCAGGCAGAAACGATCCGCTACGCGGCGGATCAGCGACAGCTGCTGCTCCGCCAGTAAGATCGACATACCAAACTCCTGATTGAGCCGCACGATCAAATTCCCCAGCTTATGGATAAACGCCTGGCCGAGGCCGCGCGTCGGTTCATCGAGGATCAATAACCGTGGGCGCGTTACCAGCGCCCGCGCCATCGACAGCTGCTGCTGGTTATCCTCCGACAACGTCGCACCGCGCTGCTGGCGTAGCCCATACAACTCCGGGAAGAGATCAAAGATCTCGCGGCTTAAGTTCTGCCCTGCGTCACCGGCGGCACGCATCGCCACATGCAGGTTCTCCTCCACCGTCAGTTGCGAAAAGATGCGTCTGTCCTGCGGCACATAGCCGATACCGACCGCGCTGCGGTGCTCGGCCTGCAGTGTCAGCAGATCGCGCGGCGGCGCGCCCGCATCCTGCCAGATCATGCTGCCGCTCTCCACCGGCAGGTAGCCGGTTATGCAGTTCACCAGCGTGGTTTTTCCCATACCCGGCAACCCGACCAGCGAGGTGCAGAGGCCGGGGGCTAACTCCAGATCGATATCCCATAACGTATGTTGGTCGCCGTAATAGTGGTTCACCGCATGTAAGCTCAACATGATCCGCTCCTTGTTCCCATCAGGTATGACTGCTTTTCACTACGGTCAACTGCAAAAGGCTTGCCAGAACGTGAAAAGGGCATTTTTTTCGGAGACGGCTGAGAAAGCGTGCGAAAAAAACGTGATGGCGCGCAAACCCAGGTAAAAATTCTGCACTTTGCCAGTGCTTACCGCAGCGGGTGGTGGTGCAACGGATAGTGGAATTGTGAGAAGGATCCCATACGGATCTTGCGCATCGTTATCTGATAATTGCCGAAAAGAGTCGATAAAAAAATTTTCCCTCCCCCTTTTCGACGCTGAGGGGGAGTTTGGCGAGGGGCGGGGTGCACGGGCTGGCGGCAGTTATCCACTATTCCTGTGGATAACCTTGTGTATTAGAGTTAGAAAACGTGCGGCAAGCGAGAGGCGGCGCGGCTTGCGCATGAATTGGTGCGAAACCCGTCTTTTTAATATTTTCTTTTTTAATCAAACGTTTAAATAAAAGCAATGGGTGTAAGAAAAGTGTCACCGACTGCCATAAAAGCGTCAAACATCACCTTGACAAATGTTAAAAGGGCAAAAATTCTGGGGATAACCTTTAACGCGCGGTTTAATCGCTTACCGATTGCCCAATCGTAGCCACAATGCGATGTTTTGCACTGGGGTAGATGAGATCGGTTTGCACGCTACTGTTTTTTCATCCAGTATCTTCGGTTGGCAAAAATGCGCATGGTGAGTAAACTGTCTTACCTGCCCCACTCCTCATCAGGTGCCATTCATGAGTAAACCGTTCAAACTGAATTCCGCTTTTCGCCCCTCTGGCGATCAGCCTGAAGCAATCCGTCGCCTCAAGGAAGGGCTGGAAGACGGGCTCGCGCACCAGACGTTGCTCGGGGTAACCGGTTCAGGGAAGACGTTCACCGTGGCCAATGTGATTGCCGATCTGCAGCGCCCAACCATGGTGCTGGCACCCAACAAGACGCTGGCCGCGCAGCTCTATGGCGAGATGAAAGAGTTCTTCCCGGATAACGCGGTAGAGTATTTCGTCTCCTACTACGACTACTATCAGCCGGAAGCCTATGTACCCAGCTCGGACACCTTTATCGAGAAGGATGCGTCGGTTAACGAACATATCGAGCAGATGCGTCTCTCGGCCACCAAAGCGCTGCTGGAGCGGCGAGATGTGGTCGTGGTGGCATCGGTCTCCGCCATCTACGGTCTGGGCGATCCTGACCTCTACCTGAAGATGATGCTGCACCTCACCAATGGCATGATCATCGATCAGCGCGCGATCCTGCGCCGTCTGGCGGAGCTGCAGTACACCCGTAACGACCAGGCGTTCCAGCGCGGCACCTTCCGCGTGCGCGGCGAAGTGATTGATATCTTCCCGGCGGAGTCGGACGATCTGGCGCTGCGCGTTGAGCTGTTCGACGAAGAGGTTGAGCGCCTGTCGCTCTTCGATCCGCTGACCGGCCATATCGAATCGGTGATCCAGCGTTTTACCATCTACCCGAAAACGCACTACGTCACGCCGCGCGAGCGCATCGTGCAGGCGATGGAAGAGATCAAAGTTGAGCTGGCGGAGCGGCGGAAGTTTCTGCTGGAGAACAATAAGCTGCTGGAAGAGCAGCGTATTACCCAGCGCACCCAGTTCGATCTGGAGATGATGAACGAGCTGGGCTACTGCTCCGGCATCGAGAACTACTCGCGCTACCTCTCCGGGCGCGGGCCGGGCGAAGCGCCGCCGACGCTGTTTGACTACCTACCCGCCGATGGGCTGCTGGTGGTTGATGAATCCCACGTGACCATTCCGCAAATCGGCGGCATGTATCGTGGCGACCGGGCGCGTAAAGAGACGCTGGTGGAGTATGGTTTCCGTCTGCCGTCGGCGCTCGATAACCGCCCGATGAAGTTCGAAGAGTTCGAAGCACTGGCACCGCAGACGATCTACGTCTCCGCGACGCCGGGTAACTATGAGCTGGAGAAATCGGGCGAAGAGGTGATCGATCAGGTAGTGCGCCCAACCGGCCTGCTGGATCCGATTATCGAAGTGCGCCCGGTGGCCACCCAGGTCGACGATCTGCTGTCCGAGATCCGCAAGCGCGTCGAGATCAACGAGCGCGTGCTGGTAACTACCCTGACCAAACGTATGGCAGAAGATTTGACTGAATATCTGGTCGAGCACGGCGCGAAGGTGCGCTATCTGCACTCGGATATCGACACCGTCGAGCGTATGGAGATTATACGCGACCTGCGTCTTGGTGAGTTCGATGTGCTGGTCGGCATCAACTTGCTGCGTGAGGGTCTGGATATGCCGGAAGTGTCGCTGGTCGCCATTCTCGATGCCGATAAAGAGGGCTTCCTGCGCTCCGAACGATCCCTTATCCAGACCATTGGTCGTGCGGCGCGTAACATTAACGGCAAAGCGATTCTCTATGGCGATAAGATCACGCCGTCGATGGCGAAAGCGATTGGTGAAACGGAGCGCCGCCGCGAGAAACAGCAGAGCTACAACGAAGAGCACGGCATTACGCCGCAGGGGCTCAACAAGAAAGTGGTGGATATTCTGGCGCTGGGCCAGGGGCTGGCGAAAACCAAAGCCAAAGGGCGCGGCAAGTCCCGCTCGCCGGTTGAAGCAGATGCATCCGATCTCGGCCTGACGCCAAAAGCGCTGCAACAGAAAATTCATGAACTGGAAGGGCAGATGATGCAGCATGCGCAGAATCTGGAGTTTGAAGAGGCGGCGAAGGTGCGCGATCAGCTTCATCAACTGCGCGAACTGTTTATTGTTGCCTCTTAATGTTGACTTAACATAGCCCTGTCACACTCTCCTCAGTTTTGGTGGAGGAGAGTGTGATGCAACAAATTACCGTTCGTGAATGTTTTGCCGTCGCCTGCGCGCTGGCGGTGGTGCTCGGTTTTACCCATTTTTGGCTGCTGAGCTACTGATCGTCCCCCGGTCGGGCGCGCTGAATTTGACCCACGCCCGCACCCCACTTTGTGTCAGCCGATTGTGCAGGAAAAACTGCGCGTCATGCAGTTGCGCGATACGCGTAACGATACTTAAGCCAAGACCGGCACCGCCGTAACGGCTGTCCATTCTGACAAATGCTTTGCTCAGCTCGCCGCTGCGGCTCTCATCAATCCCTTGCCCCTCATCCTCTACCGCCAGCACCGGCGTTTCCGCCTGCTCCAGCCGTACAGTAATCGTGCTGCCGACGGGGCTGTAGCGATGGGCATTCTCCACCAGGTTACGCACCAGCAGCCGTAGCAGCGTCGCATCGCCCGCTACCGCCATTCCTTCGCCCTCAACCGGCATCACCAGGCGCTGATCGCGTGCCGCCAGCATGGTGCGCAGCTCCTCTTCCATCGGCAGCACCACATCGCTTAATAACGTCACTTGCTGATAGGTACCGGCGGAGAAAGATTGCCCCACGCGCGCCAACAGCAGCAGCTGGGCGATATTTTCCGTCATCTGATCGAGGCGCTGCACCAGCGGTTCGACCTGCATACCGCTGCTTTTTGCCATCAGTTCAAGGTGCAGACGCAGCCCGGCGAGCGGTGTGCGCAGCTCATGGGCGACATCGGCGGTAAAGAGCCGTTCACGATCGAGAGTTAACGTCAGGCGCGAGACCAGCTCGTTAATCGCCGAGGTGACCGCCTCCACTTCGCTGACGCTCTGATCGAGGGTAATAGGCTGCAAATTGTTTGGCGTGCGCTTATTCAGCTCCTGCTGAAGTTCGGAGAGCGGGCGGGTGATCGCTTTCACCGCCTGCATGCAGAGCAGCAGCGCGAGGCCGATAATCAGCAGGCTGGGCACCAGCAGGCTCGCCACCGCTTCACGCACTTCATGCTCAATATGTTTACGGTTGTTGTGGTTGTGGATCGCCGTCTGCACCAGCAATTGAATCTGCTCTTCGCTCTCATGCCAGAGCCAGAAGACGCTGACCAGCTGGCAGAAGAGCAGAATGCCGCCAATGGTCAGCAGCAGCCGGCGGCGCAGGCTCCAGTGACGAAAGTCGAACATTGCCATCACTCGGGCCGCTCTTGCGGTGCCACCAGCATATAGCCGAAGCCGCGCACGGTGCGGATGCGCGACTTGCCAATCTTGTCGCGCAGATTGTGAATATGCACTTCCAGCGTGTTGGTCGACGGCTCGTTATCCCAGTTGTAGATATCGTTGTAGAGGATTTCGCGGTGCACCGGGCTTTCGGCTTTCAGCATCAGGCGCGATAAGAGCGCGTACTCTTTTGGCGTCAGCTCCAGCAGTTGTCCCTCCAGCCACGCCTGGCGGCGGGTGACATTCAGCGTCAGGTTGCCGTGGATAATCTCGTTATCGCCCTGATTGTGGTGACGGCGTAGCAGCGCGCGGATACGGGCGTTAAGCTCGTCGAGGGCAAAGGGTTTTACCAGGTAATCATCCGCGCCGGTATCAAGCCCCGCCACGCGATCGTCGAGGGTATCGCGGGCGGTGAGGATCAGCACCGGCAGGGTATATTTCTCTTTGCGCAGCCGGTTGAGCAGATGCAGGCCATCTTCATCAGGCAGGCCGAGATCGAGCACAATCAGGCTGTAGTGGCCACCCGCCAGGCAGAGCGCCGCTTCATGGGCGGTCGAGACGCCATCGCAGGCGTAGCCTTCACTCTGCATCGCGAGGATTAACCCCTGTTGCAGCAGCGTATCATCTTCAATCACCAGAATTTTCATTTCACCTGCTCCCGGCACGGCGTAAGGATATCGTCTTCAGGATGGTAGACCGTGGTGCTGACGCCCAGTATACCCAACATGGTCGGGAAGAGGTTGTCCTGCGAGTAGGCCTTCTCCCGCGCATTTTTCGCGACACACTGACTGTTAATGCCGTAACGCGTCTGGTAATCCGGCGACAGCCAGATCAGCAGCGGCACATGTTTCTGCGTGGCGGGCGCGATGGAGTAGGGCAGCCCGTGCAGGTAAACGCCATTTTCACCCAGTGATTCGCCATGATCGGAGAGGTAAACCAGGCTGGTGGTAAACCTATCCTGTTTTGATTGCAGTAATTTAATCGCTTTATCAACAATATAGTCGACATAGACGATGGTGTTGTCATAGGTGTTCACCAGCTGCTCGCGGGAGCAGGTCTGGATCTCATTGGTATCGCAGGTAGGGGTGAATTTGCGCATCTGCGCCGGATAGCGGTTGTAGTAGGTTGGCCCGTGGCTGCCAATGGTGTGCAACACAATCAGCCCGTCACCCGGCAGTTGATCGATATAGCGGGCCAGATCGCGAAACAGGATCTCATCCTGGCACTCGCCCTTGATGCAGTAATCCGCCAGGTTCAGCTGCGTCATATCCTGGTGCGGCACGCGATCACACGCCCCTTTACAGCCGCCGTCATTCTCATTCCACAGCACCTGAATCCCGGCGCGCTGCACTACATCAAGCAGCCCCTCCTGGTGATGGGCCAGCTGATCGTCATAGTGGGCGCGGCCCATGCCGGAGAACATGCAGGGCACGGAGACCGCTGTCGCGGTGCCGCACGAGGCGGTGTTGGGGAAGTAGATAACATTATCCTGCTTCAGCAGCGGGTTGGTCTCGCGATCGTATCCCCCAAGCGAGAAGTCATCCCCGCGCGAGGTTTCGCCCAGCACCAGAATGGTGAGGTTTTTACGCGGGCCGCGCTTCATCTGCGGCAGTTGGTGAGCATCTTCACCGATGCGCACCAGCGGCAGGTTATCCATGCGGTTATGGACATACCAGGAGAGCGATGCGGCAATGGCGTTCGACGGGCCGAGGGTTTTCACCAGCTCTTTGTTGTTGCGAAACAGCGAGGCGTAATCTTTATAAAACGGCACCGCCACGGCAACGATAATCAACGCGGAGATCGCCACGCTAAGCAGGCGCAGCGTAATGCTACGCAGCAGGGGGCGGGTGGGTTTGATCTTGATCCACCAGGCGATAATCACCGGCAGCAGGGCGGTCAGCACCAGCGTCATCACCATTTTGCCCGACATCAGGGCGAAGCTCTCCGCCGCGGTGGTATCAAGAATATTGGTGATCATCGAGCGGTCAATAATCACGCCGAAGGTGGAGATAAAGTACTGTGCGGCGGCGCAGAGCAGAATAAACAGGCTCAGCAGCAGCCGGTCGAGGCACAGAAACGACGCCAGCATCAGCACAATGTTGATTACGCTAAAGGCCACCAGCGGCATGGTGAGGAACACCAGCGCATTATGCAGCGAGTCGACCGGAAGCAGATGAAACGCCTGGCGGTAAAAGACAATATTGAGCACCAGCGCGATATAGAGCGCCGCAAGGGTAAGCAGAGAGAGGCGGCTTAAAGAGGGCCGATAGAGCGAAAGCGTGCGCATAGCCAAATTCCATAATGTGAATAGCGCTATGCTGACAGGGGTTTTTTAAGACAACCTTAAGAAATTAAGCAAAGAGTTTGGCGGGGCTGATTCTGCCCCGCCTGCGCGTCAGCCAAGCTGCTGCACCGCTTTCTCCAGCGCGTTGCGCAGCAGAACACGGTCGTGGCGATAGGGGATATCGCTCGCCTCCAGCTCTTCCTGAATAATCAGCCGGTCTGTGACCGTGCTGGCGTCCACTTTTGGCCCCACCACGGCGGCGTCAATAATGCGCTTGCCGATGTACTGCTCCATGATCGAGAGCTTATCCGCCAGCGTCAGGCGGGCGGCGGCGGGGCTGAGCTCTTTGCCGAGGTTGCCGATATAGACCACCGGCGCAGGGGTGCGGCGCAGCGCCTGGGCTAACTCATCAAGCAGCAGCAGCGGCAACAGGCTGGTGTAAAAACTGCCGGGGCCAATCAGGATCAGATCCGCTTCGGCAATCGCCTGCACCGCTTCGCGGGTAGCGTGGACTTTCGGCGACAGCATCAGCTCCTGCACCGGTGCGTGCAGTTGGTCGATATTGACCTCGCCGTACACCACGTTGCCTTCGCTGTCCGTGGCCATCAGATCGACCGGCTGCTCGGACATCGGGATTAAAAAGGCGTCCACCTTCAACAAATTGCGAATGATGTTAATTGCTTCCAGCGGGCGCACGCTGAGGTGATCGAGCGCCTTTAACATCAGGTTTCCGAGGTTATGACCGGAAAGTTCGCCATTGCCGCTAAAACGGTACTCAAACATCGCCGAGGCGACGCTTGGTTCGGTAATCAACTGATTGAGGCAGTTGCGCATATCGCCCCAGGCTATGCCGCCTTCGGAGCGGCGAATACGTCCTGTTGATCCGCCGTTGTCGGTAGTAGTGACAATGCCGGTGAGGCGCGATCCCAGTGAGGCGAGCGAAGACATCACCCGCCCAAGACCATGCCCGCCGCCGAGCGCGACAACGCGATCCAGGTCGGCGAGGGTGCGATTACGCATAATTGTTCCTTATGATTTTTTATCGCGCTACGTTAGCGTAAATACCACTAAAAGACGATGCCGCGCACCGCGTAAAATGACACATATCAAAGCAAAAAAGCGATTTTCACGTACTCTGTAGCCATTGTGCACGATTATGTCGCTATATAGTGGTTTATATAGCGATATTCACAATGGCGAAAGCCGGGCGATCGCGCTACTATCGCCAGAGCATGTTAGCGTGCCTAACATAACCCTCCTCAATGGATTTTGAGTGGCGTTGAAGTGTGTCAACACCGATGCAGCCCGAAAGACGATGAGGATACACTCAAGCCTCTGCACCTGTGTCTTAAGGATCGTTAACTAAAGATATGGTGCTTTGGCCGTAGCAGAGCAATAGCTCTCGCTGCCAGGGTGCAGGAAGAAATGACTGCATCTCCCGAATCTGGAAAGGTGTACATGGCCTCACAACTGACTGACGCGTTCGCGCGCAAGTTCTATTACTTGCGTTTGTCGATTACCGACGTGTGCAATTTTCGTTGCACCTACTGCCTGCCGGATGGCTACAAGCCCGGCGGCGTCAATAACAACGGCTTTCTCAGCCTCGATGAAATTCGCCGCGTGACCCGCGCCTTTAGCGCAATGGGCACGGAAAAAGTGCGCCTGACGGGCGGCGAACCCTCCCTGCGCCGCGATTTCACCGACATCATCGCCGCGGTGCGGGAAAATGCCGCCATTCGCCAGATTGCCGTCACCACCAACGGTTACCGCATGGCTCGCGACGTTGCCCAATGGCGCGACGCCGGTCTGACGGCGATCAACGTCAGCGTCGACAGCCTCGACGCTCGCCAGTTTCACGCCATTACCGGGCAGGATAAGTTTCGCCAGGTGATGGCGGGCATCGATGCCGCCTTTAGCGCCGGATTTTCGAAGGTGAAGGTCAATACCGTGCTAATGCGCGACGTGAACCATCACCAGCTTGATACCTTCCTCGACTGGATCCAGACGCGGCCAATCCAGCTACGCTTTATTGAACTGATGGAGACGGGCGAGGGGAGCGATCTGTTCCGCAAACATCACCTCTCCGGCATGGTGCTGCGCGACGAGCTGCTTAAACGCGGCTGGATCCACCAGCTGCGCCAGCGCAGCGACGGCCCGGCGCAGGTCTTCTGCCACCCGGATTACGAAGGCGAAATCGGGCTTATCATGCCCTACGAAAAAGATTTCTGCGCCAGCTGCAACCGCCTGCGTGTCTCCTCCACCGGCAAACTGCACCTCTGCCTGTTTGGCGATGGCGGCGTCGATCTGCGCGATCTGCTGCAGGCGGACGAGGAGCAGGGCAGGCTTGAAGATCGTATCGCCACGGCGCTCAGCCAGAAAAAGCAGACCCACTTCCTGCATCAGGGCAATACGGGCATTACGCAAAACCTTTCATATATCGGCGGGTAACGCCGCAAGGAGAGAGAGATGAGCCAGGTCAGCGCTGAGTTTATCCCGGTCAGGCTTGCTATTTTGACGGTCTCCAGCCGTCGTGGCGAAGAGGATGACACTTCCGGTCACTATCTGCGCGACGCCGCGCACGATGCCGGTCATCAGGTGGTTGATAAAGCGATCGTTAAAGAGAACCGCTACGCCATTCGCGCCCAGGTATCGGCGTGGATCGCAAGCGATGAGGTACAGGCGGTGCTAATCAACGGCGGGACGGGCTTCACCGAAGGTGATCAGACGCCAGAAGCGCTGCTGCCGCTGTTTGACCGCGAAATTGAGGGCTTCGGCGAGCTGTTTCGCATGTTGTCCTTTGAAGAGATCGGCACCTCGACGCTGCAATCCCGCGCGCTGGCGGGCGTCGCCAACCAGACGCTGATTTTCGCCATGCCCGGCTCGACCAAAGCGTGCCGCACCGCGTGGGAAAATGTCATTGAACCGCAGCTCGATGCGCGTACGCGCCCGTGTAATTTTTACTCCCATTTGAAGAAGTAAGTTATGTCGCAACTGACCCACATTAACGCCGATGGCGAAGCGCATATGGTGGATGTCTCCGCCAAAGCGGAAACCGTGCGCGAAGCGCGCGCCGAAGCCTTTGTTACCATGCTGCCAGAGACGCTGGCGATGATTGTCGACGGCAGCCACCACAAAGGCGATGTCTTCGCCACCGCGCGCATCGCCGGTATTCAGGCGGCAAAACGCACCTGGGAGCTGATCCCGCTCTGCCATCCGCTGCTGCTGAGCAAAGTAGAAGTGCTGCTCCAGGCGCAGCCGGAGCATAACCGCGTGCGCATCGAATCCGTCTGCCGCCTGAGCGGCAAAACCGGCGTTGAGATGGAGGCGTTAACTGCTGCCTCGGTCGCTGCGCTGACGATTTACGATATGTGCAAAGCGGTGCAGAAAGATATGGTGATTGGCCCGCTGCGCCTGCTGGCGAAAAGCGGCGGCAAATCGGGTGATTTCAGGGTAGAGAGCGATGCTTAAAGTACTGTTTTTCGCGCAGGTGCGTGAGCTGGTGGGCTGCGACACCCTCAACGTTGAGACGCTTTTTCCCTCCGTTGAAGCGCTGCGCCAGCATCTTGCCGCGCAGGGCGACCGCTGGGCGCTGGCGCTGGAAGAGGGCAAGCTGCTGGCAGCGGTGAACCAGACGCTGGTCAGTTTTGATCATCCGCTGGCAAGCGGCGATGAAGTGGCCTTTTTCCCGCCGGTGACCGGAGGCTAAGATGAGCGAAACGCGAATTTGTGTCGACCGCGCGGCGTTCAACGTCGGCGAAGAGTACAGCTGGCTGGCCGCGCGCGATGAAGATGGCGCGGTGGTGACCTTTACCGGCAAAGTGCGCAACCACAATCTGGGCGACAGCGTCAGCGCCTTAACCCTTGAGCACTATCCGGGGATGACGGAAAAATCGCTGGCCGCGATCGTCGACGAGGCGCGCAGCCGCTGGCCGCTCGGGCGGGTAAGCGTTTATCACCGCATCGGCGAACTCTGGCCGGGAGACGAGATTGTCTTTGTCGGCGTGGGGAGCGCGCACCGCAGCAGCGCTTTTGAGGCCGGGCAGTTTATTATGGACTACCTGAAAACCCGCGCGCCGTTCTGGAAGCGCGAAGCGACGCCGGAAGGCGAGCGCTGGGTGGAAGCGCGCGACAGCGATCAGCAGGCAGCGAAACGCTGGTAGCACGCAGGGTGCTGATTGATGTGTTAACCTTACTGCATTGTTAACCCATCAATCAGGAGTGATTATGGACCGTTTCCCCCGTTCCGATTCTATCGTGCAGGGCAGCCGTAGCGGGCTGCAAACTTATATGGCGCAGGTCTATGGCTGGATGACCTGCGGTCTGCTGTTAACCGCTTTTGTCGCATGGTATGCCGCGCGCAGCGAAGCGATCATGAGCTTCGTCTTCTCCAGCCAGATTACCTTCTTCGGGCTGATTATCGCCCAGCTGGCGCTGGTGTTTGTCATCTCCGGCATGATCCATAAACTGAGCCCCGCGCTGGCGACCGGCCTGTTTATGCTCTATTCGGCGCTCACCGGCCTGACGCTCTCCAGCATTCTGCTGGTCTATACCTCGCAGTCGATTGCCGCCACCTTTGTGGTCACCGCCGGGATGTTTGGCGTGATGAGCCTCTACGGCTACACCACCAAACGCGATCTCAGCGGCTTCGGTAATATGCTGTTTATGGGGCTGATTGGGATTGTGCTCGCCTCGCTGGTCAACTTCTGGCTGAAGAGCGAAGCGCTGATGTGGGTCATCACCTATATCGGTGTGATTGTCTTCGTCGGCCTCACTGCTTATGACACGCAGAAGCTGAAAGGGATCGGTGAGCAGATTGATGTCAGCAACAGCGCCGAGCTGCGCAGATATTCGATTCTGGGCGCGTTAACGCTCTACCTCGACTTTATCAACCTGTTCCTGATGCTGCTGCGTATCTTCGGCAACCGCCGTTAAGCGACGCTATACCTCATCCCGGCTGCGGCCGGGATTTTTTTGCCTTTTTCACGGAGGAGCGGTGAGAGTATTTGGCTGGATAGCCCCGGTGCAGGTTACGCCCGTTGAGTTACTGGTAAAGGCCTGTTTGTGGCTGGCGGCGGGGATGGCGCTCAGCGCGGCGCTCAGCTGGCTGGTGCTCGATCTGCTGGCGTTGCCGCAGTTTACTGAACACAGCGCGATCATCGTGCTGCTGGTGATCCTCTGGTTTATCATCCTCTTTGTCCTCACTATGCTGTTTGAGCGCATGCAGACGTTGCACGCCATCGGCGCGCTGGCGCTACTGAGTGTAATTGGCGGTCTGCTGGCTGCGAGCCTCTTTCCGCTGCAGTTCTGTCTGGTGCTCTATGGCGTGACCGGCGGGATGTTTGCCCTCGGCGCGCTGGTTGCACATCTTTATGGTGAGCGGCTGCGCAACGGGCGTTTTTACTGGCTTTTGGCCGCATCAGGCGGCGCGCTTGCCGTGGTGATTAATCTGGCGCTGGCAGGCGGCGTGGCGCAGTGGTGCGCCAGCCTGTTTCTGGTGGTGCTGTTTAGCCTTGCGAGTGCGCGCAAAAGCCCGCAGATGCTCGACAGCGCACGCGGGCTTTACCGCCAGCAGTTTGTCACGGTGCAGCACTGCGCGACCCGCGGTGCGCTCAGCATCTGGCTAGGCGCGGCGACCGCCTTTCTCGACATACTTCAAACGCTGATGTTTCTGGTTTCATCAGGATCGTCCAGCGCGTCGCGCTAAAGCATGGCTGCTGAAACCGCGTAGGCCGGATAAGCGCCAGCGCCATCCGGCATTCTCTCCGTGGCACAATTGCCGGATGGCGGCTTTGCCTTATCCGGCCTACAAAAACGTGCTTTCAGCGACACTGGTGCGGTTTTTATCTGCAATACGGCAGCAATGGGTTTTCATGTGGGATTGGTGGAATGGTTCCGTTCACCAGAGATTGGGGAGTTTCATTAATCTCTTATGCGGTGAACGGGACAAGGGGGGGACCGTGTATGAACCGGGCACATGGGTAACACTTTAAACCGGGCACATGGGTAACAGGTTATAACGGTACG
>NZ_JAXCXB010000007.1:0-224309 GCF_034044935.1 Kosakonia sp. CFBP8986 | reverse complement strand
GACAGACGGAATCATCGTATAATCCGGGCCGACTGAAGTAAAAAGTGTCACCCATGTGACCGGTCAGATCTGTAACCCATGTGACCGGTTCATACACGGCCGCTCCCCTTGTCCCGTTCACCGCACAGAGGATTTATGAGGATCCCATCCCCGTGGTGAACGGAAAAATTCCACCGTGGCCACATGCCAGCTCCAGAGCAGACCCATTGCCGGATGGCGGCTTCGCCTTATCCGGCCTACAAATCAGCCTACACCTGTGGAATCTCGCGATTCTCATCCTTATCCACCGCAAAACAGGCCACCAGCTGACCATTGTAATCCTTCAACTGCGGCTGCAACTGCGTGCAGGGTCCGAAGCGACGGCTACAACGGGCATTAAAGGCACAGCCCGGCGGCGGGTTGAGCGGGCTCGGCAGCTCGCCGGTAAGCTTAATGCGCTCGCGGCGATCGTCCGGGTTAAGACGCGGGGTGGCGGAGAGCAGCGCCTGGGTGTAAGGGTGACGCGGGTTGGCAAAAATCTGCTCTTTGCTGCCCTTCTCCACGCAGCGGCCGAGATACATCACCATGACTTCATCGGCAATGTGCTCCACCACCGACAGGTCGTGCGAAATAAAGACGTAGGAGAGCCCTAAATCCTGCTGCAGATCCATCATCAGGTTCAGCACCTGCGCACGCACGGAGACGTCGAGCGCGGAGACCGGTTCATCGGCAATCACCACGTCCGGGTCGAGCATGAGGCCACGGGCGATAGCAATACGCTGACGCTGACCGCCGGAGAACATATGCGGGTAGCGGTCATAGTGCTCGGTTTTCAGCCCCACTTTCGCCATCATCGCCAGCGCTTTCTCGCGGCGCGCCTCTCTGCTGAGGGAGCTGTTAATCAACAGCGGCTCTTCGAGGATCTGCCCCACTTTTTTACGCGGGTTCAGCGAGCCATAGGGGTTCTGAAAGACGATCTGGATTTTCTGCCGACGCAGCTTCTGCGCCTGCGGATCGTGCTTGAGCAGATCCTGGCCCTGGTAGTACAGCTCGCCGCCGGTCGGTGTTTCAATCATCGTCAGCAGGCGGCCAAGCGTTGATTTACCGCAGCCGGACTCGCCGACTACCGCCAGGGTTTTACCGCGCTCCAGCGAAAACGAGACGCCGTCCAGCGCTTTGACCAGGCGCTCCGGGGCGAAAAAGCCCTTCTTCACCGGGTAGTGTTTTTTCAGGTCGATCGCCTGCAACAGCGGCTGCTGCGAAGTGGCCTCATGCGTACTCATAATTCGGCCTCCCGGCATCATCGAGTGGGTAGTGACATTTGGACTGGCGGCCGCCGTCGACGGTGTTCAGATCCGGCTCATCGACGCGGCATTTGTCCGTCGCATAGGGGCAGCGCGGGTTGAGTAGACAGCCGCTTGGGCGGTCATATTTCCCCGGTACTACGCCCGGCAGCGACGCCAGACGCGCTTTGTCCTGGGCAAACTCCGGCAGCGCGCGCAGCAGCGCCTGGGTGTACGGGTGACGCGGCGCGCGGAAGATATCCCGCGATTCGCCCGCTTCCACCACCTGGCCTGCATACATGACGATGATTTTGTGCGCCGCTTCCGCCACCAGCGCCAGATCGTGCGTAATCAGGATCAGCGCCATGTTCTTTTGCTGCTGCAACTCCAGCAGCAGTTCGATGATCTGCGCCTGAATGGTAACGTCCAACGCAGTGGTCGGTTCATCGGCAATCAGCAGCTTCGGCTGACAGGCAATCGCCATCGCGATCATCACGCGCTGGCTCATACCGCCCGAAAGCTGGTGCGGGTAAACGTCGAGCCGCGAAGCCGGGTCGGGAATGCCGACCTGGTTGAGCAGGTCGATCGCCCGCTGGCGGCGGGTTTTCTTATTGCCGCCCTGATGCACTTTAATCGCTTCCATAATCTGGAAACCGACGGTGTAGCAGGGGTTAAGGCTGGTCATCGGATCCTGGAAAATCATCGCCACTTCCGAGCCGACCAGGCTGCGGCGCTCTTTTTCGGAAATCCGTTTTAAATCCTGACCGTTAAACTCCAGCTTCTCTGCCATCACGCGGCCGGGGAAATCAATCAGCCCCATGATCGCCAGCGAGCTGACCGATTTACCGGAGCCGGACTCGCCCACAATGCCGATCACTTCGCCCTGATTTACGCTGTAGCTAATGCGGTCTACGGCGCGGAACTCGGCACCAACGTCGCCGAAGTGCACCGATAATTTATCTACATTTAATAACGCCATCTCGAACCTCTTACTGCTTCAGTTTGGGGTCGAGCGCATCACGCAGTCCGTCACCCATCAGGTTAAATGCCAGCACCGTCAGCAGGATCGCCAGACCCGGGAAGGTCACGACCCACCAGGCACTCTGTGCGAACTGCAACACGTCGGAGAGCATGGTGCCCCACTCCGGTGTTGGCGGCTGCGCACCCATGCCGAGGAAGCCAAGGGCGGCCATATCGAGAATGGCGTTGGAGAAGCCGAGCGACGCCTGAACGATCAGCGGCGCAAGGCAGTTCGGGAAAATATTGACGAACATTTGGCGCATCGCGCCTGCACCCGCCACGCGGGAAGCAGTCACATAATCGCGGTTCACCTCCACCAGCACGGCGGCGCGCGTCAGACGCACATAGTGCGGCAGGGCGACAAAGGTTAATGCCAGCGAGGCGTTAACTATCGACGGGCCGAAGATTGCCACCAGCACCAGCGCCAGCAGCAGGCTCGGCAGTGCCAGCATGATATCGACGACGCGCATGATGATGTTGTCGATAAGCCCGCCAAAGTAGCCCGCCACCAGGCCGAGGATAATCCCGGCAACCAGCGACAGCGCCACCACCAGGCAGCCAACCAGCAGCGAGAGGCGCGCGCCGAACATCAGGCGCGACAGCGTGTCGCGACCTACATCATCGGTGCCAAGGATATGCGTCCAGGTGCCGCCATCCTGCCAGACCGGCGGTGCCAGCAGCGCATCGCGGAACTGATCCGCCGGGTTATGCGGCGCGATGAAGTTGGCGAAGATGGCGATAATCAACATCACCACCACGTAGGCCAGGCCGACTACCGCGCCTTTGTTGCGTTTGAAGTAGTGCCAGAACTCCTGCAGCGGCGTCATGGGCACCGGCGCAGAGACAACTTTATTTTCAGTAACTTGTGACATGATGGCCCCTTACTTCTTATGCCGAATACGCGGGTTCACCACGCCGTACAGCAGGTCGACCAGCAGGTTGACGAGGATAATCATCGTCGCGACCAGCAGCACCCCACCCTGCACCACCGGATAATCGCGGCGTTGCAGTGCATCAATCAGCCAGCGGCCAAGGCCCGGCCAGGAGAAGATGGTTTCGGTCAGGATCGCGCCCGCCAGCATGGTGCCGACTTGCAGACCGATAACTGTTACCACCGGCAGCATCGCGTTGCGCAGCGCGTGGACGATAATCACCCGCATACGGGTCAGCCCTTTGGCGCGCGCGGTGCGGATATAGTCTTCGCCCAGCACTTCCAGCATCGAGGAGCGCGTCATACGCACAATCACCGCCAGCGGAATGGTGCCGAGCACGACGGCTGGCAGGATCATGTGCGCGACGGCATCAATAAAGTTGCCCTCTTCGCCCCAGATGGCGGTGTCGATCAGCATAAAGCCGGTGAGCGGATTGGTGTCATCGAGGAACACCATATCGCTGACGCGCCCGGAGACCGGCGTCAGGTTTAGCTGCACCGAGACCAGCATAATCAGCATCATGCCCCACCAGAAGATCGGCATGGAGTAGCCGGTCAGCGCAATGCTCACTGCGGTGTGATCGAAGATGGAGCCGCGTTTGACCGCAGCGAGTACGCCCACCGGAATGCCGACGGCAACGGCGAAGATCATCGCGCAGACGCCCAGCTCCAGCGTGGCTTTAAAGCGCGGCACGAATTCGTCCCACACCGGAAGACGGCTCTTCAATGAGAGACCTAAATCGCCGTGCAATACGCCCCACACATAGTGGACATACTGTTCCCACAGCGGCTTGTCGAGACCGAGCTCGGCCAGCAACTGAGCGTGACGCTCAGGGGAGATACCACGCTCACCCGCCATGATCATCACCGGATCGCCGGGGATCATATGAACAAAGGCAAAGGTGAGAAGGGTGATACCGATAAACGTCGGGATAACTAACCCCAGACGTCGGAGGATGAACTGCAACATAACCCGGATTCTCAGTAGTGACGCGACGCCTGGCGACGGCACGTCTGTATTGCTCACAAATGTATTTCCACTCTCATCACAAGAGGGAACAGACCTTTCCCCCTCTCCCAGCGAAGAGGGGGAAGTCAGGCATTTTACTTATTATTCGACAGAGACGTTTTCGAAGTGGTGTTTGCCTAATGGATCAACCACATAGCCTTTCACTTCTTTACGCACTGGCTCATAGACGGTGGAGTGCGCGACGATCAGCGCCGGAGCCTGGTCATGCATCACTACCTGCGCTTGTTTGTAGAGCTCAATACGCTTGTTGTGATCGTCAGTGGCGCGCGCCGGCTGAATCAGATCTTCAAACGGCTTATAGCACCAGCGCGAGTAGTTGGAGCCATCTTTCGCCGCTGCGCAGCTGAACAGGGTGGCGAAGAAGTTATCCGGATCCCCGTTGTCGCCGGTCCAGCCCATCATGACGGCCTGGTGCTCGCCCGCTTTCGCACGCTTGAGGTATTCGCCCCACTCGTAGGTGACGATTTTGGCCTGTACGCCCACTTTCGCCCAGTCAGACTGGATCATCTCGGCCATACGGCGCGCGTTCGGGTTGTACGGACGCTGTACCGGCATCGCCCACAGCTCAACGGTGAAGCCCTTCTCATGACCGGCTTCTTTCAGCAGCTGCTTCGCCTTCTCCGGATCGTAAGTGTAGTCTTTAACGTCGTCGTTATAGCCCCACATGGTCGGCGGAATCAGGTTTTTCGCCGCAACGCCCGCGCCCTGGTAGACCGCTTTGATGATCGCTTCTTTGTTTACCGCGTAGGTCAGCGCCTGACGCACTTTCACATCATCAAACGGTTTTTTCTCGGTGTTGAAGGACATGTAACCGACGTTCAGGCCAGCCTGCTCCATCAGGTTAATGTTTTTGTCCTGCTTCATGCGCGCGATGTCAGCCGGGTTCGGGTACGGCATCACCTGACATTCGTTTTTCTGCAATTTGGCGTAACGCACGGAAGCATCCGGCGTGATGGAGAAGACCAGGCGATCGATCTTCGGCTTGGTGCCCCAGAAGCCTTCAAACGCTTTGTAGAGAATGCGCGAGTCTTTCTGGTATTGCAGCAGCTGGAACGGACCGGTACCGATTGGGTTGAGGTCAACTTTGTCCGGCGTGCCGGCTTTCAGCATGTTGTCCGCGTACTCTTTGGAGAGAATGGAGGCGAAGTCCATTGCCAGGTCAGCGAGGAACGGCGATTCCGGGCGCGTCAATACGAACTGCACGGTGTGATCGTCGACTTTTTTCACTTCGCTAATCAGATCCGGCAGACCCATGCCTTCGAAGTATTCGTAGCTGCCGCCAGAGATTTTATGGTACGGGTTCTGGGCGTTTTTCTGGCGATCGAAAGAGAACACCACGTCATCGGCGTTGAATTCACGCGTCGGTTTGAACTCTTTGTTGTCCTGCCACTTCACGCCTTTACGCAGGTGGAAGGTGTAGGTTTTGCCGTCTTCGCTGATGTCCCACTTCTCCGCCAGACCCGGAATCACTTCCGTGGTGCCGGTTTTGAACTCAACCAGACGGTTATAAATTGGCACAGAGCTGGCATCGTAAGTGGTACCAGAGGTGAAAAGCTGTGGGTTAAAGCCTTCGGGCGAACCTTCAGAACAATAAACCAGGGTTTTAGCCTGCACGCTTGCCGCGACGGTCATGGCCACCAGGCTAAGACCGAGCTTCAGCATCCCTGACTTCTTCAAGGAAATACTCATTGATTCTGCTCCAATGTGATATGTGTTGTTACCCATGCAGTGGGTATGTCCGACAGGCCTTTTTTAGTTTTTTACCCGGTCTGGTCGGTTGTGCCCGCAGGCGTTATGAGAGATGGGGATTCCTTTCACAAGGTTGACTGAGTTGCAGTACAGATTCTCCATGAAATGCCCCTCATGCCCTACAATCTGTCAACAGAATGTCAAAACGTCAATACAGGTAACCGGGATTTACAACGACGGTGAGAATCGGCAAACAAAGTTAAAAAAAAGTTCAAGCCACCATATTCAGCAGGGAAATTTATGCTAAGGGCGCGGAGGCAGAATATTCCCCTTATAAAGCGCCCTTACCCAGTGATTAACATTCATGCAGATTATGAAAAATTTCTATCGCAATGATGATTATCTGAGCGGTATATCCCGCGAACGCTAAAACGCACAGCGCAAAATGCTGACTTTATCCATAAGCAACGCGAAAAAAGATCGTTAGATATATAAATAAATACGATGGAATATCGCAAAAAATAGCCGTCAGGCAGCGGGAAGAAGGGATAAGGAGAGTTTCAGCGGGTTTTGGTTTTTCACGGATGGATTGGCTGCGGAATGGTCGGTTTGCCGGATGGCGTGTGAACGCTTATCCGGCCTACGGAATTGAGGGTTTTGCTGGATCGCGTAGGCCTGATAAGGCGAAGCCGCCATCAGGCAATTATTATGTAGATGCAAATCTTTCGGACGCAGAAAGCAAAAAACCCAACCTTGCGGTTGGGTTTTTCTGAATTTGGTCGGTGATAGAGGATGACTCGCCACTGCGTGGCTCGCCCTGCGGGCCGTTGCTGCGCAACGTTCTCTCGCTGCGCTCGAGTCGAACCTCCACCCCCGGAGGTTCTCATCCTCTTTACTTCAGATGCAAAAAACCCCGCCAAGGCGGGGTTTTCAAATTTGGTCGGTGATAGAGGATTCGAACCTCCGACCCCTTCGTCCCGAACGAAGTGCGCTACCAGGCTGCGCCAATCACCGAATGCGGGGCGCATCTTACTGCCGCCGACATGCCCCGTCAATCCTTTAATCGAAAAAAGCTAACTGACTGGCGAGAAAGCCAGCAGCGCGTTACTTCGCGGCCTGCGCCGGCAAACGGCACCAGTTATTGTTCTCGTTAATCCCACCGTCTGGTGAGGTATAACCGAGGCAACCCATAATGGTGTCGTACAACTCAACGTGGCGGCGCGGCGTTTTATAGGCCGCCTGCTGCTTAAGCTGCGCCAGCATCTGCGCCTTCTGCGGATCTTCAAGGTACTTATCAGACATCCACACCATCATCGGCACGCGGAACTGCTCCGGCGGTGCCATATGGCGCGGCGTGCCGTGCAGGTGCTCCTGCTCATTGATCGATTCGCCGTGATCCGCTGCGTAAAACACAATCGCTTTGCGGTCGCGCATCTTATCGATCACGCTATCGATAAAGTGATCGACATAGGTCACCGAGTTATCGAAAGAGTTAATCATCTCCTCTTTACTGCACTTGCGATCGACGCCCATACACTCCGGTTTCCACTGCGCAAAGCTGCGCGGGTAACGCTGCGTATAGTTAAAGTGCGACCCTTTGGTGTGGAGAATAATCATATGCTTACCGTTGGCGTTATCCGCCAGCGAGCGGTCCATCTCATCGACCAGCAGCATATCGTCAACGTGCTTGCCACGGTTGCGCGGCTCGGCACCAATCTGCTCGCGGTAGGCGATATTGTCCGCCATGGTGTTGCTGTAGAACCACATTTCGCTCTGCATGGCGTAGAGATCGCTGGAGAAGCCAAGCTGCTTGAGCACCGCGAAAATATTCTGCTCTTTCAGGGTACGCTGCGGGTTGGTCTCCGCACCGCCTTCGCGCACAAACATACAGCGCAACGAGAGCTTCGTCGCGGTATCGCACGAGTAACCACGGAAGGCGACGAGGTTCTTCTCCTGCGCCAGCTTCGGCGTCGTGTTGCGTTCATAGCCGAGCATGCCCATATGGTCCCAGCGCGTGGTCTCGCCGATGATAAACACCACCCAGGTATCATCAATATCCTTCGGCGCGACGTAGGTAAACTTCGTCGCCGGGTTCATCAATGAACTGTTATCTGAAGACTCATCAACCCGCGCCCAGGCATAGAGCCCCAGCGCAGAGAGCCAGTTGGAGGGCAGATAGGAGTTAGCAACCACGCCGCCGTAGCTTGGCAGGTCAACGCCCGAAGCGCGCTCGGCCTGCTTCTGCTGCACATCCATCAGGCGAATCGGCCCCCACACCAGCAGCCCGGCTAACACCACCAGCCCTGCGCTGCGAATGCGTGCGCCAGGCTGACGTAGCTGGCGAAGCAGGGTGTCGCGGCAGCGGTTGTGCCAGATAAAGAGCAGTGGAAGCGCACTCACTGCGACGATCCAGACGAACAGCTGCCAGCCCACCACCTCTTTGGAGAGGTCAATATCTGTGGTCATCACCGAGGCGATAATGCCGTAGCCAATCACCACGTTGAGAAAAGTCATGTAGTAGCTGGCGGCGGCCGAGAAGACCACAATCAGCGAAGTCAGAATACGCCAGACGCGTCGGCCAAACAGCGACAGGACGCGTAGCAGGAAGAAGGTGACCAGTACGGTCGCGACCAGCTCCACGGCAGCAGAGAGCCCTTTCAGCGGGGTGAATGCGTGCGCGTAACCATCGAACCGACGGTAAAACACTGCGCTATTCATAAACAGGCCGATATACAACGCAAGCAGGAAGCTCAACTTCTGCTGGGTTATCGTTTTGATATAGTTCATGCAAGCAACTCAAAAAAGAGGAAAAAGCTCCTGAAAGCGAGAGTCATTCACGCGCCAGGCTAAAAAAATGCGAAGGAAGTTAATACGTGAAACTTCTGAAGCGCGCTAAGTAGACCATAGCGGCAGAGAAAAGTGTCAATGGGAGATGAGATTCGGCCATATATTTACAAAAAATAGATGGCCGATGACAAAAAATGTTAACCGCGATGGGTTATCAGGAGGTAATTACATTGAGTTTTACATCAATGTTACCGCGAGTGGCATTGGAGTAAGGGCAGACAATATGCGCCTTTTGCACCAGCTCTTCCGCTTCTTTGTGATCCATGCCCGGCAGGTGGATATCCAGCTGCGCTTCGATACCAAAACCGGTCGGCAACGGCCCAATGCCTACCTGACCTTCAATGTAAGCATCCTGCGGCACTTTCTTCTTCTCGGTCGACGCCACGTGTTTTAGCGCGCCAAGGAAACAGGCCGAGTAGCCCGCTGCGAAAAGCTGTTCCGGGTTGGTCACTTCGCCGCCAGGGCCGCCCATCTCTTTCGGTACGCCCAGTTTGACATCCAGCACACCATCAGAGGAGGTTGCACGGCCATCGCGTCCCCCGGTTGCTTTCGCTTTAGCACGGTAAACCACTTTCTCTAAAGACATTTGTGACTCCTTCTGTTGGATGAACCTGATTAATAAGGATAGTCGCTTTGCGGAAAGTGTGCGGCGCAAAGAGAGAAAAGCCTCGCGAAAGCGAGGCCAGGCATTAAAGATTTACGTAGTGGTAGCGGCAAGAAACGATAATCAGCGAGTCATCTTTTATGTAGTAAACGAGACGATGCTCTTTGGTGATGCGGCGCGACCAGAGCGGTTTATGGTGCTTAAGCGCTTCCGGCTTTCCGAGCCCCTGAAAAGGGTGCTCAAGCGCATCCCTGACGAGGGTATCAATCTTCTGCTTTACCTTAGGATCGTTCTGCTTCCAGAAATCTATATCAGCTTGCGCTTCCGGCGTTATCCTGGGCGTCATTCAAATTTATATTCCTGTAGGTCGCCGCTTTCCGCCTGTTGGATGCTGCGCTCAATATGCGCGGCGTTGACCGGATTACTGAACAGATGAAGCGTCTCTTGCATAGAGGCAAACTCCTCGGCATCGATAACCACCACGCTTTTAGCCCCTTTGCGGGTGACAAGGATCGGTGCCAGCTCGTCATTTGCCTGCTGCATCAGCGAGGCCAGGTTCTGGCGGGCGTCGGTGTAGTTAACATGTTGCATATTCATCTCCCAGGTTCTGTTACGCGAGACACTATAGCTCGCGTACAAGTACCTGTACATATAGAACCCCACCCTTTACGCAACGGATGGCAGGGCGAAATCATAGCGGGCCGTGAAAGTTAGCATTGCGATCGCCCGCAACAATCGTTGATGGCGTGAGAAATTCAGAAAATAACAAGGCCGCGACGATTGCCGCGGCCAGCAAAGGTGTAGCCAGTTCGTTATTACGCGTGCGCTTGCTGGTAGACCTCGCGCTGCGGCTGGCGGATGGTGGTGGAGAGAGCCAGCGAGAGGATCAGCAGGGCGAAGATGACACAGAAGGTGACATAAAAGCCGCCGAACAGTGAGGCGATAATCGAGCCGCAGATGCTGCCGATACCGAAACCGAGGTAAATCACGCCGTAGTTTTTCGCCAGGTTGTTGAGACCGAAGAACTCACTGACCAGCGACGGGAAGACGGTGATGGTGCCGCCGAAGTTGAAAGCAACGCAGGCGATGGCGGCAAAGAAGCTCACGGCGTTCAGCGGTGCGAAGAGCAGTGCGGCCATTCCGACTAATGAAATCACCTGACCAATGGTAATCACGCGAATGCGGGCAATCTTGTCAGAGAGGATACCCAGCACCAGGCGGCCGCTGAGGTTGGCAATCGCAATCACCGTTACCGCATTGGCAGCAGTGGCAATATCCAGATGCACCATCCCCTGCGCAATATCTTTCGCCACACCAATCACATACAGGCCGCTCATGCAGGCGGTCAGGAACATCACTGCCAGCATCCAGTACTGCGGTTTACGCATTGACTGCGCCAGCGTGAAGTCATTTTCCACTACGCCGTTAACGGTGGAGACTTTCTGCAGCGGCGCATCGGTCATCAGCATCGCACCGAAGACAATCATCACCAGCGTGATCGCGCCCCAGATCATAAAGGTGCTTTCCAGGCCGACGGTCGCCAGCAGATGGCTGTCGATAAATTTAAAACCGAGGCTGCCAAGGCCGTAAGAACCGATAGAGAAGGCGGAGATCAGCCCTTTGCGCTCCGGGAACCACTTCACGCAGTTAGAGAGGGTTAACAGGTAGCCTGCGCCGTCTGCCAGGCCAACCAGCACCCCGGCGCTGAGCCACAGCATCATCAAATTGGTCGCATGCGCGGTGAGGAAGAAGCCAAGCCCGAGCAGCAGGCCGGAGGCGATGGTGACGCGCTTCACGCCAAAACGTTCCTGCAGTTTACCGGCTACCGAGGAGGAGAGCGCGAGGCCAAGGCTCAGCAGGCCAAAGGAAAATGCGACCTGGCTTACCGGCTCGCCCAGTTTTTCCGCCAGCGAACTATTGAACAAACTCCAGGTGTAAACCGATCCTAACGCAAACTGCGTGATGATGGTGCCGACCAGCGTCAGCCAGCGAGTGTGTTGAGCAAAGGAACTATTCATGGCAGTTGTCCCGCAGAAGAATAAAAAGGAATTCACTGCCGACAACCATAACGAAGCGCATTTCATGCCTGGGTAAAAAAGGCATGAAATGCAGCGAGAGAGGAATGAAATGCCGCTAAGCGGGAATGAATGACCGCGTGAAATATCACTGCGGCGAATACTAAGTGTGAGTTAGTACATACTATCAATACAAAACGCGCCGCTATTGTTTCCACAGTGTAAAAAGATTGTTTTAATCGAGCTAAAAACGGGCGCTGACTCCCATGCTGTAGAGGTAGTTTTGCCCCCAGGTCTCGTTTTCCGATTGCGACATTGAAGCGTAGGCCGCGAGGTGCGGGTTGAGCAGCATATCGGCCCCCAGCGTCACATCCATCCAGTTACCATACTGATTGGCGGCGGTAAGGCGATAGAGACCCGACTGGCTCTTCCAGACGTTTTCGCCAAACTGCTGGTTGACGCTAATTTGCGCCCACGGACGCAGATCGCCAAAGCGGCTATCGACGCGCCAGCCCAGCGAACTGACGCTGGCGTGCCACAGCGGATCGCTGTACTGCACGTTGGTCGCGCTGTCGCCGAATTCGTTATACATTGAGGTCGTTGAGCCATCGTAGTGCCACACCGCCACCGGGCCGGTGGTGACTTGACTTGAGAGCGGAATATTCCAGCCAAGGCTCATGGTGCTAATCGTATCGAGCGGCGACGTGTCGGGGAGATTAATGGCCAGCCCCGGCGAGTTTTGCGTCGAACGAATGCGCTCTTCAAGGATATCGTTATAACGGGGTTGCCGTTCGCTATCCCAGCGATAGCGTCCATCGGTGTCATCAGCACCGACATACTCTTGCTGCCACGCCGCCGCCGTCTGAGAAAAAAGCAGACAGGCAGGCAGCAGCGACATCATCAGGCCACTGCGGGTTGTTTTCATTATTTTACGACTCCAGAGAAGAGCCGAACTCGGCGTAATTGTTATCGTTGTTAGAACGGGCAAAAGCCCTGTAATAAATATTGTCTTTCTGAGGTTTACGTCAAGGCAGGACGACGTTTATTTTTCCTTCACAAACGGAGTACGGATATGCAGCGTTGTGGTTGGGTTACGCAGGACCCGCTCTATCTCGATTATCACGATAATGAGTGGGGCGTGCCGCAAAGAGAGGGCAAAAAGCTGTTCGAGATGATCTGCCTCGAAGGGCAGCAGGCGGGGCTGTCGTGGATTACGGTGTTGAAAAAACGGGAAAATTACCGTCACGCCTTCCATAACTTTGACCCGCAGCGCGTGGCTGCCATGACGGCGCAGGATGTCGACAGCTTGCTGCAAAATGCCGGGATTATTCGCCATCGCGGCAAGATTGAAGCGATTATTGGCAATGCCCGCGCCTACCTGGCGATGGAAGAAAACGGCGAGTCATTTTCAGATTTTATCTGGGGGTTCGTCGATAACCAGCCGCAGGTCGCGCATGCCGCACTGCTCGCCGAGATCCCCGCCTCAACGCCCGTTTCCGACGCCTTATCAAAAGCGCTAAAAAAACGCGGCTTCAAATTTGTTGGTTCAACTATCTGTTATGCCTTTATGCAGGCCTGCGGTCTGGTTAATGACCATGTCGTCGGCTGCATCTGTTACCCGGGAGAAAAGCATGATTCGCGTATGGAACAGTGAAGATTTAACCCCGCTGCTGGCGCTGTGGCTGGAGAGCACCACCCTCGCCCACCCCTTTATTCAGGCCAGCTACTGGCAGGAGAGCGAAGCGCTGGTGCGCGACGCCTATCTTCCGTCGGCGAAAACCTGGGTCGTTGAGCAGGAGGGCGAATTGCAGGGGTTTGTCAGCGTGATGGATGAGCAGTTTATCGGCGCGCTGTTTGTGCGCCCGCAGGCGTTTGGCCAGGGGTTCGGGAAAGCGCTGATTAACCATGTTAAACAGCACTTTCCCCGCTTAAGCCTGGAGGTTTACCAGCAGAATGAGCGGGCGGTGAACTTCTACCATGCGCAGGGCTTTACCATTACCGAGCGCGCATGGCAGGAGGAGACCGGTCATCCGACGTGGATCATGAGCTGGCAGGCGGATCAAACGCCGTCAGCGTAAGCGCCGGGCCGCGATACTTCTCAACCCACGCCAGCGCCGTATTTCCCGCGCAGCCATTGCCCAGCCGCGAGCTGGGCAGATCTTTGGTCAGCACGTTCACCGCGCCGTTTTTACACAGCCCGTCCGCCGTTGGCTCAAGATCCGGCCATGCCCCTTCATGAATACAGATCACGCCAGGCTTAATGCCGCTGCTCACCACCGCGCCCGCCAGCACCTGCCCGCGCTGGTTCCACACTCGCACCACATCGCCCGGCGCAATACCGCGCGCCTGGGCATCCAGCGGATGGAGTGTAATCGGCTCACGCCCTGCAACCGCATACTCCTCGCGCAGACGGGTAAAGTTGAGCTGGCTGTGCAGGCGGTGTGCCGGATGCGCAGAGAGCACCTGCAGCTGCTCCGGTTCGGCATTGCCATGCCACTCATCCGGCTCCAGCCATGTCGGATGCGGCGGGCAGTCGGCATAGCCAAAGCTTTTAATGCGCTCAGAGAAGATTTCGATTTTACCGCTCGGCGTTTTCAGCGGGTGCGCCTGCGGATCGCGACAGAAATCGGCGTAACGCACGAAGCGCGCGTTCTGCTCGCTCTGCGGCATCTCAATCAGCTGGTTCGCCTGCCAGAACTCAGCGAACGGCGGCAGCGTCACCTGCTGGCTCGCCCCGCGCTCGCCGGCGATGGTGTAGAAGGTCTCCAGCCACTGCAGATCGCTCTTCCCTTCGGTAAAGCGTTCGCGCCCGCCCGCTTCCCAGCGCTCGCTTAAGTCAGCGAATACCTCGAAGTCATCGCGCGCCTCAAACTGCGGCGGCACGACGCGCTGCATCGGCACCAGGTGCTGGTTGCTGTAATCCCCGGTCATCGTCAGATCGTTACGCTCAAACGAGGTGGTAGCGGGCAGCACGATATCGGCGTGTTTCGCCGCAGCCGTCCAGAAACACTCGGAGATCACCACCAGTTCCGGCTTCTGCCAGGCGCGGATCAGGCGGTTGGTATCCTGATGATGGGTAAAATTGGCGCCGCCCGCCCACCAGACAAAGCGGATATCCGGGAAGTGTCCGTTTATGCCGTTATGTTGGTAAGGCGCGCCGGGGTTCTCAAGCGCTTCAACAATGCGCGCGACGGGGAATTTATGTACTGCGTCGGTACCGCCTTTGACCAGCCCCTGCATTGAGGCGAGCACCGCCGCGCGGCGTGTCGGGTTACCGCCGTTGGCAAAGTGATAAGAGAGGCCAAACCCGCCGCCCGGCGTGCCGATCTGCCCAAGCATCGCCGCCAGCGTCACCAGCATCCAGTGTTTTTGCTCGCCAAACTGCTGGCGCTGCATCCCCCAGCCTGCCATCAACATGGTGGTGTTTTTATGGAAAACTTCCGCCAGTTCGCGGATTTTAGCCGCTTCAATGCCGCAGATACCTGCCGCCCACTCCGCCGTTTTCGCCACGCCATCGCTTTCGCCAGTGAGGTAGGCGGCAAAAATCTCATAGCCCACGGTGCAACGGGAGAGAAAATCAGTATCCTGCCAGCCGTTTTCGACCAGTGTATGGGCGATGCCGAGCATCAGCGCCACGTCGGTGCCCATATGCGGCGCGATCCACTCCGCGCGGTCGCCGAGGAAATCAACGGTCTCCGATCGCATCGGATCGATACAGATCACCCGCTTGCCGCTGTTGCGCAGCGCGTCAAAGTAAGGAATGCCCTGCTCATCCGAGGCGTTCCAGGCGATCTTCAGGGTGTTTAGCGGGTTGGCGCTCCACAGCACCACCACGTCGCTGTGTTCAAGGATCAGCGGCCAGCTGGTCTGCTGCTGGTAAACTTCGTTGCCGCCAACCACGTGCGGCATAATCGCCTGCGCGGCACCGGTGGAGTAATCCCCGAGATGGCCGGTATAGCCGCCCGCAAGGCTCATATAGCGCTGTAACAGCGTGGCGGCTTTGTGCAGCACGCCGTTGGAGCGCCAGCCGTAGGAACCCGCAAAGATTGACGACGGGCCATAGCTGTCACGAATACGTTTGTGCTGCTGATGGATCAGATCCAGTGCCTGATCCCAGCTGACGCGCACAAACTCATCCTGCCCGCGCACGCCCTGTGGGCTGTCGGGCGAGGCGAGAAAGCCTTTGCGCACCATCGGGTAGCGCACACGCGTCGGGCTGTGTACCTGCTCCTGCACGACGCTTTGCAGCGAGTTAGGGAAAGGCGTCGGCAGCGCGCCGCGTGAGGCGAGCACCTTTTCACCGTCGGTGTCGACCAGCATCGGGCCCCAGTGGGCCGCCGTAAGAACTGTTTTGATAGCAGAGTTTGCCAAAGCGCGCTCCTGAATAGCTTGCAGGTGGTGTCGGATGTGTTGTTTGCGCTCTATCATCCACGGCGGGGCGCGTTTGGCAAAGAATTAAACGTCATTACCGCCGCGCGGCGGGTGATAAGCGCAGGTTAGTGCTTGATTGCCCGCGATTTCGCGCTAAGGTGTGGGCAACCAGTTACGGCGAGGGAAGCAACAATGGCGAAAACGACGCGCCCAACCATCAGCGATGTGGCGAAAGCGGCCAACACCGGCAAAACCAGTATTTCACGCTATCTCAACGGTGAAAAACATCTGCTTTCCGATGCCCTGCTGGCGCGCATTGAGCAGGCCATCGCCACACTCGATTACCGCCCAAGCCTGATGGCACGCGGTCTTAAGCGCGGGCGCACCCGGCTTATCGGGCTGATTATCGCCGATATCACCAACCCCTACTCCGTGCACGTGCTGAGCGGCATCGAAGCCGCCTGCCGCGAAAAGGGGTTTACGCCGCTGGTCTGTAACACCAATAACGAAGTCGATCAGGAGCTGCACTACCTTGACCTGCTGCGCAGCTACCAGGTAGAAGGGATTGTGGTGAATGCCGTTGGCATGCGCGAAGAGGGGCTGAACCGCCTGCAACAATCCTCCCTGCCGATGGTGCTGATTGACCGCAAAATCCCCGATTTCGCCTGCGATGTCGTCGGGCTGGATAACACCCAGGCCGCCACCACCGCCACTGAACACCTTATCGAGCAGGGTTTTGAAGCCCTGCTGTTCCTCAGCGAACCGCTTGGCACCGTCAACACCCGCCGCGAACGCCTGCACGCCTTTCACTCCACCCTTGCCCGCTACCCCGGCGTGGTGGCGGAAGATGCGGAAGTGGTGCTGCACGAAGCGGCGCAGCTGGATAACACGCTGCGCCAGTTCCATGCCCGCCACCGCGGCATGCGTAAAGCGGTGATCTCTGCCAACGGCGCGTTGACCCTGCAAGTGGCGCGATCGCTAAAGCGTATTGGCCTGAACTGGGGCAGCGATATCGGCCTGCTCGGCTTTGATGAGCTGGAGTGGGCAGAGCTGGCAGGCGTCGGCATTACCACCCTCAAACAGCCCACCTGGCAGATCGGTTTTGCCGCCGTCGAGCAGGTGGTGCGACGCATTGAGGGCCACAGCGACACGGTGCACGAGCGGGTTTTCTCCGGCGAACTGATCGTGCGCGGCTCCACGTCGCGTTAATTCTCCCCTTCGTGATGCCGATCATAAATTCGACACAGTGAACTTTTCTTTGGAACCGGTTCCATCTAGCGTTAATGGAAGCTAATCACCCTGCCGTTATCGGGGAACCGGAAGATGGAAAGAAAAATTATTGTTGTTACCGCCGCCTATGGTCATGACCAGGTAACGGCGCTGGGCGGCCAGGTCGGCACGCTGCCAATCATTGCCGATGCCGGTGCCGACGGCGTGGAGATTCGTCGCGAACTGCTGAACGACGAAGAGTTATCGCATCTGCCCTCGCTGGCCTTCGCCATCGATATGCATAACCTGCTGGTCTGCTACTCCGCCCCGGAGCCGCTCTGCCTGCAAGATGGCACATTAAACCCGCGCCTGCCCGCCCTGCTGGACGAAGCCTGCACGCTAAAAGCGCTGTGGCTCAAAGTCTCACTAGGGCATTTCAAAGATAACGCCGTGCTGGAGACTCTGCGCGGCTGGCTGGCGGCAAGCGATGTGCCGCTGGTGGTGGAAAACGATCAAACTGAGTGCGGCAAGCTCGCGCCAATGCTGCGCTTTAAAGCCGCCTGTCACACCGCGCACCTCCCCGTCACGCTCACTTTTGATACCGGCAACTGGCTGTGGGTTGGCGATGAGCCGGAAGAGGCCGCGCGCCAGCTCGCGCCCGCCGTTAGCTATGTGCATGTTAAAGCCGTTGAGCGCGCAGGCGATAAGCACCGCGCAATACCACCGAATGCCGAAAACCCGCGCTGGCTGGCGCTGCTCGATGCACTGCCCAGTGATGTACCGCGCGGCATCGAGTTTCCGCTTGAGGGCGACGATTTGACTGCCGTAACCCGCCACTATGTCTCTCTGCTGCGTAAGGAGTTCAGCCATGCATAACGCGCTGGATGTCATCACCCTTGGCGAAGCGATGGCGATGTTTGTCGCCACCGAAACCGGCGATCTCGCCGAGGCCGGGCACTTTATCAAACGTGCGGCCGGTGCCGAATTAAATGTTGCCACCGGCCTTGCGCGGCTGGGGTTGAAAGTGAGCTGGGTCAGCCGCGTCGGCGATGACAGCTTTGGCCGCTTTATCCTCAATACGTTGCGCAAAGAGGGGATTGATACCTCTGGCGTGACGCTGGATACCCGCTACCCGACCGGCTTTCAGCTGAAATCGAAATGCGATGATGGAACCGATCCCATTGTGGAGTATTTCCGCAAGGGTTCCGCAGCCAGCCACCTTTCGCCGGAGGATTTTAACGCCGCGCTGTTCAGTGATGCGCGCCATCTGCACATGAGCGGCGTGGCGGCGGCGATCTCCACCACCTCTTACGCCCTGCTGGAGCACGCGGCGAAGGCGATGAAATCGCAGGGCAAAACCCTATCGTTTGATCCCAACCTGCGCCCGGTGCTGTGGAAGAGCGAAGCGGAGATGGTCGAGAAGCTCAACGCGCTCGCCTTCCAGGCGGACTGGGTGCTGCCGGGGCTGAAAGAGGGCGTGATCCTTACTGGTCAGCAGACGCCGGAAGGGATTGCTGATTTCTATCTGCAACGCGGCGTGAAGGCGGTAATTATCAAAACCGGCCCTGACGGCGCGTGGTTTAAAACCGCCGAGGGCGAACAGGGGGCGGTTGCGCCGGTTATTGTCGAGAACGTCGTCGATACCGTTGGCGCAGGCGATGGTTTTGCCGTCGGGGTGATCAGCGCCCTGCTGGAAGGAAAAACGCTGCACGATGCGGTGCGCCGGGGCAATGCCATCGGCGCGCGGGCGATTCAGGTGCCCGGCGACAGCGAAGGATTGCCAACCCGCGCGGAGCTGGGCGCGCTGTAAGCGCCCGTTTCGCCGATACTCAAACCGCCTGTACCCTACATGACAGGTGGAAAATAACCTCAACCATAGAGGCAACCTTATGAGCAACGCCACCAACTCAGCCAAACGCTGGCTCTATATCATGCCGATTGTGTTTATCACCTACAGTCTGGCCTACCTCGATCGTGCGAACTTCAGCTTCGCCTCCGCGGCCGGGATTAACGAAGATCTCGGCATCACCAAAGGCGTCTCTTCGCTGCTGGGCGCGCTCTTCTTCCTCGGCTACTTCTTCTTCCAAATCCCCGGCGCGGTCTACGCCGAACGGCGCAGCGTGCGCAAGCTGATCTTTATCTGCCTGATTTTGTGGGGTGCCTGCGCTTCGCTGACCGGCGTGGTGAGCAATATCCCAATGCTCGCCGCTATCCGCTTTATCCTCGGCGTGGTGGAAGCGGCGGTAATGCCAGCGATGCTGATTTACATCAGTAACTGGTTTACCAAATCGGAGCGCTCGCGGGCGAATACCTTTTTAATCCTCGGCAACCCGGTCACGGTGCTGTGGATGTCGGTGGTCTCCGGCTATCTGATCCAGTCTTTCGGCTGGCGCGAGATGTTTATCATTGAAGGCGTACCGGCGGTGATCTGGGCCTTCTGCTGGTGGGTGCTGGTAAAAGATAAACCGAGCCAGGCGAAGTGGCTGAGCGAAGATGAGAAGCGCGCGCTGCAAACCCAGCTTGATAAAGAGCAGCAGGGCATTAAAGCGGTTCGTAACTACAGCGAAGCCTTCCGCTCGCGTAACGTGGTGCTGCTCTGCCTGCAATATTTCGCCTGGAGCATCGGCGTGTATGGCTTTGTGCTGTGGCTGCCGTCGATTATCCGCAGTGGCGGCGACAACCTTGGCATGGTGGAAGTGGGCTGGCTCTCTTCCGTACCTTACCTGGCGGCGACCATTGCCATGATCCTCGCCTCCTGGGCCTCCGATAAGCTGCAAAACCGCAAACTCTTTGTCTGGCCGCTGCTGCTGATTGGCGCGTTCGCCTTTATCGGCTCGTGGGCAGTGGGCGCGAACCACTTCTGGATCTCCTACACCCTGCTGGTGATTGCCGGGGCGGCGATGTACGCGCCGTATGGCCCCTTCTTCGCGATTATCCCGGAGATGCTGCCGCGTAATGTGGCGGGCGGCGCAATGGCGCTAATCAACAGCATGGGCGCGCTCGGCTCGTTCTGCGGCTCGTGGTTTGTCGGCTACCTCAACGGGGCAACCGGCAGCCCGTCCGCTTCGTACATATTTATGGGGGTGGCACTTTTCGCCTCTGTATGGCTTACTTTAATTGTTAAGCCTGCTAACAATAAGCAGATTCCGGCAGGCGCACCGTCACAAGGGAGAACCGCATGAAGCCATCTATCATCCTGTACAAAGCCTTGCCCGATGATCTGCTCGCACGACTGGAGACGCACTTTACCGTGACCCAGGTTGCCAACCTGAAACCAGAAACGGTGCAGCAACACGCTGAAGCGTTTGCCAACGCGCAGGGGCTGTTAGGCTCCAGCCAGACGGTGGACAGCGCGCTGCTGGAGAAGATGCCGCAGCTGCGTGCCACCTCGACCATCTCGGTAGGCTATGACAACTTTGATGTGGATGCGCTGAACGCGCGCAAGATTGCCCTGATGCACACCCCAACCGTGCTGACCGAAACCGTGGCCGACACCATTATGGCGCTGGTGCTAAGCAGCGCACGCCGGGTGGTGGATGTGGCTGAACGGGTCAAAGCGGGCGAATGGACCAAGAGTATCGGGCCGGACTGGTTCGGCATTGATGTACACCATAAAACGATGGGCATTGTCGGTATGGGGCGCATTGGCCTGGCACTGGCGCAGCGCGCGCACTGTGGCTTCGGTATGCCGATCCTTTACCACGCCCGCCGCCAGCACGCCGAAGCGGAAGAGCGCTTTCAGGCGCGTCATTGCGATCTGGAAACGGTTTTGCAAGAGTCCGATTTTGTCTGTGTCGTGCTGCCGCTCACTGAAGAGACGCAGCATCTGATCGGCAAAGCGCAGTTCGCGATGATGAAAAAATCCGCCATCTTTATTAATGCCGGACGCGGCCCTGTAGTGGATGAGTCGGCGCTGATTGAGGCGCTGCAAAATGGCGAAATCCACGCCGCCGGGCTGGATGTGTTTGAGCAGGAGCCGCTGCCAGCGGACTCACCGCTGCTGTCGCTGCCCAACGTCGTGGCACTGCCGCATATCGGTTCTGCGACCCATGAGACGCGCTACAACATGGCGGCCTGCGCGGTCGATAACCTGATTGATGCGCTCAATGGCAAGGTGGAGCAGAACTGCGTTAACCCGCAGGTCGTCCGCTAAGGTCACTTCAGCAATAAAAAAGAGGCGATCGTATCGCCTCTTTTTTTATACCTGCATCCGCTTACTGCTACGGTAAATCGACAGCCTCTTGCCCCTCGGGATCGACAATGTTTTCAACGGCAGTTTTTGGAGGGTTAAGACTGTATTTGAGCACTACAGACGCGCCCTTCTTGATGAGCTTCACTTGCGATACCGGTATCACGCCCGCGGCTTTCAGTACCGTTTTTTCCCCGCAGATACTGCATTCCAGCGTGAACAGGTAGAAGTAGTCAAAATTATGCATGACGCTCAGCTGCTTCCACTCAACAACAGAGGCAGCGGTCACTTCACCTTGCCATTTTCCTCTGCTGTTCCACTGCCTGATTAGTGTGTTCTCTTCTTTATTTACTTTTATTCCTTTTAAGGAATAAAAGATGTTTATTCCAACGAGTATCCATGGAACAAAATGTAAGTATTTGGTTATCTCCACTAATAAATAACCTCTACGTTGAAATCTAACCGCGTTCATGGGTAAAGGCGATGGGCTGGCTCAGCCATTTACGGCGACTTGTTTGCGAAGATTCACTGTGACAGATGAATATAGAGGAAAAAGCGCTGACATAGCTTCCTCGTCTGCCTGAAGAGGAGCGGAACGGCCATTAACAGGCCGTTCCTTTCAGGCTCGGATGTAGCAGGTGTCGCGCCAGCCATTAGTGACCGCGCTTCACCGTAACCTTATTACTTATTTCATTCCTGAGACGGTTGCCGTCCAGGCCTGGGTAAATGCCTGATGCTGCGCCGCCAGCGGCCCAATCAGCGCGTTATACTGGCTGGCCTGCTCGGAGGTCGGGAACTGAATGCCGTTCGCCGTAAAGCTCACCTGCGTGCCCTGCTGCGCGATAAAGTCGCCAACCTGCACCAGTTGCTGGGTGAAGACCTGCGCCGCCGGGATCAGCGGTTGCAGCGCGTTAGCCGGGTTGGTCACCACTTTGGTGTAAACCTGGTCATAGACCGGTTTCAGATCGTCTGCCTGCTTGAGCGCGGCATGGGAGGCATCGGCCTGCATTTTCGCGTTCTGCAGCTGCTGGCTCAGCACGCCGAGCGAACCGTTGGCCTGGCGAAGCGGCTCGCGCTGCGTCATATAGTCCTGCGGCACGCGGATGGCGTTAACGCTATCAACGACCGGGCGCAGACCGGAATCCATCGCCTGGTTCACCTGCTGGGAATAGCCATAGATAACCGCATAATCAGAGACAAACGGGCCGAACTGTTTTTTCTGATCCGCCGTCAGCGCCGGCAGACGTTCGCTGCTGCGCATTGCCGTATTCTGCAGGAAATCGATAAACGCTTTACGTTGATCGCCTTCTTTATCAAAACACCCACTCAGGCTTACCACCATTAATAGCGCCGCAAGAGACGCAAACCAGCGAGAGCAGGACTGTCCTGTCGCCATTTTATTACTCCTTTCACCCATAAAACCGCTTCTCGGCACACGCGTGCCCAACGGCCTACAAGGATAGTCCAGGTCAGCCTCGCAAGATACCCCTTCATTACACACAAAAGCGTGCGGATCCGTTTTGGCACGATATTTTCCGTGATCGCGGTCAGATTATTCTTAATCCAAATTTTTGCTGACGATTTACAAATTTATACCGAGCAAAATCGCTCTCTTATTAATCAATCAATTAAACAAAACTTAAGCGGCAGAAGGTGCATTTTCAGCACATCTACCCCGCTTACAACGTAAATAATCACTGGCGAAATCATACGCCAGGTTTTTTTCCGACTACTCTTATCAGGCTGTATCACGATATCCGCTGTGTGATTTTATGAGGAGTGCTCAATGGAGTACAAAGACCCGATGTTTGAACTGATGAGCAGTCTCGAACAGATCGTATTTAAGAAAGATGTTGCGCAGACGGGAACCCTGAGCAAGAAGCCGAATTCCTTTAGTGACTTTGAACAATTGCGACGTGGAACCGGTCTGAAGATTGACGACTTCGCTCGTGCGATGGGAGTGTCAGTCTCAATGGTGCATGAGTGGGAATCACAACGTATAACCCCCACCGCCACCGAGATGAAACTGATGCGCCTGATTCATTCGAATCCGATGCTCAGCAAGCAGCTTATTGACTAAGCTGCAACAGTCAGAGCCCCCGCCACGCCGGGGGTTTATGTTTTTCCCGCCTTAACGAGACTTCAACCGCAACGTCCTCGCTACTCTTGTCAGACGCGCTGTTCGACAGTAGAGCGCAAACACCACAAACCCTTCGCCATTAAGCAACTGCCGACATCCTACTAATGCCACCAGCGCAATCAGCAACGGTATCGCCGCGCCGCCGCCCGTCAGCAGATTAATCACCAACTGCGCCACGGTGACCAGCAGTAAGCCGCTAAAGAGATACGCAAAACCGGCAAGCCCGGCGCTAAAGCCGCGCGCCAGCATAAACATGCTGCTAATGGTGGTCGCCAGCACCACCAGCGCAGGCGCAAAAAAGGCGAGTGCGTGTAGCGGTGGCGTCAGCCCTGGCAAGAGGCGCAGCAGAGAAAGCAGATTGAGCGCAAACGCCACCAGCAGCAGCAGCATCACAAACGCCACCGGGAAGCCATTCTGGCGCGGCTGCTCGACAGCGGTTTTGTCAAAATGGCGCTCCAGCTCGGGCGTGGAGCGCGACAGGACGCGTTGATCTTTGCGCGCGATCAGCGGCTCGATTTCACGCCCGTGCTGCCATAAATCGTAGAACACCGATCCTGTCAGCCAGCTCAACAACGACATCAGATCACCGCCAGCGACTGAATGGTGCCGACGATATAGCGCCCGGTGCGCGGCACGTTGCCCGGTGCGGCAATGACGCCGCTCACCGCGCTGCCTGCCAGTGCCGCCGCGCTGGTCACCACCTGGCCCAACTGGCGGGTCAGCTCAACCTGGACCGGCTCGACGGGGAAGCGTTTCGGATAGAGACCAGCGCGGATGGCGGCCTTGATGCCTTTATTGCTGATACCGGGGTTCTGCGCGCGAATAATCAGCTCCGTCAGGCGGGCGCGATCCTGGCGCGGATACTCTTTCAGCCACTGCGTCGCTTTCAGCGAGGAGACCGACTTCATCGCTTTCCAGGTTGCCAGCGCCTCTTTCAGCGCACCACCTGCGCTCGCCAGTGAGACAAGATCCAGCGAGGTTGAAGTGGCGACATACCACTCCTGGGAATCAAGCCAGGCGACGTTTTCACCGCCGTTCTCCACCAGATCGTACACGCGGTAGATACCGTTAAGGCACTGCAAACCGGTCGCCGCCGTGCCCGCATAGCCAATCGCCACCAGCACGGTGCTGCCGCCCGCGGTGAGCGGTGTGGCGACGGTACCGGCGGCCATCACGCCCGCGGTGATAAGCATCGCGCCGCAGGAGAGCACCGTCGAGGCGATCTCGGTGCCCATTGACGTTGCGGAAACAGCCTCCGTCAGCGCTTTACCGTTGCTGGAGTTGGTCGGCTGGGCGGCGGCTTTGGTGACGATAACATGGGTGACGATGCCGCTCTGCCCGTTGGGATGGCGTTTGCTCGGACGCACCAGGTAACGCTCGGGGCCATCGGCATAGATGATGCCTGCGTCGGCAAATTCACGGGTACAATCCATTGCGGCGCCGAGGGCTTTAAAATCAAAATCACTCGCTCCTGCACCGGTCATACGGGCAAATTCATACCCCGGCAGATTTCTTTCGGGGTTCATTCCTGGCAGATTCATCATCGTTTCCTTGTGGCGGTGGCGTAGCAGAAGCTGTCGAGCCGGGGCTAAACAGCGTGAGCATATCTATCGCTTTCACTTATGTTACTTCTTATTAACAGCAGGCAACCGTATCGCGTTTATTTTCATCACTCAAGTTTAGAGCAGGATTGACTACGAGAATTGGTTGCCCGCTCACGCTTGCTGCCAGCACCATCCGCTGGCCTGCCATGTCAGGCTGTGCGTCAGCCCAAGCCCGGCAAGAAACGCCTCATCATGCGACACCACCAGCATCGCGCCGGGAAAATCCGCCAGCGCTGCCTCAATCGCACGGGTGGAGGCGAGATCGAGATGGTTGGTCGGCTCGTCGAGCAGTAACAGCTGCGTGGCATCGCGCTGCCAGAGCACGCAGGCAAGCGCCGCTTTCAACCGCTCGCCGCCGCTCAGGGCCGCCAGCGGCAACATCACCTTCTCTGCGCCCAGCTGTAACTGCGCCAGGCGGCTGCGCAGCACTCCCTCCTCCAGTAATGAGTTGCCCCGCTGAAGGTGCTCAAGCACCGATAACGAGAGATCAAACCGGGAGAGATGCTGATCGAGCCAGGCGCAGCTGACCGAGCGGTGACATTCACCTGCCAGCGGCAATAGCTCACCGAGGATCACCTTTAACAGTGTCGATTTGCCGCAGCCATTTGGCCCACGGATGGCAACGCGCAGCGGGCCGTCGATACGCAGGCTCAGGGGAGGAAGCGCGACGTGCGGCAGCACCACCTCGTCGAGCACCAGCACCTGTTTGCCTGGCGGCACCTGGCTGCCGGGCAGCGTAAACAGCACCGGCATCTCCTCCTCGACCCGCTCACGCGCCTCGGTGACCGCAGCGTTAAGTGCCTCATTTTGCTGCTGATGCTGCTTGCGCCAGCTCGCCGGGCGCTCTTTGGCGAGGTTTTTATATTTCACCCGCTCAAAGGAGGCGATGTTGAGCGTATCGACGGTGCGCAGCGTTTTCGCCGAACGCCGCAGGCTGGCGTCATGCTCCTTCTGCATTCGGCTGCGCGCTCGCCGACGCTCAACGGCGGCATGATCCAGCATCGCGCGGGCGGCTTGCTGCTGCGCCTCGCGCTGCTGTTCATAATCAGCGTAATTGCCGCCGTAGCTGCGAAGCCCGGGGGGCATCAGTTCAACAATGCGCGACATCTCGCCGAGCAGCTGCCGGTCGTGAGTGGCGATCAGGGCACCGCCTTTATGCTGCCGGAGCTGGTCGCTAAACCATGCCCGCCCTTCTCCATCAAGGTGATTAGTCGGTTCATCCAGTAACAGGTAATCCGCGCCGGTCATAAACGCGCCGCAGAGCAGTGCCCGAACGCGCTCGCCGCCGCTCAGTGCGGCAGCCGGTTTGTCCGGCGCGAACGGTGGCAGATTAGCGTGCGAAAAGGCGGCCTCAAGCCGCTCAGGCCGATCCCACTGCCCTTCAAGTAACTCAAGATCGGCAGGCTGGTAGTTCCCCTCCGTCACGCGCTTAAGCGCGGCAAAGATTTCGCCATAGCCGAGCAGCTGCGCCAGGGTGGTGTGCGCAGAGAGAGTGTGTTGCTGCGCGACATACGCCCAGCGCACTGCGGATTCGATATGCCCAAACGCGGGCTGAGATTGCCCGGCAAGCAGGCGTAAAAGTTGGGTTTTACCGACGCCGTTACGCCCGACCAGCCCGCACAGCGAGGCGTCGAGGGTTAGATTCAGCGGGCCGAAAAGGGTCTCGCCCGTCGCAAACTGACAGGTGACCTGATGCAAAATAAAGGCGGGTGACTGCGCACAATGAGCCATAAGCACTCCTGAATGAGATCGTTAACGGCCTTGCCAACGCGCGAGCGTTTAACAAGGTAGTGGATTCATCAGTCGTGTTTGTTCATTTTCCGGGTGCGCTCCAGTGAGACGAGAAGTTCGTCGCCGCACAGGATAGCCAGAGAGCCAGGCCAGGTTCAAGGTCAAATTTTCATCTTTACGTTGCAGTGCGCAAAATTGAGGGCTAATTGTTTGCGCAATATTGCCGATGAATAAGGTGACTTAACTGAAAGTAGCAGGCCATGCGTGCAATCCCGGATCGCCATTTCAGAAAGGAGACGATAAAACCGCGCGTTACCCCAAACGCATAACGGTGGCATATCGTTCAGTAGTGCTCAGGGAGGAGATCCGGAAGTAAAGCATTGTTCTGGTTTCAGGCCCTGAATCCTAAAATGAGAATGAATGATGTCCAGATATATTCTGATTGTCGATGACAGCCGCCTGTCACGCATGATTTCCCGCCAGTATGTTCTTAACTTGCACAGCGACTGGAGCATTGATGAGGCCGGTACGGGTGAAGAGGCGATTGCCCATGCTGCGGCGAATACCCCCTATCTGATTCTGCTTGATGTGAATATGCCCGGCATTGGCGGCATTGAAGCGGCGTCACGCCTGCGTCAAACGCACCCGCAGACCCACATTGTGCTGCTTACCGCCAACGTGCAGAACTCTGTGCAGGCTGCCGCCGAAGAGATGGGCCTCGGTTTCCTGCCAAAACCGCTGAAAGAGCCGCAGCTGCACGCCATGCTGAAGAGCCTGGAGAGCCAGCCATGACCGAGTTGCCCGATATCAGCGAGATTGAAGCGGACAGCCTGATGGAGATCTTCAACATCGGCGTCGGCCACGCGGCGGCGGCGATGAGCAATATCGTCAACGAAGAGGTGCGCATGTCGGTGCCGACCATCCGCTTTACGCCGCGCTCGAAAGCGGCCGACGAGATGGGTGCGGGCGTATCGCTGTTCGGCATTAGCCAGCATTACGAAGGGGCCTACGCCACCGAAGCGATTCTGATGTTTCCGGAAGCTGCGAGTTTCGAAATCGTGCGCATGATGGTCGGCGATCTGATCCCGGCGCATGAACTGGGCGAGATGGAGCGTGAAGCGATGAGCGAGATTGGCAATATTGTGCTCAACGCCTGTGTCGGCACGCTGGCAAATATGTTCCAGAAAGAGCTACAGGGTTCGCTGCCAGTGGTGCGGGTTGGCAGCAGCGAAGAGATCCTCAACCCCGAAAAAGATAAGAACGATCCGCTGGTTATGATGCTGCGCATTGATTTTGCGCTCGAACGCCAGCAGATCCAGGGCTATCTCGCGTTTATCCTCGATATGTCCGCTCTGTGCGACTTACGCGAGCAGGTTCGGCTTTATATCAGCCGTTTAGAATCCGGTAGTGTTCCCAGCGGAATGCATTAATCATGAAAGATAAGTTGTTATTGGATGCGTTTTCAGCCCTCAGCCTCGGTGTCATCCTCGTGGATGCGCAGTACCGTATCGCGCTGTGGAATGCGTGGTTAGAGACGCATACCGGGCGGGCGGCCAGCGACACCGTTGGCGAAGACTTTTTTTCCGTCTTCCCGGACCTGACCTATCACCGCGTTGGCGATGCGATCCGTCAGGCCATTGGTCACAATTTATCTTCCCTGCTTTCACAATCGCTACACCGCTCCCCTTTTCCGCTCTATGCGGAACCGGCGCGGCCAACAGCCCGTCTGAGCCAGGCGGTGACCATTGTTCCACTCGGCGATGCCGAGCGTTACTGCCTGATTCAGATTGTCGATGTCACTGCGGCAGTACGCCGTGAGTCGTTACTGCGCGATCAGGCCCATGAATTGTTGTCGCAATCCCTGTCGGATGGCCTGACGGGCGTCGGCAATCGCCGCTATTTCGATCTCTGCATTGAGCGCGAGTGGCGCGCCAGCAAGCGCAACAATAAACCACTGTCGCTACTGCTTATCGATGTGGACTACTTCAAGTCCTATAACGATAGCTATGGCCACCAGCACGGCGACGAGTGCCTGCAGCAGATTGCGTCGGCGATGCGCAGCACGCTCTGTAACCCGAATGAGATCTTGTTTCGCTACGGCGGCGAGGAGTTTTGCGCCCTGCTGCCAGAAACGCGTTCTGCTGATGCGGTGGAGTTGGCGGAGAAGCTGCGCACCAGCGTGCAGCACCTTGAGCTTCCCCACGCCAGTTCACCGGATGGCTGCGTCAGCGTCAGTATCGGCGTCGCCAGCCTGTGTCAGCAGAACCATACCGAATATGGGCAACTGATCCAGAGCGCGGATAACGCCCTTTACGAGGCAAAACGCGCCGGGCGCAACACCGTGCGCGTCAGTAATGCCTTTCGTCGATTCACCCACGCGCCACGCCACTGAGTTGGGCGCTGTTGCCGGATGGCAGTTCCGAACCGTCTGCTTTGCCGGATGGCGGCTACGCCTTATCCGGCCTACGATTTAGCGCGGCTGATGTCCCTTGTAGGCCAGATAAGCGAAGCGCCATCCGGCAAAACCAACTCCCGGCAAAATCGGGGCATAAAAAAACCCGCCGTAGCGGGTTTTTTATCGACTGAACGATTACTGCAGCAGCGAGATATCCGCAACCTGCAGGAAGAGTTCACGCAGTTTCGCCAGCAGCGTCAGGCGGTTGATGCGCACCTCTTTATCGTCGGCGTTCACCATCACGTTCTCAAAGAACTCATCCACCGGCTCGCGCAGCTGCGCCAGCTCGATCAACGCTTCCTGATAGCGCCCTTCGGCAAAGAACGGCTGCAGGGTATCGCGCAGAACCACCACGTTGCCTGCCAGCTTAATCTCTGCGGCCTCTTTCAGCACCGCCGCCTGCACGTTCTCATTCAGCGTTTCGTCAGATTTCGCCAGGATGTTGGAGACGCGCTTGTTGGCTGCCGCCAGCGCCGCCGCTTCCTCCAGCGTACGGAAGTGGGAAACCGCCTTCATACGCGCATCGAAATCGGCCGGTTTGGTCGGACGGCGTGCCAGCACCGCCTGAATGGTATCAACGCTGTAACCTTCGTCCTGATACCAGGCGCGGAAGCGGCCCAGCATAAAGTCGATCACATCGTCGACCACTTTGCCGTTCGTCAGCTTATCGCCGTAGAGACGCACCGCCTCTTCGGTCAGGGTTTGCAGATCCAGCGCCAGGTTCTTCTCGACGATAATACGCAGCACGCCCAGCGCGGCACGGCGCAGCGCGAACGGGTCTTTATCGCCTTTCGGATGCTGACCGATACCGAAGATCCCCGCGAGGGTATCCATCTTATCGGCAATCGCCACGGCACAGGCCACCGGGTTAGACGGCAGCTCATCACCAGCAAAGCGCGGCTGATACTGCTCGTTCAGCGCAACGGCAACGTCTTCCGCTTCGCCGTCGTGACGCGCATAGTGCATGCCCATCACGCCCTGAGTGTCGGTAAACTCGAACACCATGTTGGTCATCAGATCGCACTTGGAGAGCAAGCCCGCACGCGTGGCGTGGTTCACATCTGCGCCAATCTGACCGGCAATCCAGCCCGCCAGCGCCTGAATACGATCGGTCTTGTCGCGCAGCGTACCGAGCTGCTGCTGGAACAGCACGGTTTGCAGACGCGGCAGGTGATCTTCCAGGCGTTTTTTACGGTCGGTATTGAAGAAGAACTCGGCATCCGCCAGACGCGGGCGCACCACTTTTTCATTACCGGAGATAATCTGTTGCGGATCTTTCGACTCGATATTGGCGACGAAGATGAAATTTGGCAGCAGTTTGCCGTCGTTGCCATACACCGGGAAGTACTTCTGGTCACCCTTCATGGTGTAGACCAGCGCTTCCGCCGGAACCGCGAGGAATTTCTCTTCGAACTTCGCGGTCAGCACCACCGGCCACTCAACCAGAGAGGTCACCTCTTCCAGCAGGCTGTCGCTCAGATCGGCGTTACCACCAATCTTACGCGCCGCCTCTTCGGCGTCCGCTTTGATTTTGGCTTTACGCTCGGCGTAATCCGCCATCACTTTGCCGCGCTCCAGCAGGATTTGCGGGTATTGATCGGCGTTGTCGATGGTGAACTCCGGCTCGCCCATAAAGCGGTGACCGCGAACGACGCGATCGGACTGAATGCCAAGGATCGTTGCCGGAACCAGCTGGTCGCCCAGCAGCAGGGTTACGGTGTGAACCGGACGCACAAAGTGCACGTCCGACGCGCCCCAGCGCATCAGTTTTGGGATCGGCAGTTTGCTAAGCGAGGTGGCGATCATGTTCGGCAGCAGCGCTTCGATGCTTTCGCCTTTAACATGGGCGCGATAGAGCAACCATTCGCCTTTGTCGGTGGTCAGACGCTCGGCCTGATCGACGGTGATACCGCAGCCGCGCGCCCAGCCTTCAGCCGCTTTGCTCGGTTTGCCTTCCGCGTCGAACGCCTGGGCGATGGCCGGGCCGCGTTTTTCAACTTCGCGATCCGGCTGCGCGGCGGCAAGGTTAGCCACTTTCAGCGCCAGACGGCGCGGCGCGGCGAACCATTTAACGTCGCCGTGGGCAACGCCTGCCGCATCCAGCTCAGCGGTAAAGTTGGCAGCGAAGGACTCCGCCAGGCTGCGCAGGGCTTTTGGTGGCAGCTCTTCGGTGCCGATTTCCACCAGGAATGTTTTCTCTGACATGGCCGCCTCTTATTTATTTCTGTTGCACATCGGGAAGCCAAGGGCTTCACGGGAAGCGTAATAGGCTTCAGCGACTGCTTTGGTCAGCGTACGGATGCGCAGAATGTAGCGCTGGCGTTCGGTGACGGAGATGGCTTTACGCGCATCAAGCAGGTTGAAGCTGTGGGCGGCTTTCAGAATGCGTTCGTAAGCCGGCAGCGGCAGCGGGTTTTCCAGCGCCAGCAGCTGCTGAGCCTCTTTCTCATACTGCTCAAAGCAGGTGAAGAGGAAGTCGACATCGGCGTATTCGAAGTTGTAAGTGGACTGCTCCACTTCGTTTTGATGGAACACGTCGCCGTAAGTGGTTTTACCCAGCGGGCCGTCGCTCCAGACCAGATCGTAGACGCTGTCTACGCCCTGAATGTACATCGCCAGACGTTCCAGACCGTAAGTGATCTCGCCGGTGATCGGCTTGCACTCAAGGCCGCCAACCTGCTGGAAGTAGGTGAACTGCGTCACTTCCATGCCGTTAAGCCACACTTCCCAACCAAGACCCCAGGCACCCAGCGTCGGGTTCTCCCAGTTATCTTCCACGAAACGAATATCGTGAATGGTCGGGTCCATACCCAGCTCTTTCAGTGACCCGAGGTACAGTTCCTGAATGTTGTCCGGAGAGGGTTTAATCACCACCTGGAACTGGTAGTAGTGCTGTAAGCGGTTCGGGTTTTCGCCGTAGCGACCATCGGTCGGACGACGGGAAGGCTGAACGTAGGCGGTTGCCATCGGCTCCGGGCCCAGCGCGCGCAGGCTGGTCATTGGGTGCGAAGTACCGGCACCCACTTCCATGTCCAGAGGTTGAACGATGGTGCAGCCCTGACGAGCCCAATAATCCTGTAAGGTCAGGATCAGACCCTGAAAGGTCCTGGTATCAAACTTTTGCATATTATTTCGTGCTGGATACGTGTGGATTTAAAGGAAGCGACCAGTATACCCGCTGACTGCAAGATATACAGTACGAAACGGGGTTGTTTACGGAAAATTGGGAAATAGCGGCGGCATTGGCGCGTATTATGGGGCTTAACGCATCGAAAGGTGCAAAAACTGCCCTTCAGCGTCAAAAGTGCAGACAAACGCTTCATGACGCGGCGTAACGCCACGCATCTCGTAACTGCCCTGATACTGTTCGAAGCCGGTAACGTTCACTTTTTCCGCCCCGGTGTTGTAGCGGTGCGCAGCGTTTTCCCGGCAGAGTTGCTCCATATCGAGAGAGCGTGTCGGGCCAGGCCGTGCCGTTTGCGCCTTCTGCTCCGGCATTTTCTCGGGCGCACTGCAACTTGTCAGCAGCAACATCAGCATCGGCAGAGTAAACTTCATCATTTTCTTACGCATTTCCTTGCGGGCTGATAGGGTGAACGGCCAAAAACGCCATTGTGCAGCACTGCGCTTAGTGCACAACCACGCGTGGGAAAACTCAGAATTATCCAAAGAGATACGCAGGTAAATTACCAGTCTTAGGATATTTGTCGACAATAAGAAATTGAGGAAGTGATGCCGTCAAAAATTCACTGGATAGATAATTTACGCGGGATAGCCTGTTTAATGGTGGTCATGATCCACACCACGACCTGGTACATTACTAATCCAGCCACCGTTACCAGCTTCGACTGGAATGTTGCCAATCTGCTTAACTCCGCCTCGCGCGTCAGCGTTCCCCTCTTTTTTATGATTTCAGGCTACCTCTTTTATGGCGAACGCAGCGCCCAGCCGCGCCACTTTTTGCGTATCGGCCTCTGCCTGCTGTTTTATAGCCTCATCGCCCTGCTCTATATCGTGCTGTTTACCTCGATTAACAGCGACCTGTCGCTGAAGAACATCCTGCAAAAGCCGATTTTTTACCATCTGTGGTTCTTCTTCGCCGTCATCGTTATCTACCTGCTCTCGCCCCTGATTCAGGTCAAAGCCCTGAGCGGCAAGATGCTGCTGGCGCTGATTGCGGTGATTGGCGTCGTCGCTAACCCCAATTTGGTGACGCTAAAAAGCGATGGCGTTGAGTGGTTGCCGATCAACCTCTACATCAACGGCGACACCTTTTACTACGTCCTTTACGCCATCCTCGGTCGCGCCATCGGCATGATGGAGACGCAAAAACGGGCGCTGAACTGGCTGAGCGCCGCAGTTGTGGTGCTGGCAGTGGTGGCGATTTCACGCGGTACGCTGCATGAGCTGAGATGGCGCGGCAACTTCGCCGATACCTGGTATCTCTACTGCGGCCCGATGGTCTTTCTCTGCGCCATCGCGTTGTTTACGCTGGTCAAAAACACGCTTAACAGCCGCACTCTGCCCGGGCTGGCGCTGATTTCGCGCCACTCACTCGGTATTTACGGTTTCCACGCGCTGATTATTCATGCGCTACGCACGCGCGGCGTTGAGGTGCAAAACTGGCCGCTGCTCGACATTCTGTGGGTCTTCAGCGCGGCGCTGGCGGCAAGCCTGACGCTCTCGATGCTGGTGCAGCGCATCGACCGGCGGCGGTTTGTCAGCTAGCAATTCGCGCCCGCGCCCGGTGCAGCTGGCGCGGGGAGGAGAAACCGGCGGCCAGCGCCGCCTGCTCCGCGCCCTGGCCCTGCAACAGCGCCTGCTCGGCAATCACCAGCCGCAGCTGCTCCAGATAGTCCCGCACGCTGATCCCCAGATGCTGCTGAAAAAGACGGGTGAGATGCCGGGCGCTGACGTGTGCCTGCGCGGCAATCTCCGCCAGTTGCCAGGCCTTTTGCGGCTCGGCGGTCAGCGCATCCTGCGCCCGGTGCACCGCCGGGTGGAGATGGTTGCGATAGCGCAGCCACGGTGAAAGCTGCGGGTCATCGCCGGAGCGGCGAAACCAGACCACCATTTCGCGCGCCACCGCCAGCGCGCGCGCCGGCCCGCATAAGCGGTTGATAATGTGCAGAGCAAGATCGATGCCTGAGGTGATGCCCGCGCTGGTCCAGATGCCGCGATCCTCAATAAAAATCCGGTTCTCTTTGACCAGCGCTGCCGGTTCGAGCGCCTGCAAGCGAGCAATCACATTGTGATGGGTCGTGCACTGAACCCCGTTAAGCAGCCCGGCTTTCGCCGCCAGCATTGCGCCGGAACAGACGCACATCAGCGTAATCGCCCGGCGGTGGAGCAGCGGTTGCAACCGCATCAGCCAGTTGCGCACCTGCCTTGCCTGCGGCGTGTCGAATAACTGCGACGAATCGCTGACGCCGGGCAGCACCAGCAGGCTCCCCTCCGGCAACGTCTCCGGCAGCGGCGCGATGTTGCCCATCGTTAAGCCAAGAGAGGTTGCCACCTCCGCTTGCGGGCCGATGTAGTGCAGGCGAAAGGTCTCCTGCGCCTGGGCAAAGGTCTCCGCCGGACCGGCCATATCGAGCGCCAGCACGCCGGGCAGCATCACAAACCAGACATCACACATTTATTGTTCCAGCGTCTCCTGGACGGTTTTAATGGCGGCAAAGCGCCCGACGAGCACGGTTTCCGTACGGTGGCGCAGCGTGTGGCTATCCAGCGTCACGCCATTATGTGTCATTGGGAAAGTGAGCGTCGCTTCGCTGACGAAGGTCACGCGATAGCCCAGATCCGATGCCACTCTGGCGGTCGTTTCACAGCACTGCTCCGTACGAATACCACAAATAATCAGATGAGTGATATCGCGCTGACGCAGCCAGCGATCGAGGCCGGTATCGGTAAATGCGTTGTGGACATGCTTATGGAAGGTGACATCCGCCTGGTGCTGCAAAAAGGGCATCGGTTTCACGAAGCCGCTCTCCAGCGAGAAGGGGCCGCTGTCGGCGACGTGAAAAATATCCACCAGCGGAATGCCGCGCGCCTGGCAACCGGCAATCAGCGTCAGCATCGCCTGCTGGAAAGCGGGAAAGTCGTTATCCTGCCAGAAGTCACGGTGGAAAAAGGATTGCTGGGTGTCGATGTTAATCAGGGCTGTACGGGTCATTTCAGGACTCCTTGCTCAGTGGGGTTAACGCTATTCTGGCAAGGCTTTACGCTGCTGCTAAGACCAAAAAAGGACAACATCAGGGTGATTACGGCCCACCGTTGCCAGCGGGCCGAAAAGGTTATGACATCAGCGGCAACAGCTGCTGATAGATGCGGCGGAAGGTGTCGCGCTTCGCGGCATAATGTGCGTGGCGCTGCGCGTCCGGCTGATGCTGCTGCTCCACCGGCAGTTGCGGCAATAGCGTTGCCAGCGGTACGTCAGGATTAACGGCGATTTGTGCCAGCCGCGCCGCGCCGAGCGCCGGGCCAACATCCCCGCCGGTGCGGTAATCAAGCTGCAAACCGCTGATATCCGCCAGCATCTGCCGCCACCAGTCGCTGCGCGCGCCGCCGCCGATAAGGGTAATGCTTTGCGGCGTCACGCCGCAGGCGTGCACCACATCCATCCCGTCTGCCAGCGCATACCCCACCCCTTCCAGCACCGCACGCGCCAGCTCCGCCGGGCCGTGTTGATGGGTCAAACCAAAGATGACGCCTTTTGCCTGCGGGTTGTTGTGCGGCGTGCGCTCGCCGGAGAGATAGGGCAGAAACCAGATATCGCCCGCGTTCTCGTCGGCCTGCTGCGCAGCGCTAATCAGTGCCTGCACCGACGCCATGCCGGTCAGTTTGGCTGCCCAGTCCAGACAGGAGGCCGCGCTCAGCATCACCGACATCAGATGCCAGCGCCCCGGTAGCGCGTGGCAGAAGCTGTGCACCGCGCTTTCCGGCTTGCTGAGGAACCCTTCGCTGACGGCAAAGTAGACGCCGGATGTGCCGAGCGAGAGCATCGCCTGCCCCGCATCCGCCATGCCGACACCGACCGCGCCAGCGGCGTTGTCGCCGCCGCCTGCAACAATCGGCACTACCGGCATCGCCCAGCGCCGGGCAACTTCTGGCAGCAGTTCGCCGGTGATCTCACTGCCTTCAAACAGCGTTGGCATATGGCTGCGCGACAGCGAGCAGGCGGCGAGCATCTCATCGCTCCAGTCGCGCTTCGCCACATCAAGCCACATGGTGCCTGCGGCATCGGACATATCGCTGGCAAAGACGCCGGACATCTTCAGCCGCAGATAATCTTTCGGCAGCAGCACCTTCGCCACCTTAGCGAAGATCTCCGGTTCATGCCGTTGCACCCACAGCAGCTTCGGCGCGGTGAAGCCCGGCATCATCAGGTTACCGGTGATCGCACGGGCGTTAGCGACCCGCGCTTCCAGCAGCCCGCACTCCTCACCACAGCGACCATCGTTCCAGAGGATCGCCGGGCGCAGAACGCGGTTTTCGCTATCGAGCAGCGTCGCGCCGTGCATCTGCCCGGCAAGGCCGATGGCCTTCACCTGCTGCAACGAATGCGCTGCGCCGAGCGCCTGGATGGCGCGATCCGTCGCCTGCCACCAGCTTTCGGGATCCTGCTCCGACCATAGCGGGTGTGGGCGAGAGACGCTGAGTTTCTCCGTATGGGAGGCCAGCACCTCGCCCTGCTCACCGAGCAGAATCGCCTTCACGCCCGAGGTACCGAGATCGATCCCGATATACATAGTGACTACTCCTTGTTGAGTGTGCCGCGCAGAAGCCGGTTACTTATCGAAGAGATACGCGTTGACCAGGTTCTCCAGTTGCTCCTGATGACCGCTCTGGTGACGCGGCGCCAGGTTCTGCTCCTCAGCGTACTTCGCCAGCTCCGCAAGACTAAGCTGCCCCTGCAAAATTTGCTGGCCCAGCTCACCATTCCAGCCCGCATAACGTTTAGCAACGCGTTTATCCAGCTCGCCCTCTTCGACCATGCGGGCGGCGATTTTCAGCGCCAACGCCATGGTGTCCATCGCGCCGATATGGCCGTAGAAGAGATCGTACTTATCGGTGCTCTGGCGACGGACCTTGGCGTCAAAGTTGAGGCCGCCGGTGGTGAAGCCGCCCGCCTTGATGATTTCATACATCACCAGCGCGTTCTCTTCGACGCTGTTCGGGAACTGGTCGGTATCCCAGCCGAGCTGCGGATCGCCGCGGTTGGCGTCGACGGAGCCAAACAGCCCCAGCGCAATGGCGGTGGCGATTTCATGATGGAAGGAGTGGCCCGCGAGGGTGGCGTGGTTGGCTTCGATATTGAGCTTAATCTCTTTTTCCAGCCCGAACTGTTTCAGGAAGCCATAGACGGTCGCGGCGTCATAATCATACTGGTGCTTGGTTGGCTCCTGCGGTTTTGGCTCAATCAGCAGCGTGCCGCGGAAACCGATTTTGTGCTTATGCTCGACCACCATGTTCATAAAGCGGCCAATCTGCTCGCGCTCCTGGCGCAGATCGGTGTTGAGCAGGGTTTCGTACCCTTCGCGTCCGCCCCACAGCACGTAGTTTTCGCCGCCGAGTTTATGGGTGGCGTTCATCGCGCTTACCACTTGGGTTGCCGCCCAGCTGAAGACTTCCGGATCCGGGTTAGTGGCCGCGCCCGCGCCGTAACGTGGGTTGGTAAAGCAGTTTGCCGTGCCCCACAGCAGCTTGACGCCGCTCTGCTGCTGTTTTTCCCCCAGCACATCAGCCATTTCGGCGAAGTTGCTCAGGTACTCTTTCAGCGAGGCGCCTTCCGGGGAGACATCGACATCATGGAAGCAGTAGTAGGGCACATTGAGCTTATGGAAGAATTCGAAGGCGACATCGGCTTTGCGTTTTGCCAGCGCCATCGCCTCGCCCGGCTGCTGCCACGGGCGATCGAAGGAGCCGACGCCAAACATATCCGCGCCGTTCCAGCAGAAGGTGTGCCAGTAGCAGGCGGCGAAACGCAGGTGATCTTCCATGCGTTTCCCGAGCACCAGCTCATCCGGGTTGTAGTGACGAAACGCGAGCGGATTCGTACTCTTTGAACCTTCAAAACGAACCCGATCCAGCTGGTCAAAATAAGCGTGCATAATGAGCTCCATTGGCGAGTGAACATATCTGAGTTAATACTGGATTCTCTCTGCGCCTTGCTCAATTACGTTATTTCACACTGCCATTGAGAGAATACGCAAACGTGCGCTGGCTCGCAAAATAACCGCAAAAGTTGCTGCGAGGTGCTTTCCTGTTTTTTATGCAACGCCAGTTTTATTTTTTTTAAAATAAGATCGGGGTCATAAATCAGCAAATAAACCAAAAAACGTAACCCGCCTATTAAAATCTGTAATTGCCACTATTCCATTCTGCGTTAAGAATTTGCTCGTTCTAAGCAGTGCACGTTTCTTTTATCTCGCACACCACCCTACGAAAGGTATTCCTATTATGAAGATAAAGAATCTCTGCCTTACACTCTGCGCCACCCTGCTGCTTGCCAGCACGTTCAGCCATGCCAAAACGATAAAAATCGGCATGGCGATTGACGATCTCCGTCTTGAACGCTGGCAAAAAGATCGCGATATTTTTGTTAAGAAAGCCGAATCCCTCGGTGCCGATGTCTTTGTCCAGTCGGCGAACGGTAATGAAGAGACCCAGATGTCGCAAATTGAAAATATGATCAACCGCGGCGTCGACGTGCTGGTTATTATTCCCTACAACGGTCAGGTATTAAGTAACGTTGTGAAAGAAGCCAAACAGGAAGGAATTAAAGTTCTGGCCTATGACCGCATGATTAATAATGCGGATATCGATTTCTATATCTCCTTCGACAATGAAAAAGTCGGGGAATTACAGGCGCAAAGCCTGGTCAATAAGGTGCCGCAGGGTAATTATTTCTTAATGGGCGGCTCGCCGGTGGATAATAACGCCAAGCTGTTCCGCGCCGGGCAGATGAAGGTATTGAAGCCCTATATCGACAGCGGCAAAATTAAAATTGTCGGCGACCAGTGGGTCGATGGCTGGCTGCCGGAAAACGCGCTGAAAATAATGGAGAACGCGCTGACCGCCAACAATAATAAAATCGATGCCGTGGTGGCCTCGAATGACGCAACCGCTGGCGGCGCTATCCAGGCATTGAGCGCGCAGGGGCTGGCGGGCAAAGTTGCCATCTCCGGTCAGGATGCAGATCTCGCCGGGGTCAAACGCCTGATCAACGGCAGCCAGACGATGACCGTCTATAAACCTATCACCCAGCTTGCCAACACCGCGGCGGAGATCGCCGTCGAGCTTGGCAACGGTAAGCAGCCGAAGGCCGATGCTTCACTTAATAATGGCCTGAAAGATGTGCCCGCCCGCCTGCTGACGCCGATTGAAGTCACTAAAGAGAATATTGACGCCACGGTGATCAAAGACGGCTTCCACCAGAAGAATCAGCTCTGAAAAAGACGGCGCGCCTGAGTCCAGAATCAGGCGCGCCGCCGCCCTCACTTCAGGCGCTGTCTGATAAGCGATCGACGTGGAGCAGCCATGCCTTACTTACTCGAAATGAAGAACATCACCAAAGCCTTCGGCGTCGTGAAGGCGATTGATAACGTCAGCCTGCAACTTAACGCGGGCGAAGTGCTCTCCCTGTGCGGCGAAAACGGCTCGGGTAAATCGACCCTGATGAAAGTGCTGTGCGGCATCTACCCGACCGGCAGCTATGAAGGCGAAATCTACTTTGCAGGGGAGCTTCTGCAAGCGAGCCATATCCGCGATACCGAGCGCAAAGGGATCGCCATCATTCACCAGGAGCTGGCGCTGGTGAAACATCTCACGGTGCTGGAGAACATCTTCCTTGGCGCGGAGATCACCCGCCACGGCGTGATGGATTACGACCAGATGACGCTGCGCTGCGAAAAGCTGCTCAAACAGGTGAGCCTCGCCATCTCGCCAGATACCCGCGTCGGTGACTTAGGCCTGGGCCAGCAGCAGCTGGTGGAGATCGCCAAAGCGCTGAACAAACAGGTGCGGTTGCTGATTTTAGATGAGCCGACCGCCTCGCTGACCGAGCAGGAGACGGCGGTGCTGCTCGATATCATCCGCGACCTGCGCAACCACGATATCGCCTGCGTTTACATCTCCCATAAGCTCAATGAAGTGAAAGCGATTTCCGACGTCATCTGCGTTATCCGCGACGGGAAGCATATCGGCACCCGCGATGCGTCAGGGATGAGTGAAGATGACATCATCACCATGATGGTGGGCCGTGAGCTGACCGCGCTCTACCCCAATGAACCTCACACTCACGGCGAGGAGATCCTGCGCGTCGAGCACCTCACCGCCTGGCATCCGGTTAACCGCCATATCAAACGCGTCAACGACGTCTCCTTTAGCCTCAAGCGCGGCGAGATCCTCGGCATTGCCGGGCTGGTCGGCGCCGGGCGCACCGAAGCCGTGCAGTGCCTGTTTGGCGTCTGGCCAGGCCGCTGGGAGGGAAAAATTTTTCTGGATGGCAAGGAGATTGAGATCCGCAACTGCCAGCAGGCGATTGGCCACGGCATCGCCATGGTGCCGGAGGATCGCAAGCGCGACGGCATTGTGCCGGTGATGGCGGTGGGCAAAAACATCACGCTGGCGGCGCTAAACCAGTTTACCGGCAGCCTGAGCAGCCTCGATGACGCCGCCGAGCAGGCGTGCATTTTGCAGTCCATCCAGCGGCTGAAAGTAAAAACCTCGTCGCCGGAGCTGGCGATTGGCCGGCTGAGCGGCGGCAACCAGCAGAAAGCGATTCTCGCCCGCTGCCTGCTGCTCAACCCGCGCATTTTGATCCTCGATGAGCCGACGCGCGGCATCGATATCGGCGCGAAGTATGAAATCTACAAACTGATTAACCAACTGGTGCAGCAGGGGATCGCGGTGATTGTGATCTCCTCCGAGCTGCCTGAAGTGCTGGGCCTGAGCGACCGCGTGCTGGTGATGCACGAAGGGAAGCTGAAAGCCGATCTTATCAACCGTCATTTGACCCAGGAGCAGGTTATGGAAGCGGCGCTGAGGAGCGAACATCATGTCGAAAAGCAACCCGTCTGAAAGTCAGTTATCCACCGCGTCGCCGGGCCCCTTCTCCGGGCTGAAATCACTCAACCTGCAGGTGTTTGTGATGCTTGCGGCCATCGTTGTGATCATGCTCTTTTTCACCGGCATGACCGACGGTGCCTACCTGAGCGCGCGTAATATCTCTAACCTGCTGCGCCAGACCGCCATCACCGGCATCCTCGCGGTGGGGATGGTGTTTGTCATTATCTCGGCAGAGATTGACCTCTCGGTAGGCTCGATGATGGGCCTGCTGGGCGGTGCGGCAGCCATTTTCGACGTCTGGCTCGGCTGGCCCTTGCCGCTCACCGTGGTGGTGACGCTGCTGCTTGGCCTGCTGCTCGGCGCATGGAACGGTTGGTGGGTGGCCTATCGTAAAGTGCCGTCGTTTATCGTCACCCTTGCCGGGATGCTGGCGTTTCGCGGCGTGTTAATAGGCATTACTAACGGCACGACCGTTTCACCTACCAGCGCGGCGATGTCGCAAATCGGCCAGAGCTATCTGCCGGACGGTGTTGGCTTCGGAGTGGGCGCGCTGGGGCTGGTGGCATTTGTGCTCTGGCAGTGGCGCGGACGCATGCGCCGCCAGTCGCTGGGCTTAGCCACCTCCTCCTCCAGCCATGCGGTGGGGCGCCAGGCGCTGATCGCGGTGATCGTGCTCGGTGCCATCTGGCTGCTGAATGATTACCGCGGCGTGCCGACACCGGTGCTGCTGCTGGTATTTCTGCTGCTGGCAGGTCTGTTTATGGCAACGCGCACCGCTTTTGGCCGCCGCATTTACGCCATTGGCGGCAACCTTGAAGCGGCGCGGCTCTCGGGTATTAACGTTGAGCGCACCAAACTGGCGGTCTTCGCAATCAATGGCCTGATGGTGGCGATTGCCGGGCTTATCCTCAGCTCGCGTCTCGGTGCCGGTTCGCCGTCGGCCGGGAACATTGCCGAGCTGGATGCGATTGCCGCCTGCGTGATTGGCGGCACCAGCCTCGCGGGTGGCATCGGCAGCGTGGCGGGCGCGGTAATGGGCGCTTTCATTATGGCCTCGCTGGATAACGGCATGAGCATGATGGATGTCCCCCCCTTCTGGCAGTACATCGTCAAAGGAGCCATTTTACTGCTGGCGGTGTGGATGGACTCCGCCACCAAACGTCGCGCCTGAGCCAGGCGAACCGAGGCGCGATCACACTGCCGGATTATTTTTGTCCGGCAGTGTGTTGAATATGGTAATCAGAACTGATGAATAGTCAGGAAGCGAACCACTATGTTTGAAAAGCGCCATCGCATCACGCTGTTATTTAACGCGAATAAAGCCTACGACCGCCAGGTGGTCGAAGGCGTTGGGGAGTATCTTCAGGCGTCGCAATCGGAGTGGGATATCTTTATCGAAGAGGATTTCCGCGCCCGCATTGAGAACATTAAGGAGTGGCTCGGCGACGGCGTGATCGCCGACTACGATGACCGGGAGATTGAGCGGCTGCTGGCGGATGTCGATGTACCGATTGTCGGCGTCGGCGGCTCTTACCACACGCCGGAGCACTACCCGCCGGTGCACTATATCGCCACCGACAACCACGCATTGGTTGAGAGCGCGTTTCTGCACCTTAAAGAGAAAGGGGTGCATCGCTTCGCCTTTTACGGCCTGCCCGCCTCGAGCGGCAAGCGCTGGGCCGCCGAGCGGGAATATGCTTTTTGCCAGCTGGTAGCGCAGGAGAAGTATCGCGGTGTGGTTTACCAGGGGCTGACTACCGCGCCGGAAAACTGGCAGCATGCGCAAAATCGCCTTGCCGACTGGCTGCAAACGCTGCCGCCGCAAACGGGGATTATCGCCGTTACCGACGCGCGGGCGCGCCACGTTTTGCAGGTCTGTGACCATCTGCATATTCCGGTGCCGGAGAAGCTGTGCGTGATCGGCATCGATAACGAAGAGCTGACCCGCTACCTCTCCCGCGTCGCGCTCTCTTCGGTGGCGCAGGGCACACGGCAGATGGGCTACCAGGCCGCGAAGCTGCTGCACCGGCTGCTGGATAACGAAGCGATGCCGTTGCAGCGTCTGCTGGTGCCGCCGATGCGGGTGGTTGCCCGCCGTTCAACGGATTACCGTTCGCTGAACGATCCGGCGGTGATTCAGGCGATGCACTACATCCGCAACCACGCCTGCAAAGGCATTAAGGTCGATCAAGTGCTGGATGCGGTCGGTATTTCGCGCTCCAATCTGGAGAAGCGCTTCAAGGAGGAGGTGGGCGAAACCATTCACGCGGTGATCCACGCCGAGAAGCTGGAGAAGGCGCGCAGCCTGCTGATCTCCACCTCGCTCTCTATCAATGAGATTTCGCAGATGTGCGGCTACCCGTCATTGCAGTACTTCTACTCGGTCTTCCGCAAGGCTTACGACAGCACGCCGAAGGATTATCGCGATCGCTACAGCGAAATCCTGATTTAGGCGCAAAGAAAAACGCCTTCCGGGCGGAAGGCGTTTCAGCAAGCGGGGTTACATGTGGGCGGCAATTAACTGCTGATTGTCCTGATACATGGCAAACAGATAGTTGTTATAACTCGCGCCGCGGGTGGAGTAGCCCTTCAGCTTGTGGATCATTGCCGTCGCCGTCACTTCCTGGTCCGCTTTACGCAGCTGCGCACGGGATTTACGGAATGAAGCATAGGCCGCATGCGTGTTCAGGTTGGTGACGTAAGCGTCTACCGACTCCTGCACCGAGCCAAACTGCGAGTAGCCTTTCACTCTGCCCGAGCCGCTTTTACAGGCGCCTTTCGCGCACTTCATGCCGAACAGGTTGTTGTTGCTGCGCGCCAGCTTAGAGGTGCCCCAGCCGCTCTCTGCTGCGGCCATGGTGGCGACCATGCTGTCCGGAATAATGTCAACGCGCTCCAGCAGCGTGTTCCACGGAATACGGCGCGTATTCCCGGACCAGCTCACTTTGTAGCGTTTGGCAATATCCTTCATGCGCGTGCGCTCAGAGGGCGACCACTGGCTGTCATACTGTTTTCTGAGCAGCCAGTTACGCTCCGCGGTGATCGCAGCGTTTTTGCTGGTGATGTAAGGCATTACGGTCCGGAGAAACGCTCTCTTTCGTGGTGTCCCGGAAGGGTATTTTCGCAAATCAGGAAGTGAACGGCTTTTTACACTATTGCGAGAATACTCTTTCTTACTGCTTGCCTGTTTTTTTACGCTTGCCTTAGTGACGTGGGCTTTGTGACTCGCTGTTTCTGTGTGCGTTTTTGCCAGCACTCCACCTGAAAACATCAAGGTGAAAAACATGAGTATCGTCGCCCCACTTCGTCGCATGGGTATCGATATCATTAGGTCTCCTGGTCGGATATAAGCATTCCAACGCCTTCTTTTATGCACGATTTTGCGGGCTGAATCGCAAATCATACCAAAATTAACCTTATCGGGCACGTACAGAAATAATCCAATTCTGAAACTATGTCACCGGTAAACTGCATATAAAGCGCACAACTTCTTAAAATTGCGGCGATTATCGCAATTTCGAAAACCGCACGTTTTACGTATTTTCTCAACCCTTGCCCTCCTCCCTGGCGAACCGGCGATGGGGAGGAGTCACCCGCGCCAGCAGACGGGCACACTAGGGAAAATCGCTATCACGGGGCTTATTGATGAAACACGCTGCCTTACTTCTGCTGTTACTGCCCGGCGTCGCCTGCGCCAACTGGACGGCGGCCGGTTTTCCCGCATTAACTGACGACGGCACCGGCGTCTGGCGCAGCCAGGCAACGCTGAAAAAGGGTGAGATGCCCGTTACCGTGCAGCAAGGCGATGCGTGCTGGCAGCCTGCAAGTGCCATCAAGCTCAATCAGATGCTGTCGCTGGTGCCGTGCAGCGCCAGCGCGCCGCAGTGGCGCATCTTCCGCGACGGCGATTATCAGCTCCAGCTTGATACCCGCTCCGGCACGCCGACGCTGTTAATCAGCGTGAAAGCCCCGGCAGAGAAGCAAACGGTGGTGGCGCGCCAGTGCCCGGTGCGCAGCGATAAACCGCTGACCATTCCGGTGGTCGACACCTTCCCGGAAGGCAGCGAAGTGCGGGATTTCTACAGCCAGCAAACCGCGACGGTGCGCGAGGGCAAAATCACGCTGCTGCCAGCGAAAGAGAGCAACGGCCTGCTGCTGCTTGAGCCTGCGCAGACGCGCGGCGCGGCACCATTTCAGTGGCATAACGCCACGGTCTACTTCGTGCTGACCGACCGCTATGTCAACGGCGATCCCGCCAATGACAACAGCTACGGGCGGCACAAAGATGGCATGCAGGAGATTGGCACCTTTCACGGCGGCGACCTGAAGGGGCTGACCAGCAAGCTCGACTATTTGCAAAAACTCGGCGTAAACGCGCTGTGGATCAGCTCGCCGCTGGAGCAGATCCACGGCTGGGTTGGTGGCGGCACCAAAGGGGATTTCCCCCACTACGCCTACCACGGTTACTACACGCTCGACTGGACGCGCCTCGACGCCAATATGGGCGATGAAAACGATCTGCGCACGCTGGTTGATGAAGCGCACCGCCGCGGCATCCGCGTGCTGTTTGATGTGGTGATGAACCACGCCGGTTACGCAACGCTTGCGGATATGCAGACCTACCAGTTCGGCGCACTCTACCTGAAAGAGGAGGAGCGCAAAAAAACCCTCGGCGAGCACTGGACCGACTGGAAGCCCGCCGCCGGGCAAACCTGGCACAGCTTCAATGATTACATCAACTTCAGCGATAAAACCGCCTGGCAAAACTGGTGGGGCAAAAAGTGGATCCGTACCGATATTGGCGATTACGACAACCCCGGTTTCGACGATTTGACGATGTCGCTGGCCTTCCTGCCGGATCTGAAAACCGAATCGAAAGAGGCTTCCGGGCTGCCGCTCTTTTATCGTCATAAACCGGATACCGCCGCGCGCGAGATTGCCGGTTACACGCCACGCGACTATTTGACCCACTGGCTGAGCCAGTGGGTGCGCGACTACGGCATTGATGGTTTCCGCGTTGATACCGCCAAACACGTTGAGCTGGAGGCCTGGCAGCAGTTAAAAACCCAGGCAACGGCGGCGCTGGCAGAGTGGAAACAGGCCAACCCGCAGAAGAAAATCGACGATGCGCCCTTCTGGATGACCGGCGAATCCTGGGGGCACGGCGTGATGCAGAGCGCTTACTATCAGCACGGTTTCGATGCGATGATCAACTTCGACTACCAGCAGCAGGCCGCAGATGCCGCCAGTTGCCTGGCGAATATGGACAGCGTCTGGCAAGAGATGGCGGAGAAGCTGCAAAGCTTTAATGTGCTGAGCTACCTCTCTTCCCACGATACCCGCCTGTTCCGCGAAGGCGGTGCGCAGTCGGCAGAGCTGCTGCTGCTCGCCCCTGGTGCGGTGCAGATCTTCTACGGCGACGAAACCGATCGTCCCTTTGGCCCGACAGGTTCGGATCCGCTACAGGGGACGCGATCGCAGATGAACTGGCAGGATCTTGATGGTAAAGCCGCCGCCAGCCTGCGCCACTGGCAGACGCTCGGGCAGTTCCGCGCCCGCCATCCGGCGCTGGGTAGCGGCAAGCAAACATCGCTTACGTTGTCACAGGGTTACGGCTTTGTGCGCACCCAGGGCGAGGATAAAGTGATGGTCGTCTGGGCCGGGCGGGCGCAGCAGAAGTAATACCAGAAGATTGTGCTGATAAAGCACACTTGTTAAGAACGAACGTCGATAAACTGCGACGAAGGGAGATTTGCACCTCGCGGGTGAGAGCGTTATGGTTAGCCACTTTCACCCGCAGCCCGACAGAGCAGTAGCGATGACATTTTCACTTTTCGGCGACAAATTTACCCGACATTCAGGCATTACGCGTCTGATGGAGGATCTTAACGACGGTTTACGCACCCCAGGCGCTATCATGCTCGGCGGTGGCAACCCGGCAAAAATCCCGGCGATGACCGACTACTTTCAACAACTGCTTTCGCAGATGCTGGAGAGCGGCAGCGCCACGGATGCCCTGTGTAATTACGATGGTCCACAGGGAAAAACCGAGCTTCTGACGGCGCTGGCCGCGATGCTGCGTGAAGAGTTAGGTTGGGATATTGAACCGCAGAACATTGCACTGACAAACGGCAGCCAGAGCGCGTTTTTCTACTTGTTTAACCTCTTTGCCGGCCGCCGCGCCGACGGCAGCACGCGCAAAGTGCTCTTCCCGCTGGCGCCCGAGTATATCGGCTACGCCGACGCCGGGCTGGAAGAGGATCTCTTCGTCTCCACGCGACCCAATATCGAACTGCTGCCGGAAGGGCAGTTTAAGTACCACGTCGATTTCGAGCACCTGCATATTGGTGAAGAGACGGGGATGATCTGCGTCTCGCGCCCGACCAACCCGACCGGCAACGTCATCACCGATGAGGAGTTGATGAAGCTGGACGTGCTGGCCAATCAGCACAATATCCCGCTGGTGATTGATAACGCGTACGGCGTCCCCTTCCCCGGCATTATCTTCAGCGAAGCGCGCCCGCTGTGGAACCCGAATATCATTCTCTGCATGAGCCTGTCGAAGCTGGGCCTGCCGGGCAGCCGCTGCGGCATCATCATTGCCAATGACAAAGTTATCTCTGCCATTCGCAATATGAACGGCATTATCAGCCTCTCACCGGGCGGCATTGGCCCGGCGATGATGTGCGAGATGATTAAGCGCAAAGACCTGCTGCGCCTCTCAAACGAGGTGATTAAGCCGTTTTACTACCAGCGCGTGCAGGAGACTATCGCCACGCTGCGCCGTTATCTGCCGCCGGAGCGCTGCCTGATCCATAAACCGGAAGGGGCTATTTTCCTCTGGCTGTGGTTTAAAGATCTGCCGATCAGCACCGAGCTGCTCTACCAGCGCCTGAAAAAACGCGGCGTGTTGATGGTGCCGGGAGACTACTTCTTCCCCGGCCTCGATAAGCCGTGGCCGCACACTCATCAATGCATGCGCATGAACTATGTGCCGGAGCCAGAGCTTATCGAAGCGGGCGTTAAAATCCTCGCCGAAGAGGTGGAGCGCGCCTGGCAGGAGCACAGCGCCTGACAACGGTTTACGCGGGCAGGCTTTTTAGCCGCGCTTCGCGTAACCGCGCCGGATCGACACAACTCAGCGCGCTCGTCGGGCAGGCCTCAACGCAGGCAGGCCCGCCATCGCGGTGCTGACAGAGATCGCACTTCAGCGCCTGCAGCGGCGCTGAAGTCACCTCCATTGCGCCGAACGGGCAGGCGATCATGCAGCTTTTGCAGCCAATACAGCGCGACTGCTCCACCAGCACTACGCCCTGCGCGCGGTAAATGGCACCGACCGGGCAGGCTCTGGCGCAGGGCGCCTCTTCACAGTGATGGCAGGTAACTGCCGTGGAGAAGTCGCCGGTTTTGACCACGCGAATGCGTGAAGAGAAACGGGCGGGATTAAGGCCCGAACAATCCTGATTTTGCTGGTGCGACACCGCGCAGGCCACTTCGCAGGTGCGGCAGCCGATGCATTTTGCCGCATCGGCGATGATAAATCGGTTCACGCGTCCTCCCGCCTGAGGCTGAAAAGAGCGAGAGTGCCAGAAAAAACTGCCTGCGCGCTTTGATCGCACCCGGCAGATCGGCAGATTTATCCCCGGGCGTAGTGCCTTAACCCTTCTCGTTAATAAAGAGCGCCTTGTCGCGCAGAATATGGTCGTTACCCCGGCGGCGGGTAAAACCAATGCGATCGAAGTACTCAAGGATCTGAATTGCCAGCTTGCGCCCGACATTGAGCTGGTCGCGAAAATCCGCCGCGCTGGTGGAGCCGCGCCCCTGATCGAGATCGCGGATCATGCTGGCGAAGGTGACAATGCGATCGTTGCGGTAGTAACGGTCTTTGACGATAGCGGTAATCAGCCCCTGCTGCGCCGCCTGGCGCAATACGCCGCGCATCACCTGCTCATCAACTCCCGTTTCACGCGCCAAATCACGCACCCACCAGGGTTCATCGCCGAAGAGCGGTGCGGCTTTCTGCCACAGCTGTGCCTGCTCATCGTTAAAACCGGCTTTATGCTCCGGCAGATGCAGCCAGCCGTGATGGCTCTGGATATCGCCGCTCTCGCGCATACGCTCAATCAGCGTTAAGACCAGCGCTTCATCCTCCATCGGCAGCGCCATGCGGCGTAGACGCTCGCGGCCAGGGCCGGGTTCGTCATGGTGCTGCTGATGGTAGGTCGCCAGCGTCTCCAGCAGCTTGCGCTGCCAGCGGGCGGCTATCGGCGCATCGAGCAGGTTATTACCGGCACGAATAAAACAGGGATTTTCCAGCAGCAGATTCAGGCCGCTGGTGCTGAGCTGACGCGCCCAGCCGAAGGCGTTGAGATCCACCGCGCCGCGCGACAGGTGCGCGCTGAGCGCCTGCGCATCATCTTCAGCACGCGCAAGGTCAGCGATCCACGCCAGATAGTCCGCTTTGCGTTTGCCGCGCCGTGGCGAGTTCAGCGTCACCACGCGAGCGCCTGCAAGCGTAGTGCGCGCGGAGATATCGCGCAGCACCAGCCGGTCGTTATCTGCCAGCCACAGCGGCGTATCCAGCACCAACTCGGCTAAGCCATCCTCCAGCAGCGACACGCGACCGGTAACATGGCTGGCGGCGTGATGGATATGCAGCGGCTGCCACTGGGTGAGCGGCGTATGGCTATGGAGGGCAACGATCACCCGCTCCGTTGGCGCAGGCGGCTGTTGCGACAGCAGCCAGTCGCCGCGGCTGAGCGCCTCTTTTTCCGCATCACCGGCAATGTTCAACGCAATGCGCTGCCCGGCGTGGGCATGCTCAACGGGTTGATTCTGTGCATGCAGACCGCGCACGCGCATCGGCTTATTAACGCCGGTGAGCCATAGCGTATCGCCGATACGGACATCGCCAGAGAGCGCCGTTCCGGTGACCACCAGCCCTGCCCCCTTCACCGTAAAGGCGCGATCCAGCGCCAGCCGGAAGCGCTGATGCTCCGGATGTGCCCGCTCCGGCAGCTGCAACAGGTGCGCGCGCAGCGCATCAATGCCGCGCATCTCGGCGGCAGCGGTGACAAACAGCGTCGCCTGTGGGTAGCCAAACTCCCGTAAGGTCTGCTCCACCTCTTCGCGCACCTCGTTGATGCGCGCTTCGTCAACGCGATCGGCTTTGGTAAGCGCGACGGTGAGCGCCGGGTTGCCGGTCAGTTGCAAAATCGCCAGGTGTTCACGGGTCTGCGCCATCACGCCATCGTCGCAAGCCACCACCAGCAGGGCGTGATCGATACCGCCGACGCCCGCCAGCATATTACTGAGGAATTTTTCATGCCCCGGCACATCTATAAAGCCCGGCACGCGGCCATCCGGCTGTGGCCAGTAGGCGTAGCCGAGATCGATAGTCATGCCGCGCCGCTTCTCTTCCGGCAAGCGGTCGGCGTTGACGCCGGTAATGGCCTCGATCAGGGTGGTTTTGCCGTGGTCAACATGCCCGGCAGTGGCAATAATCATTTCAGCAATATCTCCAGCAAGCGGGATTCATCATCAAGACAGCGGCAATCGAGCCACAGACGGCCCTCATAGATACGGCCAATCACCGGCTGCGGCAGCGTGCGCCACTCGCTTGCCAGCGCTTCCAGACGACGGCCGCTGCCGTCATGCGGGGTAAAGGTTAGCGCCGCGCCCGGCAGCCGCTCGACGGGCAGCGATCCGCTGCCAATTTGCGACAGACAGGGCTCGACGCGCAGCGCAAACTCGCTGTAGCGGGCGGTAAGCGCGTCGCATAAGCGCTGAGCCTGGTCACGGATCTCCGCCTGTGGGCGAGTGAGATAGCGCAGCGTCGGCAGATTTTGCGTCAGTTTTTCCGGGTGCAGATAGAGGCGCAATGTCCCTTCCAGCGCCGCGAGGGTCATTTTATCCGCCCGCAGCGCGCGTTTCAGCGGGTGGTGCTGAAGCTGCTCAATCAGCGCCTTTTTACCGACGATAATCCCCGCCTGCGGCCCACCGAGCAGCTTATCGCCGGAGAAGCTCACCAGGCTGACGCCCGCGGCAATCAGCGCCTGAGGCATCGGCTCTTTCGGTAAACCGTAGAGGCTTAAATCGACCAGCGAGCCGCTGCCAAGATCGACAATCACCGGCAGGTCGGCTTCCTGCGCCAGTTCAACCAGCTCGGCTTCCTCCACCGCTTTGGTAAAGCCTGCAATGTGGTAGTTACTGGTGTGGACTTTCATCAGTGCCGCGGTGTTGGCATTGATTGCCTGGCGGTAATCTTTGGCGTGGGTGCGGTTGGTGGTGCCCACTTCATGCAGAATGCAGCCCGCCTGGCGCATCACATCGGGAATACGAAACGCGCCGCCAATCTCCACCAGCTCGCCGCGCGATACCACCACTTCACCGCCGGCTGACGTTGCCGCCAGCATCAGCAGCACCGCCGCGGCATTGTTGTTAACGATGCAGGCATCTTCCGCCCCCGTTAACTGGCAGAGCAGCGCCGCAATGGCGCGATCGCGATGACCGCGCCCGGCGCCGTCGAGATCGTACTCCAGCGTTACCGCCGAGCCCATCGCCGTCGTCACCGCATCAATGGCGGCCTGCGACTGCACCGCGCGCCCGAGGTTGGTGTGCAGCACCGTGCCGCTAAGGTTAAACACCGGACGCAGCGCGCGGCTGTTCTCATGCTCCAGGCGCTGTAACGCGGCCTGCGCCCAGTTTTCACACCACGCAGGCAAGCGCTGGGCGTCGCGGATCGCTGCGCGCGCCTCATCCTGCAACTGACGCAGGGTTTGCGTGACGCGGCTATGGCCATACGTGGTTAACAGCGATGCGAACGCCTCATCACGTAACAGGCGATCGGTCGAGGGAATCTGGCTGTAAAGAGTTGTCATGAAAAGGCCCGGCTGTGGAGTTACCCCTCCCGTCAGGGGTGTTGACGTGAGGGGGATTGTACAGCGATTTTCTCAGGCGGGCATAACACGGATCACGCCTTGGGCGGTTCCGTGCGGGCAAAGCTTTCACGCTGGAAGAGATTTTCCACCAGCTTCACCAGCAATGGGCGATCGACGTTCCAGCCCGGCGAGACGCGGCGGAAGTTGAGGTAGCTGATGGCGCAGGCAATGGCGATGGTGGCCAGGTTGAGCGTATCGACATTGAGCTCGCCCTCTTGCAGGCACTTTTCCAGCGCATCCAGCCCGCGCGAGACTTTTTCCCGCTGGCGCAGCAGCTCCGCCTGCGACTGCTGCTCTACCGGGCGGGCTAACTCACGCACCGAGACCAGCGCAGCATCCATAATGCCATCGGCCAGCGCTTCCAGCTGGCGGATTTTCAGCGCCGCCTTAGGATCGTCCGGCAGCATCGGCGGCTCGGCACCCAGCAGGTCAATGTATTGCGCAATGATCGGCGAGTCGTACCACACTTCCCCCTCATCGGTGACCAGCGCCGGCACTTTGCCGAGCGGATTATAGTGACCGACGCCGCTGTCGGCGTTGTAGGGCTGCTCATTGATAAATTCGAAGGTGATGCCTTTTTCCAGCAGTATGACGGAGATTTTGCGTACAAACGGGCTGGTATAGCTGCCGATCAGTTTCATTGCCGTGTCCTTTTGAAATTTGCCGCAGGGTTAAAAAAGAGTGTACGTCACGTGCCGGGGTTGTACAGCGAACCTCCTTACATCGCAGGTCAATAACAAAATAGTCCTTTTCAACCAGGCTGGAACGGCAAGCGGCTAAAACCAGGAATCTCATCCAGAAAAAAAGAGCCTCTCTTAAAGCGTAGAAAGCGCGCGTTGCGTTCATCACGCTGTCAATTTCTTACCTCAGCATAAATAGCGGCTGATGGGTGAAAGGGAGTTACATCGTTGGTCTTTCGAAAAGGCGCACTTTGCGGTCGATCACGTTCGGAATTTTCCGAGGAAAATATCTTGTGATTCACGTCACAAATAACTAACAAACTTCCGACAAATAAATGTGATTTGAATCACATTTAATCCCCAATGCCGGGCAAATTCTGCGCACTGTTCTTTTTTTACACTCATTTTTTGTGACGCAAGTCACTATGAATGGTGGATAACCCCCAACACCAGCGTGATCAAGATCACATAAAAGTGTGTCATCTGGACAGGTTAACGATTCGGTGCCAGATTCCGCATCACAGACAATTCAGGTCCGGCTACCTCTGCCGCCACATTAACAATAAACCTCGGGCTTCCGGCCTGTGCGCTAGCAAACATAAGAAGGGGTGTTTTATGTCATCCGATATCAAGATCAAGGTGCAAAGCTTTGGTCGTTTCCTGAGCAATATGGTGATGCCGAATATCGGCGCCTTTATCGCGTGGGGGATTATCACCGCCCTGTTTATTCCGACAGGATGGTTACCTAACGAGACGCTGGCGAAACTCGTCGGCCCGATGATTACCTACCTGCTGCCACTGCTGATTGGTTTTACCGGCGGTCGCCTGGTAGGCGGCGATCGCGGCGGCGTGGTCGGTGCTATCACCACCATGGGCGTGATCGTGGGCGCGGATATGCCGATGTTCCTCGGCGCGATGATTGCAGGCCCGCTGGGCGGCTACTGCATCAAGAAATTTGACGCGGCCGTCGACGGTAAGATCAAGTCCGGTTTCGAAATGCTGGTGAACAACTTCTCCGCTGGCATCATCGGGATGATCCTCGCCATTCTGGCGTTCCTGGCGATTGGCCCGGCGGTGGAAGTGCTCTCGAAAGCGCTCGCTGCGGGCGTGAACTTTATGGTGGTTCACGACATGCTGCCGCTGGCCTCTATCTTCGTTGAGCCGGCGAAAATCCTATTCCTTAACAACGCCATCAACCACGGCATCTTCTCGCCGCTGGGTATTCAGCAGTCCCATGAGATCGGCAAGTCCATCTTCTTCCTGATTGAAGCAAACCCGGGTCCGGGTATGGGTATCCTGCTGGCCTATATGTTCTTCGGTCGCGGCAGCGCGAAGCAGTCTGCGGGCGGCGCGGCGATTATCCACTTCCTCGGCGGGATCCATGAGATTTACTTCCCGTACGTGCTGATGAACCCGCGTCTGCTGATTGCGGTGATCCTCGGCGGTATGACCGGCGTCTTTACCCTGAGCGTGCTGAACGGCGGCCTGGTCTCTCCGGCTTCTCCTGGCTCTATCCTCGCGGTACTGGCAATGACGCCAAAAGGCGCTTACTTCGCTAACCTCGCGGCGATTTTCGCAGCCATGATTGTCTCCTTCGTTATCGCGGCAATCCTGCTGAAAACCAGCAAAGTGAAAGAGGACGAGGACGATATCGAAGCGGCAACCCGCCGTATGCACGATATGAAAGCCGAATCCAAAGGCGCTGCGGCTGCGCAGGGCACAAAAGATGTCACTAACGATCTGAGCCACGTGCGCAAAATCATCGTCGCATGTGATGCCGGGATGGGCTCCAGCGCCATGGGCGCCGGCGTGCTGCGTAAGAAAGTGCAGGATGCGGGTCTGACCAGCATCTCTGTTACCAACAGCGCGATTAACAGCCTGCCGTCCGATGTCGACCTGGTGATTACGCACCGCGACCTGACCGAGCGCGCCATGCGCCAGGCACCGCAAGCGCAGCATATCTCGCTGACCAACTTCCTCGACAGCGGCCTGTACACCGGCCTGACCGAGCGTCTGGTGGCCGCCCAACGCCACACGACTAACGAAGCGAAGGTTAACAGCAGCCTGCAGGACAGCTTTGATACCTCCAACACCCATCTGTTCAAGCTGGGCGCGGAGAATATCTTCCTCGGCTGTAGCGCCACGCAGAAAGAAGAGGCGATTCGCTTTGCCGGTGAGCAGCTGGTCAAAGGCGGCTATGTACAGCCTGAATATATTGACGCGATGCTGGAACGTGAAAAAATGACGCCGACCTATCTGGGCCAGTCTATTGCGGTTCCGCACGGCACGGTGGAAGCGAAAGATCGCGTCCTGAAAACCGGCGTGGTCTTCTGCCAGTATCCGCAGGGCGTGCGCTTCGGTGAAGAAGAGGATGAGATTGCGCATCTGGTGATCGGCATTGCCGCGCGCAATAACGAACACATTCAGGTCATTACCAGCCTGACTAACGCGCTGGATGATGAGACGATTGTCGAACGTCTCTCGCACACCACAAGCGTTGAGGAAGTGCTGGCATTGCTGAACCAGTAATCCGCTCCACGTTCTCTCCTCTTCGGAGGAGAGGGCTTGGGTGAGGAGAACCCGCTGACGTTCCTCACCCCAGCCCTCTCGGGTAAAAACATTGATAAAGGGTCATTCTATGAAAGCATTACATTTTGGCGCAGGTAATATCGGACGTGGCTTTATCGGCAAGCTGTTGGCCGACGCGGGGATTGAACTGACGTTCGCCGATGTTAATCAGGTCGTTCTGGACGCCCTCAACGCCCGTCATAGCTATCAGGTTCACGTAGTCGGTGAACAAGAGCAGGTGGATACCGTCTCTGGCGTCAATGCGGTGAGCAGCATCGGTGATGAGGTTGTCGACCTGATTGCGCAGGTGGATTTAGTTACTACCGCCGTTGGCCCGGTAGTGCTGGAGCGTATCGCCCCGGCGGTTGCCAAAGGGCTGGTAAAACGTAAGGCGCAGGGCATTGATACGCCGCTGAACATCATCGCCTGTGAAAATATGGTGCGTGGCACCAGCCAGTTGAAAGGGCACGTTTTCGCCCAGCTGGCGGAGGAGGATAAAGCCTGGGTTGAGGCGCATGTCGGCTTCGTTGACTCTGCCGTTGACCGCATTGTTCCCCCTTCTGCATCTGCCAACAACGATCCGCTGGAAGTGACCGTGGAAACCTTCAGCGAGTGGATTGTCGATAAAACCCAGTTTAAGGGCGCGCTGCCGACCATTCCGGAGATGGAGCTGACCGACAATTTGATGGCCTTTGTTGAGCGTAAGCTCTTCACGCTGAATACCGGGCATGCTATAACCGCCTACCTTGGAAAACAGACCGGTCATCAAACCATTCGCGACGCGATCCTTGATGAGAAAATTCGTGCCGTGGTGAAAGGCGCGATGGAAGAGAGCGGCGCGGTGCTGATCAAGCGTTATGGTTTCGATGCTGACAAGCACGCAGCCTATATTCAGAAAATCCTGGGTCGTTTTGAAAACCCCTATCTGAAAGACGATGTGGAGCGCGTAGGGCGTCAACCGCTGCGTAAACTGAGCGCGGGCGACCGTCTGATTAAACCGCTGCTCGGCACGCTGGAGTACAACCTGCCGCACGCCAACCTGGTGCAAGGGATCGCCGCCGCGATGCACTATCGCAGCGAAGAGGATCCGCAGGCGCAGGAGCTGGCTCAGCTTATTGCTGAGAAAGGCCCGCAGGCGGCACTGGCACAGGTTTCCGGTCTCGACGCCGACAGCCCGGTGGTACAGGAAGCCGTCAACGCTTATCAATCCCAGGCATGATGCCGATATTGGCGCGGGAGATCCCGCGCCAGCTAACGAAGTTGTCAGATATGCAGGCAATAATGGAACACACCCAGGCTTTCGAAAACCGTGTACTCGAGCGTCTGAATGCGGGAAAAACCGTGCGCAGTTTTTTGATTGCCGCCGTTGAGTTGCTCAACGAAGCGATCAACATCCTCGTGCTGCAGGTGTTTCGCAAAGATGACTACGCGGTGAAATATGCCGTCGAGCCGCTGCTGGACGGTGACGGTCCGCTGGGCAATTTGTCTGTGCGTTTGAAGCTGATTTACGGCCTCGGGGTTATCTCGCGGGCCGAGTATGAAGATGCCGAGCTGCTGATGGCGCTGCGCGAAGAGCTGAACCACGATGGCACCGAGTACGCCTTCACCGATGATGAGATCCTCGGGCCGTTTGGCGAGCTGCACTGCGTCGCCGCCCTGCCGCCTCAGCCTGTGTTCGATACCAGCGATGCAGATTTTTTCGCCATGCAAAAACAGCGTTATCAGCAGGTGGTGCGCTCCACCATGGTGCTCTCGCTCACCGAGCTGATCTCACGGATCAGCTTAAAAAAAGCATTCCAGAAGTAATCCCCTCCTGAAGTGTTGTATCCTTGCACTTTGTTCCTGAAGAAAATGCCTATCATGAAAGAAGTCGAAAAAAACGAAATTAAGCGTCTGAGCGACCGTCTCGACGCCATCCGCCACCAGCAGGCGGAGCTCTCTCTGGTTGATGCGGCTGAGAAGTACGCCGAACTGGAAAAAGAGAAGACCACGCTGGAAACCGAAATCGCCCGTCTGCGCGACCAGTACAGCCAGAAGCTGAGTAAAGAGGCGCAGAAGCTGACGCAAATGCGCTACAGCCGCCCGATTACCAAGAAAGAGCAGGCTGACCTCGGCAAGCTGAAAAAAAGCGTGCGTGGGATTGTCGTGGTTCACCCGATGACGGCGCTGGGCCGTGAAATGGGCCTCGACGCGATGACCGGTTTCGCCAACACCGAGTTCTGACAGCTTCTCTCCGCCCCGCCTCCCTTGAGCGCGCGGGCGGCCTTAATTGGCCCTACCAATTCCACCCGCTTTTTCTCCGCGCTTCACAGTTCCACTAAATCCCTTCACAGCCTGATTGCCACGCCGCAACATTTGGATAACCATTCGTTATCACAAACCCTACACAACCCCATTGGCAGGACCACTTTTACAAAACCTGTGAGACAGAGCTAAGCAGAGACTTATCGCTCGCGGTTTTGCCGTGGTTCTCAGGAGACCTGCATGACGCTCTGGCAACAGAACTATGACCCGGCTGGCAATCTCTGGCTTTCCAGCCTCATCGCATCGCTTCCGATCCTGTTCTTCTTTTTCGCGCTGATAAAACTGAAGCTCAAAGGCTACGTTGCCGCAAGCTGGACCGTTGCCATCGCCCTTGCCGTTGCGCTGCTGTTCTACAAAATGCCGGTGGATCGCGCGCTGGCGTCGGTGGTGTACGGCTTTTTCTATGGTCTGTGGCCTATCGCGTGGATCATTATCGCCGCCGTCTTTGTCTATAAGATCTCCGTCAAAACCGGCCAGTTCGACATTATTCGCTCGTCGATTCTCTCCATTACGCCAGACCAGCGTTTGCAGATGCTGATTGTCGGCTTCTCGTTTGGCGCGTTTCTGGAAGGGGCCGCCGGCTTTGGCGCGCCAGTGGCGATCACCGCCGCCCTGCTGGTGGGGCTGGGCTTTAACCCGCTCTATGCCGCCGGGCTCTGCCTGATCGTCAACACCGCGCCGGTGGCCTTCGGTGCGATGGGCATTCCAATTCTGGTTGCCGGACAGGTAACCGGGCTGGACAGCTTCGAAATCGGCCAGATGGTGGGCCGCCAGCTCCCCTTCCTGACCATTATTGTGCTCTTCTGGATCATGGCGATTATGGATGGCTGGCGCGGGGTGAAAGAGACCTGGCCTGCGGTAGTGGTTGCCGGGGGGTCGTTTGCCATTGCGCAGTATCTCAGCTCTAACTTTATCGGCCCGGAGCTGCCGGACATCATCTCCTCGCTGGTATCGCTGGTCTGCCTGACGCTGTTCCTCAAACGCTGGAAGCCAGTGCGCATTTTCCGCTTTGGTGATATGGGCGCGTCGCAGGTCGATCTCGATCTCTCCCGCACGAAATACAGCGCCGGGCAGATCCTGCGCGCCTGGTCGCCGTTCCTGTTCCTGACCGCAACCGTGACGCTGTGGAGCGTTCCGCCCTTTAAAGCGCTCTTTGCGCCGGGCGGTGCGCTCTACGACTGGGTGTTTAATATCTCTGTGCCGCACCTTGATAAGCTGGTGGCGCGCATGCCGCCGGTGGTGAACGCCGCCACGCCGTATGCGGCGGTCTATAAGTTTGACTGGTTCTCTGCCACCGGCACCGCCATTCTCTTTGCGGCAATCCTCTCAATTGTGTGGCTGAAGATGAAACCGAAGGATGCCATCACCACCTTTGCCGGTACGCTGAAAGAGCTGGCGCTGCCTATCTACTCTATCGGCATGGTGCTGGCTTTCGCCTTTATCTCCAACTACTCGGGCTTGTCGTCGACGCTGGCATTAGCGCTGGCGCACACCGGCAGCGCGTTTACCTTTTTCTCGCCGTTCCTGGGCTGGCTGGGGGTCTTTTTGACCGGCTCCGACACCTCATCAAACGCGCTGTTTGCCGCGCTGCAAGCCACCGCCGCGCAGCAGATTGGCGTCTCGGATGTGCTGATGGTGGCGGCTAACACCACCGGCGGCGTCACCGGCAAGATGATCTCGCCGCAGTCCATCGCTATCGCCTGTGCGGCGGTGGGACTTGTGGGCAAAGAGTCCGATCTCTTTCGCTTTACCGTCAAACACAGCCTGATATTCACCTGCATGGTCGGCGTGATCACCACCCTGCAGGCTTATGTGCTGACCTGGATGATCCCATGAACGTATTACCCAGACGCCTGGCTGACGAGGTCGCTGACCGCGTACGGGCGTTAATTGCAGAACAACAGCTGGAAGCGGGCATGAAGTTGCCCGCCGAGCGCCAGCTTGCCGTGCAGCTTGGCGTATCACGCAACTCCTTACGCGAAGCGCTGGCAATGCTGGTCAGCGAAGGCGTGCTGTTAAGCCGCCGCGGTGGTGGAACCTTTGTGCGCTGGCAGCATGAGGCGTGGTCGGAGCAGAACATCGTCCAGCCGCTGAAAACACTGCTCAATGACGACCCCGATTACAGCTTTGATATTCTCGAAGCCCGCCACGCCATTGAGGCCAGCACCGCCTGGCATGCGGCGATGCGCGCGACCGACGCCGATAAAGAGAAAATCGTGCTCTGCTTTGAGGCATCGCAATCCGATGACCCGGATCTCGCCTCGCAGGCGGATGTGCGTTTCCATCTGGCAATCGCCGAAGCCTCACACAATGTGGTGCTGCTGCAAACCATGCGCGGTTTCTTCGACCTGCTGCAATCCTCGGTCAAGCAGAGCCGCCAGCGCATGTACCTTGTTCCGCCGGTTTTCGCCCGGCTTACGGAGCAACACCGCACGGTGATGAACGCCATTCTTGCGGGCGATGCGGAGGGCGCGCGTCAGGCGATGATGGCGCACCTCGCATTCGTCCACACCACGATTCGCCAGTTTGACGAAGACCGGGCCCGCCAGGCGCGCATTACCCGCCTGCCCGACGAGCAACTGATTCATTTAAGGGAGAAAAAAGCATGATTATTTCCGCAGCCAGCGACTATCGCGCCGCGGCAAAACGCGTTCTGCCGCCGTTCCTGTTTCACTATATTGACGGTGGCGCTTACGCCGAATATACCCTGCGCCGCAACGTCGAGGATTTATCGCAGGTCGCGCTCCGCCAGCGGGTGCTGAAGAATATGTCCGACCTGAGCCTTGAGACCACGCTGTTCAAGGAGCAGCTATCAATGCCGGTCGCGCTGGCACCCGTCGGGCTGTGCGGGATGTATGCCCGTCGCGGCGAAGTGCAGGCCGCAGGCGCAGCAGATGCCAAAGGCATCCCCTTTACGTTGTCGACCGTTTCCGTCTGCCCGATTGAAGAGGTGGCACCAACCATTAAGCGCCCGATGTGGTTCCAGCTCTATGTGCTGCGCGATCGCGGCTTTATGCGTAATGCGCTGGAGCGGGCAAAGGCGGCGGGCTGTTCCACGCTGGTGTTTACCGTCGATATGCCAACGCCCGGCGCGCGTTATCGCGATGCGCACTCCGGGATGAGCGGGCCAAACGCCGCACTGCGCCGCTACTGGCAGTCGGTGATGCATCCGCAATGGGCATGGGATGTGGGCGTCAATGGCCGTCCTCACGACCTGGGCAATATCTCTGCGTACCTCGGGAAGCCAACCGGGCTGGAGGATTATATTGGCTGGCTGGCGAACAACTTCGATCCCTCTATCTCGTGGAAGGACCTGGAGTGGATCCGCGAATTCTGGGATGGCCCGATGGTGATCAAAGGGATCCTCGATCCGGAAGATGCCCGCGACGCGGTGCGCTTTGGCGCAGATGGGATTGTCGTCTCTAACCACGGCGGCCGCCAGCTTGATGGCGTGCTCTCTTCGGCGCGCGCGCTGCCAGCGATTGCCGATGCGGTGAAGGGCGATATTGCCATCCTTGCGGATAGCGGCATTCGTAACGGCCTTGATGTGGTGCGGATGATTGCGCTCGGCGCCGACACCGTGCTGCTTGGCCGTGCCTATCTCTATGCGCTGGCGACACATGGCCGACAGGGGGTGGCTAACCTGCTGGATCTGATTGAAAAAGAGATGCGCGTGGCAATGACGCTGACCGGCGCGAAATCGATTCGCGAAATCAGTAAAGAGTCGCTGGTGCAGGCGCAGAGCGAGATCCCCGCCGCGCTGGCACCGCTGTCGCACGGCGATGCGGCGTAGTAAAAAATGCTCTCCCCGCCCTGGGGAGAGTGCTATCCTGCCCCCGCTATTAAGGGGGCAGCATGCTGAACATTGTCTTATTTGAACCTGAGATCCCGCCCAATACCGGGAACATTATCCGCCTGTGCGCTAACACCGGCTTTCGTCTGCATATCATCGAGCCGATGGGCTTTACCTGGGACGATAAGCGCCTGCGCCGTGCAGGGCTGGATTACCACGAATTCACCGCCGTGCAGCGCCACGCTGATTACGACGCCTTTATGGCCGCCGCTCAGCCTCAGCGCCTGTTTGCGCTGACCACCAAAGGGACGCCCGCGCACAGCGCCGTGTCGTTTGCCGATGGGGATTATTTAATGTTCGGCCCGGAAACCCGCGGCCTGCCCGCCACCATTCTTGATGCGCTACCGCCGGAGCAGAAGATCCGTATTCCGATGATGCCGGACAGCCGCAGTATGAACCTTTCCAATGCGGTGTCGGTAGTGGTGTATGAAGCCTGGCGCCAGCTCGGTTATCCCGGCGCGGTGTTGCGCAGCTGATGAGGTAGTTGGTTGGAATTGCCGGATGGCGGCTACGCCTTATCCGGCCTACGGGTAGTATGGCAAATGCATCAACCTACCGCACTTCTGGCGTTATTGGCAAAAATAGTTGTAGGCCGGATAAGCGCAGCTCCATCCGGCATTTTTCAAATACCGTCGCCGTATTCAAACCCGTGATTGGCTCCATTAAAATGCTGATCCATATCCATCGCCGGCTTGTCGCTCTCTGGCTTACCAACGATACGCGCCGGAACGCCTGCGGCGGTGGTATGCGGCGGTACGGGCTGCAACACCACGGAGCCGGCACCGATTTTCGCGCCGCGCCCCACTTCGATATTGCCGAGGATCTTCGCTCCCGCGCCAATCATCACCCCTTCACGGATCTTCGGATGGCGATCGCCGCTGGTTTTGCCGGTCCCGCCGAGGGTAACCGACTGCAGAATCGACACGTCATCTTCGATAACCGCCGTTTCACCCACCACAATGCCGGTGGCGTGGTCGAGCATGATGCCGCGACCGATGGTCGCTGCCGGGTGAATATCAACCTGAAAACTGACTGAGACCTGGTTTTGCAGGAAAATCGCCAGCGCCTGACGGCCCTGCGTCCACAGCCAGTGACCAATACGATGCGCCTGCAGGGCGTGGAACCCTTTCAGGTAGAGCAGCGGCGTTGAGTATTTATCCACCGCCGGGTCGCGGGTGCGCACGGCCTGAATATCACAGGCGGCGGAGGCGATCATCTCCGGGTCTGCGGCGTAGGCCTCTTCCACCACTTCGCGAATGGCGATGGCGGGCATAATCGGCGACGCCAGCTTGTTCGCCAGCATATAGCTCAGGGCACTGCCGAGGTTTTCATGCTTGAGTAAGGTTGCGTGATAAAAACTGGCCAGCATCGGTTCACAGTCCGCCAGCGCGCGGGCTTCGGCTTTGATATTTTTCCAGACCAGATCCAGTTCTTCACACGGCATTGCTTACTCCAGACGAAATAAAAGCAAGGCCGGACTCAGCCAGCCTTGACGTGATAGTGATGAGAATCCCTGCGATTAGCCGCTTATTGCTCATCCTTGCGGGCGCGGCCCAACAGCGTTAATGCTGCCTCGCGCGCATTTTTTCCGCAATACAATACCTGATAAATTTCCTCGGTTATTGGCATTTCGACGCCGAACCGGTGCGCCAACGCGCGCACTTCTTTGGTATTGCGATAGCCCTCAACCACCTGGCCTATCTTCTCTTGCGCGCCTTCGACATCCATGCCCTGACCGAGCATCATGCCAAAACGGCGGTTACGCGACTGATTGTCGGTACAGGTCAGCACCAGATCGCCCAGCCCCGCCATGCCCATAAAGGTAGCAGGATCGGCACCCAGCGCCGCGCCAAGCCGCGACATCTCCGTCAGACCGCGCGTGATGAGCGCCGTGCGCGCATTCGCGCCAAAGCCGATGCCATCAGACATGCCTGCGCCAATCGCAATCACATTCTTCACCGCGCCGCCAAGCTGCACGCCAATGAAGTCCGGGTTGCTGTAGACGCGAAGGCTCTTGCCGCAGTGCAGCAACTGCTGAAGATCGTCGGCAAACTGCGGGTCGGTGGAGGCTAAAGAGATTGCCGTCGGCATTCCCGCCGCCAGCTCTTTGGCGAACGTCGGGCCGGAGATCACCGCCAGCGGAATAGAGGAGCCTAAGACTTCACGCGCCACGTCCTGTAACAGACGCCCGGTTTCTGCCTCCAGCCCTTTTGTCGCCCAGACAATGCGCGCATCGCTGCGCATCAGCGGTTTGATCTGCGCCAGCACCTCGCCAAAGACGTGGCTTGGCACAACGACCAGAATGTCACGGCTGGCGGCCAGCGCGCGGGCAAGGTCGCTCTCAAGCTCAAGGGTGTCGGGGAAAGGTACATCGGGCAGGAACGCCACGTTGCAACGGTCGCGTTGCAGCGTCGCGATATGTTTCGGGTCATGGCCCCACAGCACAACCTGGTGGCCATTTCTTGCCAGCGTGATGGCAAGAGCGGTGCCGTAAGAGCCGGCACCGATCACAGTCATTGCAGCATTAAGTGCGTTCATCAGGCATCCTGATGTTGTTCGGCACCTTCGCCAGTCTGCTGTTGCAGGTAGTTCATGAACAGCGCATCAAAGTTGACCGGTGCAAGGTTCAGTTGCGGGAATGTACCGCGGGAAACCAGGCTGGTGATGCATTCACGGGCATACGGGAACAGGATGTTCGGGCAGTATGCGCCCAGGCAGTGCGCCATCTGGGTGCCTTCGATACCGTCGATAGAGAAGATGCCGCCCTGCTGTACTTCGCACAGGAAGCCGGTCTCTTCGCCCAGTGAGGCAGTTACGGTTACGCGCAGAACCACTTCATACACGCCGTCCGCCAGCTGCGTTGACGCGGTGTCGAGGTCCAGTTTGACTTCCGGCTGCCACTCTTTCTGAAAGATGTGCGGCGCATTCGGCGCTTCGAAAGAGATATCTTTCGTGTAGATACGCTGAATCTGGAAAGTCATTTCGGTGTTGTTTAGCTCAGACATGAATAAGTAACCCTTAAGTGTTGTAGTGCTTAGAAAGCATTAACCTAACAGCGGATCCAATCCGCCACGCGCATCCAGCGCAAATAAATCGTCGCAGCCGCCGATATGCTGTGCATCAATAAAGATCTGCGGAACCGTGGTACGGCCACTACGTTGAATCATCTCTTCACGTTTTACCATGTCGCCGTCGATCGGCAGCTCGGCAAAATCAACGCCTTTGCTGCTCAGCAGCGCTTTTGCGCGGTGGCAAAACGGGCAGGTTGCTTTGGTGTAGATCTCAATATTGGCCATATCTCTTCTCCTGGTTTTACCCCGTGAGCCGAAGCCCACCGGGTAACTTATTTACCGCGAACTAACGGCAGATTTTCGCCGACCCATCCGGAGACACCGTCTTTGAGCACAAAGACTTTCTCGAAACCGGCTTTTACCAGCTCGTTTGCCGGGGTCTGCGCCTGCAGGCCGGTACCGTCTACAACAATAATCGGCGTGCTTTTACGTTTTTCAAGCTCACCTACATTATTGGCTTTGATCTCGCCTGGCAGCAAATTCACCGCGCCGGCAATATGACCTTTACGGAAATCATCGCGCTGACGTAAGTCCACAACCACCGCATCTTCTTTGTTGATGAGGCGCGTGGCTTCACCACGGGAAATCACTTTCACTTTCGACGCGACGCCTTTGAAGGTCGTGTATAACACCGCGGCGAACAACGCAAGCCAGCCGATACAGAGTATCGGGTTGCGTCCAATAAATTGCATAATTTCTTGCATCTGGGGTAACAGCTCCCGACTAAGTGATTAAAAACCAGCAAGGAGTATACCTGCGCAGATGGGCAAATACAGCCAGCGAGCGCGATGGATTGCATTTTCTGCGGCGTGTTACGAAAAAAATAAACAAAGCGATGTAAAACACCCCCTCAGGTGACCCCTTTCTTTGATCTTCTGCGGCTATTTGATCGATTCAGCTGTAGTAAAATTACGCAAATTTTTATCTTCAGAGCATGAGGTTGTCGCAATGTCGGTTTCAAAAAAACCTATGGTACTGGTGATTCTCGATGGCTACGGCTATCGCGAAGATCAGCAAGATAACGCCATTTTCAACGCTAAAACCCCGGTGATGGATAGCCTGTGGGCCAAGCGTCCGCACACCCTGATCGACGCCTCCGGGCTGGAAGTGGGTCTGCCGGATCGCCAGATGGGCAACTCCGAGGTCGGCCACGTCAACCTCGGTGCCGGGCGAATCGTCTACCAGGACTTAACCCGCCTGGACGTTGAAATTAAAGAGCGCACCTTCTTCACTAACCCGGTGCTGCGCGGCGCGGTGGATAAGGCAGTTAGCGCCGGCAAAGCGGTGCACATTATGGGCCTGCTCTCCGCAGGCGGCGTGCACAGCCATGAAGATCACATTATGGCGATGGTCGAACTGGCCGCTGAACGTGGCGCAGAAAAAATCTACCTGCACGCCTTCCTCGATGGCCGCGATACGCCGCCGCGCAGCGCGGAATCCTCGCTGAAAAAATTTGAAGAGAAATTCGCCGCCCTCGGTAAAGGCCGCGTGGCGTCGATTATTGGTCGTTACTTCGCCATGGATCGTGACAACCGCTGGGATCGCGTCGAACAGGCTTACGACCTGATGACACAGGCCAAAGGCGCGTTCACCTTCGACAGCGCCGTTGCCGGGCTGCAAGCCGCTTACGCCCGCGACGAAAACGACGAGTTTGTGAAAGCGACGGTTATTCGCGCCGCCGGCCAGCCCGATGCGGCGATGGAAGATGGCGACGCGCTGATTTTCATGAACTTCCGTGCCGACCGCGCCCGCGAAATCACCCGTGCTTTTGTTAACGCCGATTTTGACGGCTTCCCGCGTAAGAAAGTCGTGAAGCTCGATTTCGTGATGCTGACCGAATACGCCGCCGACATCAAAACTGCCGTGGCCTATCCGCCGACCTCCCTTGCCAACACCCTTGGTGAGTGGATGGCGAAGAAAAACCGCACCCAGTTGCGTATCTCCGAAACGGAGAAGTATGCCCATGTCACCTTCTTCTTTAACGGTGGCGTTGAAGAGCCGTTCCCGGGCGAAGACCGCATTCTGATCAACTCCCCCAAAGTCGCAACCTACGATCTGCAACCGGAGATGAGCTCCGCCGAGCTGACGGAAAAACTGGTCGCCGCCATTACCAGCGGCAAATACGACACCATCATCTGTAACTACCCGAATGGCGATATGGTTGGCCATACCGGCGTGTTTGATGCGGCTGTCGCCGCCGTGGAAGCGCTGGATAACTGCATTGCGCAGGTCACCCGCGCCGTTGAGTCCGTTGGCGGGCAGTTGCTGATTACCGCCGACCACGGCAACGCCGAGCAGATGCGCGATCCCTCAACTGGCCAGGCACATACGGCGCACACCAATCTGCCGGTTCCGCTGATTTATGTGGGTGAGAAAACGGTGAAAGCGCTCTCCGGTGGCAAACTTTCCGACATCGCGCCGACCATGCTGTCGCTGATGGGCGAGGAAATCCCGCAAGAGATGACTGGTAAGCCGCTGTTCATCGTGGAATAATCGCTCCCCATGAGGGGAAAGGCGATTTTTTCAATTACATGGGTCGGGCTCCGACCTCTGCTCTGCGCCAGCGCACTCAGCGCTGGCGCTTTGCTGTGCGCCGTTCCCGCCCACGCGGATGACCGCGATCAGCTCAAATCCATCCAGGCCGATATCGCCGCCAAAGAGCGCGCGGTTCGCCAACAGCAGCAGCAGCGCGCAGGCCTGCTCGCGCAGTTGAAGGCGCAGGAGGAGGCCATCTCCGCTGCCGCCCGCCAGCTGCACGAAACCGAAAACACGCTGGCAGAACTCAATAAACAGATTGATGAGATGAACGCCTCCATCGCCAAACTGGAGCGTCAGCGCGCGTCGCAGGAGCGCAATCTTGCCGCGCAGCTCGATGCCGCGTTTCGCCAGGGCGAGCACAGCGGTATCCAGCTTCTGTTGAGCGGTGAAGAGAGCCAGCGCGGTCAGCGTTTGCAGGCTTACTTCGGTTATCTCAACCAGGCGCGCCAGGAGACCATCGCACAGCTCAAGCAGACGCGTGAAGAGGTCACCTCGCAGAAAGCCGAGCTGGAAGAGAAGCAGAGCCAGCAGCAGACCCTGCTCTATGAGCAGAAAGCGCAGCAGGCGAAGCTGGAGCAGGCACGAAACGAGCGTAAAAAGACCCTTGCCGGGCTTGAATCCTCAATTCAGGAAGGTCAGCAGCAGCTTAGCGAGATGCGCGCTAACGAATCACGTCTGCGCGATCGCCTTGCCCGCGCGGAAGCGGCAGCAAAAGCCCGCGCCGAGCGCGAAGCCCGTGAAGCGCAGGCGGTACGTGAGCGGCAGAGCGAGGCCAGCCGCAAAGGCACCACCTATAAGCCAACCGAGAGCGAACGCTCACTGATGTCCCGCACCGGCGGCTTAGGCTCGCCGGCAGGCCGCGCGATCTGGCCGGTTCGCGGCCCGTTGCTCCACCGTTATGGCGAACAGTTGCAGGGTGAGCTACGGTGGAAAGGGATTGTTATCGGTGCGTCTGAAGGCAGCGAAGTTAAAGCCATCGCCGACGGACGCGTGATCCTCGCCGACTGGCTGCAGGGCTATGGCCTGGTGGTTGTCGTTGAGCACGGCAAAGGTGATATGAGCCTTTATGGTTATAACCAAAGCGCCCTCGTCAGCGTCGGTGCGCAGGTGCGCGCAGGCCAGCCGATAGCTCTCGTTGGGAGCAGTGGTGGTCAGGGCCGGCCTTCACTCTATTTTGAAATTCGCCGTCAGGGCCAGGCGGTCAATCCACAGCCGTGGTTGGGAAGATAGGTTTGCTTCAACTTCGCCGCATCGTGATTACTCTTGCCAGCGTGCTGGCGCTCTCCTCGCCGGTGTTTGCCGGCAAACTGGCCATCGTTATCGACGATTTTGGCTACCGTCCCCAGACAGAAAACCAGGTGCTGGCAATGCCGCAGGCGGTCTCCGTCGCGGTGCTGCCAAACGCGACACATGCCCGCGACATGGCGACCAAAGCGCACAACAGCGGTCACGAAGTGCTAATCCATCTGCCGATGGCACCGCTCAGTAAACAGCCGCTGGAAAAAGACACCCTGCGCCCGGAGATGGGCAGCGCAGAGATTGAACGCATCATCAGTGACGCCGTGAATAAGGTGCCCTATGCCGTCGGGTTGAATAACCATATGGGCAGCGCCATGACCTCCAGCCTGTTCGGCATGCAGAAAGTGATGCAGGCGCTGGAGCGCTATAACCTCTATTTCCTCGACAGTATGACCATCGGCAATAGCCAGTCGATGCGCGCAGCCTCCGGCACCGGGGTGAAGGTGATTAAGCGCAAAGTGTTCCTCGATGATACGCAGAATGAGGGTGACATTCGCCGTCAGTTCGACCGTGCCGTCGCGCTGGCACGCCGGAATGGCTCGGCTATTGCTATTGGACACCCGCATCCGTCGACCGTACGCGTGTTGCAGCAGGCGCTGGCAAACTTACCCTCCGACATTACGCTGGTGCGACCGAGCGACCTGCTTCATGAGCCGCAGGTGGACAACTCAACGCCCGCCAAACCTGACGCGCAGCCGCAGCCGCCACGTAATCCGTTCCACGTTGCGAAAGTGTGTAAAGCGAAGCAGAAGCCAGAGCCGGTGAATGCCAGCCGCTTCTTTAGCGTGGTGGGAGAGAGCATCAGCGAAAGTACGCTGGTACAGTACTTCCAGCAGCAGTGGCAGGGCTGGGGCCGGAAGTAAGTAGCGTTAGTAGATTTTCACCGCTTTACGGGCAAGACGATGGTGTGACGTCGTCTTGTCCCGCCATTTGTACAGACGAAGTGACCACAGCAGCGCCTGATAAGCGAGTTTAGGGCTGCGGACATTAGTGACCAGACGTTTAAACATTCCTGATGCATATATTTCGGCAATCATGCGCTTGCGAATTATTTCATCCGGCTCTTTTCGCACGGCGTGGCATACGCGGAGTGCTTCATACGTAATTTGTTGGTGGAATTCGGGATATATCGTAATGCGGTCAGCGTAATCGCGATTCAATTTCTCCAGTAGGCGCGTAATTTTCATGTAATGACGCTGATAGGCGAGGTTTTTTAATCCCTGGCGCTTCAAACGGCTGACCGAACAGCCATGGAGAAAATATTTATATAACGATTGTTCGGTATAACGCACGCGTTTGGCGTTATACATAAATTCGGTGCTCCAGATAATATCCTGGTGATGCAGCCCGGGAATAAATTCAATACGATTTTGCTTAATTACATCGTGGCGATAAACGCCCATCCAGACCACGTGCGTCCAGCGGCGGCTTGCCAGCGCCACTCTTAACCAGTCAGGCCCGCTGAGTACGCCGGTAGAACGAATACGATCCAGCGGAATGGATTGCCAGGTGCTGCCGTTCTGCCGATCGCACCAGTCCGAGTTACACTGCGCGACATCCAGATCGTCTTCCAGCGCCATTTTCATCAGCGTTTCATACATTTGCGGATAGACAATATCATCGGCATCAACGAAAGCGATGTATTCACCTGTGGCATAGGTTAAGCCACGATTACGCGCCACCGAGGCACCGGCGTTACACTGGTGAATAAGCTGGATATGCGGGTACTTCTTTGCGTAACGCTCTGCTATTTCAGCAGAATTATCGGTCGAACCATCATTAACAATGATGATTTCAAGCGCTGTCCAGGTTTGCGCTAACAGGGATTCCATGCAAGGTACAAAGTCATCGCCCGCATTGTAGAGGGGGATAATAACGCTAAGCTTACCAGGGCTATTCATCATTAATTACCTGATTCATTGTCATTACAGTGACTATTTTTAAATTGTTTTAATTAAGAAAAAATTAAGGTCGGTCAGATTGAGTAGGTAAATTCTCAGACACAGCGGTTGCGATTAAGTTTCATCGCCGATGCGAACTAAGAATATTCAGAATAGTCGGGGGAGTTAAAGGACGTAATAAGAGTATTGCGTAATTGCGAAGAATTTATGACACTGACAAAAGTTTACATTTAATAATGTGTTTTGGGATTTATCGCAGAAAAAAGGGCCATTATCTGGCCCTTACTCTTTTAATCCCAGATCAGCACTACTTTACCGGACTGACCTGAACGCATCGCGTCAAATCCCTGCTGGAACTCATCAATTCCGAAGCGGTGGGTAATGATCGGTGAGAGGTCGAGACCGGACTGGATCAGCGCGGCCATTTTGTACCAGGTTTCGAACATCTCACGGCCATAAATCCCTTTGATAAACAGCCCCTTGAAGATGACTTTGTTCCAGTCGATCGACATCTCCGAAGGCGGAATACCGAGCATGGCAATGCGTCCGCCGTGGTTCATGGTATCGAGCATGGTGCGAAACGCCGCAGGCGCGCCGGACATCTCCAGACCTACGTCGAACCCTTCCGTCATCCCCAGTTCCGCCATCACCTCGGTGAGGTTCTCTTTGGCGACATTTACCGCGCGCGTAACGCCCATTTTGCGTGCCAGCTCAAGACGGTATTCGTTCACATCGGTGATCACCACATGGCGCGCGCCAACGTGCTTAGCGACCGCAGCCGCCATGATGCCGATAGGACCTGCACCGGAGACCAGCACATCTTCGCCCACCAGATCGAAGGAGAGTGCCGTATGGACTGCGTTACCGAACGGGTCGAAAATCGACGCCAGCTCGTCAGGGATATTGTCCGGGATTTTGAAGGCGTTGAAGGCCGGGATCACCAGATACTCCGCAAAACAGCCGGGACGATTGACGCCTACGCCGACGGTATTACGGCATAAATGGGTGCGGCCCGCGCGGCAGTTACGGCAGTGTCCGCAGGTGATATGCCCTTCGCCGGAGACGCGATCGCCGATCTTAAAGCCTTTCACTTCCTGACCGATGCCAACTACTTCACCTACGTATTCATGACCGACCACCATCGGTACCGGAATGGTTTTTTGCGACCACTCATCCCAGTTGTAGATATGCACGTCGGTGCCGCAAATCGCGGTTTTGCGGATCTTAATCAGTAGATCGTTGTGCCCAACTTCCGGTTCCGGCACATCGGTCATCCAGATGCCCTCTTCCGCTTTCAGTTTGGATAACGCTTTCATTTCACGTCCTCAGATCACACCCAGTTGTTTACCAATGCGGGTAAAGGCTGCTACCGCGCGTTCAATTTGTTCTGGCGTATGGGCCGCCGACATCTGTGTACGAATACGCGCCTGGCCTTTCGGCACCACCGGGAAGAAGAAGCCCGTGACGTAAATGCCCTCTTTTTGCAGCTCGCGGGCAAAGTTTTGCGCCACCACGGCATCGCCCAGCATCACCGGGATAATGGCGTGATCGGCACCCGCCAGCGTAAAGCCTGCAGCGCTCATCTGTTCGCGGAACAGGCGGGCGTTAGCCCACAGGCGATCGCGCAACTCACCGCCGGACTCCAGCATCTCCAGCACTTTGATCGAGGCGCTAACAATGGCAGGCGCCAGCGAGTTGGAGAAGAGATAGGGGCGCGAACGCTGACGCAGCCACTCCACCACCTCTTTACGCGCAGCGGTATAACCGCCCGATGCGCCGCCGAGGGCTTTGCCAAGCGTCCCGGTAATGATGTCGACCCGGCCCATCACCTCACAGTATTCGTGTGTTCCGCGGCCGTTGGCACCGACAAAACCGACGGCGTGGGAATCATCAACCATCACCAGTGCATCATATTTATCCGCCAGGTCGCAGACGCCCTGCAGGTTGGCGATCACGCCATCCATTGAGAAGACGCCATCGGTGGCGATCAGCACGTGGCGGGCACCCGCTTCGCGCGCTTCTTGCAGGCGAGCTTCCAGTTCCTGCATGTCATTGTTCGCGTAGCGGTAACGCTTCGCTTTACACAGACGCACGCCGTCAATGATTGATGCGTGGTTGAGGGCATCCGAAATAATGGCATCTTCCGCGCCGAGCAGCGTTTCGAACAGCCCGCCGTTCGCATCGAAGCAGGAGGAGTAAAGGATGGAGTCTTCCATGCCGAGGAAATCGGCCAGCTTCTTCTCCAGCGCTTTGTGGCTATCCTGCGTACCGCAGATAAAGCGCACCGAGGCCATGCCGAAACCGTGGCTATCCATACCGGCTTTCGCGGCGGCGATCAGCTCCGGGTGGTTGGCAAGGCCAAGGTAGTTGTTGGCGCAGAAGTTGATGACGTGGCTACCATTCGCCACGGTGATATCAGCCTGCTGCGCTGACGTGATAATGCGTTCCTCTTTGAACAACCCTTCCGCACGTGCGGTTTGCAGATCGTTCGTTAACTGTTGATAAAAATCCCCACGCATCGCAATTCTCCAGACTGGGCAAATTTCGGCACATATTACCCAAAGCTATACGTTGATACGAGATGACGCTTCACTGCTTATCCGTTTTGCAGCATAAATCACGCATAGCCCTCCCCTTTCCCGGGGAATGGCTGAAGGGGCAGCAATGTGATGGTATGATAAAGTTATTCGTGTCTGAGATTGTCTCAACGCTTCATTTTGCAAAGGTACAGTTATGATCATCGTCACTGGCGGCGCGGGTTTTATCGGCAGCAATATCGTTAAAGCCCTGAATGACAAAGGCATCACCGATATCCTGGTGGTGGACAACCTGAAAGACGGCACTAAGTTTGTCAATCTGGTCGACTTGCATATCGCCGACTATATGGATAAAGAGGATTTTCTGATCCAGATTATGTCTGGCGAAGAGTTCGGCGAGATTGAAGCGGTGTTCCATGAAGGTGCGTGCTCCTCCACCACCGAGTGGGATGGCAAGTACATGATGGAGAACAACTATCAGTACTCCAAAGAGCTGCTGCACTACTGCCTGGAGCGCGAAATCCCCTTCCTGTATGCCTCATCCGCAGCCACTTACGGCGGCCGCACTTCTGACTTTATTGAATCGCGCGAATATGAAAAGCCGCTTAACGTCTACGGCTACTCGAAAATGCTGTTCGACGAGTATGTGCGCAGCATTCTGCCGGAAGCGAACTCGCCGATTGTCGGCTTCCGCTATTTCAACGTCTATGGCCCGCGTGAAGGGCACAAAGGCAGCATGGCGAGCGTCGCTTTCCATCTCAACACGCAGCTGAACAATGGCGAGAGCCCGAAACTGTTCGAAGGCAGCGACAACTTTAAACGCGATTTCGTCTACGTGGGCGATGTGGCGGCGGTCAATCTGTGGTTCTGGGAAAACGGTGTCTCCGGCATCTTTAACCTCGGCACCGGTCGTGCGGAGTCCTTCCAGGCCGTGGCGGATGCTACCCTCGCCTTCCATAAAAAAGGCAGCATTGAGTACATCCCGTTCCCGGACAAGCTGAAAGGCCGTTATCAGGCGTTTACGCAGGCCGATCTCACCAACCTGCGCGCGGCGGGCTACGACAAGCCGTTTAAAACCGTGGCTGAAGGCGTGAGCGAATATATGGCCTGGCTGAACCGCGACGCGTAAGTATGAAAATTCTGGTCATTGGACCCTCCTGGGTAGGCGACATGATGATGTCGCAGAGCCTCTACCGCACGCTGAAGGCGCGCTTTCCCCAGGCGATAATCGATGTGATGGCACCCGCGTGGTGCCGTCCGCTTTTATCGCGCATGCCGGAAGTTAACGAGGCGATCCCGATGCCGCTCGGCCACGGCGCGCTGGAGATTGGCGCACGCCGTAAGCTGGGGCACAGCCTGCGCGAACGACGTTACGATCGCGCCTATGTGCTGCCGAACTCCTTTAAATCTGCGCTGGTGCCCTTCTTTGCTGGCATTCCGCACCGTACCGGCTGGCGCGGTGAAATGCGCTATGGCGTGCTTAACGATGCGCGGGTGCTGGATAAGCAAGCCTGGCCGCTGATGGTCGAGCGCTATGTTGCGCTGGCCTATGACAAAGGCGTAATGGGCTCGGCGAAAGATCTGCCGCAGCCCCTGCTGTGGCCGCAGTTGCAGGTCAATGAGAGCGAGAAGCTACAGGTTTGCGCCACCTTCGACCTCGCGGCTGAACGCCCGATGATCGGTTTTTGCCCCGGCGCCGAGTTTGGCCCGGCAAAGCGCTGGCCGCACTATCACTACGCTGAGCTGGCGAAGCAGCTTATTGATGAAGGCTATCAGGTGCTGCTGTTCGGTTCAGCAAAAGATCACGACGCGGGTAATCAGATTCTGACCGCGCTGAGCATTGAGCAACAGGCGTGGTGCCGCAATCTGGCGGGAGAGACGCAGCTGGAGCAGGCCGTGGTGCTGATTGCCGCCTGTAAAGCGGTGGTGAGCAATGATTCAGGTTTGATGCACGTTGCCGCCGCGCTCGATCGCCCGCTGGTTGCGCTCTATGGCCCCAGCAGCCCCGATTTCACGCCGCCGCTCTCCCACAAGGCGCGCGTGATCCGCTTAATCACCGGCTACCACAAGGTACGCAAAGGCGATGCCGCAGAAGGGTATCACCAGAGCCTGATCGATATTACGCCGCAGCGCGTGCTGGATGAGTTGAATGGTTTGTTGCTGGCAGCAGAAGGATAAGCGATGCGGGTCTTGATTGTGAAAACCTCGTCAATGGGCGATGTGCTGCACACGCTACCTGCGCTGACCGATGCCGCGCAGGCCATTCCGGGGATCCGTTTTGATTGGGTAGTGGAAGAGGGATTTGCCCAGATTCCTTCATGGCACCCAGCGGTCGACCGGGTTATCCCGGTGGCGATCCGCCGCTGGCGCAAAGCGTGGTTTTCCGCGCCTGTTACGGCAGAGCGCCAGGCTTTTCGCAACGCGGTGAAGGAGAAGCAGTACGACGCCATTATCGACGCGCAGGGTCTGGTAAAGAGCGCCGCGCTGGTCACCCGGCTGGCGCATGGTGTGAAACATGGGATGGACTGGCACTCCGCACGCGAGCCGCTGGCAAGCCTGTTCTATAAACGCCGTCACGCCATTGCGAAACAGCAACACGCCGTTGAGCGGACGCGCGAACTCTTTGCGAAGAGTCTGGGCTATGCCAAACCGCAGGCGCAGGGTGACTACGCCATTGCGCAGCATTTCACCTCCAGCGCTGCGCCAGCTTCCTCCTATGCCGTCTTTTTACATGCCACCACGCGAGATGATAAACATTGGCCGGAGAGTCACTGGCGCACATTGATTGGCCTGCTTAAAGGAAGCGGTTTGCAGATAAAGCTCCCATGGGGAGCCCCTCATGAAGAGGCGCGTGCGAAGCGGTTAGCGGAAGGGTTTGATTACGTTGATGTGCTGCCGAAGATGAGTCTTGAGAAGGTCGCGCAGACACTGGCTGGCGCGAAATTCGTGGTATCGGTGGATACGGGCCTTAGTCATTTGACGGCGGCGCTGGATCGACCAAATATCACGTTATATGGCCCAACCGATCCTGGGCTTATTGGCGGGTATGGAAAAAACCAGCATATATGCCGCGCGAGTAATGGCGACTTAGCCCATCTCAGCGCAGATACCGTTTTTAATGAAATAGCCTGTTTAGCATAAAGGAAAGTGAATGCCAGTCTCTATGAATGCGCAAACCTGGAAGGGGCGAACTGAAAAAGCCGCCTTTATTATGGAGTATGGTACGTTTATTTTTAGCGCCGTTACGCTTCTGGTAGCGATGGTAAATAATAATTTGAGCATGAAGTTATTTAATATCTGCGGCATTCTCGCGTTATTAACACTCATTATTAAAGGAAGATCATCGAATCTAACCTGGAAAAGTTTCGCCCTTCCCGCATCCATCCTGTTTATTGGCATTATCGATCTTATCTGGTACAAGCTTTTTAAAGTTAATAACTCGCCCTTTCAGGCGACGTACCATAACTACATCAATACCGTGCGGGTCTTTATTTTCGGCTTCTTCATGGTATTGCTGGCCGCAACGACAAAAGTTAAGTACAAAAGCAGCGCGCTGCTTTATCTTCTCTATTCCGTTTCGTTTATTATCCTGGGCTATGCTCTGTTTCAGAAATTCTCTATCGGCCTGGACAGGATCGATTTTGGTATTGGCACGTCGACGGGTGCGGCTTACTCCATCATGCTGGTCGGGTTGATCAGCGCGGTAGCAATTCTGTATACGCCTAAAAGTCATCCGCTTTTATTTGTGTTGAACACGGTGATGGTTTTTGCTGCTCTGGTGATGACACAGACCCGCTCATCCATTTTGATTTTCCCTGTTATCTGCTGCATCACTATCGTTACCTATTACCTGAAGAACCCTAAAAAGCTTTTCCTTGGCGTATGTGGGTTTATGGCGCTGTTGATTGTTCTTGGTCTTGTCTTCAGCCAGTCCATTGCTAAACGATATGATGCCGCTGTAAATGACATCAATTTATATCAACAAGGGAAGGGTAATACCTCGCTTGGGGCTCGCTTTGCAATGTACGAGGCCGGTTTGATGATATTCAAAGATGCTCCATTAAGCTGGAGGTCTGCCGATGAGCGTTCGTATGAGGTAAGTGAACTTATCAAGCAGGATAAGACGTTGAGCCCTGTAAGATTATTCACAAATATTCACTTACACAATGAAATCATTGAAAGTGCCTCACTGAAAGGGATAGTCGGTATATTTTCGATTATCGCCTTTTACGCCGCATTGATGTTTTCCGTTTACTATTATCGATCGTTGGGATTATTTGCTTTTTCACTGGCGATAATAGGCACGGGCCTAAGCGATGTCATTCTATGGGCGAGAAGTATACCTATTATTATTGTCTGTGGGCTGACACTTTTATTGCTTTTCAATAAACAGCGCAGCGAACATTAAAATCTCGTAAAAATGGCCACTTAAAGTGGCCATTTTTATTGCTTGCTATCCATTTCAGCGGCCAACAACATTTCCAGCCCGTGAACTAACAAGCGTTCATCAATATCACTAACGAAAGGTGTCGGCGAAATAATTTGCTGCGCGGAAGGGCTATTCGGCGCCCAAATCAGCGGCGACGGATACTCAACGGTGCGTGCCTGAGGGTAGAGCGCCAGCATTGGCCGGTTAAAAGCAGAAGCGATATGCACCAGCGCAGTATCGACGGAGACAACGTATTTGCTGAGCTTCGTTAAGGCTACGGTATAGATAAAATCAGGATAGGGCAGCGTTTCAATATTGCTTACAGGGATGGACGATAAGTCATCCGGATGACCAGTATAGATAATTCTCAGACCGGGATGGTGCTGTGTGAACCAACTGTGGATAAGCATCATCTGTTCAGATGAAAGTCGGCAAATCTTCTTGGCACCCAGTGGATTGATAACAACAACGTCAGACGATCCTACCAACGCGCTTACCGCCTCTTCGACATCTGCCGGAATAGCGATATCGTAGCGATAATCATCGTCTGCATCGCGGCCGAAAAGATGCCGCACAATGACGTTTGTGCGCGAAGACATATGCTCGTTTAACTGCTCGTCATGGGGGTTGTAGCGCGAATAGTAGCGCTTGTACCATTTATCAAATCCCAGCACGTACGAATCCCGAAAACCCGAGAGCAGCAGCGCATGACCAAAGCAGGGAAACGTTTCAAAGGGATCGAGAACAACATCGAACTGCCGCTCTCGTAAGTGGCGGCGTAGTTTAAGCGTTTCCGTCAGGCTGTTAGTTTTTTTTATGAACAGCTGCTTGATATGTGGGTGCGCTTTAAGAAAAGCGTGCCCCGTGCCGCAGGAGAGTATCGATAACGTGATACCTTTTTTAGCCAGTATTCTGTAAAGCGCGCTGAGAACAATCAGGTCGCCAATCTTACTGTTATCATGAATTAACAAGCAGCTTTTTATGCTATTGCCATCAATATCAGCTCCTCTTCTGTTTTTAAGGAACAAAGAGAGAAAATTGATTTTTACTTTATTGATTAAATGCTTTTTCTTCTTGTGGAAAGTTCCAAGGCGCATTTTTCTTACCAAAAAGATGTCAGTCACTAGTTAGCAAAGGTGTTTGCTTTGCGTTCGAAATCAATTTTTTCATGCAACTCGAGACTGTTAGTATGGTGTTTTTTTTCAAGTTCATCGGGTTGAATGAAAGGAATGATGTCGTAACTAATAGCAGTATCATCCGAAAGATTAAAGATATTAATATCGGGAATGTTAGCTCGCATAAAAATAAAGAAAGGTAAAATCTTAGGTAAATCTTTACTTAATTCAGATGGCATCGGATTATTGCTTTCATCATAAAAGCGGCGGCAGGTGTTGGTCAGATCCAGGCCTGAGCAAATAATTGCACTGTATTGTAGCGAATAGGCAATTTGAATCGCGGTGTAAGCCACCGTATGGCATGAGCAGTAGCCAAGAGCAATATCTTTGCTGAAGCCAACAAGACGCCCTTTCTTGGACCATGGGATATTAATGAGTAAATTTTTATGCAGGCGGCTTTTTATGAGGAATTTTACCTTCTTAACCGCCCCACCTTTTTCCCGTTTGTAGAAGGCGCGCAGTATCAGGCAATTTTCGCGCAGATAACGCTTATCCTCTTCCGTTGCAGCCTCGTAAACATCTGCATTCACGATGGTAAAACGACTGCTGCGGCTGAATTTATAAAAATCATCACGTCGCTGCAGCAAAAAGCGGGCGTCCGTTAAAACGTAAATCAACGGAGTAATATCATTCTCTATTAAATACGCCGCCGATCCGTTGACCGCGATGATATCCCGACTCTGAAGAATCGAAAGAGGCGTCTTCTTTGACGTGGGCCCAGAGAGAAAGATAACAATGTCATCTGAAGACTTGTGTCTTTTCAACCGTTCAACACATGCATGTGTAATATATTTAATATTTTTCATAATAAACCTGTTGGGATTAATACATATTACCGTTTCAGACTAACAATATGCTTATCTTTAGTAATGCAGGCCAACCATATAATTTTCAGCGAACTGGCTTACCTTTTAGACGACGAATAAAATTACGTACCTTTTTCTTATAAATAAACTGGTAGTAACCTACATCCTTCACGCTATTAACAATACCGTAATGTCGTTCCAGGTCGATGCGATCTTTCGCTTTTCGTATCCGGGATGGTGACTTACCTGACAAATCGATAATCCTGACTTCACCGTTTTGAATAATAAAATTGCCTTTATGCGGATCTCCTGAAACCATACCATTTTGATGCAACTCATCTATCGATATTTTTATTTTCTGTTTGAGCTCATCATCAATAGAAGTAATGTCTGCTAACTCAATGCCATCAATATATTCAATTAACATAATATAGGAGTGGGCAAAGCGAAAAGTTTTCTTAGCCGCCAGCAGATAAAAATCATTTATTGCACCAGCACCATTTTTCCTGATGCGTTCCGTCTGATGGAACAAGGCTTCATAGTAATCGCCCTTGAAAATAGACTTGAGAAAACGCTCCGTTTTTTTCTGCTTAGGTGCGAAGACTTTTAAAATATACTTTCCATATTCCGTATTGATTAACACGACTTTTGTATCATCAATACTGCGAAAAACCTTTATCACATCGAGATTATAATCCATGAAATCTTTAAAGATTTTCAGGTATTTTTCAACACCAGTTTTGGTGAAAACAACATAATCCCCAACTTGATATTTGTCACTCATAAATTAGACCAGCTATTATATTATTTTGAATGTAAAGAATATTTTCTCAGAAGATATAAAAAACCTGCTTTGATACCTGCCATATATTTATGCTGCACCAGAAGATGTTTGTATCGCTTCTTAAACTCAATAAATGTCCTTGCGTCACGCGGCGGTTGATCTTTCCAGGGTGACGCAGCTAATGCAGTCTGGTAATAAACGGTAGATGGATACGTCGCCCATTTATGCCAGGGTTTTGTGGCCCCCGTATAATGTATTAATACGGTTTCATCTGAAATAATATTCTTGTAGTTTTGGTGAGTACGATCTTTTAACTCACTTTTGATGGTATAGATTGTATTAAACTTCCCGGGCAGAAAATAGACTTTGTCTTTTAGTAATACATTAAGCACATCCTGATCCGGGTACTTAAATTGTATGCCGCGGTTATTTTTACCAAGGAGAATCGAGAATGCCTGATTAGTGAGATCGTTTTTCACCCACTCTTTAAGATTGGCAAACACTACGCCAGAGTTAAAATAATTGTTGCGGATATCAGGATCTTTTAATCTTTCGATGGCTTTATTTTGCATCGAATCAACATCCCTGACCACTGCGGCAGCAACGTTTTCAAGATTACACGCAGCCAGTTCATCAAGCTTACCTTTACAAAAGACGTCGGCGTCGAGATAGAGCAATTTATCGAAGCTATCGCTAAAGTACTCGAAGGCAAATAACCTGAAATACATGGCACGCGACCATATTTTAGTGCTCGGAAGATCGCTAAGGCATTCAGCATTAATCAAGTATAAGCTAATCTTGATTGCATACTTCTCAGCCAGAAGGGCAATTCTCGTCAAGAAACAGTCATCATACTCATCGGAAATGATGTGATAACTAGTGTTGATGTTGTTATTAATTACAATCGACGTTATTGATACGCCAACCCAATCAAGATAGTTGCGATCAATTCCATAGGCGATGTTTAGAGCGTTGGTTGTTTTCTCTTTGCTATGATCAAAAACTTCGAATTCAGAAATTTTAATACCTGGAAATGAGTCCACTGCATCACCTATGTATTTTTTAGTTTGCGATTTTCTTTTGAAAATAGAACAAATAACTAATCAACCCTTTAACGAACTTCTTCTGATGGAGCATGTGTTTGGCACAATATCGATACTGATTTGCATTAGTTGGCTTCAGTAAGCGATCGTTTTTCCACGGCGACTCTCTTTTAGCCCGTAGAAAACCTTGAGAAACAGGGTAATCTGACCAATCATGCCATGGTTTTGTTGGCCCAATATAATGGATAAATACCGTACTTTCGTTTACCGGATTTACTACACCCGTTTTTAATTCATAATTAATGCTGTACTGAGTATTGAATTTTTTATCAATAAACTTGGCTTTATCCACCAGCAGCATATTTAACACATCTTGATCGAGATGCGTAATTTTGCCAGCCACAACCGGATCGCGTAACATTTCAATCGCATTCCGCGAGATATCATTCGCTGTCCAGCACGGAATATTAATCAGCAAGAAACCGGCATTGAAATAGCCATTAACTAACCCAGGTGAGTCCAGGCTTACTGCTCGCTTTTGCCACCAGGTGATATCACCTTCCGCGACCACTGCGGCGATCTCATGCTCGCTAAACTCAAGATCGATCAGCTCCTGGACGCTACCCTGGCAGGCGATATCCGCATCGAGATAGAGCACGCGGTCGGCTTTTTCCGTAAAATAATCGGCAATAATGAAGCGGAAATAGGTCGCATATGTCCAGTTTTTGGTGCTGGGAAGCGATTTTAATTTATCGCAGTTGACCAGATAAACCGTGATTCTTGACTGGTACTGCTCTGCGAGCGAAGAGAACTTTTTGTTATCTTCTTCGGTTATATAATCGGTAAAGACATGGAAGGATAAACGCTTATCTTTGTTATTTAAAAGAATTGACGCTATCGAAATCCCACATCCATAAAGAAAGTTTTTATCGATGCCGTAGGCGATATTAAACGTACTGATGTCAGCATCAGACAGATGGTTGTAATCCTTTATCGAAAGAATCACTTCTTTCTCATCAAAATAAGTTTGGCTCATTTAATGCTCGTTGTCAGTGCAGCGAGGACAGAGCGAATCGCCTCTCGCATATTTCGATTATATGTTTCGCTGTAAAACTTGTTGATTGACTGCTTAATCGTATCCGGCTGGAACGAGGTGCGACGATCAACGACCTGCTGTAGCAATGTCACAAACTCAGCCATTTCGCCCGGCGGGTAGAGGTAACCATTCACGCCCTCGCGAATAATATCTTCCGGGCCGGCCACACAGTTTGCACTGATACAGGGAATACCCCACGCCATCGCTTCCAGCAGCACCATGCCGAAGCCTTCAAAGGATGAAGTCAGCAGCAGTGCAGATACTTTTTTGATTTTGTCCCTGACCACGTCCCAGGGCTGGGCCTGCCAGCCATGCCAGGTGATGTTGCGGTCGATATTGAGTTTACGCGCGTAGGCCTTGCACTTTTCAAAATCGGAGCCATCGCCAATCGCATGCAGATGCCAGTCGCCCTTGACCTGCGCGAGGCCATCAAGCAGATCTTTAACCCGTTTCTGCCCTTCAAACTTCATCCTGCCGACGTATAAGAAGGTCGTGGTCTCGTCCGCATTCGGGGCGGGGATCGTATCAGCCTGCGGTTCAACCGGGTTATAGATGACGTGGATTGCCTCCGGCACAATATCCCGCGCCTCCATCTGCCTTTTGATGCCGCTGCTTATCGCGAGGTGGTAATCAGCCCAGGCTACACAGTCACCGTGCTTTTTATGATCCAGCGAGAAATGCGGCCAGGACAATACGGTAAAACGATGTTTGCATTTCCGCTGGGCTCTGCTTGCCAGAAAGCAGGAGGGCGTATCAATGCAGATAACGAGGTCGGGCTTATGCTCATCTACCCAACGCTTGAAATTGCGAATATGTATCGCGCGCCTGAGAAAGCTGAGTTTACTGTTCGAGAAGGAGTAAGCGGCGTTAATCCCTGCCAGCCACCCTTTATCCATTTTGTCGTTACGGCAAAAAAAGAACATCTCGCACTTCGCGAAGGCATCTTGCTGAAACGAATGAATGACGGCTTTGATGACCGTTTCCATACCACCAAAACCCGATACGGCTTCACCAACAAATGCAATTTTCATTGAGTGACCACTTCTCATTTTAGAGAGACTTTCGTTCCGTTCTTTCACGGATCTTTTCGGCCCGGGCCTGCGCTTTCGCTAATAAGCCCGCTTCTTGCTGAACAATCTTTCGCGGCGATGCGGCAAAGTAGACGGTAAGAAAACGCCAGATATCCCGCTGGGTAAGACCAATATTGAGTGAAGAGAAGTAGAGCCCAATCAGATCCTTATCGCGCCAGCGCGTCGGCACATGCGCCCGCATCTGTGCACGGTGAAGATCGATCACCGAGATTTTCAGATGCTGTTCATCGCCCTCAAAAGGCAGATGAAGCAGAAAATGGCAGATATAGCAGTCGCGATGGTTTACGCCAGCCTGGTGCATCTTGCGCACCATGGTCGCAACACGATGAATTATCATCCGTTTAACGCGCGGTTCCGGCGGCGTTGTCAGCCAGTCGGCGCAATAATCTTCCAGGCTAATGGTTGGCGTCAGATCTTCAGTGATAATAAAGGAGGTTTTATTGATAGGGTTGGCACCCTTTTCGCCAAACCCAACGCCGTGCATGGTATCAACACCTGCATCATGCAGACGATGTATGGCTTTCCACTCGCGATCGGCACCCAGCACCGGCAAGCGCAGCGAAAGCAGATTTTTCACTACCTCTTTAAACGCGGTGCCCTGATGCCATTTCAGGAAATAGCTCTTACCGGCAAGTTCAAAACGCAGGGTGCGGCGCGTTTCAAGCTGGCGAAACACCTCTCCCTGTAACTTTTCAACTTCAGTAAACGCATCTTTACCCCGCCAGAGTGTCGCCAGCGGCTCTTTCAATTCAACCATTCACTTCACCCGTAATGATGTCCGCCGCTCTCTCCGGCAGGCTATAAAGATCTTCTGTGTCCGCAAAGTGGCGCGCCCGCGCAGCCCACGCTTCGCGTAAGGCTGGCTCTTGCAGCGCACGCTGTAGCGCCTCGTTCAACGCGGCCTGAGACCATGGCTCCTCAATCACCACGCCGCACTGCGCGCGGGCAATGTAGTGCGCATATCCACAAACGGCGCTGACAATCACCGGCAGGCCAGCTGTTATCGCTTCGAGCAGCACAATACCCGCCGCTTCCTGGTAGGCAGGATGCATCAGCAGATCGGCACCCGCCATCAGTTCAGCTACGTCGCTGCGCCCGGAAAAGAAGTGCACATTCTCTTTGATGCCTGCCTTCGCCGCCTGTGCGGCAAAGCGTCCGGGCTTGTCCTGGCCAACCACAAACAACGTCGTCTTCTTTCTTAATGCTTCTGGCAGGGCGGCAACAGCGGCAAGCGTTCGATCAACGCCTTTCCTGCTGAAATCGGATCCAACCTGTAACAGCCAGAACTGATCGTTCGCGATACCATTCTTTTCACGGTAGATCTGGCGGGCATTGGCGATCTGCTGGCTGTATTTACGATCCGGATAGATCCCCGGCGGCAGAATGTGAAACCTGTCGCTTTCGGTATGGTAGTGGCGTTGAAAATCGCCGATCTGCTTGTCCGTCAGCATCAGCAGCTGCGTCGCTTTCCCTTGTTCAAAGGTCGCTTTCTCAAAGGCGGCATAATGGCGATAGCGAGACGTCAGGCGGTAAAAGAAGCCCTTCTCCTGCGCCACTTTTTCGGCGTAGCAAACGTCGGCCGCATAGTAGACATCAAGGCCCGGCATTTTATTAAAGCCGACCACGCGATCGGCGGGATGCTGCGCCAGATGCGCCACTACCCAGGCGTGATATTCAGCGTTGCGACCGTGGTTGGTGCGCGAGGTGACCGGGACGCGGATCAGCTCAAACCCGGCTGGCACATCGCCTTCCCAGGACTGGACATAAACCCTGACATGATGCTCGCGCCCGGCAACGGTTTGCGCAATACGCATAAAGTCGCGCTGCAGGCCGCCGAACGGAAAATATTTGTATAAGCAGAAAGCGACAATCATCAGGAAACGCCTTCTAAAGAGGGCAGCATTTTCTCTGTTGCCGCGATGACATCTTCTGCCGGAATGACGGAGAGATATTTCTTGTTTCTGTCGAGCTGGCTGCGCGCCGGCATCGGCTGATAATTACCGGCCCAGAACTGAATAATGTTGTCGCTCCACGGGCGCCAGAAAACGTGGTCGGTCGCGCCAAAGAGACAGATAATCGGCGTCTTCACCGCGGCGGCGATATGGCCGGGCGCGGAATCCACGCCAATAAACAGCGCGGCGTGAGCAATTAAGGCACCGAGTTCAGGAAAACGCGTTTTACCCGCCAGAGAAGTGACGGGCCTGCGCGCACATCCGTGGGCAATCTCCTCAACGCAGGCAAGATCGTCCGCACCAGGGCCGGAGGTCAGCACAACGTCATAGCCCCGGGCTTGCAGCGCATCAATCACCTGCGAGAATTTTTCATTGTCCCAGCATTTAAACAGCTGGCGGGCAGTCGGCTGCACAACGACATAGTGCTCGCCAACGCCTGCCTCATTCAGCGCGCTGCGCATACGCTCCCAGTGTTCGGGCGCGTAGCTCATGGTGGTATCACGGCAGAAGTCGGTAATACCCAGCGGAACAAGGGTCGATAAGTTACGTTCTACCGCGTGTTCACCGGCAAACGGCGCGAGATGGGTAAAACTCTTTTTCCAGAAAGCGGACTGCCGATGGGCGTAATCCTGCGAAATTTTCACTTTTGCCGGCAGCGAGCGTACTAGCGGCGCCACGATATGCTGATCCGTCAGGTTGACGATGAGATCGTAATTATTCTTGCGTAATTGGCTCACCAGAGAGAAGAAGTTCTGTATCTTTTCCTTTAAAGGCGCCCCTTTATTGCTCATGCCATAAAGAGCATGAATCTCGGGGTTTTCGGATAAGATTGGCATTGTGTCTTTGTAGAGCAGCATATCAATGCGCGCATCAGGATAGTTGCGTTTTAACGTGCTCACGACCGGCGTGGTCAGCAGCATGTCTCCATGAAAACGCATTTTAATAACCAGAATTCGGTGAAATCGCTTTTCCACAATCGGCTCTTCTTGATGTGATATCCGTGAAAAAATTACAGGCACGCTACCGCCCCAGGCTCGACAGCTACCTGAACACTGATATTGCGCACTTATAGATCTTTTATTGTACCACTTCTTTACCACCAATCCGATCTGAAGCACTTTTCAACAAAGCCCTTAAAAAGATTATAAAAATCATAAATATAGATAAAAATTATTGTTTCATGGTCATAATGGGTTCGCGCTGAAACATTCAATAAACTAGATAAAAATGAAAAAAAATTGATAAGACTGATACAAATAACGTGATAAGAGGTGAATTTGACCGATTTCAGCAAAAGTAATAGCAATGGCGGTACTAAATACATAAAATCCCCAGCACATTCCTAAGCCTGCAACGTACTATGCTCCAATTGCTCTACACCACACTGCTGTACATCATTCAGCCGCTGATTTGGGTGCGGTTGTGGGTGCGTGGTGCAAAAGCTCCGGCTTACCGCAAACGCTGGGGTGAGCGCTATGGCTTCTACAATAAGCCGTTGAAAGCAGGCGGCATCATGCTGCACTCCGTCTCGGTCGGCGAAACACTGGCGGCGATTCCGCTGGTGCGCGCCTTACGTCACCGTTATCCCGATTTACCCATTACCGTCACTACCATGACGCCAACCGGCTCCGAGCGCGTGATGTCAGCATTCGGCGGCGACGTTCAGCATGTCTATCTGCCTTACGATCTGCCCGGTGCGCTAAACCGTTTCCTTGATAAGGTCGACCCCAAGCTGGTGTTGATTATGGAAACCGAGCTGTGGCCCAATCTGATTAGCGCACTGCATAAACGAAACATTCCGCTGGTGATTGCTAACGCCCGTCTCTCGGCGCGCTCCGCCGCTGGCTATGCGAAGCTGGGTAAATTTATTCAGAAGCTCCTGCGCAAAATTACGCTGATTGCCGCGCAGAACAGCGAAGATGGCGACCGTTTTATCGCACTTGGCGCCAAACGCAATCAGCTTACCGTAACCGGCAGCCTGAAGTTTGATATCTCTGTCACACCGCAGCTTGCCTCCCGCGCTGTCGCCCTGCGTCGTCAGTGGGCACCGCATCGTCCGGTGTGGATTGCTACCAGCACCCACGAAGGCGAAGAGAGCATCATGCTGCTCGCGCATCAGGCCTTGCTAAAACAGTTTCCTGATTTACTCTTGATTCTGGTTCCACGTCATCCTGAACGCTTCCCTGACGCCGTGAATATGGTGCGGGAGGCGGGTTTGAGTTTCATTACGCGCTCTTCCGGCGAGATCCCCTCTGCCAGCACGCAGGTGGTGGTTGGCGATACGATGGGCGAGCTGATGCTGCTTTACGGCATTGCCGATTTGGCCTTTGTCGGCGGGTCGCTGGTAGAGCGAGGCGGTCATAATCCTCTTGAAGCTGCCGCGCATGCGATCCCGGTGTTGATGGGGCCGCATACGTTCAACTTCAAAGATATCTGCGCGCGGTTAACGCAGGCTGATGGGTTGATCACCGTAAACGACGTGGATGCCCTCATCAAAGAGATTACCTCTTTGTTGACCGATGAAGATTACCGGAATTTTTACGGTCGCCACGCAGTGGAAGTGCTCTACCAGAACCAGGGCGCTCTGCAGCTTCTGTTGCAACTGCTGGAACCCTATCTGCCACCTAAAGCGCAATAAGGTTGATTATGCAAAAGCGGGCGATCTACCCTGGTACGTTTGATCCCATCACTAACGGGCATATCGATATTGTGACCCGTGCCGCCGCGATGTTTGATGAGCTGATACTGGCGATTGCTGCCAGCCCAAGCAAAAAGCCGATGTTCAGCCTTGATGAGCGCGTTGCGCTGGCGCAAGAAGCAACGGCGCATCTGCAAAATGTTACGGTAGTCGGTTTTAGCGATCTGATGGCTAACTTCGCGCGTGACCAGCAGGCCACGATTTTGATCCGCGGTCTGCGTGCGGTGGCGGATTTTGAGTATGAGATGCAGCTGGCGCATATGAACCGGCATCTGATGCCGACTCTGGAAAGTGTCTATTTAATGCCGTCGAAAGAGTGGTCGTTTATCTCCTCTTCGCTGGTCAAAGAGGTGGCGCGCCATCAGGGCGACGTCGCGCATTTCCTGCCGCAGCCGGTTCACCAGGCGCTGCTTGATAAGCTGAAGTAAGCTTCGATGCCGGATAGCTTATCCGGCTTTACTCCACACCTATTTCTGGCACTGACGACAGTAGAACGTCGAGCGCTGCGCATGTTTTGCCGCCACGATTGGCGTACCGCAGATGCGACACGGCTGCCCTTCTCGCCCGTAAACCTGCAACTCCTGTGCGAAGTAACCCGGTTTGCCGTCGCTTTGCAGGAAGTCTTTCAGCGTTGTCCCGCCCTGCTCAATGGAGCGTAACAGCACCGCTTTGATCACGCGCACTAGCAGTTCGTAATCCTGCTGCGAGAGGGATGAAGCGAGCCGATCGGGATGGATCCCGGCGGCAAACAGCGATTCGCTGGCATAAATATTCCCGACGCCCACCACCAGCTTGTTATCCATCAGCCAGGGTTTGATCGCTGTTTTCTTCTTCGCGCACTTCTTCCGCAGATAGTCGGCATTAAACGCATCGCTCAGCGGCTCCGGGCCGAGATGCGCCAGCACGTTATGTCCTTCCAGCTCTTTGGTCCACAGCCAGGCGCCAAAACGACGCGGATCGGTGTAACGCAGCACTTTGCCGTTGCTCATCACCAGATCGACATGGTCATGTTTTTGGGCGGGGAGTTCGTGGGGAAGAATACGCAGACTGCCGGACATACCGAGGTGAATGATGATCCAGCCATCCGGCAGCTCAAGCAGCAGGTATTTAGCGCGTCGCTGCACGCTGAGCACCGGTTTGTCGCTCAGGCTGTGGATCTCTTCGGAAACAGGCCAGCGTAAGCGGCCGTTACGTACCACCGCATGCAGGATGGTTTCACCGACCAGGTGCGGTTCAATGCCTCTGCGGCTGGTTTCAACTTCAGGTAATTCAGGCATCTCATCTCCGGCTTTTTGCGGGCTATCAGAAATGCAAAAACCCCGACAGTGCGGGGTTTTTGTTCAAGAAAACTAAAATTATTTAATTTTAGCTTCTTTGTACAGCACGTGCTGACGGACAACTGGATCGAACTTTTTCAGTTCCAGTTTTTCCGGCTTAGTACGTTTGTTCTTCGTGGTGGTGTAGAAGTGACCAGTACCAGCGGAAGAAACCAGCTTGATTTTCTCACGAATACCTTTAGCCATGATTTATATCCTTTAAGTACTTAGTACTTTTCGCCACGGGCACGCAGTTCAGACAGAACTGTATCGATGCCTTTCTTATCAATTACACGCATACCTTTAGCAGATACACGCAGGGTGACAAAACGCTTTTCGCTCTCAACCCAAAAACGGTGAGAGTGCAGGTTCGGCAGGAAACGGCGTTTAGTCGCGTTCAGTGCGTGGGAACGGTTATTACCGGTCACCGGACGCTTGCCAGTAACTTGGCAGACTCGGGACATGTCTATTCTCCAAAAATCAAATTAGCTCGAGCTTCGTATGGGGTATTGGCGCCTCGTCAGGCTTTACAGCCCGGTCATCGCAGTTCTATGTGAACTCTCGATTGCCAGGCCCAAATGCCAAACCCGAGATTCTCAAAGGTGGCGTAGTATACGCTGACTCGGCGGTGTGCTCAAGTCCCGAACAGACAAAGATCCCGATGGATCGCGCAAAGTGGTCTAAATCCAACCGCGTTCCGCAAAAGAAACGCACTCGCCGCGACCAATGACCAGATGATCAATAACGCGAATGTCCATGAGTTGGCAGCATTTTATCACTCGCTCGGTGATGGCCTTATCTGCTCTGCTGGGCTCAGCATTACCCGAGGGGTGATTATGCGCGAGGATCACGCCGACCGCATTGAATTTTATCGCTTCGCGCAAAATTTCTCGCGGATGCACCTCAACGTGGTTAATCGTGCCGGAAAATAGCCGGGCATGTTTGATGATGCGGTTGCGGTTATCAAGCAGGATCACCATAAAGACCTCCCGCTCTTCGTTCGCCAGCTGGCTCTGCAAAAACTCCCGCACCATCTCCGGGCTGAGCAGAGAGCTCTCCTCGGCAATACGCGCGTTGTAGGAGCGCCTCGCCAGTTCGCCGATACCCCTGAGCTGCGCATATTTGGCGACGCCAATGCCCGAGATAAACCGGAACTCATCATAGTCGGCACAGAGCAGAGAGTGGAGCGAGCTAAAGTGGTTTAACATCTCGCGCGCAACGGTAAGTACGCTTTTCCCGCACGCGCCGGTGCGTAAAAACAGCGCCAGTAACTCAACGTCCGTAAGAGACTCAACGCCCAGCTGCATCATCTTTTCGCGCGGCTTTTGAGGAATCAACACAATCGCCATATCCACACCTCCCTGTCAGAAACTCATGTTGCCACATCCGGGAATGCTCATCGAATGGCACTTTTCAACGCTGCGTAGTGCCTCGCAAAGTGGTTTACGGGCATAGGCACGACGACATCAGGATTGTGATAAAATCCCCAACCTCTGGCGAATCCAACGGGAAAGAATCATGACAACTCTGGCGGGTAAAAAAATTGTCCTTGGCGTAAGCGGCGGTATCGCGGCCTATAAAGCGCCTGAGCTGGTGCGTCGCTTGCGCGATCGCGGCGCGGAAGTCCGCGTGGCGCTGACCGAGGCCGCCAAAGCCTTTATCACACCGCTGAGTCTGCAGGCCGTTTCCGGTTACCCGGTCTCCGACAGCCTGCTCGACCCCGCTGCGGAAGCGGCAATGGGGCATATCGAGTTGGGTAAATGGGCCGATCTGGTGATTCTGGCACCCGCCACCGCTGATTTAATCGCCCGTGTCGCGGCGGGTATGGCAAACGATCTGGTCTCAACCATCTGCCTGGCCACCCCGTCACCGGTTGCGGTTGTTCCGGCGATGAATCAGCAGATGTACCGCAACGCCGCTACCCAGCACAATTTACAGGTGCTGGCTTCGAGAGGCCTGCTGTTGTGGGGGCCAGACAGCGGCAGCCAGGCGTGCGGTGATGTCGGCCCGGGCCGCATGCTCGATCCGCTGACCATCGTTGATATGGCCGCGGCTCACTTCTCACCGGTCAAGGATTTGCAACATCTGAACATTATGATTACCGCCGGTCCGACCCGCGAACCGCTGGATCCGGTGCGCTACATCACTAATCTCAGCTCCGGCAAAATGGGCTTCGCCATTGCTGAAGCGGCCGCGAAGCGCGGCGCGAATGTGACGCTGGTTTCAGGCCCGGTGTCGCTGCCTACGCCCGCCTATGTTCAGCGCGTGGATGTGACCACCGCCCTTGAGATGGAGGCGGCGGTACAGCAACGCGCCCAGCAGCAGCATATTTTTATCGGTTGTGCAGCGGTCGCAGACTACCGCGCCAGCGAGATCGCGCCGGAGAAAATTAAAAAGCAAGGCGATGAAATCACAATAAAAATGGTGAAAAACCCCGATATCGTCGCCGGCGTCGCGGCGCTCACCAGCCATCGACCTTATGTTGTTGGGTTTGCCGCGGAAACGAATAATGTGGAAGAATACGCCCGGCAGAAACGCGCCCGCAAAAACCTCGACCTGATTTGCGCCAACGATGTTTCGCAATCTAATCAAGGCTTTAATAGCGACAACAACGCATTACATCTGTTCTGGCAAGATGGCGATAAGCGCTTGCCGCTGGAGCGCAAAGCGCTGCTGGGACACCTATTACTGGACGAGATTGTTACCCGTTATGATGAAAAAAATCGACGTTAAGATTCTGGACCCGCGCGTGGGTGAGCAGTTCCCGCTGCCGACCTATGCCACCTCCGGCTCCGCCGGTCTTGACCTGCGCGCCTGTCTGGATGACGCCGTAGAGCTGGCGCCAGGCGACACCACGCTGCTGCCGACTGGTCTGGCGATTCACATTGCCGACCCAACGCTTGCAGCCGTGATTCTGCCGCGCTCGGGCCTGGGTCATAAACATGGCGTGGTACTGGGCAACCTGGTGGGGCTGATTGATTCCGATTACCAGGGGCAACTGATGGTCTCCGTCTGGAACCGCGGGAAAGAGAGCTTCACCATTGTGCCTGGCGAGCGTATCGCGCAGATGGTCTTTGTACCGGTGGTGCAGGCTGAATTTAACCTGGTGGAAGAGTTCGATGCCACCGTGCGTGGCGAAGGCGGCTTTGGCCACTCCGGGCGTCAATAATCCGCGCTATTTAACGCATTACACAACACTATAACGCGATAAGATGACCGCAAATGCCAGGCATTTGCGGCCGTTGTGTGGTTGCTCGCCTGACAAGTGATTATTTTCTGGGGTTTTTTAGAACATGGCAGAAAAACAGACTGCGAAAAAGAATCGCCGTGAGGAAATACTTCAATCTCTGGCGTTAATGCTGGAATCCAGCGATGGAAGCCAACGTATTACCACGGCGAAACTGGCGGCATCGGTCGGCGTCTCTGAAGCCGCGCTGTATCGTCACTTTCCCAGCAAAACACGCATGTTCGATAGCCTGATCGAGTTTATCGAAGATAGCCTGATTACCCGCATCAACCTGATTTTAAAAGATGAAAAAGACACGACTGCGCGTTTGCGTCTGATTGTCTTACTGATTCTGGGCTTCGGCGAACGTAACCCCGGCCTGACCCGCATCATGACCGGTCATGCGCTGATGTTTGAGCAGGATCGCCTGCAAGGGCGCATTAACCAGCTGTTTGAGCGTATCGAAGCGCAGCTGCGCCAGGTACTGCGCGAACGCAAAATGCGTGAAGGCGAAGGGTATGTGACCGACGAAACGCTGCTGGCAAGCCAGTTGCTGGCCTTCTGTGAAGGGATGCTGTCGCGCTATGTGCGCAGCGAGTTCAAATATAGCCCGACCGAAGATTTTGACGCGCGCTGGCCGCTGTTACTTCTGCAATTACAGTAATCACCCTATGCAGCCTCTGTGGCTGCATTCGCATTTCCCGCCATTCTGTGTAAAAGCCCAACGTAATTCGTAACAATGCCAGATGTGGCACCCTTCCCGATTCTCTACGCTCCTTCAGGCACCTGGTTATTCCTGAAACAAATCACCGCTTCGATACCCTACAAAAGCAAGAAGGAGAGACCGGATGGCAACATCTCGTCGGGAACTGTTAAAGCTGAGCGGTATCGCTACCGCTTCCCTGTTACTGAGTCAAAAGAGCTTCGCTGCCTGGACACCTGCACCGCGCTACCCCGATCCGCGCGTGGTCGCGCTTGATGACGCGTTTCGCGCGTACATGGTCTCCAGCGCGAAAGTGGAGCAAATCGCCACCGGCTGTCGCTGGGCGGAAGGGCCGGTATGGTTTGGTGATATGCGCATGCTGCTCTGGAGCGACATTCCCAATAATTCGGTGATGCGCTGGGATGAGCAGACCGGCGAGACCGCTGTTTTTCGCAAACCAGCAAATAACGCCAATGGTCATGCCCGCGATCGCCAGGGGCGATTGATCAGCTGTGAGCACTATACACGGCGCATTACGCGCACGGAGTACGACGGCACCATCACAGTGCTGGCGGATAGCTTCGATGGTAAGCCGCTCAACTCGCCGAACGATCTCGCGGTCAAATCAGACGGTTCAATCTGGTTTACCGACCCGCCATTTGGCATTACCGGTTTTTATGAAGGACATAAAGCCGAGCCGCAGCTGCCGCAGAATGTTTATCATCTCGATCCGCAGACCCGCAAGCTGGAAGTGGTGCTGGGCGATGTGCGCGGGCCGAATGGCATCTGCTTCTCGCCGGACGAGAAAACCCTCTATGTGGTGGAGAGCCGTGCCACGCCTAATCGTTTAATACTGGCGTGGGACATTGTCGACGGGCAGTTACAAAATAAGCGGGTGCATATTGATTGTGGCAACGGCACCGCGGACGGTATCGCCTGCGATGTTGACGGCAATTTATGGTGCGGATGGGGGATGGGCAGCGACGAGCTGGATGGTGTTCGGGTGTTTAACCCGCAGGGCAAAGCGATTGGCATGATTCATCTGCCCGAGCGCTGCGCGAATCTCTGCTTCGGCGGCGAGCAGCGAAACCGGCTTTTTATGGCAGCCAGCACTTCGATTTACGCCCTGTATGTTAACACGCAGGGCGCACAGCTTCTGTAAGACGAAACCCGGCAGGCCTGCTGCCGGGTAGCTACTCAGACGCCGTACTCTTCGCGATACGCACGCACGGAAGCGACCAGACCGGCCAACTCCGGTTTCTCTTCCAGATAATCCACCAGGTCATTCAGCGTAATGATGGAAATAACCTTGCAGCCGTAATCACGCTCAACTTCCTGAATTGCAGAGATCTCTGCACGGCCGCGCTCCTGACGATCGAGCGAGATCAGCACGCCAGCAAGGGTCGCGCCGTTAGCCTGAATAATCTCCATCGACTCGCGGATCGCTGTCCCGGCGGTGATCACATCATCCACCAGCATCACACGGCCCTGCAGCGCGCTGCCGACCAGGTTACCGCCTTCGCCATGATCTTTGGCTTCTTTACGGTTAAAGCAGTAAGGCACATCGCGCTCATGATGCTCTGCCAGCGCTACCGCGGTGGTGGTCGCAATCGGTATGCCTTTATAAGCCGGGCCAAACAGCAGATCGAAATCAATCCCGGAATCCATTAACGCTTCAGCGTAAAAACGGCCTAACAGCGCCAGATCGCGCCCGGTATTAAAGAGCCCGGCATTAAAGAAATAGGGGCTTTTGCGCCCGGATTTCAGCGTGAACTCGCCGAACTTCAGTACCTGTTTGTTAAGCGCAAATTCAATAAACTGACGCTGGTACGCTTTCATGGATCCGCTCCTCTTCCTGTTTTGATGATTTAAAATTTAGCAAAGTGCGTTGCGCAGACTGCAGGGTTGAAGCCCGAATGTTGCGCAAAAAAAAGGGCGACTCATCGTCGCCCTCAAAATCAATTTTCTAACGCCGCTTTTTGCGCCGCGACAATGGACTCAATGCCCCCTCGGGCTAGCGCCAGCATCGCGAGCAATTCGTCGTGGGTGAAGGGTTCGCCCTCTGCGGTGCCCTGAACTTCGATCATACGGCCATCTTCGGTCATCACGACGTTCATGTCGGTCTCAGCCGCTGAGTCTTCAACATACTCCAGATCGCACACCGCTTCGCCATTGACGATGCCCACAGAGACGGCCGCGACCATGCCTTTCATCGGGTTGGTCTTCAGCTTGCCTGCGGCAACGAGTTTGTTTAGCGCATCGGCCAGCGCCACGCACGCACCGGTGATCGACGCAGTACGGGTACCGCCATCGGCCTGCAAAACATCGCAATCGAGGGTGATAGTAAATTCGCCAAGCGCTTTCAGATCGACCGCCGCGCGCAGTGCACGCGCGATCAGGCGCTGGATCTCCATGGTACGTCCGCCCTGCTTGCCCTTCGCCGCTTCACGAGCGTTACGGGTGTGGGTCGAACGCGGCAACATGCCATATTCGGCAGTGATCCAGCCTTGGCCCTGGCCTTTGAGGAAGCGTGGAACACCTTCGTCGATGGAGGCGGTGCAGAGCACTTTGGTGTCGCCAAATTCCACCAGCACGGAACCTTCTGCGTGTTTTGTGTAGTTACGGGTCAGGGTGACGGGGCGCACTTGAGTGGCGCTTCGGCCTGCTGGACGCATGATGATTTCTCCGGCTGTTACGAATGTGGCTGCGCATTATACTGGCTAACCCTGGTTATTCCTATCCTGATAAGGCCACCAAAGCTATAATCCCCCGCATCTCTCCTTCAAAACGGGAACGACTATGATCCGCAGTATGACCGCCTACGCCCGGCGTGAAATCAAGGGTGCATGGGGCTCCGCCTCCTGGGAACTGCGCTCGGTTAACCAGCGTTATCTGGAAACTTACTTCCGCCTGCCGGAACAATTCCGCAGCCTTGAACCGGTTGTCCGCGAGCGTCTGCGTACCCGTCTGACCCGCGGTAAAGTGGAATGCACCTTACGCTTTGAGCCGGACGCCAGCGCACAGGGCGAACTGATTCTGAATGAAAAACTGGCTAAGCAGCTGGTCACCGCCGCTAACTGGGTAAAAATGCAGAGCGACGAGGGTGAAATTAATCCGGTCGATATTCTGCGCTGGCCTGGCGTGATGGCGGCTCAGGAGCAGGATCTCGATGCGATTACCGCTGAAATCCTTGCCACGCTGGATGGCGCACTGGACGACTTTATCGTCGCCCGTGAAACCGAAGGACAGGCGCTGAAAGCGCTGATCGAGCAGCGTCTGCAAGGCGTCAGCACCGAAGTCAACAACGTGCGCGCCCATATGCCGCACATCCTGCAATGGCAGCGTGAGCGCCTGGTCAGCAAACTGGAAGAGGCGCAGGTGCAGCTGGAAAACAACCGCCTCGAGCAAGAGCTGGTGATGATGGCGCAGCGTATCGACGTTGCCGAAGAGCTGGACAGGCTCGAAGCGCATGTGAAAGAGACCTACAACATCCTGAAGAAGAAGGAAGCTGTAGGTCGCCGCCTCGACTTTATGATGCAGGAGTTCAACCGCGAGTCGAATACGCTGGCCTCTAAATCAATCAATGCGGAAGTGACCAACTCGGCTATTGAGCTGAAAGTGCTTATTGAGCAGATGCGCGAGCAGATTCAGAATATCGAATAAGCCTCTCGTCTCATTAAAAGGTCCGCGAGGGCCTTTTTTTGTATCCAGTCACCCACATATTATTTATTGATAACTGCTTTATTATTTCGGCGAACATTACAGACGAAACTTATTAAATAAAAATAAAATCAATGATATATATAACATAGCCTATCACATTACACATTAACCTAACTAATCCGAAACACCGCTCGTTAGAAAATCTCAATAGCCCTCTTCCTGCTTAATCATTACCCTGCCCGCACTGAATTTATGGGGGCGGCATGCTGTTACACATTCTCTATCTGATCGGCATCACTGCCGAAGCCATGACCGGCGCGCTGGCCGCCGGGCGACGTCGTATGGACACCTTTGGCGTCATTATTATTGCCACCGCGACCGCGCTTGGCGGCGGTTCGGTGCGCGATATCCTGCTTGGCCACTATCCGCTCGGCTGGGTGAAGCACCCGGAGTATGTGATCATCGTTGCTGTCGCAGCGGTGCTGACCACAATCTTTGCCCCCGTAATGCCCCACCTGCGCCGCCTGTTTCTGGTGCTGGACGCACTCGGCCTGGTGGTGTTTTCTATTATCGGGGCGCAAATCGCGCTCGATATGGGCGAAGGCCCGATTATCGCCGTGATTGCGGCCGTTATCACCGGCGTCTTTGGCGGCGTGCTGCGCGATATGTTCTGTAAGCGCATTCCTCTCGTCTTCCAGAAAGAACTCTATGCCGGGATCGCGTTTGCTGCCGCCGTGTTCTATATCGCGCTGAGCCATGTCGTTACCAACCATGACATCGTGGTGATTACCACCCTGCTGTTTGGCTTTACCAGCCGCCTGCTGGCGATTCGCTGGAAGCTGGGTCTGCCAGTGTTTCACTATAAGCATAATGCTCACTGAAAGGCCTTTACGCCCTGCTTCGCAAGCCAGGCCGTGAGTTGCTCAATCGCCGGCTCGCGGATAAAAGCCACAACCTGCCGCGCTTTCTCTTTGCCGATGGCCGGCAGTTGTTGCCAGGCCAGCTCATCCCGGCTGCGCATCTGCCGCCATGAAGCATCGCCCGCCGCATTGATCGCCGATTGTGGCAGCGGCGTACCGAGCGCGTGAAGCCAGCGGCTTAGCGGCCTCTCACGCGTTAAGGAAAAACGGTGCCAGAGTTGCAGCCCGCGCGCGGGCGACATTCCGGGTGTCGTCTGCAACTGCTCTTTGGTCAGCGCCAGCCAGGAGAAAAGATGCTCAAAATGGTGCGTCTGGTGCAGCGTTCGCCAGCCGCTCTCGCTCAATCCAGCTATCTCCAGCGCCTTGTCAGAACTAAGCCAGGAGAGGCGGGCAATAAACTGTTGCTGGCAATCCGGCGTGGCATAAAAACAGCTCAGCGGCGTAAAGCGAGCTTGTGGCGGTGTGGGTGGCTGTCGAACAAGGTTGCGCCAGACCACGCGCTCCACGCGTGGGATCCCCTGCCCGGCAAGGGTGACGGCAATATGGTCGCCCGGTGCGATATCTAACGACTGCCAGCGCTGAATGGACCCAATATTCACGCGCTGCACGCGCTTATCATCCAGTTTTACCGGCTCCAGCAGCGCAACAACGGAAATTTTCCCGGTCCGCCCGATGGCAAACTGAATATCCTCTACCGCTGCCACCTCTTCTACCGGTTCATACTTCCAGGCCACCACCCAGTCGCTTTGACCAGGTAACCACGCTTTGCCCGCAGGCTCTGCACTGGTGCGCACCACCACGCCATCCGTGACGAAGGGCAGCGGCGAGGTGAACCAGTGCTGGCGAAGACGCTCCACCTCCTGCACGCTGTTGACCGGCGCGCTGTAGTAGTGCGCCTCTTCAAAGCCCGCCTTTTTCAGTGCCACCAACCGCTGCGCTAAAGTGGCTGGGCCATCGGGCCAGGCCCAGACAAAAAAAGCGAGGTCATTAAGCAACTCCGGGTTGTCGTGCCGCATCATCGCGCCGGCGACTTTTGCTCGGGCATTAAGACCTCCGGCCTGTTTTTGGATATGCTCCTTACGGCGTAAATAGAGTTCACCCTGCAAGACGCTATTCGCCAGCGCACCGGTGACGGTTTTCGGGATCGCGGGGATGGCCTGCGCCTTTGCTGTCCACTCCTCACCCGCAAGGCCATTACCCCGGCTGATAGCCTGTGCCAGCCTGCCGTTGCGATAGACCAGCGTGACGGCAACGCCATCCACTTTCGGCTGTACCCACAGATCCTGCTTTCCCCTCATCCACTGCTGCAACGCCCATTTATCCGCCAGTTTGCGTACCCCGGTATGGGCAACCGGATGGGCAACATTGCCGCCCGGCAAAGCAGGCGCAACGTTTGCGGATGTCATGTTGAAACAGCGCTGCCAGTTCGCCAGGCGCGCGCTCATCCGATCGTAAACATCATCGCTCACCGCGCTTGCGCCTCTGGACCAGTAATCGTCGTTCCATCTGCTGAGCTGCTGTTTCAGGCGCGTTACCTCCTCCTGCGCCCGTGATGGCGACCAGACCGGGCAAGCCGCCAGGCTAAACGCACTCCATAGCAGTAGAAAAATAGTTATCCCAACGCTTCTCCACATCATGCCTCTCCCTTGTGATTGCGGAGTGGTTATAACGCTGCGCTTGAGCGCTTTCGAGTGGGAAAAAGGCAGGATGCGAGCGGGCTTCCGGGAAACTTACATGGCAATGAAAACGTGCATAAAAATCAGGAAAGCAGTACGCAAAATCGAATCATTGACAGGAAAACGGGTGACAAAAGCTACGTCACGTAGCGGCGATGTGTATAATAGGCACGTATGTAAGTTCCTATCGCATTCACATACAAAAGACTCTCATGGCTCAAGGCACGCTCTATATTGTTTCCGCCCCCAGCGGCGCGGGTAAATCAAGCCTCATCCAGGCTTTGCTGAAAACCCAACCGTTATACGACACGCAAGTTTCTGTTTCGCACACCACGCGCGCACCGCGCCCGGGTGAAGTGCACGGTGAACACTATTTCTTCGTTAATCACGATGAGTTCAAAGCGATGATTAGTGAGGATGCGTTTCTTGAGCATGCCGAAGTGTTCGGCAACTATTACGGCACCTCGCGCGCGACGATTGAGCAAGTGCTCTCAACGGGCGTCGATGTGTTTCTTGATATCGACTGGCAGGGCGCGCAGCAAATTCGCACCCGCATGCCGCAGGCGCGCAGCATCTTTATTCTGCCGCCGTCGAAGCTGGAGCTGGATCGCCGCCTGCGTGGCCGCGGCCAGGATAGCGAAGAGGTGATCGCGAAACGTATGGCGCAGGCGGTTGCCGAAATGAGCCATTACGCCGAGTATGATTACCTGATTGTGAATGATGATTTCGATACCGCCTTGGGCGATCTGAAAACCATTATTCGCGCTGAACGTCTGCGCATGAGCCGCCAAAAGCAGCGACATGACGCTTTAATCAGCAAACTATTGGCAGACTGAGCCTGGTTTCAGTATCATGCCCAGTCATTTCTTCACCTGTGGAGCATTTTAAGTATGGCACGCGTAACTGTTCAGGACGCTGTAGAGAAAGTTGGTAACCGTTTTGACCTGGTGCTGGTCGCCGCGCGTCGCGCTCGTCAGATGCAGGTTGGCGGTAAAGATCCGTTAGTACCGGAAGAAAACGATAAAACCACCGTTATCGCGCTGCGCGAAATCGAAGAAGGTCTGATTAACAACCAGATCCTTGATGTACGTGAGCGCCAGGAACAGCAAGAGCAGGAAGCCGCAGAACTGCAGGCTGTTACCGCCATTGCTGAAGGTCGTCGTTAATTAACCTGCAGGTCACCCTTGTATCTGTTTGAAAGCCTGAATCAGCTGATTCAAAACTATCTGCCTGAAGACCAGATCAAACGTCTCAGGCAGGCGTATCTCGTTGCACGTGACGCTCACGAGGGTCAGACACGTTCAAGCGGTGAACCTTATATCACGCACCCGGTAGCGGTGGCCTGTATTCTGGCCGAGATGAAACTCGACTACGAAACGCTGATGGCCGCGCTGCTGCATGACGTGATTGAAGATACCCCCGCCACCTACCAGGATATGGAGCAGCTCTTTGGCAAAAGCGTTGCCGAGCTGGTGGAGGGTGTCTCCAAGCTGGATAAGCTCAAATTCCAGGATAAAAAAGAGGCGCAGGCGGAAAACTTTCGCAAGATGATCATGGCGATGGTGCAGGATATCCGCGTCATCCTTATCAAGCTTGCCGACCGCACCCACAACATGCGCACGCTGGGCTCCCTTCGCCCGGACAAGCGTCGCCGCATCGCCCGTGAAACCCTCGAAATCTACAGTCCGCTGGCGCACCGTTTAGGTATCCATCACATCAAAACCGAGCTGGAAGAGCTGGGCTTTGAGGCGCTCTACCCGAACCGCTATCGCGTGATCAAAGAAGTGGTAAAAGCCGCGCGCGGCAACCGCAAAGAGATGATTCAAAAAATCCTCTCGGAAATCGAAGGGCGTTTACAGGAAGCGGGTATTCCCTGCCGCGTCAGCGGGCGGGAAAAGCACCTTTACTCCATCTACTGCAAGATGGTGCTGAAAGAGCAGCGTTTTCACTCGATCATGGATATTTACGCCTTCCGCGTCATTGTTCACGATCTCGATACCTGCTATCGCGTACTCGGTCAGATGCATAGTCTTTACAAGCCGCGTCCTGGCCGCGTAAAAGACTATATCGCCATCCCCAAGGCGAACGGCTATCAATCCCTCCATACCTCAATGATTGGCCCGCACGGCGTACCGGTCGAGGTGCAGATCCGTACTGAAGATATGGATCAAATGGCGGAGATGGGGGTTGCCGCGCACTGGGCTTATAAAGAGCACGGCGAAAGCAGCACCACCGCGCAAATCCGCGCCCAGCGCTGGATGCAGAGCCTGCTGGAGCTGCAACAGAGCGCCGGTAGCTCGTTTGAATTTATCGAAAGCGTTAAATCTGATCTCTTTCCCGATGAGATTTATGTTTTCACCCCCGAAGGCCGCATTGTCGAACTGCCTGCTGGCGCGACGCCAGTGGATTTCGCCTATGCGGTGCACACGGATATCGGTCACGCCTGCGTTGGCGCGCGCGTCGATCGCCAGCCCTACCCGCTGTCGCAATCGCTCTCCAGTGGCCAGACGGTGGAGATTATCACCGCGCCGGGCGCCCGTCCGAATGCCGCCTGGCTGAACTTTGTCGTCAGCTCGAAAGCGCGCGCGAAGATCCGCCAGATGCTGAAGAACCTCAAGCGCGACGACTCCGTAAGCCTCGGCCGTCGTCTGCTGAATCACGCGCTGGGCGGAAGCCGCAAGCTGGCGGAAATTCCGCAGGAGCATATTCAGCGCGAGCTGGAGCGTATGCGGCTGGCGTCGCTTGACGATCTGCTGGCGGAAATCGGCCTTGGCAACGCGATGAGCGTTGTGGTGGCGAAAAATCTGCAGCAGGGGGAAGCCACGCCAGGCACCGCAGCACCGACTGGCGCAAACACCGCGCACCTGCCGATTAAAGGCGCAGACGGCGTGCTGATCACCTTCGCCAAATGCTGCCGCCCGATCCCTGGCGACCCGATTGTCGCCCACGTCAGCCCCGGTAAAGGGCTGGTTATCCACCATGAATCCTGCCGTAATATTCGTGGCTACCAGAAAGAGCCAGAGAAGTTTATGGCCGTGGAGTGGGATAAAGAGACGGCGCAAGAGTTTATCACCGAGATCAAGGTGGATATGTTTAACCACCAGGGCGCGCTGGCGAACCTGACGGCGGCCATTAACACCGCCACTTCCAATATTCAGAGCCTGAATACGGAAGAGAAAGATGGCCGCGTTTATAGCGCGTTCATCCGCCTGACGGCGCGCGATCGCGTTCATCTGGCGAATATCATGCGTAAAATCCGCGTGATGCCGGATGTGATTAAAGTCACCCGTAACCGAAACTGATTGTATGAATGCTCAGCGTTATGCGCGAATCCGCGAGATGCTCGCCAGGCGTCAGCCGGATCTGACGGTCTGCATGGAGCAGGTCCACAAACCTCATAACGTCTCTGCCATTATCCGTACTGCGGATGCCGTCGGCGTGCATGAAGTGCACGCTGTCTGGCCGGGGAACCGCATGCGCACCATGGCCTCTTCCGCCGCGGGCAGCAACAGCTGGGTGGATGTTAAAACTCACCGTACCATTGAAGACGCCGTTGGCGTGCTCAAGCAGCGCGGCATGCAGATCCTTGCCACCCACCTGTCGGATAAAGCCGTCGATTTCCGTGAAATCGACTATACCCGTCCAACCTGTATTTTGATGGGTCAGGAGAAAACCGGGATCACTCAGCAAGCACTGGATCTCGCGGATCGGGATATCATCATTCCGATGACGGGCATGGTGCAGTCGCTCAATGTCTCCGTAGCCTCGGCGCTCATTCTCTACGAAGCGCAGCGCCAGCGGCAAAACGCCGGCATGTATAAGCGTGAAAACAGCATGTTGCCGGACGCCGAGCAGCAGCGCCTGCTGTTCGAAGGCGGCTACCCTGTGCTTGCCCGCGTCGCGAAACAAAAAGGCCTGCCTTACCCTCATGTGAATAATGAGGGGCAGATTGAAGCCGACCCGACGTGGTGGGCTACCATGCAGGCTTCGAGGTAACCGATGAAAGGGAAGCTGCTCGATGCGGTGCCACTGAGTTCATTGACCGGCGTTGGCGCGGCGCAGAGCAGCAAGCTGGCGAAAATTGGCCTGCACACCGTTCAGGATCTGCTGTTACACCTTCCCCTGCGTTACGAAGATCGAACCCAACTCTACCCCATCGCCGACCTGCTGCCGGGCATTTACGCCACGGTGGAGGGCGAAGTGCTGAACTGTAACGTCACTTTCGGCGGTCGCCGGATGATGACCTGCCAGATAAGCGACGGCTCCGGCATGCTGACCATGCGCTTTTTCAACTTCAACGCGGCGATGAAAAACAGCCTTGCGGTTGGCCGCCGCGTGCTGGCTTATGGCGAAGCGAAACGTGGAAAGTATGGCGCGGAGATGATCCACCCGGAGTATAAGGTGCAGGGCGATCTCAGCACTCCGGAGCTTCAGGAGACGCTGACGCCGGTCTACCCAACGACCGAAGGCGTTAAGCAGGCCACGCTGCGCAAATTAACCGATCAAGCGCTGGAGCTGCTGGCAACCTGCGCCATCAGCGAACTGCTGCCGCCCGAGCTGGCGCAGGGTTTGATGAGCCTGCCGGAGGCGCTGCATACGCTGCATCGCCCGCCGCCTTCGCTGCAATTAAGCGAACTGGAGAGCGGGCAGCACCCCGCTCAGCGCCGACTAATTCTCGAAGAGCTATTGGCTCATAACCTGAGCATGCTGGCGCTGCGCGCCGGTGCGCAGCGTTACCATGCGCAGTCGCTCGCCGCTAACGATACGTTAAAAGAGCAACTGCTCGCCTCCCTGCCCTTTAAACCAACCGGCGCACAGGCGCGGGTGGTGGCGGAAATTGAACGCGACATGGCGCTGGATATGCCGATGATGCGCCTGGTCCAGGGCGACGTTGGCTCCGGTAAAACGCTGGTGGCCGCACTCGCGGCGCTACGCGCTATCGCCAATGGCAAGCAGGTGGCGATGATGGCGCCCACCGAATTGCTGGCAGAGCAGCACGCCAATAACTTCCGCGCGTGGTTTGCGCCGCTCGGTATCGAAGTTGGCTGGCTGGCGGGCAAGCAGAAAGGCAAAGCCCGCCTGGCGCAGCAAGAGGCGATTGCCAGCGGGCAGGTGCAGATGATCGTCGGCACCCACGCTATTTTCCAGGAGCAGGTGCAGTTTAACGGCCTGGCACTGGTGATCATTGATGAGCAGCACCGCTTTGGCGTGCACCAGCGGCTGGCGCTGTGGGAAAAGGGGCAGCAGCAGGGCTTTCATCCCCATCAGCTAATTATGACCGCCACGCCAATCCCGCGAACGCTGGCGATGACGGCCTATGCCGATCTCGATACTTCGGTGATTGATGAACTGCCGCCGGGCCGTACGCCGGTGACCACGGTTGCCATTCCCGATACGCGTCGCAGCGAGATTATCGATCGCGTGCGCAGCGCCTGCACCGGCGAAGGTCGCCAGGCCTACTGGGTTTGTACACTAATTGAAGAGTCTGATCTGCTGGAAGCCCAGGCGGCGGAAGCGACATGGGAAGAGTTAAAGCTGGCTCTGCCGGAGCTGAACGTCGGGCTGGTGCATGGCCGCATGAAGCCGACCGAGAAACAGGCAGTGATGCAGGCCTTTAAACAGGGCGAGCTTCATCTGCTGGTCGCCACTACAGTCATTGAGGTTGGCGTGGATGTACCGAACTCCAGCCTGATGATTATTGAGAACCCTGAACGCCTTGGTCTTGCGCAACTCCACCAGCTACGCGGGCGCGTCGGACGTGGCGCGGTGGCCTCACACTGTGTGCTGCTCTACAAATCCCCGCTGTCGAAAACCGCGCAAAAGCGCCTGCAGGTGCTGCGCGACAGCAACGACGGCTTTGTGATTGCGCAAAAAGATCTCGAGATCCGCGGCCCGGGCGAACTGCTGGGCACCCGCCAGACGGGCAATGCCGAATTCAAAGTTGCCGATCTGCTGCGCGACCAGGCAATGATCCCCGAAGTTCAGCGCGTTGCGCGCCATATTCACGAACGTTACCCGCAGCTGGCAGAAGCGCTGATTGACCGCTGGATGCCGGAAACGGAACGCTACTCCAACGCCTGATTTTTAGAACCTGATGGTGTGAGATCAACCTCCCTTAGAAAAGTATGCTTCCAGCCGAAGCAACCGTTTGCTTTTACCATTCAGTCCGATAAAATCAGCGCTTTTCCATCAGGGGATAGCTTGAGATGTCCGTAAACACCATCGAGTCGGAAAATGCGCAACCGGTTGCGCAGACTCAACCCAGCGAATTGATCTACCGCCTTGAAGATCGTCCCCCGCTGCCGCAAACGCTGTTTGCTGCGCTGCAACACCTGCTGGCAATGTTCGTTGGCGTGATCACGCCCGCGCTGCTGATCTGCCAGGCGCTGGGTTTACCGGCTCAGGACACTCAACATATTCTCAGCATGTCGCTCTTCGCTTCCGGCGTCGCGTCGCTGATTCAAATTAAAGCCTGGGGCCCGGTCGGCTCCGGGCTGCTCTCAATCCAGGGCACCAGCTTTAACTTCGTGGCACCGCTGATTATGGGCGGCACGGCGCTGAAAACCGGTGGTGCCGATGTGCCGACGATGATGGCGGCGCTGTTTGGCACCTTGATGCTGGCAAGCTGCACCGAGATGGTTATCTCGCGTATTCTGCCGCTGGCGCGCCGCATTATCACCCCGCTGGTTTCCGGCGTAGTGGTGATGATTATCGGCCTGTCACTGATTCAGGTTGGGCTGACCTCCGTCGGTGGCGGCTTCGCGGCCATGGGCAACCATACCTTTGGCGCGCCGAAAAACCTGCTGCTGGCAGGCGTGGTGCTCGGGCTGATTATCCTGCTTAACCGCCAGCGCAACCCCTATCTGCGCATTGCCTCACTGGTGATCGCGATGGCGGTCGGCTATGTGCTGGCGATGTTTATGGGTATGTTGCCGGAGTACAACGCGCCGGAGAGTACCTTTATGGTGCCGACGCCGCTCTATTACGGGCTGAGCATTGACTGGAGCCTGCTGCTGCCGCTGATGTTGGTCTTTATGATCACCTCCCTGGAGACCATCGGCGATATCACTGCCACTTCCGATGTCTCTGAACAGCCTGTTACCGGCCCGCTCTACATGAAGCGGCTGAAGGGTGGCGTGCTGGCAAATGGCCTTAACTCCTTTGTCTCTGCGGTGTTCAATACCTTTCCCAACTCCTGCTTTGGTCAGAATAACGGCGTGATCCAGCTGACCGGCGTCGCCAGCCGTTATATCGGCTTCTTTATCGCGGTGATGCTGATGGTGCTCGGCCTTTTCCCGGCGGTAAGCGCGTTTGTGCAGCAGTTACCGGAACCGGTACTCGGCGGCGCCACGCTGGTGATGTTCGGCACTATCGCCGCCTCCGGCGTGCGCATCGTCTCCCGCGAACCGCTCAACCGCCGTGCGATCCTGATTATCGCGCTGTCGCTGGCGGTAGGTTTAGGCGTGTCGCAGCAGCCGCAGATCCTGCAATTTGCGCCGGACTGGCTGAAAAACCTGCTCTCCTCCGGCATCGCAGCAGGCGGGATCACCGCTATCGTCCTGAACCTCATCTTCCCACCGGAAAAAGAGTAAATTACCTCGCGCGGCAACAGAGCATCCTCTGTTGCCGCCGCAATTTCCTTTCATCATTCCTCCCTTGAGCATCGTGCACAATTCGTGCATAACTCCCTTACGGTCACGTGAGGGAGGAAGATGATGAAATTTCTTGGGAAGCTGCTGTTAGCGGTCGTTATTATCCTGTTTGTGCTGCTGCTGGCGGCCTACTTCCTGCTGCAAACCCGCTGGGGCGCGACGCAAGCGAGCCAGTGGATCAGCGACAACAGCGATTATCACCTCACGTTCGATTCCGTTGACCACCGCTTCTCTTCCCCTTCTCATCTGGTATTAAAAGGCGTCAGCTTCGGCCGCAAAGGCCAGCCAGCAACGCTGGTGGCGAAAATGGTAGATATCGGCCTCAGCAGCCGACAACTCACTGACCCGCTGCATGCCGACACCATTCTGCTACAGGACGGTACGCTTAACCTCTCCCCAACCGCCGCGCCGCTGCCTTTCCAGGCCGATCGCCTGCAACTGCGCAACATGGCCTTCAACAGCCCGGCAACCGGCTGGGAGTTAAGCGCGCAGCGCGTTACCGGCGGTATCTCACCCTGGCAGCCAGCCGCAGGTAATGTGATCGGCAGTAAAGCCCAGTTGCAGATGAGCGCCGGTTCGCTGACGTTAAATGGCGTTCCCGCCAGTAACGTGCTGATTCAGGGCAGTATTGATAAAGATGTGGTGACCTTAACCACTATCGGTGCCGATATGGCACGCGGCTCGCTCACGGGTGATGCAAAGCGCAGCGCCGACGGCAGCTGGGTGGTGAATAATCTGCGTCTTAACGATATTCGTCTGCAAAGCGATAAGTCGCTGCAGGATTTCTTTGCCCCGCTCACCACCCTGCCTTCGCTGAAAATCGGCCGTGTGGAAGTGACCGACGCCACCTTGCAAGGGCCTGAGTGGGCAGTGACCGACCTCGATCTTAGCCTGCGCAACCTGACCTTCAAGAAGGGCGACTGGGAGAGCGAAGAGGGCAAACTGTCGATGAATGCCAGCGAGTTTATCTACGGTTCGCTGCACTTTTTCGACCCGATTCTGAATGCCAGCTTCTCCCCGCAGGGCATCGCGCTGCAGCAATTCACCTCCCGCTGGGAAAACGGCATGGTGCGCACCTCCGGTAACTGGTATCGCACAGGCAAGGCGCTAGTGCTGGACGATGCGGCGTTTGCCGGGCTGGAATACACGCTGCCGGCGAACTGGAAACAGCTGTGGATGGACGATCTGCCCCCATGGCTGAACAGCCTGGTGCTGAAAAAATTCAGCGCCAGCCGCAACCTGGTGATTGATATCGATTCGACATTCCCGTGGCAGCTCACCGCGCTGGATGGGTATGGCAACAATTTGCAGCTGGTGCGCGAACGGAAATGGGGTGTCTGGAGTGGGAATGCGAAGCTGAACGCTGCCGCAGGCACCTTTAACCGCGTCGATGTCCGCCGCCCGTCGCTGGCGCTCAACGCCAATAGCAACACGGTCAATATCACCGAACTTAGCGCCTTTACCGGTCAGGGGCTGCTGGAAGCAAGAGCGGTGGTTGCGCAAACGCCGGACCGCAGCGTCAATGTCAGCCTCAACGGGCGCGGCGTGCCGGTCAATGTATTGCAGGCGTGGGGCTGGCCCGCATTGCCGATTGATGGCGAAGGTAATTTACAGTTAACCGCCAGCGGCCAGGTGCGCGCCGAAGCACCGTTAAAACCCTCCGTCAACGGCGAGTTACAGGCGGTGAACGCGCAAAAACAGCAGATTAAGCAGAGCATGCACAGCGGCACGGTGAGCAGCGCGGGTGCCGTTGCGCCAGACGCCGCGCCGCAGGCGACGCCGTAAAACCGTGCCGGATGGCGCTACGCTTATCCGGCCTACGTTTGACCTTCGCTTTTTGCAGGCCCGGTAAGCGTTAGCGCCACCGGGCAATCTGCGTTTAGAGGGTGATATAAACTTCAGCACCCTGCGGGGTAATGACCAAACCGGTTTCACTCTTGCTCGCCGTCGCCCCCTGCAGATGGGTTATCTGCATAATATTGCGCAGGCATAGCGTCCAGTTTTTGCCTTCGCCATCAGCCCGCACGGTAATCACAGCGCCTTCACGTTTGGCTGATAAACGGAAAACGCTCTCGCCGCGGCTATCCGGCACCTCACACACGGCTTCGCGCCCATCGTCGAGTTGAAAGAGCTGGAACGCGGTGCCCTGATGCCATGCGTAATCGGGTCGCCGATCGTTATCGCCCAGCGCCAGCAGCGTATTGTCGCGAACGTAGACCGGCAGGCTCATAAAGCCATGCTGCTGTTTGTGCCAACGGCTGCCGTCGAGGAGGTCGTTATGCCACAGGTGCGTCCAGCGCCCTTCCGGCAGGTAAAACTGCACCTCACCCGCTTCACTGAACACCGGCGCGACCAGCAGAACGTCGCCGAGCATATACTGGCGGTCAAGGTAATCGCAGGCCGGATCGTCCGGGAAAGCCAGCATCATTGCGCGCATCATCGGTACACCCGATTCGTTTGCAGCTACCGCCTGCCGGTAGAGATAGGGCATCAGGCGGCATTTCAGCTGCGTAAAAAAGCGCACCACATCGCAGGACTCGTCATCGTAAGCCCACGGCACCCGATAGGATTTGCTGCCATGCAGGCGGCTGTGGCTGGAGAGTAAGCCGAACGCACACCAGCGCTTATAGACATGCGCAGGCGCGGTATTCTCGAAGCCACCGATATCATGGCTCCAGAAACCAAAGCCGGAAAGACCAATGGATAACCCGCCGCGCAGGCTTTCCGCCATCGATTCATAGGTGGCATAACAGTCGCCGCCCCAGTGCACCGGAAACTGTTGCGCGCCGACGGAGGCCGAGCGGGCAAACAGCACCGCCTCTTGTTCACCCACCTTACCTTTCAGCACGTTCCACACCAGCTCGTTGTAAATATAGGCGTAGTGGTTATGCATTTTTTGCGGGCAGGCGCCGTTGTGCCATACCACATCCGTTGGGATGCGCTCGCCGAAATCGGTTTTAAAACAGTCGACGCCCATGGCCACCAGCGTGTTGAGCTTATCGGCATACCACTGGCAGGCTTGCGGGTTGGTGAAGTCATAAATCGCCAGCCCCGGCTGCCATTTATCCCACTGCCATATCGTGCCATCCGCGCGTTTCAGCAGATAGCCCTTCTCTTTCAGTTCGCGGAACAGCGGGGATTTTTGTCCGATGTAGGGATTTATCCAGACGCAGATTTTTAGCCCACGCTCCTTCAGGCGTTTGATCATCCCCGCCGGATCCGGGAAGGTCACCGGGTCCCACTCAAAATCGCACCACTGGAAGGCTTTCATCCAGAAGCAGTCGAAGTGAAAAACATGCAGCGGCAGCTGGCGCTCAGCCATGCCGTCGATAAAGCTGTTTACGGTCGCTTCGTCGTAGTTGGTGGTAAAAGAGGTGGTGAGCCACAGGCCGAACGACCACGCCGGTGGTAGCGCAGGGCGGCCGGTGAAGCGGGTATATCGGTTTAGCACCGCTTGCGGTGTCGGGCCGTCAATGACGAAGTACTCAAGCGACTCCCCCTCAACGCTGAACTGCACTTTGGAGACTTTCTCCGAACCGATTTCGAACTCCACCGCCTGCGGATGATTGACCAGCACGCCGTAGCCCCGGTTGGTGAGATAGAAGGGAATGTTTTTATAGGCTTGTTCGGTGCTGGTCCCGCCATCACGGTTCCAGGTTTCCACAGATTGCCCGTTCCGCACCAGCGCAGTGAAGCGCTCGCCCAGGCCATAAACCGTTTCACCGACGCCCAGATCCAGCCGTTCGAAAACGTAATTGCGCCCGCTGTTACCATCCTGCACGTAGCCGCTGTTTTTAAGCTGGCTGCCGGTAATGCGCTCGCCGTTGCGCAGAAAATCAATGGCCCACGCTTCGCCTTTCGTCACCCGAACGGCCAGTGCGCCGCTGCGTAGCTCGGCATACGTCTGTGTGTTATCTATCGCGACCGCCACATCTTGCGCAATGTTGAGCGGGAAATGCGGACCTTTCTCTGTGCCGCCCTCAAAGTGCGCGATACGCACCCCGATAATGCCCTCCTGCGGCGAGAAGAAGCGCAGCGTAAAGAGCGGCGTATCCAGTTGCCAGGTGCGCTCGCGCACGTCGCGCGGGGCGGCATACACCACCATCTCACTCCCCTGCTGGTCAACATCAAATACCTGAATCGGATTGATTAATGTCAGGCCGGGCTGGATAAGCCAGTTGCCATCACTGATCTTCATACGTTGCTCCTTACAGTAACTCTTCCCGGGGTGAGATATTGCCGAAGCGCTTCTGGCTACGGTGTTCGCCGCGCGCCAGCTGCGCCACAATCGACTTCAGCAGGGGGGTTTTCAGGGTGTAGTAGCGTCTGGCGATAAGGGCGCTGAGCAGATAGCAGGCAGCCGGCACCAGTGTGAATAGCGAGACGATGATGGTGAGCGTCATACTGTTTTGCCGCGGTGCGGCGGCTTCATAGCCACTGCCCGCCAGCGCCCAGCCAATCAGTGCGCCGCCAAGGGCGAGGCCGAGTTTCAGCACAAACAGCGTGCCCGCAAAGCTGATGCCGGTCAGGCGCTTGCCGTTGCACCATTCGCCGTAATCAACGGTATCAGACATCATCACCCACTGGATCGGGGTGACCAGCTGGTGCAACACGCCGATAACAAAGATAAAGGCGAACATGGTGAAGCTGGCCTGAATGGGGATAAAGAACATGGCGATGCTGAGCAGGGTGAGCGCGGCGTTGGTCCACCAGAAGATGGTGACTTTGCACTTCCAGTCGGTGAGCGGTTTCGCCAGCGCGCTGCCAATCAGGTTGCCGACGCAGTAGGTTGTGAGGAAAGCAGTAAATATGGCGGCATCGCCCATGATCCACGTGACGTAATACATCATCGCGCCGCCGCGCACGCACACCGCAAGAATGTTCAGGATGGTCAGCATACCCACAATGCGCCACTGATCGTTTTGCCAGATATCGCGCAGATCTTCGCGCATGGAGGTGGTCGCTGGTGGTGCCTGGATGCGCTCTTTGGTGGTGAAAAAACAGAATGCCAGCATCATAAATGCGATTACCGAGAGCACGGCGATCCCACCCTGAAAACCGACGATCTTATCCTCTGCGCCAATCAGTGTTACCAGCGGCATCATCAGTACCGTGGAGAGCATGCCGCCTGCGGTAGCCAGCACGAAGCGCCAGGATTGCAGAGAGATGCGCTGTTGCGGATCGTTGGTGATGACCCCGCCCAGCGCGCAGTAAGGAATATTCACGACGGTATAAAGCAGGGTGAGTAACGTATAGGTGACGGCGGCATAGAGCATCTTGCCGTTAAGGCTGAGATCCGGCGTGCTGTAAGCGAGCACGCAGACGATACCGAAAGGGAGCGCGCCAAAGATGATCCATGGCCGAAATTTGCCCCAGCGGCTGCGCGTACGGTCGGCGAGCAGCCCCATGCAGGGGTCGGAAACGGCGTCCAGTGCGCGCGCCAGCAGGAACATGGTGCCGACAAACCCGGCGGGAATGCCGAAGATATCGGTATAGAAGAACATCATGTAGAGCATGACGTTATCAAAGATGATGTGGCTGGCGGCATCGCCCATCCCGTAGCCAATCTTTTCTTTTACAGAAATAGCCTGACTGTCCATTTTTGTTTCCTTAACGCAGCAAAACCATGCCGATTGCGGTGTTAAGGGTTTTAATCGATCGCTTTACGGGCGGAAATTGCGATTTCTGGTTATTAAATTACGTTTATTCTTTTCTGTGATCGCGATTCCTTAACGTATGAAAAAAGCTAACCAATGGAAAAGATAGAGATTTATCTTAAACGGTCGTAGAAAGGGAAAGCAGAATGTGAAAAATTACGGTGAGGGATGTGGTAAATCACTGAAAGTAGGTATAATGCGCCCCGCCTCCATGTAGCAATGCAGGCGCGGAAGATCGTCATCTCCGGTGAGGTGGCTGGACTTCAAATCCAGTTGGGGCCGCCAGCGGTCCCGGGCAGGTTCGACTCCTGTGATCTTCCGCCAAAATTAAGCTTCTGTTTGGCACATCTCTAAACATCACTTCTTATTTCCACCATGCTTTTTACAGCCTGAGCGCGTATTAAATTAACTAAGCGTCACGCTTGTTTTATTTGTCTTCGGCGTTGTTCGCTAATCTTTCCAGTTCTTTTCTTCCTTTGATGAAGATCAGGCTCGCCGTCGTAAGCAAATTTTCCTCCGGACTGGCAAAAGAAGCTGGATCAATTTCTGCGATTTAATTATCGTGAGGATTTACGCGACGCAGGCAGGATAGGTAAAAATAGCGAATCAAAAGCGCTAGCTGAATATTTCCGTTCACCGAACCACAGCACCATTTAAAATAACCAGGAAGTAAAAAATCGATAAACGCATCACTAAACTCCACTTAATTTTACCCTCTAAATAAAACAACAACTCCTCAATAATTATTCACCCCAATAGCAACATGCAGTCGGCAATTTATTTTCGGATGTTTCGTCACCCTCGCATTTATTAATCATGATATCTTTTTGCGCCATACCACCTCCTGAAATTAATAAGACGCATTAATAAAGCATTTATATCAATCCAACCAACCGAGGGAAAATAATGAATGTAAGGGATGCTACCTTTTCTGATATCGAGCTGATATGCGACCTGCTGGCCGAGGCATTTTATGACGATGTGCTTATTGAATCAGCCTTTCCGGCGCCGGAAAGACGACGTGAGGCATTGCGCAGCTTCTTCAGGATCTATGCCGAAGTCGCGCTACGCAAAGGCGGCGTTATTATTGATGAAAATAATGTCGGCGCGCTAATGTATTTTCATTATGACTCAGAAAATATTACCGATGAGATCCTGTTCAAGCAGTTACGGGATGAATATAGCGCCGATTACGCCACCATGGCCTATTTAATGCACAAGCTGAGCGCTTATCATCCAACAACTCCACACTTCTATATTTTCGTGCTCGCTATTCCTGGCCAGGATCGCGGCATGGACGTTATCAACGCATTGATGTACCGGTTAATCCATTTGCAGGATCAAGCAGGCGTTCCTTGTTATGCCGAATGTACGGCTGCGCGTGTGCAACGTCTTGCCAGGCGACTTGGCTTCAAACCCGCAGATTTCAAACTCTGCGTCGACGGTTTCCCTGAGCTTTACCCTATTTTAAGAGAACCGCAAAAAGCGCTCATTTAATACCACTCCACGCGCAAAGGATTGTGATGAATACTATTAATAAAGATCAAAACAGAAGAGCAAAGAAATATCAGGAAGTAGCAAGCTCACTATTCCCTTCAGCCTTTTCTGATAACCATGATGCTCTCTCTGAAAACATGACGCGTATTTCAGAACATGTAAACAGATTGCGTCCGAAAAATAATGGCCCGGCGTGGTTAGGTAATAGCGGCGAGCTTGACGTTGATTATCAAAGCGTCAGGGTTGCTGAAATGGCCAATAATTTACGCCAGTGCGAGGATGTTATTAACGAGACGGCAGCACTTTTTCACGGTATGCCGAACTGGGGCCATCCCTTAGCGATGTGCAATACCATTCCGCAGGGCAATACGGCTTCAGTTATTGCAGGCATGATCGCGCAGGTATTCTCCCCCAATATTGTGTCGGGGGAGTACTCCTGGAACGTTCAACGCGCCGAACTGGAAAGCGCCGGGATGTTAGCAAACCTGATTGGCTGGGATGCGCCGCGCGCCGGCGGGCTCTACACCTACGGCGGCTCTGGCTGCTGGACCTATCATATGAAATATGCCCTGTCGCGCGTGCTGCCTGGCTCCAGACGCGAAGGCGTTCGCACTAATGCGAAAGTCCTCTGTTCCCAGCAGGCGCACTTCACCATGCTCAACAGCACAGACTGGACCGGTCTCGGGACGGATAACATTATCTGCATCAAAACCGATCCGAAGACCAACGCCATGGATCTAAAAGATCTGGAAGCGGTGTTGATTGCGCTGCGGATGCAAAATATCCCGGTTGCGTCAGTGGTCTGTACGATGGGGACAACCGATGCCAACGCCTTCGATCCGGTGGCGGACGTGCGCCGCTTACTGGATCGCTATCGCAACGCCCCGCCATATGGCAAGGCGCTGCTCTACTGCGATGCTGTGACCAGCTGGTCATGGCTGGCCTTCCAGAAATATGACTTTGCCGCTAACCCGCTGCAGTTCACCGAAGCGCTACTGCCAATGATGAAGAGCAATGCCCGCGAACTGGAGAAGATGAAATACGCGGATGCCATTGGCATTGATTTCCATAAAGCGGGCTTTTCACCCTACACCAGCAGCTTCTTTGCATATCGTGATGCTGGTGAGTTTGAAGCGCTGTTGCAGCGCCCTGGCTCGGCTTATTTGCAGTCCCGCACGGATTACAACCCTTATCACTACACGCTTGAAGTCTCGCGCGCGGCAACCGGCGCAGTCGCGGGCTGGGCAACGATGAAATACTTTGGCTATGAGGGCTTCCAGGCGTGCCTGGGCTCGATCCTGGAAAATCATCTGGTGATGCGTAATCTGCTGCAAGCAAAGCAATCTACGGTATGCGTCAATCCGCAGGATAATGGCATGGTCACCCTGCTGCGCATCTATCCGCAGGGAGTGAATGCGCAGCAGCAGTATCAACGTGAGCTGACCGACCCCGCGTATAAACCGCAGCTGTCGGCACATAATCAGTTAACGCTAGCAATTGGCAATAAACTCTATGAATGGTTCCGCGCAGGTAAGCAGATCAACGGGATGCATACGCCCTATATGAGCTTTACCACCGGTTTCTGCGTCACAGAGTACAACCGCGATGCGGCCGATCCGGAGGCCAAAGTGTTCGCCCTGAAAATCTACATTATGAATATGCACCTGACGCCGGAGCTGATGAAGCACGTGCTGGATTGCATTATGGCGGCACGGGACGAGGTCGTTGGGCAGGAATTCCAGTAATAAAAGATCTCTTTATTTTGTCGCAGTAGTAATGCAGGGTGTAAATAATGTTTGATTTACACCCTTTTTATCTAAAAAGAGTCTCAGGTTTGCAGTCCACAGAGAGAGCGCTTACATTCCAATAATCTGATTTGCTCTTCAATTTATTGATTGCGGGAAGCGTATGTCATCTAGCCTATTTATTCATATTGCGGCGACACAAAAGGATTGCCGTTAATGACCACGTTAACGCCCATATGGCGTAACTGGTTGCAGCTTATTACGCTCTCATTATTGTTGGTGGTGGTAATGGAGTGGCTCCATCTTCCCGCCGCCCTGCTGCTTGGCCCGATGTTCGCGGGCATTTTTCTCGCCATCAACGGCCGCCCGGTCACCATTAATAAACAGGGGTTTAGCGCCGCGCAGGCGGTCGTTGGCGCGATGATTGCGCACGCCATTCCGCCGTCGGTGTTTGGTCGTATCGCCGCCGACTGGCCGCTGTTTGTGGTCTGTATTTTCTCCGTAATTTTCGCCAGCGCCATTCTCGGCTGGATAATGGCGAAACTGCAGGTTTTTCCCGGCTCGACCGCCATCTGGGGTTCATCGCCGGGCGCGGCGGCGGCGATGACAATCATGGCGGAGAGTTTTGGCGCCGATGTGCGCCTGGTGGCCTTTATGCAGTATCTGCGGGTGATGGTGGTGGCGCTGGTCGCGGTGCTGGTCACCCGCCTCGGCATGGGGGCAGAGAGCGCCGAGCATGCGGTGGCAACCTTTACGCTGTTCGCCCCGCTGCGCGCGTGGCCGTTTATCGCAACGTTAATGCTGATTGCCGTTGGTTTTCTGATTGCCCGACGCGTGAAAATGCCCTCCGGGCCGTTACTGATTACGCTCGCGCTGGGGATTATCGTCGAGGATAGCGGCCTAATGACGCTTGAGCTGCCACCGTGGCTGCTGGCGCTCTCTTACGCGCTTATCGGCTGGAGTATTGGCCTGCGCTTTACGCGCGAGATTGTGCGCTACGCCGCCCGCGCCCTGCCCCGCGTGCTGCTGTCGGTATTGACGCTGGTGACGATCTGCTGCGGTTTCGCCTTCCTGCTGGTGAAATTTGCCGGCATCGATCCGCTTACTGCCTATCTCGCCACCAGCCCCGGCGGGGCCGATACGGTGGCAATTATCGCCTCATCGAGCCATGTTGATATCGCCTTTGTGATGGCGATGCAGACCGGGCGCTTTATTGTGGTGCTGATTACCGGCCCGGCGATCTCACGGTTTGTGGCGAAGCGGCTGGGAAAATAATTCGCTAGTGTGTTGTCCAGTCCTGCAATCTTAAGCCCGGGATACGCATAAATTCATGGGTGTTGTTAGTTTACGCATCTGCACATGATGCCCATTGAAAGCCTGGCGGAGGATTTCTGGCTTATTTTATAAGTCGAAAATTCGGAAGTTTGTATCAAGCATGATTTGAGCATCAAAACGCTTCTCTGTCCTGTTCGCCCGGCTGTTCCCGTGAAGGCATAAAATCTGGTGATGCGCTTTCACCGTCAAACCAGCTGTCCAACGCCGGCATGATGATGCGCGAATTATCTACGGAAATGATATCGACCTGTTTCACGTCCCCTGGCAGCGTCACCGCTTTGGGCGCGTGCATGGTCAGACGACGATTACTTTTGAAGACCGCTGTTTTTACCATTTACTGTTCCAGTGCTGAAATTTAATGCTTCGACAGTACGTACCAGCTATGGGGTTTACAAAGCTATTTTTGCCGGATAAGGCGCAGCCGCCATCCGGCATCCCTCTCACGCGGTTAATCGCAGCTGCTCAATAACCTGGGCAACCTCGCGTCGTGCGTCGCCTTGCAGCGTCTGTAAAGGCGCGGGTAAACACGGTGCTTTCACCACGCCGAGCAGCTCTGCGGCAGTGGCGATAACGCGCAGGCTGCCGCCGTAACGCTTAAACAGATCCCATAGCGGCTGGAGCGCGGCGGTATGCTGGCACGCCTGTACGATATCGCCCGCCATCGCCGCACGGGAAATAGCCAGTGCCGCCTGCGGGAAAAGCCCACCGAACACCGAATACCAGATGCTACACCCGGCATTCAGCGCTTCAACCGCCGTGCCGTCGCCGCTGATGCCGAGGCGGATCTCCGCCGGGATTTGCGCGCGCAGCGCACTCACCCGCTCCGGGGCAAGCTCCGCGGCAAGTGGCGGGATTTTGATCGAGCCAATATTCGGCAACTGGGCGATACGGGCAAATAGCTCGTCGCTGAAGTTAAAGTGCGTGGCGTTAGGGTTGTTATAGATACAGAGCGGCACCGACAGTTCGCGGGTGATGGTGGCAAACAGATCAAAGACTTCATCTTCCGTTAACGGATGATAGGAGACCGGGGCCAGCAGCACGGCGCTGACGCCCGCTTTCTGCGCATCCTCCGCTAGCCAGAGCACATCGCGCGTACGCAGCGCGCCAATCCCGGCGATCACCGGCACCGCGCCGGAATACTCCGTTGCCAGACGCAGGACGCTCGCGCGCTCGCTGCGGCTAAAGTAGGGATAACATCCCGTAGAGCCGAGCGCGCCGATGGAGTCGACGCCAGCAGCGCGCAGTTTTTCAATAATGGTGATATAGGCCGCCTCATCCAGGCGGTCATCGAGAAGCGGCGTCAGCGCAAAAGCGCTTAATCCTGTGAAGTCCATTCTTGTTCCCTCATTACGCAAACCCAATCAGGCTTTTTTCAGTGTGGCAACCCGGCATCATACGACCTAACCCGGCGATCAGTTCGTCGCCTGCCTCACATAATGCATCGAGCGGCATCGCCGGCAGACTCTCAAGGATAAACCACATCTGGCTGTCTGCCGCACTCAGCCGGGTACGCACACCCTGACGCCAGTTCCAGCGTCGGCAGGTTACGCCCTGCGCATCGCGCCAGATAACCTCCCCTGGCTCCGGTGATTCCAGCGCCGGTTCACCCTCTTTCAGGGTATCGAACGGCTCGCTGCCGTCGGCCAGCGTCAGGCAGGGCGCGCCAACATACGCGGCGATATTTTCGCCGCCGACCGGCACAGCGTAGCGCAAACTGATGGCGTTATAGAGATCGACTACCGGGTCAATGGCGGGTAGTACACCGTCTCGCAATACGCGTTTTCGTAAAGCCTGGGCGGAACAGGGCGTGCGTTTGGGTTTCGCGCCAAACTGTTTAAACACTTCATCCCAGGCCGCCAGGTGCGCATCCGCCCACGCAGGCTCGCCCGCCGCGACACATGCACAAGCGTGGATTAACGCCTCTTCGCCCACCTGCGGGTGGATCAGCGGCGCGGCCTGCAACGAGATGCTGATAGCGCGAAAGCCGGGCGCCAGCGCGGCAAGACGCGCATCGATTGACGGCTGAACGGAAAGCATTGGATAATCCTTTTTAGTGACCATTTTATTGCACAGTATCGACCGATGACCAAAAAAGTCAATAAATCGACCGACTCCGGCGCGGATATCCAGCGCGTCAGTGAAGCGGTTGCTACGCGAATCAAAGCGTTTCGTAAGCAGCAAAAACTCTCGCTGGATGAGCTCTCCCGCCGGGCGGGCGTCAGTAAAGGTATGTTGGTCGAGATTGAAAAATGTCTCGCCAACCCGAGCATCGCGCTGCTGTGCAAAATTGCGGCGGCGATGGGCGTCTCGGTGGCCGACATTGTTGATGTCGCCAGTAAACCGCTGGCGCACCTGATTGCCAAAGAGGATATTCCGCTGCTCTGGCGCGGCGAGAAAGGCGGCAGCGCGCGCCTGCTGGCGGGCACCAGCGGCCCGGATATGCTTGAGCTGTGGCGCTGGGAGATCTTTCCCGGTGAGCGTTTTACTTCACCTGGCCATCCGGTCGGCACCGTCGAGCTGCTGCACGTTGAGCGCGGTACGCTGACGTTAGAAGTCGCGCAAACGTCGCTGGTTATTGCCGAAGGGTGCTCTGCCGTGGCGCAAACCGATGTGCCGCACTACTACGCCAACGATGGCGACCTCCCCGTGGTCTTTACCATGACGGTCAGTGAACGCCACGCCTGAGCCCGCGTTAACGCCATGATGATTTAATGGCGTTATGCTTTGTGTCGCCCTGCTTAAGTTAACGCGCCGCGTTGTCGGCACCCTCTTCGTGACTTAATCAGGATCTTATGCAAACCAAGCTACACGGGCCGCTGTTTCTCGCGATCCTCAGCGCGCTGATGGCCTTCACCTCCCTGTCGACGGATATCTATCTGCCCGCGATGCCGCTAATGGCGCGCGAGCTGCAGGGCGATGTCGAACTGACCATCACTGGCTTTTTGATGGGCTTCGCGCTGGCGCAGCTGGTGTGGGGGCCGGTGAGCGATGCGATTGGTCGCCGCAAGCCGCTGTTTATCGGTATGGTGCTGTTTATCATCGGCTCGGCGGGGTGCGCGTTATCAACGGAGATCCATCAGATGGTGTTCTGGCGCGTGTTTCAGGCATTTGGTGCCTGTACCGGGCCGATGCTGGCGCGAGCGATGATCCGCGACCTCTTTGTGCGCACCCGCGCGGCGCAGATGCTCTCTACCCTGACCATTATTATGGCGATCGCCCCGATTATCGGGCCGCTGGCGGGCGGGCAGATTATCAAGTTCACCACCTGGCATGCGGCTTTCTGGATCCTGGTGGTGATTGGCGGGCTGATGTTTGTCTCCCTCTTCGCGCTGCCGGAAACCCTGCCCGCCGAGAAGCGCATTCATGCATCGCTGGCGGGCGTATTTCGCAACTACTTCACGCTGCTGCGCAACCGCGCATTTATGCGTTACACGCTGTGCGTCACCTTTTTCTATGTCTCCGCGTACGCCTTCGTCACCGGCTCGCCGTTCGTTTATATCGGCTATTACGACGTCGCGCCGCAGCATTTTGGCTGGCTGTTTGCGCTCAATATTGTTGGTCTGATGGGGATGAGTGCCGTTAACCGACGGCTGGTGCAGCACCATCCGCTCGATAAGCTGCTGAAGATTGCCGTCACGCTGGCCGCCCTCGCGGGCATAGTGCTGGCGCTGCTGGTGAAGCTGCAATTCGGTGGTCTGGTTGCGGTGCTGATTACGGTGTTTGTCTTCTTTTCGATGAACGGCATTATCGCCGCCGCCTCGACCGCCGCCGCGCTGGATACCGTCCCGGCCTTTGCCGGCTCGGCCTCGGCGCTGATTGGCTCCCTGCAATATGGCAGCGGCATTATCTCTTCCCTGCTGCTGGCGGGATTTCGCGACGGCACGCCGTGGACGATGGCGTGGATCATGGCGCTGTTCGCCGTCGCCAGCGCCGCGATGGCCTGGCGGGTCGGCTCCCAGCAATGAAGGGCGATGCCGGATGGCGGCTTGCGCCTTATCCGGCCTACGGGGTTTGTGGGTCAGAAAAGCATCGCGGTATGGCGGTTTTAAAGCCGGATTTTATTAATCTGATCGATACGCAACGTATTCATATTGAGAACGCAACCTAACATAGCTTCACCAAATGCATGGGTGCCCATCGCTTGCGTACTCACCAGTTCGCAGTAATTGTTTCTGTACTGAAGCCACTCTTTCTGATTCTGCTTATAGGTTGCCAGCATGCGATCTTTCTGCTCCTGAGAGCCTCGCCACCAGCGCGTGTAGTCAAAAGAGGCGATCTCTTTCAGCTTCGCTTCATAAGCCTTATTCAGCGCAGCCTCAGAGGTATCGTTTACATCCTCTAAACACTCATCATCGTTTTCGCCATATTGTTCGATGCAGTGGGAAATGCTTTTTTGCGCGGAATAAGCGTGATGGCTAAACAGAAGGAGCAGGGAAACCAGGGCGTAAGCTTTCATAATCTTTATTTCAGCCAACAGTGAAGGTGGCGCGATTATAAAGCCTTATTTTATGAAGTGGAGAAGTTCGTAGGCCCGGTAAGCAGCGCGCCACCGGGCATTTAGTGGTTTACGCGCCGGCTTTATTTAGTGCGGCGATCTCGTCGGTAGAGAGGTTCAGCGCCACCGCGGTAGCGAAGCTCTCGACGTGTGCTGTTTTGGTTGCGCTGGCAATCGGCGCGGTGACGCCCGGTTGGTTAATAAGCCAGGCGAGCGCTACTTCGGCGGGTTTCACATTATGATTCGCCGCCACCTTGTCGAGCGCGTCGAGAATGGCGAACCCGCGTAGATTCAGGTATTTGGCGATGCCCTGCCCGCGCTGGCTCTGGCTAAGATCGCTTTCGCTGCGATATTTGCCTGACAGGAAACCGGAAGCGAGGCTGTAATAGGTCACCACGCCAATATTTTCCCGCACCGTTAAATCCTGCAACGCGCCTTCGAAGCTCTCGCGATCGTAGAGGTTATATTCCGGTTGCAGTACCTGGTAGCGCGGCAGCCCTTTCTCGTCCGCTACTTTCAGCGATTCTGCCAACTGTTGGGCGTCGAGGTTGGACGCGCCAATCGCGCGGATTTTCCCCGCTTTCAGCAGCTTTTCATAAGCGCCTAACGTTTCATCGTAGGGTGTTTCGCTATCCGGCCAGTGGGAGAAGTAGAGGTCGATATAGTCCGTTTGCAGGCGACGGAGCGAGTCATCAACCGCCTGCTCAATCCAGCGTGCCGAAAGCCCTTTTTTGCCGGGTTCGCCCATATCGGCGCCCACTTTAGTAAATAGGGTGATCTTGTCGCGATGACCAGGGTGCGCCGCCAGCCACTTACCAATAATGGTTTCCGATTCGCCACCCTTGTTGCCCGGCGCCCATGCAGAGTAAACGTCTGCGGTATCGATCGCCGTAAAGCCCTTTTCCAGTAACGCGTCCAGCAAACTGAAGCTCTGCTGCTCATCGACGGTCCAGCCGAATACGTTGCCGCCAAAAACTAATGCCGGGATCTGTAACCCCGTGGTGCCTAATGAACGTAATGCCATCGCCACTTCCTCCTGTGAAGGTCAAACTTTAAGCCTGGCGCGTAATGGCGATCGCTTTTGGTTATCCGTGCGGTTTTTCCGCTGCCAGGCTGCGCAGCTGTGCGGTAATGGGTCTTAACGCTTCCCGCAAAACCGCGTGCAGATGGCGAATCGCCGGGGAGAACTGTTTGCGGTGCGGGCAGATAAGGTTAAGCGGCGCGGCCTCGCCGGGATGCTGCGGCAGCAACATCTCCAGCCGCCCGGCCAGTACATCGGCGCTAACATCGATCCACGATTTATAGACAATACCCATCCCTTCTACCGCCCAGCGGCGGGCGACATCCGCGTCGTCGCATAACATCCGGCTTTTGACGATCAGCTGCCGACGCAGGCCATTTTCCGGAAAGCTCCATTTGTCATACACCTGGTTGTTCATGGTGAAGAGCAGACAGTGATGGTTAACCACCTCATCGAGGGTTTGCGGCCTGCCGTGCTGCGCCAGATAAGCGGGCGAGGCGGCAAGCACCCGGCGGTTATCTTCGGCAATCGGCAGCGCCACATAGCTGCTGTTATCCAGCACGCCGTAGCGGATAGCGACATCCACCGGATCGCGAAACACATCGCTAAGCTGATCGGAAAGGGAGAGGCGCAGAGAGACCTTCGGATACTGGGCACAAAAACGGGTGATGAGCGGCAGCAGCACGTTACGCCCCAGATCGGATGGCACCGCCATGCGCAGCTCGCCCTGCGGTTCGTTATCGCCGCTGTGCAGGCTCTCTGATCCGGCGCGCACCACCTCCAGCATCTCCTGGGCGAAGGGGAGGTACTTTTCGCCTTCGGCGGTTAAGCGCAGGCTGCGAGTCGAGCGCACGAACAGGCGCTTATCGAGATCGCGCTCCAGACGGTGCACCGCTGCGCTGACCTGGCCGGGAAGCAGCCCGGCTTCGCGCGCGGCGTTAGAAAAACTGCCCAGCAGCGCCGAGCGAACAAACAGCGTGACATCTTCCAGCCGAATCATCATCTCTCCGAACAGCAAATAACAAGCGCTTCTGTTGTGCCAGAAAAGCGGGCGCAGGCAAACCGCATTTTCACTTTGCGAGTGAAAGTGTTGCCGTTTTTCACCAATTTATCTTCGCTGGCGTTGCGTTTATCCTCGGCGACTCTACGGGACGGTGCGCCCCGCATTATTTGAATGTTCGCCAGGAGAGAAAAATGACCCTTGATGAAGCCGTGATTTCCCGCCATACCGTCAAAGCCTTCGACCCCGCTCAGCGCGTGCCGCAGGAGAAGATCGACACCCTGCTCAACGTGCTGCACAACAGCCCCTCTTCCGTTAACTCGCAGCCGTGGCACTTTGTTGTCGCTTCAAGCGAGGAGGGACGCGCGGCGATGGCGAAATCCGCCACCAGCAACTTCATCTATAACAAACCGAAAATTGCCGATGCCTCGCACGTGATTGCGCTCTGCATGCGCAGCGATCTCGATGAAGCCCACCTGCAAAAGGTGCTTGCGCAGGAAGAGAAGGATGGCCGCTTTGTGGCTGACGGCGCGAAAGCGGGTCAGGATAAGGGCCGCCGCTCCTATGTCGATCTGCACCGCTATGAGCAGCGCGATCTGCCGCAGTGGATGGAGAAACAGGTCTATCTGGCGCTCGGCGGCCTGCTGCTCAGCGCAGCGATGCTCGGCATCGACGCCACGCCGATGGAGGGATTTGACGCGCGTGAGCTCGACCTGGCGCTGGGCCTGCGCGAGAAAGGGCTGACCAGCGTCGTGCTGGTATCGCTCGGCGTGCGCAGCGAGCAGGATTTTAATGCCGCGCTGCCTAAATCTCGCCTGCCGCGCGACGAGATCTTCACCTTTATCTAAAAATGGAAGCCCGGTTCACCGGGCTTCTTATTTGTTGCATTCTCTTGCAGGCCAACCAGTCCATCACCCGCATTTCCCTACTTTCCCGCTTTGACCAGGACATTGCATGCGGTAGCTTTTTACCCTATTTGCATAATTTAGCTTTTAGGTTAAAACTATGGAGAAAGGAACTCCCCACGTCCGCTTACATATCGTCAAGCGGATGGTGCTTGAGGGAAAGGTCAGAACCACGGCCAGCGCTGTCGCGGGAGCGATTGAATTAGGCTTTAATCCACCGCCATTTGACGAGATGTGCGCAGTAATTCAGGCGCTCACTTCAGAAGATTTTTTTAAAAGCATGACGGCATATGTCGATCATACGGTGTGGCACGATGTTTACCGGCCAGTCTGGAAGAGGCAAAAACTTTATCTAAAGTTAATCGTCTCTGACGATGTACTGATCGTGTCATTTAAGGAGAGATAAATGAAATGCCCTGTTTGCGGCGCTGCGGGACTTAAATATGACACCCGCAACATTGAATACCGTTACAAAGGGAAAGTGACTACGCTCACTGCGATCACAGGCGATTACTGCGACGCATGTGGAGAGATCATTTTTGACCGTCTGAACGGTGAACTTTACTCAAAACAGGTTGCGGCTTTTGTCCGCAAAGTTAACGCAGAAGAGGTTGATCCGCAGTTTATTGCCACTATCCGAAAGCGGTTTAATCTCGATCAGCGCCAGGCGGCAGAGATGTTTGGCGGTGGCGCAAACGCCTTTAGCCGGTACGAAACCGGACGTGTTGCACCGCCAAGACCTTTAGTTTTGCTCTTTAAGGCGCTGGACAAGCATCCAGAGCTTTTCGAGGAGCTAAAACATGCCTGAAAGCCCGGTTCACCGGGCTTTTTACTTGTCTGCCCGGCGAACCGGGCATAAACGGGATTAGATCGTCGCTTTTGCGGCGTTGAGCCCCGGAACAAGGATCACTTTGCGGCAATCTTCTGCATGCTTATCGAAGATCTCATAGCCGCGGGCGGCCTCTTCGAGCGGCATATGGTGCGTGACAATCTCTTCCGGTTTGAGATGGCCGGACTCAATCAGCGGCAGCAGGTCTGGCAGGAACGAGTGCACGTGAGTCTGCCCCATTTTGAAGGTCAGCCCTTTATCGAAGGCGTCGCCAAACATAAAGGCGTGGATAAACCCGGCGTAGACGCCCGGTACGCTGACAATCCCACCGCGCCGCACGGCGGCAATCGCCTGGCGCAATACTTTGCCGCTGCTGCCCTCGATTTTCAGGGTGCTGAGCACCGTTTCGGTGGTGCTGCCTTTGGCTTCAAAGCCCACGGCATCAATCACCGCATCAACACCACGATGGCCCGGCGTGTTTTCAATAATCCACGCCGCCGGATCGTCATTCTTATCAAAGTTGATAGGAATAACGCCGTAGCGGTCGCGGGCGAAGGCGAGCCGGTAGTCGCTGTCATCGATCATGAAAATCTGTTCAGCTCCTTCCAGACGGGCGCACGCCGCCGACAGCAGCCCTACCGGGCCTGCGCCATAAATCGCCACGCTTGAACCCTGTTTAATTTCGGCGTTTTTTACCGCCTGCCAGGCCGTGGGCAGAATATCGGAGAGGAAAAGCACCTTCTCGTCCGAGAGCGTATCCGGCACTTTAAATGGCCCGGTATTGGCCTTCGGCACGCGGACATACTCCGCCTGGCCGCCGGGAATACCGCCATAGAGATCGCTGTAGCCAAACAGCGCCGCCGGCGGAGTAATGCCTTTTCGGTTTAGCGCCGCACCTTTGCCTTCGTTCGTTTCCGAACAGGCGGAGTATTGATGGAGCTTACAGAAAAAACATTCGCCGCAGGCGATAACAAACGGGATCACCACCCGGTCGCCCTTGCTAACCGCATGCACGCCAGCCCCGGTCTCGACCACTTCGCCCATAAACTCATGGCCGAAGATGTCACCGTGATGCGTACCGGGGATTTTGCCGTGATAAAGGTGCAGATCCGAGCCGCAAATCGCCGTCGCGGTCACGCGAAGGATAATATCATCCGCCGCCTGGATAATCGGATCGGGATGGTTATCAACGCTGACTTTATGTGACCCGTGATAAGTAAGTGCTCTCATGTACCGTGTTCCCCATGATTTCAGACAGGACTGATAAGCATAGAACAGCCTGGGGAAGCACGGCGAAGCGGCACTACATCTTATCCACCCAGTGGCAGGCAACATGATGCCCGGAAGCCACTTCACGCAGCGCAGGCGCCTGTTCACGACAGATCTCCGTGGCGTGCGGGCAGCGCGACGAAAAGCGGCAGCCCGGCGGCGGTCGCGAAGGGTCGGGGATCTCGCCCTGCACTGCCGCCACCGGTTCGCGCAGCGGATCGAGAGTCGGCACGGCGGCCAGCAGCGCGCGGGTATAGGGGTGCAGCGGCTGGTTGAAGAGCGTGTCGCGGCTGGCGGTCTCCACCAGTTGCCCGAGATACATCACTGCCACGTCATCGCACAGATGTTCGACAACGCCGAGATCGTGGGAGATAAAGAGAAACGTGACGCCGAAGTCGTCGCGAAGATCGGCGAACAGGTTGATAATCTGCGCCTGAATAGAGACATCCAGCGCCGAAATCGGCTCATCGGCAATAATAAAGTCGGGGTTGAGGATAAGCGCGCGGGCAATGCCAATTCGCTGGCGCTGGCCGCCGGAAAACTCATGGGGAAAGCGGTTGTAGTGCTGCGGCGCCAGCCCGCAAACCTTCATCACCGCAATCACCTTGTCATACAGCTCTGCGCGGGTGCAGAGCTTATGCTCCAGCATCGCTTCACCAATCGCATCGCCGATGCGGATGCGCGGGTTGAGCGAGCTGTAGGGATCCTGAAACACCAGCTGGATTTTCGGTCGCAGGGCGCGCAGCGCCTTCGCCGGGAGATCGCCCAGCTCCTGGCCGCGATACTTCACGCTGCCAGCGGTTTTGTCGTACAGCCCGAGTAGCGTACGTCCGACGGTAGTTTTGCCGCTGCCGGATTCGCCGACCAGGCCAAAAATAGTGCCAGGGCGAATATTAAAACTGACGCCATCAACCGCGCGCACCTCTCCGGTCTGCTGACCAAACAGCCCATCGCGCAGCGGGAAGTACTTCTTCAGGTCGTTAACTTCAATCACATACTCTGCGCTCATGCCTGCGGCTCCGTTAACGCACTGTGAATACAGGCCGCCTGCCGGGTCTCGTCGCCCACCAGCGGCGGAATGCCGCGCCGACAGGCGTCGGTCGCGCGCTCGCAGCGATCGTAAAAGGCGCACCACGGCGGCAGTTCAGCCAGATCGGGCACCTGGCCGGGAATCGAGTAGAGCCGACGCCGCCGCTCGCCCGGCACCGGACGCGAGGCGATCAGCCCTTTGGTGTAGGGGTGCAGCGGATGACGTAACACGTCGGCGGTTGGCCCCTGTTCAACAATCCGTCCGGCGTACATCACCACCACATGCTCCGCCATCTGTGCGATCACGCCCAGATCGTGAGTGATCAACATCAGCGCCATATGGTGCGCCTGCGCCTGGTCGCGCAACAGTCGCAGGATCTGCGCCTGCACGGTGACATCCAGCGCGGTAGTTGGCTCATCGGCGATGAGCAGCTTCGGCTGGCAGCTCAGTGCCATAGCAATCATGATGCGTTGCAGCATGCCGCCGGAGAGTTGATGCGGGTAGCTGCTCATCAGGCTCTCTGCCCGCGCCAGCCCCACTTCAGCAATTAGTTGCGTTGCGCGCTGCCAGGCCGCTTTCGCTGACAGACCACGATGGCGGATCAGCGGCTCGCACAGCTGCTCACCGATGGTCAGCACCGGGTTCAGGGCGGTCATCGGCTCCTGGAAAATTATCGCCAGCTGGTTGCCGCGCAGATCGGCCATTTTCGACGGCTTCAGGCGCAGCAGATCCTCGCCCTGAAAGCGGATTTCCCCGCCATCGATGCGCGCCGCCTGCGGTGGCAGCAAACCCATCAGCGACATCGCCGTGACGCTTTTTCCGCAGCCGGATTCACCGACTACGCCGATAGTCTGCCCGGCCTTAATGGCAAAGGAGACCTCCTGCACGGCGCGCACGCGCCCCTGCTCTGCGGCAAAAGAGACGGAAAGTTGGTTGAATGTGACCAGCGGTTCGCTCATTTCAGGCTCCGTTTCATCTTCGGATCGAGCGCATCGCGCAGGCCATCGCCCAGCACGTTAATGGCAATCACGGTAATAAAAATGGCAATCCCTGGCGGCATCCACAGCCACGGACGACGTTGAAAATCGATCAGGCTGTTGGCGGCATCCATCATATTGCCCCACGACGGTGTCGGCGGTACTACGCCCATGCCAAGGTAGCTGAGCGCCGACTCCATCAAAATGGCATTCGCCACCGCCATGGTCGCCATCACCACCAGAATCGGCACCGTGTTGGGCAACAGGTGACCAAACAGACGGCGACGCGAGGAGAGGCCCAGCACCTGGGTGGCCAGCATAAAATCGCGCTCGCGCAGGGAGAGGATCTGCCCGCGCACCAGCCGCGCCAGCTTCGGCCACTCCAGTAGACTCAGCATCACCACCACCATGTAAATACGCGACTCAGCGGGGAAATCGAGTTCCGACAGCATCGCCCCGGCGACAATCAGCAGCGGCAGGCTTGGGATGGTCATCACCAGATCCGCCAGCCGCATAATCACTTTATCGGTCCAGCCACCCGCATAGCCCGACAGGGCGCCAAGCAGGTAGCCGAGCGCCACGGAGAGCAGCATGGTCAGCAGGCCAATAATCAGCGAAATACGTCCGGCCAACAGCAGGCGGGTGTAGACATCGCGCCCGAGGAAATCGGTGCCGAGCCAGTGCGCAGCACCAGGCGGCTTGTTGATCATCAGTGCATCGGTAGCGTCGTTTTTCCACGGTGACCAGATAGGCCCGACAACGCACCAGACAGCCATCACAATCAGCGCCAGCAGGCAGAGCATCGCCAGCCGGTTGTGACGCAGCGCGCGCCACGCCTGTCGCCACGGTGACGGCGTCGCCTGAGCCAGCGCCGGGATCTCTGCTTTGCGCAGACGGCGGTTGGTTGAGAAGAGTGAACCCAGCATCATCACCTCACCCGGATACGCGGGTCAGCCCACGCGTAGAGCACATCGGCAATCAGGTTGCCGACAATGGTTAATACCGCCAGGAAGAGGGTGAAACCCATCAGCACGGGGTAATCCCGCGCGGCCAGCGAATCGATATGAATATGCCCGGCACCCGGCCAGTTAAACACTTTTTCAGTGATGATCGCCCCGGAAAAAAGCCCCGGCAGCTCAAAACCGAGCAGAGTGATAATCGGCAGCAGGGCATTGCGCAGCGCGTGTTTGAAGATCACCGTGCGCTCGCGCAGCCCTTTGGCGCGGGCGGTGCGGATAAAGTCCATCTTCACCACATCGAGCATGCTGGCGCGGAAGTAGCGCGTCAGGCTGCCCGCCTGCAACATCACCAGCGCCAGCACCGGCAGCGCCAGATGCGCGGCAACCTGCATCACCCACGCCCAGCCGCTTTCATCGCTGCCGGTATTGGTCATGCCGCCCACCGGCAGCCAGTGCAGATCAACGGCGAACCACTTAATCAGCAGCAGGCAGAGGAAGAAGGTCGGAAAGGACATGGCGGCGAAGACCACCACGCTCACCACGTGGTCAAACAGCGAATTGGGTTTTAGCGCTGAAGCAATGCCGACCGCGAGGCCAATCCCCCAATAGAAAACCAGCGCGATACTTGCCAGCAGGAAGGAGTTCCAGATGTACTGGTTCAAAAGTTGGCTGACCGGGATCTGGTATTGCAGCGAGAAGCCGAGATCGCCGCGCAGCAGCTGGCCAAGCCAGTGCAGATAGCGGGTAAAAAGAGGCTGATCGAGGCCGTAAATCGCTTTCAGTTCAGCGGCGCGGGCGGCGGTCAGGGTGATATTACCGTCGATAAAGTCGCCCGGTGTTTTGGCGAACAGCATAAAGATGATCAGTGAAGCCAGCAGCAGCATCGGCACGGTTTGCAGCAGCCGCCTGAGGATAAAGTTTCCCATAACGCTCTCATGCCCGCCGCCGGGCATTCCCGGCGGCGGTAAAGGTCTTACTTAACGATTTTGACATCCGGCAGGCTGCCGGTCAGGCCGTTATAGATGTCCGGTTTGAAGCCGGTCACACGGGCGCTGCTCGCCGACAAAATCTGGCGGTAGCCGAGGAGAATCACCGGCGGATCGTCGGCCAGCACTTTATAGAGCTGGTGATAGATAGGCTTGCGTTTCTCGACATCCAGTTCGGCGTTGCCTTCGTTAATCAGCTTATCGACCTGCGGATTGTTATAGCCCGACTCTTTCGATTCCGTGCTGTAGTAATCCCAGACGCCATCATGGGGATCGTTCAGCGTGCTGGTGCTAAACGAGACGAGATCATAGTTGCCCGCTTTGCGTTGAGACATCAGGGCGTTAAAGTCCACCACCTGCGGCTTCAGCAATACGCCAATCTGCTGCCAGTTCTCTTTGGCGATAGGGATTAGCGCATCGTTGAGCACTTTTTTGCTCACCAGCAGCGTCAGTTCGAGACGTTTGCCCTCTTTTACGCGGATGCCGTCCGGGCCCGGTTTCCAGCCTGCTTCATCAAGCAGCTTTTTCGCCTGTGCCGGATCGTACTTATAAGGGTTTACGCCATCGGCGTTATAGGCCCAGGAGATGGGCGCGATCGGCTCAATCGCCACTTTGCCGTAGCCCTGATAGACCACATCAATCAGTTTCTGGCGATCGAGGCCATAAATCAGTGCCTGTCGCACTTTCGCATCCTGCAACGCCGGGCGATGCACGTTGAACTCCACTTTGCTGTAGTCGCTGGAGCCGTAGAGGTTGATATTGGCGAAGCCCAGCATTTTGAGCTGCTCAATATCATCCGGGCGCGAGGTAAACGCGTCGTAATCGGTCTCGCCGGTCTGGAAAAGCTGGAAGTTGGTCGACGGGTTGGTCACGCGATAGATAAAGCGCGGCGTCGGCGGTGTACCACGGTAGAAATGGGTATTGGCGTGGAAGCGGATCTCCTGGCCTGGAATGTATTTGTCGTAGACGTACGGCCCGTTACCGAGCGGCTTGCCGTGCAGTGTGCGTAAATAGTCGAGATTGCCGCGCTGATACCCTTTACCGTAATAGGCTTTCGACAGCACTGGCCCGCCGATTTTCGCCAGCGTCGTCGCGCCCGGCTGGGTGGTGGTCACTTGCAGCGTGTGGGCATCGATCACTTTCAGGCCGCTGACGCTCTCCGCTTTGCCCGCTTTATACTCCGCGCCGCCCGCGATATTCGCTAACGTGATATCGGTATCGCCGTCATATTTCGGGTCATAAAGCACGGTTAAGGTGAAGGCCACATCTTCTGCGGTGAGCGGTGAACCGTCACTAAAGGTCAAATTGGGGCGCAGCTTGATGGTGTAGACCTTATTGTCCGGGCTGATGGTCCAGCTCTCTGCCAGACCCGGCACCAGCTTGCCGTGGCTATCCCAGTCGATCAGGCGCGAGAAGATGACGTTAGTGACGTTCTCATCCCAACCGTTAACGAAAAAGTAGGGGTTAAAAATGCCCTGTGGCTCAGAGATGCCGGCCACAACGGTATCTTTACGTAATTTCGCCGCCGTCGGGATCTGGCTGGCATCCGTTGCGGGTGTGATGCCCTCTTTTAAGGGTTCATCGGCGAAAGAGGCGGTGGAAAACGCCACCATGCCGCTGAGCAACGCAATTTTCAGCGCAAGGGTGAAGTGCGTGGGCTTTGTTGTTAAGCGATTCAGTAACCTGGCCAAAATTGCTCCCTCATCAAGTCATTGCATGAAATTTACAAATCATGACGAAAGATAAGAGTCGCTCATCAACCTGTCTAACAACGAAAACGTATGGCTTATAGCAAACTGACCTTAGCAATCTTATGGCTAACCAGCTGACTTTTTTAGCTAAGGATTAACCTGGTTATCTTCTAATAAAGAAAACGCGTTAAATCGCGCGGATGGTGCCCGGCCGACCGGTGGGAGAGTGTGACAATGGCTTAGCAAGCTGGTTAGTCAGCCAGGCGTAATAAAAATACCCGCTTGAGATTATTTATTGAACAGGCCATTATTATTTGCAGACAAAAAGAAAAAACAGAAGAATATTCTTAACGAAAGCGCAATTCCTGCTAATTATCTACAGAGAGATTATTATCACTAAAAGCTTTTTTGCATGAGATAATAAATTCCTGGTTTTACTTATCGCTTTATTACTGCCTGAATCACGCTATTCCGCGATCAAATACACAATTTTATGTGACACAGATCACATAAAATTGTCTGTTTGCCGCTAACCCTTTTTTTGCCGATTTGAAAAAAGCAGCAACAAAAAATATCTTACTTAATAGACCAGGAGGTTGCTTTAACCATTTAACAACGAGGGTTAAATAAATGGCATCACAACAGTGCCGCATGGGGAATAGTAATAAAAGCAATCACACTTCAGGAATATTAATTACTCTTTATCATGCCCGCCGCGACATCATTTGCTTTGGTATAGTAGGTTTTATGTTGGCGATACTGAGTACATTTTATTACCCTCAACAATGGCTCACATCACTCACCATCAGCTCTGCAGAAAAATTTTCTCTTTATCCCCTGATGGCCTGTATACAAAACTTTTATGGTGCAGAGGTGGTAATTGAAGCTGACGATTTTTTTAATGACTACCTTATTTACTTAAAAAAAGTTATCGCTCGCGGCGAGTGGCAGGATATCTATCTTGATGATTCCAGTCCTAATCAGATTAGAATATCCCTACTCTCGTGGTTTGCCGGCGCGCAGAATACGTCAATTCAGCTGGTGCTGCAGCAAGCGAACAATGAGCAGCAGAGCATGATTAACGAAATCAGCAAATGTTATTTAGAAGATATTAACCACACGTTTTACCGTATAGATAAAGAGTCTTATCAACTCTATCCCGTGCGAATGCGCTACAGCATCAGGATGTTTGTTGCTACTGCCACGGGAGTGATTGGCGTCAGTTTATTTGTTCTGCTCAGGGAAAAATGGCGGCAACTTGCCAGAGACTTTTACTATCAAAGAAACGAGGATGTTATGGAACGGAATAACCATGAGCCGGATCGGTTCAAAGAAAATTGCACTGAAGAGAAATACTGGCAGGACGAAGAAGGAAATAAAAAAAAGAAGGTTGCAGACGGAACGATTGCAGCAATAACCATCTATTTGATCATGTTGGTCGTCAGCTTGATTTGGCTCGGTCTGGAAATTTATACCGGGCTTTAAAAAGAAAATACCTCTCATACTTGCAGGTATAAATAAAGGGAGTTTTTGTATGTCTGCTGAGATCATCGTCTTTAGCTATTCCTGGCCTGCGCTCCTGGCCATCACCGCATTTTTTGAAAAAAACAGCTTTATCGTTATAAAAATATATCAGGATGAGCAAAAGCTTTTAGAGGCCCTGCATAAAAACACCTCACTTCCCTTAATCATTGATGCGTCACCGCACCGTAAGGTATTACTTATTGCAGCGGTCGCCTCAACGTCACGCCTGCGCGCCGTATTCTTTACCGCGCGTAAAATCCATCTCAATGACAAAGTCGTTGCTGAATTTTATTTTGAAGAGAAGCGCTGCATAACGCATTCGAAACTCATTACTCTGACCCGTGCAGAGATAGAGACAGCGATGCGTGTGGATCGCTCACCGGTCTGCCTTTCGCCAGGCATTATGCGACCGAGAATGATGAATCTGCTCTATGACAGGCAAACGTTATATAAAGAGATTCAGGACAAAATCTATCATCGACTTTATTTACTGGGCGCAACGCCCAATGAGATTAACACCCTGCGACTGCTTATTGCGGGTTTTTCCATACAGAAAATAGCGGAATTAAAGAACCTACAGATTAAAACGATATATGCCTACAAATCACAACTCGCGCAAAAAATTGAGCACACCATGTCTTCCCGTGAGTTGATTCGCGTATTAAGTGTTGAGGATAAAAACCAGGATAACGAGTGCCTTAACCATTTGTACAAGACGCGCTGTAATAATGAGAGAGCGCTCTGCGAAACCTGCCCGCTTTACCACTTCTGCTATGACTCAGAATCTGACAAATGTAATTTACCCTGCCATGAAGGATGTAAAACAGGGACAGATGAGAACCCTCCCTGATCACGTTATTTAATCTGATAGTGAAATCCGGGGCTTTATAACGCACGGCCATCTCGCTATATTCCACTCATTATTTCTGCGCTTTCAGAACGCATTCGCCTGGGCATTAGGGATTATTCCAGCCTTCTTTTTTACATTGAAGGTAGTGCCCAGACGAATGCTTTTTACTTTCTGCACGCCTGCCTGTTTTAGGTTTTCTCATCAGCATGATTTTTAATCAGGCTGACCGCCACCACCTCTATCTCGCGCAGCGTCATATATTTCAGCCGATCCCCATCAAGCTCCAGTCGGACTGTGCGAAATACACGCCCATCCGTCAGGGAGACCAGCGGACAATAGAGGCGGCTGGCGAGGTTAGTAATGCCGGCAACTTTCCAGAGGCTCTCTCTCTTTTCCACGGCTCTTCTCCTTAGCTCTGCGGCGGCCTGCCAAAAAAAAGCCGGTCCACAGACCGGCAAATCTAACAAGTCGTACAAGTCAGACCATCAACGCAGGGGTATATGAAAAAACGCACTCTCAATTCAGTAACAGGCTGCCATTTGCATGGTGTGGCAGCAGGGTGAGAACCATTCAATATCGCCGGAATAACGTCGGCTTTCTGGCTTAAACGGCACGCTGTAGCTGGTCAGCCGTGAACGATTATCGCTAAGCCCCATAAAACAGGTGCAGCAGGATGCACACAGATCGCAAGAGAGGGGGCACTCTGACAGGTTGCGGAAATAGTCCCGATGCCGCAGCCCATCAAGGTCGGTGCTTTTTTGCTTTTCGCCGGCGATGCGGACGAAATGTCTGGCCACCGTATTGCGGCCAGAGGTAAGAAAGGGGGTAAATGAATCCGTCGACACCTGTACGATCGCAGCGGATATTGGCTTCTGAATATGTGAATCCGCAGGCATGGCGACCATCATAATAATAAAAGCGAACAGGATTTTTATCCCTGAATCACATATATTCGAGTGCCGCATAGCTACCTTCCTTATTAAAAGAATGGATTTTACAGGTACGACTCGATACCGATTAAGCTCCCTTAAAATCGATGTATGATAGGTTTGTTTATTTTCTATTACATTTCAATAGCGAAGGATGAGTTTGGGAAAGGTTAACCGCCGAAGAGAGTATTCTTATCCACTATAAAATAAAAAAGCCTCCGTCTGGAGGCCCATTTATTTAGCGTTTTCTTACATCCGGAATAATTAAATCCCCGCGAACGCGATATGTCCCTAATACGCTCTGCGTTTTTTCATTGAGCCACGACACAATACGCGCGGCCATTGCATCCATTGAATATTCAATTGCCGGAATCGTCGGAATACCCGGCAGATGCAGCGAGCCGGCGAGGCTGAAGACCATAATATCTTCCGGCACCGACTTATTAAACGCCTGTAACTGCGGGATCACGCGCTGCGCTTCCTGCTCATCGGCAACCAGTAACGCGTTGAAGTTAAGCGTGGTGGCGTTGTTCAGCAGCACCTGCAGCGCCACGGATGATGAGGTGTCATCCATAAAGACCAGGTTGCGGTTAAAGGGCAGGAAATTGTTTTCCAGCGCCAGTTTATAACCGTGCAGCACCTGTTCGGCGGCGGCATTATGCGGGTGGATAAGCGCGATCTGACGGCGGCCCTGGCTTGTCAGGTAGTTGCAGGCGGTTTCGGCGGCAAAGGCGCGATCGAACTGAATGCTGTTAAGCGTGGTATCGGCAGACTCGACGCAATCCACGAGAATCACATTCTCGTCATCAATGGATAGCGGAAAACGGGCGCCAATAATCAGCACATCGTCACACAGCCCGCAGGTCAGCTCATCCAGCGCGCTCATCACCTCCGCTTTGGTGTTAGCGAAGCGCAGCAGCAGGTGCTTCTGGCTCTGGCTGAGATGCTTCTCCAGCGCGTAGAGGTAACCGGTGGTCTGGTTAACGTTCTCCTGGGCGCAAATCACTCCGATGCAGCCTGTCGACTGGCTGAGCAGCGACTGGGCGATAACATTGGGCCGATAGTTCAGCTCATCGACCGCTTTCAGTACCGCGAGGCGGCTGGCTTCCTTAACGCCGCGCGAACCGCTCAACACCCGTGAGACTGTGGCTTTCGACACCCCAGCTAAACGTGATACATCGTTGATTGTAGACATCTTTCTCCCCTGGCAGGCGCAAGGTGCGCCCGCAAAAAACAGACACTGCAATGGCTAATCTATAACCACCGCGAGTATAGCCGTTTCTTTTTTTCATGGAAACCGATTTTCCATTTGCGCCGTTTTGCCTGTTCAAATGGCGCAATTTCGTGACGGAAATCCAATAACTCAGCCTTATTATTTACAGATATTGACAGCTATCACACTTCTATGGCGAATCCATGGAAACCGGTTTCCATATGATATCCAATCGTCTCCGCAATAACTTTTTACACTTCGAGGACGGTTAACGATGTTCAGGATCATGTTGTGTTGCTCAGCCGGTATGTCCACCAGTCTGCTGGTCAGAAAAATGGAAGAGGCGGCGAAAGCCCGCGATATCCCGGTTGAGATCGACGCGTACGGCGTAGCTGAGTTTGATCTGCAGTTTCCACGCTACCAGGTCGTGCTTCTCGGTCCACAAGTTAAATACATGTTAAAAACACTGGCAGAAAAGGCCGCCGCCCAGGGCATTCCGGTACAACCCATCAACCCGATGGATTACGGCATGCAACGTGGCGACGAGGTACTGGACTATGCTCTGTCGCTGATTGAAGCGGCACATTAAAAGGTGTTCTTATGAGTTCCCTCTACCAATCCATGATTACGGTGATTGAGCAAAGCATCACGCCGCTAGCCGGTCGTCTCGGTCAGCAAAAGTACGTTATCGCCATCCGCGACGGCTTTACCGCCGCGCTGCCGTTTATGATCATCGGCTCATTTATGCTGGTGTTTATCTTCCCGCCCTTTTCAGCGGATACCACCGTCGGCTTCGCCCGCGCGTGGCTTGATTTCTCGACCGAATACCGCGAACAGCTGATGTTGCCATTTAACCTCAGCATGGGGGTGATGACCTTTTTCATCTCTGTCGGTATTGGCGCCAGTCTCGGTCGCCAGTTTAATCTCGACCCGGTAATGACCGGCCTGCTGGCGTTTATGGCCTTTCTGCTGGTCGCCGCGCCTTACAAAGATGGCACCATCTCGACGCAGTATCTCTCGGGCCAGGGCATCTTTACGGCGCTTATCACCTCGATCTACTCGTCACGGGTTTATGCCTGGCTGAAACAGCACAAGATCACTATTCGTCTGCCGAAAGAGGTGCCGACCGGCGTGGCCCGCTCGTTTGAGATCCTCATTCCGGTGCTGGTGATTATTGGCACGCTGCACCCGCTTAACCTCTTTATCGAAGCGCAAACCGGCATGATTATGCCGCAGGCGATTATGCATCTGCTTGAGCCGCTGGTTTCCGCCTCCGACTCGCTGCCCGCGGTTCTGCTCTCTGTGCTGCTGTGCCAGATTTTCTGGTTTGCCGGCATCCACGGTTCGCTGATTGTCACCGGCATCATGAACCCGTTCTGGATGGCCAACCTCTCCGCGAACCAGGCCGCACTGGCCGCGGGCGCAGCGTTACCGCACGTCTATTTGCAAGGCTTCTGGGATCACTACCTGCTGATTGGCGGTGTCGGTTCCACGCTACCGCTGGCCTTCCTGTTACTACGCAGCCGCGTCACCCATTTGCGTACCATCGGCAAAATGGGCGTGGTGCCGAGCTTCTTCAACATCAACGAACCGATTCTCTTCGGTGCGCCGATCATCATGAACCCGATGCTGTTTGTGCCGTTTGTCTGCGTTCCGCTGATTAACGCCGTGCTCGCCTGGACCGCCACCAAAATGGGGCTGCTGGCCCAGGTAGTCTCTCTGACGCCGTGGACAACGCCTGCGCCAATCGGTGCTTCATGGGCGGCAAACTGGGCCTTTAGCCCACTGGTAATGTGTTTGATCTGTATGGTGATGTCCGCCCTGATGTATCTGCCTTTCCTGCGCGCTTACGAGCACTCGCTGATGAAAGCAGAAGAGGAAAAAGCCGCGCAGAGCAGCGCCCCGATGGCGGAAACCGTCAGCAGTAATTAAAAGGAGCCGGTAATGAAATATGAATTTCCCGCAAACTTCTGGTGGGGCAGCGCCTGCTCTGCGCTGCAAACCGAAGGGGAAAGCGAACAGGGCGGTAAAAGCGCCACCACGTGGGATGCCTGGTTTGCCCGTCAGCCGTGGCGTTTTCATCAGCAGGTGGGGCCGCAGCAGACGTCGACCTTTTACCGCCACTGGCGCCAGGATATCGCCCTGCTCAAACAGCTTAAGCACAACAGCTTTCGCACCTCACTGAGCTGGGCACGTCTCATCCCGGACGGTACCGGCGAGGTGAACCCGCAGGCAGTAGCGTTTTATAACAGTGTGATTGACGAACTGCTGGCGCAGGGCATTACGCCGTTTATTACCCTGTTCCACTTCGATATGCCGATGGTGATGCAGGAGAAGGGCGGCTGGGAGAGCCGGGAAGTGGTCGACGCCTTCAGCCGCTATGCGCAGATCTGCTTTGAGCTGTTCGGCGATCGCGTGCATCACTGGTTCACGTTCAACGAGCCGATTGTGCCGGTGGAAGGCGGGTATCTTTACGATTTCCACTACCCGAACGTGGTCGATTTTAAACGCGCGGCCACGGTGGCTTACAACACGGTTCTGGCTCACGCCAGCGCGGTGCGCGCCTTTCGCGCCGGGCATCATCCCGGTGAGATTGGCATTGTGCTCAACCTGACGCCCTCTTATCCGCGTTCGCAGCACCCGGCGGATGTGAAGGCGGCGCACTACGCTGACTTACTGTTTAACCGCAGTTTTCTCGACCCGGTACTGCGTGGCGAGTATCCCGCTGACCTGGTGGCGCTGCTGAAAGAGCACAATCAGCTGCCCGCCTGCCAGCCGGACGATATTGCGCTGATTGCAGAAGGGAAGATCGATCTGCTCGGCATCAACTATTACCAGCCGCGGCGGGTAAAGTGCCGGGAGAGCGCGGTCAATCCCGATTCACCGTTTATGCCGGAGTGGTTGTTTGATTATTACGATATGCCGGGCCGTAAAATGAACCCTTATCGCGGGTGGGAAATTTATGAACCGGGTATTTACGATATTCTCACCAACCTGCGCATTAATTACGGTAACCCACGCTGTTTTATTTCTGAAAACGGTATGGGTGTCGAGAATGAACAGCGGTTTATTGAAAATGGCCAAATAAACGATAGCTACCGAATTAATTTCGTTCGCGATCACCTTATTTGGCTGCATAAAGGGATTAGCGAAGGCAGCAACTGTCTTGGCTACCATATGTGGACCTTTATTGATAACTGGTCGTGGTGTAATGCCTATAAAAACCGCTACGGTTTTGTGCAATTAGATCTCGACACCCAACAACGCACCGTTAAAAAAAGCGGAGAGTGGTTTGCTGCCACCGCTGAAACTAATGGTTTCACTACCCAGGATTGAAAATTATGGTCGCACTTGAAGAGGCGGTAATGGAGATTATCGTCAACGCCGGGCAGTCGCGCAGCCTCTGCTTTGAAGCCCTGCGCTCCGCGCGCGAAGGCAACATCGATGAAGCAAAACTGCTGTTGAAAGAGGCCGATGGCTATGCGCGCCAGGCGCACCAGATGCAAACCAAATTAATCGAACAGGATGCTGGCGAAGGCCGCCAGCCGATGACCTTAATTATGGTGCATGCGCAGGACCATTTAATGACGTCGTTATTAGCTCGCGAATTATCTGAGGAGATCGTTCAGCTTTATCAGCGTAACTGAGTGGAGAATTGATTACGGTAAATCTTAATACGTCTGTACCCAACTTAATAAAATAAAGCAGTCTGTTTTGATGATGGCAATATTCCACTCCGTAACGGAGCGGAAGGTTATTGTCTGAGAACAACTTACTATATTGAGATAACCATGAAGATAAATAAAAAACTTCCAGTGGCGCTGGCGGTTGCGGCTACACTTTGCTCTGGTTCCGCCCTCGCCCAGGAGTTTACGCAAGAGCAAATTGACGCCATTGTCGCAAAAGCGGTGGATAAAGCGCTGGCGGAACGCCAGGCAAAAATGGACGCCGCAATTAATAAAAAAGCCGATGTGGTGGTTGAGCCGCAAAGCGCGGCGCAAACCCCCGATCTGGCGATCCCTTACGGCGTGAAATTTACCGGTTACGCCCGCTATGGCGCACATTACCAGTCCGGCGATCAGAAATATGTTGGCGTTGATGGCTCTTACAACGGCGCGTCGGCGATTGGTCGTCTTGGCAACGAAGGCAACGGCGGCGAATTCCAGCTCTCGAAAGCGTTCAAAGGCGATAACGGCGCGATCTGGGACATCAACGTGATGTTTGATCACTGGGGCGATGAAGTTAACCTGAAAAAAGCCTACGCTGGCGTGACTAATCTGCTGGCCTCCAACCCTAACGCCTACTTCTGGGCGGGGCGTGATTTCCACCAGCGTCCGCAGCAGGGGATCAACGACTACTTCTGGATGAACCACGACGGTCAGGGCGCAGGGGTGAAAAACTTCGATATCGGCGGCGTGCAGTTTGACGTTGCGGCCGTTGGCTCGATCGAATCCTGTAGCCCGGAAGTGCTGGAGGATGAATCCAACCCGTCGCGCATTACCTGTACCGGCAGCTCTAACGTTGGCGATAAAGGTAACTATGCGGTCACCTCAAAAGTGCACGGCATGAAAGTCGGCCCGCTCGATCTGGAGATTTACGCCAACTATGGCTTTGACTCGAAAGCGGTGGATCGCGACGAGCGCCTGCACGCCTGGCAGGGCGGCGCGGTGCTGAGCCATACCTACGACAGCGGCATCAACAAACTGATCGCCCGCTACTCCGATAACTCGGACAACAGCGTCTTTAACAAAACCGACGATCTGAAGGCCATCTACACCAGCTTTGAAGGGACCTATAAATTCACCCAGCAAACCCAGGTGGATTACCTGCTCGCCTTCCATGATTACGACAACAGCAGCATAAAAACGGATAACCGCCGCAACTATGGCGCGATTGTTCGCCCGATGCACTGGTGGAACGATGTGCACTCGACCTGGCTGGAGCTGGGCTACCAGCGCGTGGATTATGATGATGGCGGCGACAACCACGGCTGGAAAGCCACGCTGTCGCAGAACATCTCTATCGCGATGGGGCCGGAGTTCCGCCCGATGCTGCGCTTCTACGTGACCGGCGGCGAAGTGGATAACAAACGCACCGCACGCGTTAACGGCACCAACGATACCTCCCTCGACTCGCTCAACATCGGCGCGATGTGGGAAGCCTGGTGGTAAGGTAACAGCCCGGAGGCGGTTCCCCTCATGCCGCCTCCGGTTCCCGCCCGGCCCTGTGTTATGCTTCTTAACCTGTTAATAAGTTATCAACGGGTTAGCGATGAGTTCGACGAAAAAAGGGATGCTCTGCGTGCTCGCAGCGGCAGTGCTGTGGGGCAGTTCCGGCGTATGTGCGCAATTTATTATGGAGAAGAGCGCCATCTCTGCGCAGTGGCTGACCATGACGCGTCTGCTGTTTACTGGCGTGATCCTGCTTACGCTGTCGTTTGTTCACGGCGACAAGATTTTTACCATTCTGAAGAACCGTAAAGATGCGCTGAGCCTGCTCTTCTTCTCACTGTTTGGCGCGATGGTGGTGCAACTGAGCTTCCTGGTGACCATCGAGAAATCCAACGCCGCCACCGCCACGGTGCTGCAATTCCTCTCGCCGACGATTATCGTCGCGTGGTTTGCGCTGGTACGCAAAGCGCGCCCGACGCTGCTGGTCTCAGCGGCGATCATGACCTCGTTAATCGGCACCTTCCTGCTGGTGACGCACGGTAATCTCACCTCGCTCTCCATCTCCTCCGGCGCGTTGGTATGGGGGATTATTTCCGCCTTTTCCGCCGCTTTTTACACCACTTATCCTTCGGCGCTGATTGCCCGTTACGGCACGCTGCCGATTGTCGGCTGGAGTATGTTGCTGGCGGGGTTAATGCTGACGCCGTTCTATGCCGGGCAGGGGAGTGATTTTGTCATTGACGGCGCGCTGTTGATGGCCTTTTTCTACCTGGTGGTGATTGGTACGGCGGTGACCTTTAGCCTTTATTTGAAGGGCGCGCAGATGATTGGCGGCTCGAAAGCGAGCATCTTAAGCTGCGCCGAACCGCTCAGTAGCGCCCTGCTTTCGGTGGCGCTGCTCGGGGTGGTGTTCACATTGCCGGACTGGCTCGGCACGCTGTTGATTGTCTCATCGGTGTTGCTCATCGCGCTGGATTCACGCCGCAAGGTGCGCGCCGCATAACCAATATCGGCACATTGCCCGATGGCGGCTGCGCCTTATCGGGCCTACGCGAATTGTTGGCCGGGTAAGCGGAGCGCCTCCCGGCACATTGCCCGATGGCGGCTACGCCTTATCGGGCCTACGCGAATTGTAGGCCGGGTAAGCAGAGCGCCACCCGGCATAAAGCACGATGGCGGCTGCGCCTTATCGGGCCTGCGCGAATTGTAGGCCGGGTAAGCGCAGCGCCACCCGGCATTTTGAGATTTAGGCTCTGACCTTCACTTTTGCTGCCACCAGCAGCGCGGTGAGCAGCATCAGGCCGCCGGAGAGCATCAACGGCGAGAGCAGGCCGTAATGATCGAGGGCGAAGCCGCCAATTGCCGCGCCGCAGGTATTCGCCAATTGAATAACCGCCACCTGGATCGAGCCGGCTTTCTCCGCCTGGTCGGCAAGGGTACGGGTGATCCACGTTGACCAGCCCACCGGAATCAGGGCGAAGCCCAGCCCCCAGACAATGGCGATCCCCGCCGCAACCACTTTATCGCTGCCCCACAAGATCAGCACCAGCGCGCTTATCGCCAGCGTCAACGGCGCAAGGGCCAGCGTCATTTTCACCGAGCGCTTCATCACCACCGACGAGAATGAGGTGCCGACGAAACTGGCGATACCAAAACTGAGCAGCACCAGCGTCAGCCCATCGACGCTGAAACCGGCAAGGGTCGTATAGACCGGGCGAATGTAGGTGAAGAAGGAGAACTGGCCGGCGAAGACCATGAAAATCGCCAGCATCCCCGCCGCAACGCCGGGGCGTTTCAGCAGGCCAAACATATTCTGGTGCTGCTCGGTCTGCCCTGGCAGCGATGGCAGCGCCATCCACACCCAGATAATACAGGCCACGCCCATCAGCGCTGCGCCGTTAAAGACGTTACGCCAGCCGATAATCCCGCCAAGAAAACTGCCCAGCGGCGCGGCAATCACCAGCGCAATCGACACCGCGCCAAAGATGACCGACAGCGCTTTCGGCACCGTGCGCATCGGCACTAAACGCATGGTCAGCGAGGCGGACATCGCCCAGAAGCCGCCAAGCGCCAGCCCGAGGCAGGCACGCCCGACTAACAGCAGGGTAAAACTGGTGGCAAACGAGACCAGCAGGCAGGAGAGGGTCAGCAGCAGCGCAAAGGCGAACACCACATAGCGGCGGTCGGTGGTGCGAATAATGCTGGTAATAAACAGGCTGGCGAACATCGCCACAAAAGCGGTCACGGTGACGGTTTGCCCGGCAAGCCCTTCGGAAACGCCCAGGTCCAGCGCCATCGGCGTCAGCAGGCTGACCGGCAGAAACTCAACGGTGATCAAGCATGCTACACAGAAGGCTACGGCGAAAACGGCGGACCAGTTCGGCCGCGTGACCGGATCGGCTGAAGATTGCGCCATACTTTGCTCACTCATTGATTACCTGCTTAATTGTTAAACGTGAAAGTCGCGCAGTGTAACATTCATAAAGTGTGACGCAATTAACAATTCGGCAACTCTTCAGCATCGCTATCAGTGCAGCCAATAGACGCCCTCTTCCGGTGCGAAAAGCGCGTTGTAGCGCATCTGGAAATTGCTTAGTTCGGCTTTATCCGGATCGATTTCACGCAGAAAGCCAAGCGCCAGGCGTAATTGCGCATCGGTAATCGGTGCCGCAAGCCGCGCTTTCTGCATCAGCCGGTGCCAGTAGTGAAAATTTTGCTCGCCGCTATCGACAATCGCCACTTGCCAGATCAGCAGCAGCTGTGCCGCGTTTTGCAGGTGCGCTTCATCGGGACGCGCTAAATAGCGCAGAAATTCATTGCCCGCAGTTTTGCCCATCTGATCAATCATCGACTCCACCGGCACGGGTTGAATATTAAGCCGGTCGGTAAGACGGCGGATCGCACGCCGGGAATCGGAGGTTAACACCCGAAAACCAATCACAAAGACCACCACCAGCGTGGCCAACATCAACCAGATCATACGTTCTCCCGCAGCGATAAGAGGCTCATCATACGGGCAAATCGGCGTCGACTAACAGCGCTAAGTGCGCTCAAACACCTAAATCAGGGGTTTGTTCTTGCCGGCTTTTTTCGGGACAATGGGCAACATTTTTTTCACATCTCCCTTATGAGGCACCATGATTTCACTGGATGAGATTTTTTCTGTCCGCCAGCAGTTGCGCGATTTGATGCACGCCGGGGAGTTTGAAGCCCTTACCCGCTACTATGCCGCCGCCGAGGCGCGCTGGCAGCAGGATCGCGATGATGCGTTTTTTCCCATCATCAGCCAGTACACCTTTCTCTTTACCCCGCAGTTGTATAGCGAAGAGAAGATCGTCGAACTGCTGACCGCCTGGCATCAGCAGCAGCCGCAGGCTCATTACCCCTGTGCGATGCTGGCTCAGCGCTGGCTTAACATCGCCGGCGACGCGCGCGGCGGCCACTACGCTGACCGGGTGACCGCCACCCAGTGGAGCCGCGCCCGTATCAGCAGCGATCTGCTCTTTTACTGGGCGGCGAAGGCGATCTCCCTGAATAACCAGACGCCTTATCTCTATTACCTACTGCTGACGGCGAGCGGGCACTTTAACCAACCCGCGTGGTTCGAGGAGCCGCATCAGCCGATAGTGCTCGATCTGAGCGCTTATTCAGACGCGGCGCTGGCCTTCGCCCGCGAAAAAGGCGGTTTACCGCTCTCCAGTGAGCCAATTTACACCGGTCTGCCCGTGGCCGATGAGCAGGAAGCGGAGATGCCGCCGCTTTACTGGCTCAACCGCGCGCTGGAGTGCGACCCGCAAAGCATGCCGGTGCGCGAGCAGTTTATCTATTACCTCTACCCGCGCTGGTACGGCGATGATGAGCATGTCGCCATCGACAACTTTTTAGCCAGCAACTACTGCACCGTGCTGCCGGAGCTTAAGCGCAACAAGCTCTACAGCGTGAAGTGGCTGGATAAGCTCGGCAACCCTGAGCACTGGCCCGATAAGCACAGCGGTAAAGCGATCGGCGCGTTCGATGAGGAGTTCCAGCAGATGCTGGCCCTGCCGATGGAGCCGGAAGATAAGGCGGCGTTGCACCTCACCTGCCTGGATACCTACGTCCATTTCCTGCTGGACGACGATTACACCTTCTACGCCCATAGCCCGCTCTTCGCGCGGCGCATTTATGAGAGCATTGAGTTTATGCTCAACCACGGCTCAGTCCGGCTGCTGTTTGCCCAGGAAGGGGCATTGCTCTTCTGGCTGCTGTCGGTGCTGTGCCATAAAGAGTACGCGCTGAAAGATGAGAAGGGGCTCTTCCCACGCTATATCGCGCTGACCGGCGCGCGCTGCGAAAACGACACCGAACTGCTGCTGAGCGCCTATCTGCGTTTACAGACGCTGGAGGGTGTTCATCTTCCTGGCCCGGCAGAGCCGTGGCTTGCGCGCCTGAAGCAGACGGACGATCGCATCGGGCCGGACAAGCTCAACGTGCTGCTCAACCGTCTCTGCTTCTTCCAGCAGAAAGCGCAGGCGCAGGGCTTTTTAACGCTGCTCGCCGAACATGACGTGATCCCCGCCCTGCTGCTGTTAAGCGATATTCACAGTGGCCTGGCACCGGTTGCGGCGACCAATTTGCTGATTACGCCATCCGCAGAGTCGGCGGCCGTAGCGCTTGATCGCGCCTGCCAGAACCGCTCGCCGGAAGCACTGTTCCGCAAAAGCCGCATTCTGGAAGCGCAACACGGAAGAGAGGCCCAGCCCGAGCGCCTGAAGCTGTTAGAGGAGGCGACCCGCAGAGGCCACGCGCTGGCGCATTATGATTATGCCTGTGCGCTCTTCTGGTCGCGCGATGTGGAGCATCAGCGGCTGGCGGTGGAAAAAGTGTGTGCGGAGGTGCTGCTTGAGTCGCGTGTTGAAGAGGAGAAGCTGGCCTATATCGCCTATCTCTACGCGTTTGGCGTGCTGAATCAACGCGGCGGTATGCGTAAAAATGTCTGGCTGTTTATCCGCTGGATCAACTACGCCATCGAGCTTTGGCCGGACGAGCACTACCAAAAAATGCAGCAGTTCTTCGAATCGCGCTACGTTAACTTTTTAGTGGTTCGCTTCCTGGCGAAGCGGGATAAGAAGCGGGCACCCGAGTGGCAAGTGGAATTACTGGGCAAGCTTGGCGTACTGGAGGATGAGTAATGTCTTATATCGGTTATATCCTGTTCATCGTAGTACTTGTGGTCGTCGGCGTGAGAACCAATAAGAAGTCGCGCTACTACCTCAGCACTCCGCTGCCGCGCAAAAAATAGGGCGTAGCACGCCGCCTTAACGGGCGGCGTGCCGCTTTAGCGCTTACTCAAAAAAGAGTCCCAGCTTGTTGAACACGCCGGGATCGCTCTGGTGACGGATGATCTGCACCACATCTTCTAGCTTGTCGATCTGGCTTATCATCTGCTCAAGACGCTGATCGTTGGCGACCTGGAGCCAGATGCGGCTCTGTTCGCCGTTTTGTAGCGGCAGGCAGAGAATGCCCTCCACGTTGAATGCCCGCCGGGCAAATAGCCCGCAGACGTGGGTCATTACGCCCGGGTGGTTACGCACGGTGAGTTCAAGAATGACGTTATCAGTGCTCTGCATGGCTTATTCCCCCACCATTTCTGTATTCGCCGCGCCCGGCGGCACCATCGGGTAGACTTTCTGTTGCGGATCGATGCGCACATGCACCAGCGCAGGTCCTGGGCGGTCAATAATCTCCTGCAACGCGGCCTGCGGATCGGCGGCGGCGTTTAAATCGCAGGTATGCAGGCCAAACCCGGCGGCAATCTGCACAAAGTTAACCATGCCCGGATAAGTCGCGGCAAAGACGCCGGATTTGTAAAACAGGCTCTGCTGCTGATGCACCAGCCCCAGCGCCTCGTTATTCATCAGGATGATTTTGACATCGAGATTGTTTTCCGCCGCCGTCGCCATCTCCTGAATATTCATCATCAGGCTGCCGTCACCGGAGAAGCAGATCACCTTCCGCTCCGGGTTCGCCAGCGCCGCGCCGATCGCCGTCGGCAAGCCAAAGCCCATGGTGCCGAGGCCGCCGGAGGTGAGCCACTGGCGCGGGCGATTGAACGGATAAGCCTGCGCCGTCCACATCTGATGCTGCCCGACGTCGGTGGTGATAATCGCCTCATCATCAACGCAGGCTGCCACCGCGTTAATCAGCCCGTAGTGGCTTAAGGGATCGCTGTTCTGCGCAATGGAGGAAGGGAACTCCGCTTGCAGCTGTTCGACGGTGTTGCGCCAGGCGTGGCGCGCGCTCGCCTCAATCTGCGGGATCAATACATCCAATACTTCACCGACATCGCCCTGGATCGCGACATGTGCCTGCTTCACTTTCCCCAGCTCGGCGCGGTCGATATCGACATGAATAATCTTCGCATTCGGGCAGAACTGCTCGGTCTTGCCAATCGCCCGGTCATCAAAACGCGCGCCCAGCACAATCAGCAGATCTGCCTCTTGCAGAATAAAGTTAGTGCTGCGCGCACCGTGCATACCGAGCATGCCGAGGGAGAGCGGGTGGTGCTTCGGCAGCATGCCGAGCGCCATCAGCGTCATGGTGGTAGGCAGGCTGGCTTTCTCCGCCAGCAGGCGAATTTGCTGCGGCGCATTGATCACTCCGCCGCCCAGGTAGAGCACCGGGCGCTGCGCGGCATTGATCATCTCCGCTGCAGCGCGCACATCCTGCGCATTCCACGCCGGAGCCGGTGCTTTAACGCCCGGTTCTGGCAGCTCGCTTAAGGTGATCTCCGCAGTCTGCACATCTTTAGGAATATCTATCCACACCGGGCCTGGACGGCCGGACTGCGCAATGCGAAACGCATCGCTGATAACCTGCGGCAGTTCGGCAATGTCGCGGACCAGATAGTTGTGTTTAGTGATGGGGATAGAGATGCCGTAAGTGTCCACTTCCTGAAACGCGTCGGTGCCGATCATTGAAGCGGGCACCTGGCCGGTAATGCAGACCAGCGGAATGGAGTCGAGGCGCGCGTCGGCGATAGCGGTGACCAGGTTCGTCGCCCCTGGCCCGCTACAGGCGAGACAGACCGCCGGTTTTCCCTGCGTGCGCGCCATCCCCTGGGCGATAAAACCGGCGCCCTGCTCGTGGCGGGCCAGCACGTGGCGAATCTGCGTGCTTTGGCTCAGGGCATCGTACAGCGGCAGCACGGTGCCACCCGGAATGCCGGTAACAGTGGTGATGCCCTGTCGTTCCAGTAAATGAACAATCAGCTGCGCGCCGGTGTAGCGCGTGGGTTGAGGAGTGCTTTCCGAACTTGCCATGCTCCAGTCCTTCTTATTCTGGGCCGACTTTCCGGGAGGGATAAAACAAGAAACCCCGCCCGGTTTGCGCCGGCGGGGTTTTGGAATCGTGTGTTGTTCCGGACCCTACGGCGCATTGCCGACGACCACCACCACACGCACGACGACCACCGCGGCGTTGTGCGCGGTTTTTAGTAGGTTCATCGGTTTAGTGGCAGCGTTCATGGGGGACCTGTTGTTGTGTGAACAATTTTTATGTCATTAACGAGATTTATACAAACACAGGAATCATTCGCCGACAACTGCTTTTTACGCACCGGCAGCAAAGTGGGCCATTGATCACATTTCTTATTGCCGAAATGAAAACAAAAAACCCCGCCGGAGCGAGGTTTTTTTTGCAGCTTTTTGCGGCTGGTGACCGCAAGCACACTGCGTTACGTCAACAGCGGAACTATACGCTATATCGTCCGGTTGCGCAATTTTTACACATAATCATCCGCATTAAGTATGGCTCAATGGCGCAAAAACAACCAATAATTACTGTATATAAATACAGTATTCACATATACTGATGTTGCGCATCTGTGTGGGGGCCGCAACTACGGCGCGCTAAGTCCTGGCTGAAACGGGTGGTGCCGTCAGCGCCTTAACCCCTTGAGAGCACACTGCGTTACGCCAACAACACGGCTGATAACAGGCAGCGGAAAGGTAAGTCAGCCGGTGCTCCTTTACCTGAGGAGATGCGTATGGGCCAGACGGAGATGGTTATCCTGATCCTGAAACTCATTGTTGCCTTGTTGCAACTACTTGAAGCAGTCCTGAAGTTTGTTCGTTAACTCAGGTTCAAGTCGCACCAAAGGGGGGCGGGCAACCGCCCCTCTTTAATATTCGCGTTCTGGCGCGCCTTGCGCCGGTCATGTTACATTTTGGTGACATTTCCCGTGCGCAGGTCACCATGACGCTTTCGGTTTTCTGCATTCTGCTCTTCGCCGCGCTGCTCCATGCCAGCTGGAACGCCATCGTCAAAGCGGGCAGCGACAAGCTTTACGCCGCCATTGCCGTGAGCGGATTTGCCGCGCTAATTGCGCTGATATTGCTCCCTTTTTCTCCCCAGCCTGCGCTTGCCAGCGCGCCCTACCTCGCACTCTCCTGCGCCCTGCAGGTGGTTTATACCGTGCTGGTCGCCAAAACCTACCAGGTCTCAGAGATGAGCCAGACCTACCCGCTGATGCGAGGCACCGCGCCGCTGCTGGTGGCGTTAGTCAGCGTGCTGTTTCTCGGTGACGCCCTGAGCGCGGTGGCGTGGAGCGGGATTGCGGTGATCTGCCTGTCGATTCTCGGCATGGCATTTAACGGGCGCAGCCAGTCGCGCACCGGGATCTGGCTGGCGCTGCTCAACGCCTGTTTTATCGCCAGCTATACGCTGGTGGATGGCACCGGCGTACGCCTCTCCGGCACGGCGCTCGGGTACACCCTCTGGACCTTCTTCCTCAACGGTTTCTGCCTGCTGCTGTGGGCGATGGTGGCGCGCCGCCACGCGGTTTCCCGTTATCTGGTTGCTAACTGGAAATCAGGGCTACCGGGCGGTATCGGTACGCTCGGCTCCTACGGCCTGGCGCTATGGGCGATGACGCAAGCGCCGCTGGCGGTAGTGGCTGCGCTGCGCGAAACCTCGATACTTTTCGGCGCGCTGTTAGCCTGCTTTGTGCTCAAAGAGCGCGTGGCGGGCGTGCGCGTTGTCGCCGCCTGTGGTATTGCCGCCGGTGCGATCCTGCTGCGCCTTTCGTAGATCATTCTGGCAACAAAAGTTGCCGATAATTGTTTAGAAATCCTGCCTGGCAGCCTCTGCCAATTACTCAGTCACCTGGTGGCTCATTCCGCTCCTTGTGGTAGATTCCTCCGCAACCTGGGCTGCATTGCAGCTATATATTCTATAATTCTTCACTTTTAAAAAGTAATCATCGATATGAAAAGGCAGAGAAACGTCAATTTGTTATTGATGCTGGTGCTTCTGGTCGCGGTCGGCCAGATGGCGCAAACCATCTATATTCCGGCGATGGCCGATATGGCGCACGATCTGGCGGTGAGTAAAGGGGCGGTGCAGAGCGTAATGGCGGCCTACTTGCTGACCTATGGCATCTCGCAACTCTTTTACGGCCCGCTGGCCGACAGAGTGGGACGCCGTCCGGTGATCCTCGCGGGCATGTCCATTTTCATGCTGGCGACGCTTATCGCTATCACCACCAACAGCTTATTGGTGCTGATCCTCGCCAGCGCCCTGCAGGGCGTCGGCACTGGCGTCGGGGGCGTAATGGCGCGCACCCTGCCGCGCGATCTCTATGCGGGTAGCGAGCTTCGGCATGCCAATAGCTTGTTAAATATGGGGATTCTGGTCAGCCCGCTGCTGGCACCGCTGATTGGCGGCGTGCTCAACACGCTGGTGAACTGGCGCGCCTGCTTTATCTTCCTGCTGGTGCTGTGTGTGATTGTCACCTACAGCATGGCGCGCTGGATGCCGGAAACGCGCCCGGTGGATGCGCCGCGCTCACGGCTGATCACCAGCTATAAAACCCTGCTCGGTAACGGCGCGTTTAGCTGTTATCTGCTGATGCTGATTGGCGGTCTGGCGGGCATCGCGGTGTTTGAGGCCTGCTCCGGCGTGCTGATGGGCGGCGTGCTGGGGCTGAACAGTATGATGGTGAGCGTGCTGTTTATCTTGCCTATTCCGGCAGCGTTTTTCGGCGCGTGGTTTGCCGGGCGGCAGAATAAGCGATTCACCACGCTGATGTGGCAGGCGTCGCTAAGCTGCCTGCTGGCCGGCATCCTGATGTGGATCCCCGGCATCCTCGGTGTGATGACTATCTGGACCTTAGTGGTGCCCGCGGCACTCTTCTTCTTCGGCGCCGGGATGCTCTTCCCGCTGGCAACCAGCGGCGCGATGGAGCCGTTCCCCTTCTTAGCGGGTACGGCGGGCGCGCTGATTGGCGGCCTGCAAAATATGGGCTCCGGCGGGCTGGCGTGGCTCTCTGCGCAACTGCCGCAAAACAGCCAGTTTAGCCTTGGGATGCTGATGACGCTGGCCGGGCTGCTGATTGTGTTGTGCTGGTTGCCGCTGGCGTCGCGCCCTGGTCACCACGAACAGGCGGTTTAACCTCATGATGGCCTGACTTCTGCTCGGGCTTTTCGCAGGTTGGTGTAATCATCTCTTTTAGCAGCGGCGCGGGCGCGGGCCGCCATGCGCCCTCTTCACCATCATAAAACTGCGTATCGGCATTAATTGCATAAGGGATTTTCGCACGGTTCAGCTCGCAGGCCATAAAACGGGCGAAGGCCAGCTGCGAGGCGGTCGGCGCGTTTTTCATCGACTCACCCACCGCCCAGCCACCGACCCAACTGGCGTGACCGGTTTTTTGCTGCCAGCGCAGCGCCGCAGCGATACGCGCGCGGATCGCCGCTTTTTCTGCCGCTGTGCCGGAGGTCCACGGGTATTTGCCGTTACTTTTTAGCGGCCCCCATGGAAAGATATGCCACTCCGCCAGCAGGTAGTTCTGGCTGTGCGCAGGCAGCCGCAGCGAGGCGAGATCCTCAGGCGCGGCGCGCAATCGCGGGGCGATGAAGATCATACGCTGGGCATCAAGCTGATGCAGGGTGCGCACCACATTGTCGTAAGTGCGATTTAAGGCGGGCAGATCGCGATTCAGTTTGTCGGCAGGTTCATAAATCACATCAAAACCGAGCGTCGGATGCTCGCTGCCAAAAAATTGCCCGACCGTTGTCCACCAGGCCACCAGCTGCGCTTCGGTTTTTGCGTTGGGCTCGGCTTTAAAGCCATCGGCCTGATACGCGATGATCGGCGTTACGCCATAGGCTTCGCAGGCTTCGACCAGCTTACGCAGGTGAATCAGCCGCGCTTCGGTCATATTATCCGCCACGCGAATACGGACATGGCGAATGCCGGCGTTATAAAAATCACGCACCACCAGCGGGTCAAATTCGCGGATGCCGCGCTCGGTACGCGCCCAGTCAACGTCCATGCCGACGCCCAACTGCTGCGCGTAACGCGCCGCCGTCAGCGGCGTATCGGCGGCGTACACAGCGGTTGCCGCCAGCAACATAACAACAGCAATCAGTGGCTTTAACACGGTTGACCTTGCGAAAATCGGGGGTGATTACATGTATTTAGCATGCTTTTGCTCAGCACGCGTAGCGGCAAAGCGTAATAAATTTTTCCCGCACTCAGAGCAGAAGCCATAACTGGCGAATATGGGTAACGGCGAACAGCAGGGCGAGAGAGAAGACGCCAAGGGCAATAAGCAGCTTGTCACGCACGCTGCCGGGCAGCGCGAAGTCACCGACGTTCACATCCATTCGCTGCCGCAGATGGGTATAACGCCAGAGAATACCCGCCACCAGCGCCAGCAGCGCGAGGGAGATCCAGAACGGCGTGCCCGATTGCTGCCAGTTATGCTTTACCGCCAGCGCCATCAGCGCGCCATAGCCGAACAGCGTGCGCAGCCAGGCGAGCGAGGTACGCTCCGGCTGCAAACCAGGGTCGACAGCGCGGCGCGCTCTACGGCTATCCGGCATAGAACACCAGCACCATCACCACCGCGGCGACCGCCGCCAGCGCCACGCTAATAAGCAGCAGCGTGCGGGTGTAGGGCAGATCCTCTTTTAAGCGCATCGCTTTCTCATTACGCAACCAGCGCAGATAGCCATACAACGCCAGCGCGCCGGCGAAGAGGCAGAGCAGCAGCGCCAGCGTTTCGCGGATCAGCGGCGTGGCAAACTGCGGTGCCAGCTGATCGAGGCCAACGCCCGCGGCGAGAAAGCCCAGCGCGGTGCGGATCCAGGCAAGAAAGGTGCGCTCGTTGGCCAGCGAAAAGCGGTAATCGGGCGCTTCGCCGACGCGGGAGATTTTCATCAACACTCCTTATAAAGCAGGCCGTTCGCCAGGCTAAAACGCCTGACCCAGCCCCCAAAATAGCACCGCCAGGAGTTGAGGGGTAATAATGCGCAAAAACATCACCAGCGGATAGACCGTCGCATAGGAGAGCGCCGCCGCGCCGCTGGTGGCATGCAGGTTATTGGCGAAGGCCAGCGCCGGTGGATCGGTCATCGACCCGGCCAGCATACCGCAGAGGGTTAAGTAGTTCATGTTACCGAGCATCCGCGCCAGCACGCCGACGGTCAGCAGCGGAATGGCGGTAATAAAGATGCCGTAACACATCCACGTCACGCCTTCGCCGTGGGTTAGCGTGGCAAAGAAATCACCGCCGGACTTCAAGCCGACAACGGCCAGAAACAGCACAATGCCAAGCTCACGCAGCGCCAGGTTGGCGCTCGGCGGCATAAACCAGTAGAGCTTGCCGATGGTGCCGATGCGCCCGAGGATCAGCGCCATAATCAGCGGCCCGCCCGCCAGCCCAAGTTTTAAGGCCACCGGAAAGCCGGGAATAAACAGCGGCACCGAGCCGAGCAGTACGCCGAGACCGATACCGATAAACACCGGCAGCATCTGCACCTGCTGTAATTTCTGCTGCGCGTTGCCCACTTCGCTGGCTACGGCCTCAATCGCCGCCGGTCGGCCAACCAGATTGAGGATATCGCCAAACTGCAGGCTGGCGTCGGAGCTGGCGACCAGCTCTACCCCGGCGCGATTGAGGCGCGAAATCACCACGTCGTAGCGCTCTTTCAGTTGCAGGTCGCGGATCTTTTTCCCCAGCACTTTTTCGTTGGTCACCACCACCCGCTCAACGCGCAGATCGGTGCCGCGCGTTGAGAGCGAGGTCTCGACCTCTTTGCCAATCACCACCTGGGCGTTATGCAGATCGCGCGGCAGGCCGACCAGGTGCAGCAGATCGCCCGCCTGAATTACCGTGGTTGGCGAGGGCACCATCAGCAACTCGTCCCGTTTCAGCCGTGAACAGATGATTTTGTCGCTGTTGAGCAGCGGCACATCCTGAATCGCCATATTGTTGAGGTTGCTGTTTTCCACCCGAACATTAATAGTGCGAATATGTGAGACGCCGCTATTGAGGGTGGCGTCATGCTTGCGGGCCTCCTCATCCACATTGACGCGAAACAGAACCCGCAGCAGCCACATGCTCAGCAAAATGCCGCAGATACCGAACGGGTAGGCCATCGCATAGCTGGTGCCCATTACATCCAGCTGTTCCGCAGGCAGGCCCAAATCGCGCAGGATCTGCTGCCCGGCACCCAGGGCGGGCGTATTGGTTACCGCGCCGGAGAAAATACCGAGCACCACCGGCAGCGGAATGGCGAAGAGTTTATGCAGGATCGCCGTGACCAGGCCGCCCAGCAGCACAATCAGGATGGCGAAGAGGTTGAGGCGCAGCCCCGAGACGCGTAGCGAGGCAAAGAACCCAGGCCCGACCTGGATACCAATGGTGTAGACGAAGAGGATCAGGCCGAACTCCTGCACAAACAGCAGCATCGGGCCGCTTAAGGTAATCCCCAGCCGATCGGCGATGTGCCCGACAATAATCCCGCCAAACAGCACGCCGCCAATGCCAAAGCCGATGCCGCGTATTTTGATGTTGCCGATCCACAGCCCAACCACTGCCACCAGCGCCAGCATGCTGACCATTAACGCTATCTCACTCATGATCGAATCCCTTTCCATGATGATTAGGCTAATTCTCGCAGAGAAGAGGGCAGTTTTATGGGCGATGGCGCACAAAGTGCAGGGCTTTCCGCGCCCTCTAATGTGGCGAACCGCGCACCATATAATGTGATGCTGCTCTCAATTAACGCATAGCTGAGGCGTTTACCCGCAGGTGAAACCCTGCGCCTGCTAACCATCTCCTGATGATTCGTGCGCTGGCAGGTTATGGCATGGTTAATGCACAACTCCACTTTTGTTAACAACAGGGTGGCAGAATGACAAATACAACCTTAACCAGCGTAGTGGTAGCAAGCCCGTCGAAGAAATGGGTGCAACTGGCGCTGGGCTTACTGTGCATGATCTCCATCTCCAGCCCGCAATATGTCTGGGCGCTGCTGGCAAAGCCGTTTATGGCCAAGCTGGGCGTTCCGCTGGCGGAGATCCAGCTCACCTTTTCACTGCTGATTATTCTGCAAACCTTCTTTTCCCCCTTCCAGGGCAAGCTGATTGATAAGTTTGGCCCGCGCCGGTTGATTGCTATTGGTACCGTGCTAAGCGGCGCGAGCTGGATGCTGACGGCGAACATCAGCAGCCTGACGGGGCTCTATCTCTGTTACGGCGTGATCGGCGGCCTCGGCACCGGCATTGTCTATATCGGCGTGGTCGGTTTGATGGTGCGCTGGTTCCCCGAAAAACGCGGCTTTGCCACAGGGATGGTGGCGGCAGGCTACGGCATGGGTGCGATCCTCACCACGTTCCCGGTGACGCAGTCGCTGGCCGCCAAAGGGCTGGAGAGCACGCTGTGGCAGTTCGGCCTGCTGATGGCCGCCATCGGTTTTATTGCCAGCCAGGGGTTACGCGCGCCGCAGCATGCCAGCGCGCAGCCAGTGAGCAGCCCGTTGAAGATGAGCGAGAAGAGCTTCGCACCAAAAGAGATGCTGCGCAAGCCGCTGTTCTGGCTGATGTTTATCATGATGACCATGATGTCCACCTCCGGGCTGATGGTCACCTCGCAGATGGCGATTTTCGCCGACGATTTCGGTATTACCGCCGTCACGGTGCTTGGCATGGCGGCGCTGCCGCTGGCGATGACCATCGACCGGTTTATGAATGGCTTAACGCGCCCGGTGTGCGGCTATATCTCGGACCGCATTGGGCGCGAAAACATGATGTTTGTCGCCTTCGGTCTGGAAGGGTGCGCGATGGCGCTGTGGCTGTTGTGCAAAGACGATCCGCTGCTGTTTGTACTGCTCTCCGGGGTGGTCTTTTTCGGCTGGGGCGAAATCTTCTCGCTCTTTCCGGCAACCCTCACTGACACCTTCGGCACGCAGCATGCCACCTCAAACTATGGCTGGCTCTATATCTCGCAGGGGATCGGCTCGATCTTCGGCGGCCCGCTGGCGGCGCTGCTCTATCAACAGACCGGCAGCTGGAACCTGGTGTTTGGCTGCGCAATCACGCTGGATATTCTCTGCGCGCTGCTCGCCCTCTTTGTGCTGAAACCGTGGCGCCAGCGCTTTTTGCAGAGCGTGCATGCCTAAATAAAAAAGGCTCCGCATGCGGAGCCTTATCTGCCAGGTGGTGGCAATGCCTTAGATTGCATCCTGCCGTGGGCCTGGTAAGCGAAGCGCCATCAGGCATTGGCTTTGTCAGAGGTTACTGGCTGCTACATCATAGGATTGATGTAGCAGACGGATGCGCCCGATATCGGAATCGTTGGAGCAGAGCTCAAGGCTGTTACAGTGCGCGCTACTGAAATGAAACACGTCAAACTTTCGTTTCTCCAGGTTACGTGCTGCAGCACCAGGTTGGGCCGCTTGCCAACTATCGAAACGGAACAGATTGGCCGACAGTTCAGAGATATCGCGCGTAATATCCAGCTCGGGAAAATCGTTAAGGGTGGCCTGAAGTTCATCAAAGTCCGCTTTATTCGACCAGCTGACGCCACGCAACACTTCATAGCGAATCAACGGCGTAATAAACAGCGCCACATCATTGTCAGCCAGTAGCTGAGTAAGCATAGTTATCGCGGAGGTTTTCATTTCCACAGATGTTCTGCCGCTTTTATCAAATGCTGCAATCAGAAGGTTGGTATCCAGCAAAACTCTCCGTGTCATTGCTCTTTCTCCTGCTGGTTGAGCAAGCGTAATAAGTTCGCTTTCGCATCCTGCTGCTCATCGGCGCTGCTGTTCTCAAGCTTCATCTGGTTAAGATCAACGCTGAATACATCTTTCAGGATATCTGCCAGCGCGGCTTTATTCGGCGCGGCGATTTTTTTCGTCTTCACAACGCCATCACCGTCGCGATAGAGGTTATACGCTTCACCCTCTTTAAGCTGCGCGAGAACAACAGAGGAGTGCGTGGTGATGTAAAACGTCGTGTTAGGAAACAGCTTCTTGAGCAACGGCACGATATTCGCCTGCCAGGAGAGGTGCAGGTGGCTCTCTATTTCATCGATAAAGACAACGCCTTTCACCTTCTGAATATTGCTTTCATTGGTGAAATAGCCATAGCCGGAAACAATCGCCTGAATCAGTTTGAGGATAGAGGTAAAACCGGAGCTGAGCTGGCTGATTTCTCTCACCTGGCCGTCAACTTTCAGGCTCACCCGATCGTCACCGCTAATTTCCAGGAAGTGCGGGTCGATGCGTTGATCGATTTCATGCAGCAGACCCAGCACCGTCGAAATCTCAACTTCGCGGTTGTCTTCACTCTTCTGCCAGCGGTTCGAAGAGCGCGCAATAGAAATAAACCACTCCTGAATACTGGCTGACATATTCATGGAGCCGAAATCCGCTTCCATCTGCCGTGTCAGCGTCTGGAAGTAATGTTTTCTGCGGTTCTCAAGATTGCCCAGCGAGGTGTTAGTTACGCTTGATTGCGTCTCGATTTTTCCGCGCGCCTGGGCGCCGAGAAATACCACCGGGAACGTATTCGCGGTCAACGAGGGAAAATAACCGCGGGCAATTTGCCATAAGGGAGAATCGTTACTTTCCCGCTGAACCGTATAAGGTTCCGGGCGATTGGTGGCGACGGATTTGAACTTGAAGAAAACCTGATCGTTAGAATCGAGGGATTTTTTTACCAGCTCATTATTAAAAAACATGAACTGGAACAGCGCTTCCAGCATTTTGGTTTTACCGACGCCGTTGGGGCCGATAAAGGTATAAATCCGCTGGTTAGGTTCAAGCCTAAGCTGCGCGCGCCCAACGCCGATAAGTCCTTCAATCTCAAGCTTTTCGCCAAGCATAGCCATCTCCTGAATGCCGCAATGGCTCCAGTGTATACCAGCCTGCAAAAGAAACAAAAAAGCCCTGCTTAAAAAGCAGGGCTTAGCGGTTTTATGCACTATTTTAGCTATTCAACGCCGGGCGCGAGCTGATGGCAATGCGCTGCGGTTCGGCGCTTTCGGGCACGTTACGCAGCAGGTCGATATGCAGCAGGCCGTTCACGAACGTTGCGCCGGAGACTTCCATAAAATCGGCCAGCGTAAAGCTCAGGGTAAAGGGCTGGATCACCAGACCTTGATGGAGCCATTTCGGTTCGTTGGCCGGTTTTTCCGGCGTGCCTTTAATGGTCAGCCGACCATTTTCCAGCTGAATATCCAGCTCTTGCTGGCGGAAACCGGCCAGCGCAAGGGTAATGCGGTAGTGGTTATCGTCGCTCTTTTCGATGTTATAGGGCGGGAACGCCTGCTGATCGACATTGGTGGTTTGCAGAGCGTTTGCCAGTTTGTCGAAGCCAATCCACTGACGAAGAAGCGGGGATAAATCGTAGTTACGCATTGTGTTTCTCCTTCAAAGAAGCGAGTGAATACCTGCGAGCTTTCGGCTCACATATGCCCCCTGTCGGCGAGCATGTCGGGAGTGGGCCGCGCGAGCGACCCGACGTAATTAGTTAATTTCAATACGGCGCGGTTTTTTCTCTTCCGGGATGACGCGCTCCAGTTCGATATAGAGCAGGCCGTTCACCAGGTTGGCGCCTTTGATTTGAATATTTTCTGCCAGCTGGAATTTACGCTCGAAGTTACGCTCGGCGATGCCCTGGTAGAGATAGGAGCGCTCTTTCTGTTCAGCGGCGTGGGAGCCTTTCACCACCAGCAGGTTATCCTGGGCGGTAATATCCAGTTCGCTTTCAGCGAAACCGGCCACGGCGATAGCAATGCGGTAGTGGTTTTCATCCACTAACTCAACGTTGTACGGAGGGTAACCGTTATTGCTCTGGTTCGGGTTGTTTTCCAGCAGGTTAAACAGGCGGTCAAAACCGATAGCTGAACGATAAAGCGGGGAGAGATCAAAATTACGCATAGTTAAAGCTCCTGAAATCAGCGAGTGTGTAAGACCTTCCATAATGGACCGATCTTCATGCCATATAGCCGAACACCCTTGCGGCATGTTCTGCGGCTACAGTGATAAAATGTGGCTGTCGCGAATTTTTTCAAGGGCAAATTTATGACTTTTTTTGCACTTTCTCTGTCAGGGCATAGACTGGGGGGGACCGCACAAAGGGTTAAAGTGCGAATGCCGCCACAGAGCGGAGCGCGAATGCTGTTGTTTTCGCATGCGTAGGGCTATAAACGCCGTGACAGCATTCAGACAATAAACAACGATGATTAATCGATGATGAAAACGCGTTTGATAGTTTCTGCACTGGTTTGCGGAGTGATGGTCTCGGGCTGTTCCAGCGTGATGTCGCATACGGGCGGCAAAGAGGGGCTTTATCCCGGCACAAAAGCGAGTTCGTCGATGATTTCCGATGACGATACCGGCATCGGTATGAAATCGCTGGTGGCGCTGGATATGCCCTTTACCGCTCTTCTCGACACGCTGTTGATACCCTGGGATCTCTTTCGCAGAGATAACTCGGTGAAAGCGAGAGTCGAAAAGAGCGAGCGGGAAAATGAGGCGATCAACTCACTTATCCCGCCCGCGCCGATGCCGGTGCACTGATTTAGTAACCGGTCTGCGTCATCCAGAGCTGGCGGAAACCGTCGGCCTCTTCCATCCAGGCTATCTGCTTACCGTCCGGTGAGAAGACCACCGCATCCCCGGAAGGGGGGTTGGTGTGATCGGCCGTCAAAAAGGTTATCTCTCCGCGCATCGCGTCACACAGCGCAATGCGGTTATCCAGCACAAACCCCAGCGCCTCGCCAGAAGGGTGCCAGTTAAACGCCGACTGGATCCCCGTCTCACAGTGGGTTAGCTGCCGCGGCTCGCCGCCCGCCGGGCTGATTAACCAGATCTGCACAACGCCGTTGTCATCACGCATTAAAAAGGCAATCTCGCTCGCCTGCGGGTTGCTGCGCACCCAGTGGCGCGGCGTCGTGACCAGCCCCGGATAACGCCGGTGATGGGTGAAGGTGAGGCGCTGCTGCTGCACGCCTTTTGGCGGCGCGGGCAGCGTCTGCTCTGTACCGGCCAGCGGTGCATCGCCCGCGGTTTTCCAGCCCTGCTCATCAGCAGGAAGATCGACAATAAACAGCTCCGGCACTTTTTCGCCGCTGACGGAGAGCGTATCGCCAATAAACGCCAGCCGCTGGTTGCCGACCCAGCCCTCTTCATAAGCACGATTGATCTCATTGCTACCGGGCGCAGGCGTCGGCGTCGTGCAGCTCACCAGCACGCACCAGTGGCTGCCGCCATATTCACGCGGATGGGTGCAGGGCGGCGTTACCGGGCCAAACGGCACCGCTACGCCAACGTTGCGCAGATCCAGCGCCGGGTCGCGCTCATGCATTACGTGATCGTTATAGGTAAAGCTAATGTTCTGCCCGTTCGGGCTAAAGACATGCACGTGCGAGCCGCCACGCAGCGCGCCGGGCGTGTAGGGCGCGGTGATATCCAGCGCATCAAGATTGGTTGTGCGGCCCTGCCCGGTTATTACGCCGCGCCGATGGTGGAAATCGTACTGCCATGTCTCATCCGGGTTTTCCGGGCCGTGAATAAACACATATTTCTGCGCTTCAGGGTGAACGGTCACCACGCCGACATGCGCGCCATCCGTTGCGGTATAGATCACCTCGACGTCGCCGGAGTGAACGTTGACGCGTTCGATGGTTTTGCCGGTAAAGGAGGCGCCGGAGGGGCGCACATCGAACACCAGCCACTGGCTGTCCGCCGTCCAGGTGTTGATATTGGTCAGTTGATGATTGCGCGGGGCGAAGGTGAGCTGTTTCATGAAAGTACCCTGAAGCCATAAACAGGCCTCAGGGTATAAGATTGCGTGGCGTTAGCCTACTCGCTTCACATCGCCGACCAGCAAAATGTAGGAGAGCGCGCCAATCAGCGCCACGGCGGAGATATAGACCAGCGCCGGGCCAAAGCCGTAATCCTGCGCCAGGTAGCCAATCACCAGCGGCACGGTAATGCCGCCCAGCCCGCCGACAAAGTTAAATACCCCGCCAGTGAGGCCAATCAGGCGCATCGGTGCCAGCGACGACACCAGCGACCAGGTGATCGAGGCAAAGCCGTTGCCGAAGAACGCCAGCGCCATCAGCGTCATAATCCACACGGGATCGTTGGTGTAGTTCGCGCCCATGATGCAGGTGGAGATAAGCAGACCGCAGATAATCGGCGTTTTACGCGCAATACCCAGCGAATAGCCCTTTTTCACCAGCGTATCGGCGACCCAGCCGGAGAGCAGCACGCCAAAGAAAGCGGCCAGGAACGGCACGGTGGTCATAAACCCAGCCTTCAGCGCGGTGATGCCTTTCTCCTGCGTCAGGTAGTTCGGGAACCAGGTGAGGAAGAACCACAGCGTTGAGGTGACGGCGAACTGGCCGAGATAGACGCCAATCAGCTTGCGGTGGAACACCAGTTTCCACTCCGCTTTGGTCAGCGGCTGGCGCGCCTCTTTTTTCACCGGCGCATCGCCATCAATCAGGCCGCCGCCCGCTTTGATGTACTCCAGCTCCGCCTGGCTGATGTTTTTAGTCAGGCGCGGCGGCTGGTAGACCTTAATCCAGGTCAGCGACCAGATAATGCCGATGCCGCCGGTGATGATAAACACCCAATGCCAGCTCAGCAGCTCCTGGATCCAGATCAGCAGCGGGGTGAGAAAAGCCAGCCCGACAAACTGCCCGGAGGTGTAGAACCCCACCGCCGAAGCACGCTCCTGCTCCGGGAACCAACTGGTCACCATACGGTTGTTGGTCGGGAAAGCGGGCGCTTCGAAAATGCCGGTAATCGCACGCAGGCCAATCAGCGACAGCAGGCCGCCGGCGAAACCCTGAAACAGCGTGGCGACCGACCAGCCAAAGATGGCGATGAAATAGGTAAGGCGTGAACCGACGCGGTCAAGGAACCAGCCGCCGGGGATCTGGCAGAGGGTATAGAGCCAGGCGAAGGCGGAAAAGACGTAGCCCATCTCCGCTTTGCTAATACCGAACTCTTCCTGAATATGGGCAGAGGCCACGGCCAGGTTGGCGCGGTCGACATAACAAATAACCACCGTGATAAAGATCATCAGCAGCGTCAAATAGCGGCGACGCCCTGTTTTTGCAGTCGTTACAGAAATATCCATAACTGTCTGTCTCCGGGTTTTGGGCATGGCGAAGCCGCTCACCATGCCCTGTTAAATACAGAGGGTGTAGGAAAAAAATTATTTTTGATGTTCTGAATGCGCTAAATAGTTTGTTTAACCGCCAACGCACCGGCGGCGCAAAATATGACGAGCATTACCACTCGGCGACGGTACCGTCCGCATGCCGCCACACCGGGTTACGCCAGTCCGGCGCATTTTTGCTTAGCTCAATCACTTTCTCTTCGTCGATCTCTACGCCAAGGCCCGGTTTCATCAACGGCTTAAAGAAGCCGCCTTCCATGTTGAAGTCCTCTTTGTTCTTCACGAAGTCGAGCAGTTCGGCACCTTTGTTGTAGTGAATGCCCATGCTCTGCTCCTGGAACACCGCATTGTGCGAGACGAAGTCGACATGCAGACAGGCTGCGAGCGCGACCGGGCCGAGTGGGCAGTGTGGAGCCAGCGCCACGTCGTACGCTTCCGCCATACCGGCAATTTTGTAGCACTCGGTAATGCCGCCCGCGTGAGAGAGATCCGGCTGCAAAATCGCAATGCCGCCCGCTTCCAGCACGCGTTTAAATTCGAAGCGCGAGAACATACGTTCACCGGCGGCAATCGGAATATGGGTTTGCGCGGCAAGCCGTGGGTAATACTCCGCCTGCTCGGCCAGCACCGGCTCTTCAATAAACAGCGGGCGATAGGGCTCCAGCTCTTTAATTAATACTTTCGCCATCGGCGCGCTGACGCGACCGTGGAAGTCGAGGCCAAACTCAATCTCGTTGCCAAACGCTTCGCGGATCTGCGCCACGGTATTGACCGCCGCATCGACTTTGCGCGAATCATCAATAATGCCTAACTCTTCGCAGCCGTTTAATTTAAAGGTGTCGAAGCCGATGGTGCGCAGGGTTTTGATGCCATCAATGACTTCTGCCGGACGGTCACCGCCGACCCAGCTGTAGGCTTTGATTTTGTCGCGCACCAGGCCGCCCATCAGTTGCCACACCGGTGCATTGAGCACTTTGCCTTTGATATCCCACAGTGCCTGGTCAATGCCGGCGATGGCGCTCATCAGGATCGGGCCGCCACGATAGAAACCCGCGCGGTACATCACCTGCCACAAGTCGTTGATACGAGAAGGATCCTGGCCAATCAGGTAGTCGCCAAGCTCATGTACCGCCGCTTCAACGGTGCGCGCACGCCCCTCGATCACCGGCTCGCCCCAGCCAACCACGCCTTCATCGGTTTCGATTTTTAAGAACATCCAGCGCGGCGGTAAGCGGTAAGTCGTCAGTTTGGTTATCTTCATTGCACAGCCTCTTGATACGCGTTAACAAATGCTTTCGCCTGCTCGATGGTGCGGCTTACCGGCTGCCCGGCGCGATAGAGATCGCTGCCCAGCCCGGCGCCAACGCAGCCTGCCTGTAGCCACAGGTGCAGGTTTTCCGGCGTCACGCCGCCGACGGCAAACACCGGTACGTCCGCTGGCAGAACCGCTTTCAGCGCTTTGATGTAATCGGGGCCAAAGGCGGAGGAGGGGAAAATTTTCAGCGCCTGCGCACCGGCTTCAAGCGCAGTGAAGGCTTCGCTGGCGGTGGCGCAGCCCGGGCAGACGGTCATGCCGTGGCTAACCGCGCGGCGGATCACCTCCGGCTGCGTATTTGGCGTGACAATCAGTTTGCAGCCCATCTCCGCCAGCCGATCGACCTGCTCCGGTTTCAGCACCGTACCGCCGCCGATCAGCGCGCGATCGCCGAAGTTCGCTACGATATCGCCAATGCTGGTCTCCCAGTCGGGTGAGTTGAGCGGGATCTCGACGGCGTCGAAACCTGCGTCGAGTATGGCGGCGACGTGCTCGCGCGCCTCATCCGGGGTGATGCCACGTAAAATGGCGATCAGCGGAAGCTTAGTTTGCCACTGCATGGGCAATCCTCCTGATACCTGCCTGAAATGCCGTGTCGCCATCCAGCGTGTTTACCGCCCGCCCGATGGCGCGAAAGGCGCGCTGATAGCGGGCAGAGAGGGATGGGCTGGCGACCAGCGTGATTGCCTGCGAACCGGCGAAGCGGGCGTTCATGGTCGCCACTTCACCGCCGATTAGCAGGCCCGAAAGGAATTCGCTCACCTGTTCGCGCGCAAGAGCGCCCAGCACATGGGCGGCGCGAACTTCAAAAAGCTGCGGCAGGATCTCAGGTGACGCGAGGCCGCGCGTCAGGCCTGCGTCGAAGGCATCATCACTGGCGGTTTGCTCCGGCAACCCTGCGCCCACCAGCGAGTGGCGCAGCAGGAGATGATGCAGTTCACCGGTCATTACGGTGCGAAAATCACGAATCTGATGCTCATCAGCCTCGACCCATTTGCAGTGGGTGCCGGGCATCACATACAACGCGGCGGGGGCAAGTTCGCTGGCGCCGAGCAACTGGGTCTCTTCGCCGCGCATCACGTTGTGATTGTCATCGCTGGAGACGCACAGGCCGGGGATGATCCAGACACGCTCTTTTACCTGGGTCAGCTGCTCGCCGATGCCGTCAAGCGAAGTCGGGCAGGGCAGATAGGGGGCGATTTTCCAGCCTGCGTTACTGCCGACCATGCCCGCCATTACCACCGGCGTGGTGTCGCTGCTCCAGCCCTCGGTCACTTCTGCTAACACCGCTTCGGGGGATCGTCCATTAAGTCGGGTTACACCCGCCTCAGAGTGCCTGCTCTCCAGGCAAACGCCATCCTGAAAATGCCAGGCGCGTAAGTTGGTGGATCCCCAGTCGATTGCGATGTAGCGAGCTGTCATGTAATTTCCTTCAACCTTCGTGTTGAGCTGGCGATCATGGTGAGCGCCGCCTGCTCTGCCGCTGTGCTGTCCTGATGCCGGATCGCATCGAACAGCGCCTTATGTTCTTGCAGGGTTTTCGGCATGTTTGCCTCATCCCCCATCCAGGTCCGTTCAAATACCGCCCGTTGCAGTGAGCTGATTGCCACACTCAACTGTTGCAGCACCGGGTTGTGCACCGATTGCAACACCGCTTCGTGGTAGCGGATATCGGCCTCGTTAAAGGCGTCCCGGTCCTGGTTGTTGGCGATCATGTCATTGAGCGCCGACTCAATATTTGCCAGGTCGCTGGAGGTAGCGCGCTCCGCCGCCCAGCGGGCGATGGCCGGTTCCACCAGGTTTCGCACTTCACTCATCGCACTGATTAAGCGCGGGTCGTAGTCGTGCTCCAGCACCCATTGCAGCACCTCGGTGTCGAGGTAGTTCCACTGGTTACGCGGGGCGACAAACGCGCCGCGATAACGCTTCATTTCAATCAGCCGCTTTGCCATCAGCGCGCGGTAGACCTCGCGGATGATGTTGCGCGAGGTTTCAAACTCTTCGCACAACTCAGCTTCGGCGGGTAACGCCGAGCCGGGGACATATTTGCCGCTAATAATCTGGCGGCCCAGCGAGACGATAATGCGGTCGGTTTTATTCATGGTCATAACGCGTCCTTAGCAACGGTTTCTCTGCCACTACTTTATCGCCTCTGCCGCAATTTCCCTCAACATTGAAGTACAAATATGCTGACTTCCCCGCAAGAGATGCCGCAATCGTAGTACAATCACTTTGTGTTGTACTACAATTTGGATCACAAAAACGACAATTGGTAAGCAAATTGTTATCAGAATGGTGCGCGGGGCAAAAAAAACCCGCGCAGAGCGCGGGTCAGGGAGAGTGGGAAGGGCTTAGTTGAGGGCGAACTTCTCGATTGCGTAAGCAACGCCATCTTCGAGGTTGGTTTTGGTAACGAAATCTGCCGCCTCTTTCACCGACGGAATAGCGTTTTCCATCGCCACGCCGACGCCGGCGAACTCAATCATGGCGATATCATTTTCCTGATCGCCAATCGCCATAATCTCTTCCGGCTTGATGTTTAACACATCGGCAAGGGCTTTAACGCCGGTGCCTTTAGTGACGCTTTTATGCAAGATTTCCAGGAAGTAGGGCGCGCTTTTCAGCACCGTGTACTTCTCTTTTACCTCCTGCGGAATGCGGGCGATCGCCTGGTCAAGGATCGTCGGCTCATCAATCATCATCACTTTCAGGAACTGGGTCTGCGGATCCATCTTCTCCGCTTCACAGAAGACCAGCGGAATGGTGGCGACAAAAGATTCATGCACGGTATAGGGGCTGATATCGCGGTTTGCGGTGTAGAGCGTGTTGCGATCCAGCGCGTGGAAGTGCGAACCGACTTCGCGAGAGAGTTGTTCCAGATAGCGGTAATCGTCATAGCTCAGCGTGGTCTGCGCCACGGTACTGCCATCGCTGGCGTTCTGCACCAGCGCGCCGTTATAGGTAATGCAGTAGTCACCTTCCCGCTCCATATGCAGCTCTTTCATATAGCTGTGTACGCCAGCGTAAGGGCGTCCGGTGGTCAGCACGACATTGATGCCGCGTTCGCGCGCGGCGGCAATCGCATTTTTTACCGCAGGAGAGATAGTGTGGTCGGGCAGCAGCAGCGTGCCGTCCATATCGATTGCAATGAGTTTGATAGCCATGAGATCCCCAGATGAGAAGTGTTTGACCTCATGCTAACGCGATTCCGCTCAAAAAACAGCAGCGCGCCGGGGAGAAAAGGGGGAGAGAAAGGGGGATACGGGATCCCCCTTTTAATGCAGGATTACCTTAGATATCGATATTCGCCGCTTTCAGGGCGTTCTCTTCGATAAAGGCGCGGCGTGGTTCAACGGCATCGCCCATTAAGGTAGTGAAGAGCTGATCGGCTGCAATCGCATCTTTCACGGTAACGCGCAGCATGCGGCGGCTTTCCGGATCCATGGTGGTTTCCCACAGCTGATCCGGGTTCATCTCGCCAAGGCCTTTATAACGCTGAATGGAGAGGCCGCGACGGGACTCTTTCACCAGCCACTCCAGCGCCTGCTCGAAGCTGGTCACCGGCTGACGGCGTTCGCCACGCTCGATATAGGCATCTTCTTCAATCAGGCCACGCAGCTTCTCGCCGAGCGTGCAGAGACGACGGTACTCACCGCCTGTCACAAACTCGTGATCGAGCGGATAATCGGTATCCACACCGTGGGTGCGCACGCGAATAATCGGCTCGAACTGGCTCAGCTCGCTGTTCACCCGGACATCATATTTCCAGGTGCTGCCGTGGGCTTCGTTCTCATTCAGCACGGTGATGAGCTGAGAGACCCACTGCGTAACGGCGCGCTCATCGGCGAGATCCGCTTCTGCCAGCGTCGGCTGATAGACCAGCTCTTTCAGCAGCGCGCGCGGGAACCGGCGCTCCATACGGCCAATCATCTTCTGCGCAGCGTTGTACTCGGACACCATTTTCTCCAGCGCTTCACCCTGCAGGGCAGGCGCGCCTTCGGTGGTGTGCAGCGTTGCGCCATCGAGCGCGATAGAGATCTGATACTGATCCATCGCCTCGTCATCCTTGATGTACTGCTCCTGCTTGCCTTTCTTCACTTTGTAGAGCGGCGGCTGGGCGATGTAGACGTGGCCACGCTCAACGATTTCCGGCATCTGACGGTAGAAGAAGGTCAACAGCAGCGTACGGATGTGCGAACCATCGACGTCCGCATCGGTCATGATGATGATGCTGTGGTAGCGCAGTTTATCCGGGTTGTACTCGTCGCGACCGATGCCGCAGCCGAGCGCGGTGATAAGCGTCGCTACTTCCTGAGAAGAGAGCATCTTGTCGAAACGCGCTTTCTCGACGTTGAGGATTTTACCTTTCAACGGCAGGATCGCCTGGTTCTTACGGTTACGGCCCTGTTTGGCAGAACCGCCCGCGGAGTCCCCTTCCACTAAGTAGAGTTCGGACAGCGCCGGGTCACGCTCCTGGCAATCCGCCAGTTTGCCCGGCAGACCGGCCAGATCCAGCGCGCCTTTACGGCGGGTCATTTCACGTGCTTTACGCGCCGCTTCACGGGCACGGGCAGCGTCAATGATTTTGCCGACGACGATTTTGGCGTCAGCCGGGTTTTCCAGCAGGTATTCGGCCAGCAGTTCGTTCATCTGCTGTTCCACCGCCGATTTCACCTCAGAGGAGACCAGTTTATCTTTGGTCTGTGAGGAGAATTTCGGATCCGGCACTTTTACCGATACCACCGCAATCAGACCTTCACGGGCGTCATCACCGGTGGCGCTGACTTTCGCTTTCTTGCTGTAACCCTCTTTATCCATATAGGCGTTCAGCGTACGCGTCATCGCCGCGCGGAAGCCTGCAAGGTGGGTACCGCCATCGCGCTGCGGAATGTTGTTGGTAAAGCAGTAGATATTTTCCTGGAAACCGTCGTTCCACTGCAGCGCAACTTCAACGCCGATACCGTCTTTTTCGGTGGAGAAGTAGAAGATATTCGGATGGATCGGCGTTTTGTTTTTGTTGAGATACTCAACAAACGCCCTGATGCCGCCTTCATAATGGAAGTGGTCTTCTTTGCCGTCGCGCTTGTCGCGCAGGCGAATCGACACGCCGGAGTTCAGGAAGGAGAGCTCACGCAGGCGTTTCGCCAGAATTTCATATTCAAATTCAATGACGTTGGTGAAGGTTTCGTAGCTCGGCCAGAAACGCACCATGGTACCGGTTTTTTCCGTTTCGCCCGTCACTTCCAGCGGAGCCTGCGGCACGCCGTGGGTGTAGATCTGACGGTGAACTTTGTTATCGCGCTGGATAACCAGCTCCAGTTTCTGCGACAGGGCGTTTACCACTGAAACGCCAACGCCGTGCAGACCGCCGGAGACTTTATAGGAGTTATCGTCGAACTTACCGCCCGCATGCAGTACGGTCATGATCACTTCCGCAGCAGAAACGCCCTCTTCCGGGTGAATACCGGTCGGAATACCACGCCCATCATCCTGTACGGAGACAGAGTTATCGCTGTGGATGGTGACGATAATGTCTTTACAGTACCCTGCGAGCGCTTCGTCGATAGCGTTATCTACTACCTCGAATACCATGTGGTGCAGACCGGTGCCGTCATCCGTATCGCCGATATACATACCCGGGCGCTTACGCACTGCATCCAGCCCTTTGAGGACTTTGATACTGGAGGAGTCATAAGAATTCGACATCAACGTTTCTCGCTCATTTCAACTTGGGTTAATCGGCTATTTTACCCTTTTCCACGGTGAACATCTTCGAATTTTTGTCCGACATGTCCATAACGTGTTCAGCGCTGATGGCGCTGACGAAAACCTGTGACTGGGTGGCTTTTAACCGGCTGGCTAACAGCCCGCGCTTTTCGTCATCAAGCTCCGAGGCAAAATCATCTATCAGGTATAAACAGCGTCGCCCGCTTTCACGCGTTAAGAACTCCCCCTGCGCCAGGCGCAGCGCGCACATCAGGAGTTTTAACTGTCCGCGCGAAAGGGTGTCTTCAACGGGCGCGCCATCCGCACGAATGCGGAAATCCGCTTTATGCGGGCCGTGCGCGGTGTAAGTGAGCATGCGGTCGCGCTCAAAACTGCGCGCCAGCACCTCTTCATAATCGGTCTCTTTCTCCCAGCCGCGCTGGAAAGAGAAGGTCAGGGAAAATTCCGGTAAGAACTGCCGGCAGGTGTCGGCCATATCTTCCGCGATAGCGGCGCTGTACTCCGCGCGCCAGCGGCTGATCTGCTCGGCGAGCGGCACAAGCTCTTTGTCCCACGGACGCAGCTGGCCATAATGGCTCACCTGGCGTAAGGCGGCGTTGCGCTGTTTTAACAGGCGCTTGAGGTTGCTCCAGGCGGTAAAAAAGCCGCTTTCGTTGTGGAAGCATCCCCAGTCGAGAAAGGCACGACGGTATTTCGGGCCGCCGTTGAGTAAGGTAAACCCTTCGGGCGTAATAAGCTGCATCGGCATCAGCAGCGCCAGCTCCGCCACTTTATGACCGTCGGTGCCGTCGATGCGCACTTTGCTGTCGCCGAGTTTATCTTTAGTCAGGCCAATGGCGATTTCGCGCGATTCGGCCTGCAAACGCCCGTGCAGAACAAACGCCTCCTGCTCATGGCGAATAACGCGACCAATTTGCAGGCTGCGAAACGCCCGACCATGCCCGAGGGTGTAGATCGCCTCCAGCACGCTGGTCTTCCCGCTGCCGTTAGCGCCCACCAGAAAGTTAAAGCCAGGGGAGAGCGCGAGATCCGCGCTTTCGATATTGCGGAAATCTTTAATCAGTAAGCGGGTTAGCGACATGATTCACTCATTACCAGGGCGTATCGTCGCAGTTAGCCTGACTTCAGCCATCGCGCAGCAACCGCAGCGTACTGAAGTACGTGAAGATTGCGGGCGCTGCCCGAAGCCAGAGTAACCAGAAAGATAGCCCGCTATTTTCTACAACCGCATTGGCATAACGACATAGGCTGCGCTCTGGCTCGCCGCGTCTTCAATCTGCACGCTGGAAACGGAATCGGTCAGCAGAATGCGCACGTTCTCACACTTCAGCGCGTTCAGCACATCAAGCACGTAGCTGACGTTAAAGCCGATTTCCATTTCGCTACCGCCGTAGGTGACATCAAGAAACTCTTCCGCTTCTTCCTGTTCCGGGTTGTTGGCGGTGATTTTGATCTGATTCTCGCTGACGTAGAGGCGCACACCGCGGAACTTCTCGTTAGAGAGGATCGCCGCGCGGGCAAAAGCCTGCTTCAGCGAATCGCAGCCCGCTTCCAGCGTTTTGTCCGGGTTTTTCGGCAATACGCGGCGATAATCAGGGAAACGACCATCAACCAGCTTCGACGTGAAGATAAAGTCGCCGACGTGCGCGCGAATGTTGTTGCTGCCGATCTGCACGCGCAGCGGCGTCTCGCCGCCGTCGAGCATACGCATCAGCTCAATCACGCCTTTACGCGGCACGATCACCGAATGGTTCGGCAATGTTTGCCCAATCGGCATCGAGCAGACGGCAAGGCGGTGACCGTCGGTGGCTACGGTACGCAGCTCTTCACCTTCGGTTTCAAACAGCATGCCGTTTAAGTAGTAACGGACGTCCTGGTGCGCCATCGAGAACTGCGTCGCTTCGATTAGGCGCTTCATGGTGGCCTGCGGCAGCGTGAACTCCACTTCGCTTTGCCAGTCATCCAGGTTAGGGAAATCCGCTGCGGGCAGGGTTGAGAGGGAGAAACGGCTGCGCCCGGAACGGATCAGCATGCGCTCACCCTCCAGCTGCATCGCAATTTCCGCCCCTTCCGGCAGGCCGCGACAGATGTCGAAGAATTTACGTGCCGGTACGGTTGTCGCGCCCTGTTCATGGGGCTGGACAAGCGCCACGCGGGCAACCATCTCCATTTCAAGATCGGTGCCGGTCAGCGAAAGCGCGCCGTCGGTAACCTGAAGCAGCAGATTACCGAGAATAGGCAACGTCGGGCGTCCGCCCAGCGGGCCGCTAACTTGTTGCAGCGGCTTTAATAAATGTTCACGTTCAACGGTAAATTTCATAGCGTCACGAAGAGAGAGTTCGGATTAAATTGGAAAAATCTTCTTTGATATCATGGCTTTCTTCACGCAACTGCTCAATCTTACGGCAGGCATGCAGTACGGTGGTGTGGTCACGGCCGCCAAAGGCATCGCCGATTTCCGGCAGGCTGTGGTTGGTCAGCTCCTTGGCCAGCGCCATCGCCATCTGGCGCGGGCGGGCAACGGAACGGGAGCGTCGCTTCGACAGCAGATCTGCCACCTTAATCTTGTAATACTCCGCCACCGTCTTCTGAATATTGTCGATGGTGACCAGCTTCTCCTGCAGCGCCAGCAGATCGCGCAGCGCTTCGCGCACGAAATCAATGGTGATGGCGCGCCCGGTAAAGTTGGCGTTGGCGATAACGCGGTTCAGTGCCCCTTCCAGCTCACGCACGTTGGAGCGCAGGCGCTTGGCAATAAAGAAGGCCACTTCGCCCGGCAGACGGATATCGTTCTCGTCGGCCTTTTTCATCAGGATCGCAACGCGGGTTTCCAGCTCCGGCGGCTCGATCGCCACGGTCAGCCCCCAGCCGAAGCGGGATTTGAGACGATCCTCAACGCCATTGATCTCTTTCGGATAACGATCCGAGGTGAGAATGATCTGCTGATTGCCTTCCAGCAGGGCGTTAAAGGTGTGGAAGAACTCTTCCTGGGATCGCTCTTTATTGGCAAAGAATTGAATGTCATCGATCAGCAGGGCATCAACGGAGCGGTAGTAGCGTTTAAACTCTTCGATCGCATTGTTTTGCAGGGCTTTTACCATGTCCTGGACAAAGCGTTCGGAGTGCATATACACCACTTTGGCATTCGGCTTACGCGCCACAATGCCGTTACCCACCGCGTGCAGCAGGTGCGTTTTACCGAGACCCGTCCCGCCATATAAAAAGAGCGGGTTGTAAGCGCCGCCGGGGTTGTCTGCCACCTGACGGGCCGCCGCGCGGGCCAGCTGGTTCGACTTACCTTCAACGAAGTTATCAAAGGTGTGTTTGACGTTGACGTTTGAGCGGTAGGTCGGTTCCGCCGGTGCGGGCACGTTGTCCCAGCCTGAACGGGCGACAGGCGCAGCGCGCGGAATCACGACCTGCGCCGCCTGAGCGGGCGCGGCAACGGTGGCAGGCTCTCTCAATGTCTGGTTAGCCGGACGAGCGCCCACTTCAAAACGCAGCTGTGGCGTGTCCGCCCCGCAGAATTCATTAAGCAGGCCGTTGATATTATTAAGGTATTTGTCTCTTACCCAATCAAGCACAAAACGGTTTGGCGCATACAAAGCCAGCGTGTTGTCACTCAGTTCCGCCTGCAACGGGCGGATCCACATACTAAATTCAGTGGCTGGTAACTCATCCTGCAATCGGGCAAGACACTGCTGCCAAAGCGAAAGTGACACGGCGGACTCCACTCGAACGTAAATCGATAAATAGTAAAGACAGAGACATTAATCTTTTTTGACACACATCGATAAGACCCAGCGGGGTGATGTGCGAACCGCTGTTTACGGTTTTTGCCCCAGAGCGATCGTGGATCGCGATCGGGACCGCGGATCATAGCGTAAACCGCCGAAGAGATCTTCTGTTTCTCACAGATTCTTCACGATTTATCCACAGGCCGATCCGGAACGCGCTAAGTGTAAACGATCCAGGCATGGGTGCGGGAAGATTTAGGCCGCATATTGGAAAATTAAATGGTTTTCGCCGAATAATCCCATAAACGATCTAAGGAAGATCCAGGCGGATCCTTGCGCTTTGCCATTTGCCCCGTATAATTCTGCCCCCGGCGCGTCTTACTCTTTTCAGGCGCCGGAAGCCGCTTAGTTTTTGCGCAGATCTGTGCAAAAATACGTGCGCTATAAGGAAAGAGAATTGACTCCGGAGTGTACAATTATTACAATCCGGCCTCTTTAATTACCCATGGCTTGCGCGCCGGTCGTTCGATATTCGTTCGGGCATACGCAAAAGTCAGTGAATTTATTCAAGTTTAGGTAGAAATCGCCATGAAACGCACTTTTCAACCGTCCGTACTGAAGCGCAACCGTTCTCACGGCTTCCGTGCTCGTATGGCTACTAAAAATGGTCGCCAGGTTCTGGCTCGTCGTCGCGCTAAAGGCCGCGCACGTCTGACCGTTTCCAAGTAATAAAAGCTAACCCCTGAGTGGTTAAGCTCGCTTTTCCCAGGGAGTTACGTTTGTTAACTCCCACTCATTTCACATTCGTCTTCCAGCAGCCACAACGGGCTGGCACGCCGCAAATCACCATCCTCGGCCGCCTGAATTCGCTGGGGCATCCCCGTATCGGTCTTACCGTCGCCAAGAAAAATGTCAAACGCGCACATGAACGCAATCGGATTAAACGTCTGACGCGTGAAAGTTTCCGTTTGCACCAACATGACCTGCCGGCCATGGATTTTGTGGTGGTGGCAAAGAAAGGGGTTGCCGACCTCGATAACCGTGCTCTCACGGAAGCGTTGGAAAAATTATGGCGCCGCCATTGTCGCCAGGCTCAAGGGTCCTGATAGCCCTTATACGGGTCTACCAACGCCTGATTAGTCCGCTACTCGGGCCGCACTGCCGTTTCACCCCTACCTGTTCTCACTATGGAATTGAGGCCTTGCGCAGGTTTGGGGTGTTAAAAGGCAGTTGGTTGACAGTGAAACGCGTATTAAAATGCCACCCTTTACATCCGGGTGGCGACGATCCCGTCCCGCCAGGACCTTCTAAAACCAGAGAACACTAACGATGGATTCGCAACGCAATCTTTTTATCATCGCTTTGTTGTTCGTGTCTTTCATGATCTGGCAAACGTGGGAGAAGGAACAAAATCCTCCTCCGGCGCAGCAGCAGACCACGCAGACTACGACCACCGCAGCGGGTAACGCAGCCGACCAGAGCGTTCCGGCCAGTGGCCAGGGGAAACTGATTACGGTTAAAACCGACGTGCTTGAGCTGACCATCAACACCCGTGGTGGTGATGTTGAGCAGGCACTGCTCCCGACGTACCCGAAAGAGCTGGGTGCGACCGAGCCGTTCCAGTTACTGGAAACCACGCCTGAGTTTGTCTACCAGGCGCAGAGCGGTCTGACCGGCCAGAACGGCCCGGACAACCCGGCTAACGGCCCACGCCCGCTGTATAACGTCGATAAAGATGCGTTTGTACTGGCAGAAGGCCAGAACGAGCTGGCGATCCCGCTGACCTATACCGATGCGGCAGGCAACACCTTCACCAAAACCTTCACCCTGAAACGCGGTGAATATGCGGTGAACGTTGGCTACAGCGTGAAAAACGCCGGTGCGACACCGCTGCAGGTGGCCACCTTTGGTCAGCTGAAGCAAACCATCAAACTCCCTTCTCACCGCGATACCGGCAGCAGCAACTTTGCGCTGCACACCTTCCGCGGCGCGGCGTACTCCACGCCGGACACCAAGTATGAGAAGTACAAGTTTGACACCATCGCCGATGACGAAAACCTGAACGTCAGCTCGAAAGGCGGCTGGGTTGCGATGCTGCAACAATATTTCGCCACGGCGTGGATCCCACGTAACGACGGCGCGAATAACTTCTACACAGCGAATCTGGGCAACGGCGTTGCGGCCATCGGCTACAAATCTCAGCCGATTACTATCGCAGCGGGCCAGACTGGCTTACTGAACAGCACTCTGTGGGTCGGCCCGGAGATTCAGGACAAAATGGCCGCTGCGGCGCCGCACCTGGATCTGACCGTGGATTACGGCTGGTTGTGGTTCATCTCTCAGCCGCTGTTTAAGCTGCTGAAATGGATCCACAGCTTCCTCGGCAACTGGGGCTTCTCTATCATCGCGATCACCTTTATCGTGCGCGGCATCATGTACCCGCTGACTAAAGCGCAGTACACCTCGATGGCGAAAATGCGCATGCTGCAGCCGAAGATTCAGGCTATGCGTGAGCGTCTGGGCGATGATAAGCAGCGTATGAGCCAGGAAATGATGGCGATGTACAAAGCGGAGAAAGTGAACCCGCTGGGCGGCTGCTTCCCGCTGCTGATCCAAATGCCAATCTTCCTTGCGCTCTACTACATGCTGATGGGCTCCGTTGAGCTGCGCCATGCGCCGTTCGCGCTGTGGATCCACGATCTCTCTGCGCAAGACCCGTACTACATCCTGCCGATCCTGATGGGCGTAACGATGTTCTTCATTCAGAAGATGTCGCCGACCACCGTGACCGACCCGATGCAGCAGAAAATCATGACCTTTATGCCGGTTATCTTCACGGTGTTCTTCCTGTGGTTCCCGTCAGGTCTGGTGCTGTACTACATCGTCAGCAACCTGGTAACCATTCTGCAGCAGCAGCTGATTTACCGTGGTCTGGAGAAACGTGGTCTCCATAGCCGCGAGAAGAAAAGCTCTTAATACGCTTCATTCGCGTTGGCTGCGCTTGCTCACCCCAGTCGTTTACTGATGTAAACTTCTGGGGACTCACAAGCTTGCCGCCTTCCTGCAACGTAAATTATTTTGCGTATTACTTGTAAGATTCAGACAAGGCGGTCAACTGACCGCCTTTCTTATTTTGAGATTTTGGAAAATAAACCATGAGCCATAACGACACTATCGTCGCCCAGGCAACCCCACCGGGACGCGGTGGTGTGGGCATCCTGCGTATCTCCGGCCTGAAAGCGCGCGACGTCGCGCAGGCGGTGCTGGGCAAGCTGCCGAAACCGCGTTATGCCGACTATCTTGCGTTTCAGGACGCCGACGGCAGCGCCCTCGATCAGGGCATTGCGCTGTGGTTTCCCGGCCCCAACTCCTTTACCGGTGAAGATGTGCTGGAACTACAGGGCCACGGCGGCCCGGTGATCCTCGATTTGCTGTTAAAGCGCATTCTGACGCTGCCCGGGCTGCGCATCGCTAAACCGGGCGAGTTCTCTGAACGCGCGTTTCTCAATGACAAGCTCGATCTGGCGCAGGCAGAAGCGATTGCCGACCTGATTGACGCCAGCTCCGAGCAGGCCGCGCGTTCGGCGCTCAACTCCTTGCAGGGCGCGTTTTCCGCCCGCGTTAATCATCTGGTGGAAGCACTCACTCACCTGCGCATCTACGTCGAAGCGGCAATCGACTTCCCGGACGAGGAGATCGACTTTCTCTCCGACGGCAAAATCGAAGCACAGCTTAATGATGTGATAAGCGATCTGGATGCGGTTCGCGCCGAAGCGCGCCAGGGCAGCCTGCTGCGTGAAGGGATGAAAGTAGTGATTGCCGGGCGTCCAAACGCCGGGAAATCGAGCCTGCTTAACGCGCTGGCCGGTCGCGAAGCGGCGATCGTCACCGATATCGCCGGTACCACGCGCGATGTGCTGCGTGAACATATCCATATCGATGGTATGCCGCTGCACATTATCGATACCGCCGGGCTGCGCGAAGCCAGCGACGAAGTAGAGCGAATCGGGATTGAGCGCGCCTGGCAGGAGATTGAGCAGGCGGACCGCGTGCTGTTTATGGTTGATGGCACCACCACTGACGCCGTCGATCCGGCGGATATCTGGCCTGATTTTATCGCCCGTTTACCGGCAAAATTGCCGATCACCGTGGTGCGTAATAAAGCAGACGTCACCGGCGAGCAGCCGGGGATCAGCGAAGTGAACAATCACTCACTTGTTCGCCTCTCTGCGCGCACTAACGAAGGGGTGGACGTGCTGCGTCAGCATCTCAAGCAGAGCATGGGATTCGATACCAGCATGGAGGGCGGCTTCCTTGCGCGTCGTCGTCACCTGCAGGCGCTGGAAATGGCGGCTGAGCATCTGCAACAGGGCAAAGCGCAGCTGCTTGGCGCCTGGGCGGGTGAGCTGCTCGCAGAGGAGCTGCGCCTGGCACAGCAGAGCCTGAGCGAGATCACCGGCGAGTTTACTTCTGATGACCTGCTGGGCAGGATTTTCTCAAGCTTCTGTATTGGTAAATAATCCCTCATCCCACGGCTGGCGGGCGTTTTAGCGCTCGTTAGCCATCATTTCATCACTTTTTCTGAAAGTGCTCCCCATTGACGAAAGAAAGTGTAAATATCACTCCTTAGGACTTTTCAGATGGGACTTTTAGCATTAAAACCTATTCATCACAGGCGATAATGTCGATTGTCGATTTGATTCACGCAGCCCATTATCACGGAGCGAAAAATGGCGACACACTTTGCAAGAGGGATCCTTTCAGAAGGCCATCTTGTCTCGACCCGGCTCCCTCAGGCATGCCTTGATGCCGCAGCTCAGCTTCCGGAACATCGCCGCTCCCGTTATATCGCTTCCCGGGCGCTGCTCGCAGAGATGATGTTTATGCTTTATGGCATCAGCGAATTGCCGGAGATGGTGGTTGAGGAGAGCGGACGACCGCGCTTTGCCGACAGCAGCTTGCCGAGCTTTTCCCTGGCCTACGCCGGGAATTTGGTTGGCGTTGCCATTACTACCGAAGGCGAGTGCGGCCTTGATATGGAGCTACAACGCGCGACGCGCAGCTTCCACAGCCCGCACGGGCATAAACACACCTTCAGCAACAATGAGCAACTGTGGATAAACAACCAGAACGATGCCAGTGAAGCGCAAACGCAGCTGTTAACGCTGCGCCAGAGCGTGATGAAGCTAATTCACCAGATGCAGGACGACCCGATGCAGCTCCAGCTGCTGCCCGGCTCCGGGCGGCTTCGCGTCACGCGGCATGCGCAGGTAGAAGTGATGTGCGATGCCGAAGATGTGCTGATTTGGTCAGTTGCGGTCGCGCCTGCGATTGAGAGCCTGCGCATCTGGGAGTTCGATAGCCAGAGAGGGTGGCACTACCTGACTGATGTGCTGACCCGCGCCAACGATCCGGCTTCCCGCCTGATGCGTTTCACCAGCCTGCCCGCCGAAAAAGCGTTGATCTGAATAAGTGTTGGGATAAGGCTTTCCCTCCCCCGACATGGGAGAGGGAGAAGGGATTAATGCGCGTCGATAAAGACGATTTTCAGCAGGAACAGCAGCGCCACGATCACCACGCACGGGCTAAGCTCACGCAGACGACCGGTACCGATTTTCATCACGCAGTAGGAGATAAAGCCAAGTGCGATCCCCTCGGTGATGGAGAAGCTGAACGGCATCATCACGGCGGTAATAAACGCCGGTACCGCTTCGGTGAGATCATCCCACTTCACACGCGCCAGGCTTGAGGTCATCAGCACCCCAACGTAAATCAGCGCACCCGCGGCCGCGTAACCCGGCACCATTCCCGCCAGCGGCGAGAGGAAGATCACCAGCAGGAACAGCAAACCTACGACTACCGCCGTCAGGCCGGTACGCCCACCAACGGAGACACCCGAAGAGGATTCAATGTAGGCGGTAACCGACGAGGTACCGAAGAAGGAGCCGGTGACAGAGGAGATACTGTCAACGTAGAGCGCCTGCTTCATGCGCGGGAATTTGCCCTTCTCATCCACCAGCCCGGCTTTGTCGGTCACACCGATCAGCGTCCCGGAGGAGTCGAACAGGTTCACCAGCATAAATGAGAAGATCACGCCCGCAAGACCAAGGTTAAAGGAGCCGGCGAGATCGACATTGCCTACCACCGACATCACGCTTGGCGGCTTAGAGACAATGCCGTGGTACTGCACATCGCCCAGCAGCCAGCCCAGAAGCGTGGTCACAACGATTGAGACCAGCACCGCGGCGTGAATATTGCGCGAGGCCAGAATAGCGATGATAAAGAAACCAAGCACGCCCAGCAGCACGCTGTGCGACGTCAGATTACCGATGCTGACCAGCGTCTCTTTGTTGGCGACAATCACGCCCGCATTCTTCAGGCCCATCATGCCGATAAACAGACCGATCCCGCTGGTGATGCCGACACGCAGGCTCATCGGGATATTGGCAATCATCCAGTAACGTACGCGGAAAATGGTCAGCAACAGCAGACCGACCGCACCCCAGAAGATCGCGCCCATGCCGACCTGCCAGGAGAGCCCCATCGCGCCCACCACTACAAAGGCGAAGAAGGCGTTCAATCCCATCGCCGGAGCCAACGCGACCGGCAGGTTAGCCACCAGACCCATCAGGATGCTGCCGAACGCAGCAATCAGACAGGTGGTGACAAAAACTGCGCTGGTATCCATCCCGGCGACGCCTAAAATTTGCGGGTTGACGAAAACGATGTAGACCATCGTTAAAAACGTCGTGAAGCCGGCGATCACTTCGGTGCGTGCCGTTGTGCCGTGGTCACGCAGTTTGAACACGCGGTCAAGCAACCCCGGGCGAGAGGCCTGGGAAGTCTGTTGTTGGCTCATTATCAATTTCCGGAATAGGAGGGAAAATTCGTCGCTATCCTATACCAAAATGAGGCAGTATTGACGGTTATCACGCACTTTTTTTCATTGAATTTGCTTATACGGCAACGATTGCGTCCCGCAATCTGCGTTAAGTAATCGTTAAACTTGTAATCACAGGAAATGGCATGTCCCACATTGAAGCGATCTTTTTCGACTGTGACGGCACCCTGGTCGATAGCGAAGTAATCTGTTCCCGCGCATACGTCCATATGTTTCAAACCGTTGGCATTACGCTGGATCTCGAAGAGGTCTTTAAGCGTTTCAAAGGTATGAAACTGTATGAAATTATTGATGTTATCGGCGAAGAGCACGGTAAAGCGCTGGATAAAGCGCTGCTTGAGCCGGTTTATCGTGCCGAAGTAGCGCGGCTGTTCGACAGCGAGCTAGAGGTGATTCCGGGTGCCAGCGCACTGCTTGATGCCGTTAGCGTTCCCATGTGCGTGGTCTCTAACGGGCCAGTGAGCAAAATGCAACACTCATTAGGTAAACTTGGGATGTTGCACCACTTTCCGGAAAAACTGTTCAGTGGCTATGACATCCAGCGCTGGAAGCCCGATCCAGCGTTAATGTACCATGCAGCAGAGGTACTCGATGTCTCGCCGGAGAAGTGCATTCTGGTGGATGATTCCGCCGCCGGAGCGCAATCTGGCATTGCGGCAGGGATGGAAGTCTTTTACTTCTGCGCCGACCCGCATAACGTACCTATCGATCACCCAAAAGTGACGACATTTACTGACTTAGCACAGCTGCCAGCATTGTGGCGCGCTCGCGGGTGGTCTGTTACGCGCTAACTTACCTACAAAACAGGATGTTTTTATGGACCAGAATAATCGCCCTCTCCCGGTATTCAAATACCATCCACAGCCCCTGGAAACGGGCGTCTTCTCTGAAGGCAAAACCGTGACCTGCGCCTGTTGCTCACAGCCAACAGACGTCTACTACACCAACCCGTTCTTTACTGCGGAAGATGTCGATACGCTCTGCCCGTGGTGCATTGCCGATGGTTCAGCAGCAGAGAAATTCAACGGCACATTTCAGGATGATTGCAGCCTTGAAGGTGTCGAAGGGGAGTTTGATGATGAGGGCGAATTTACCGGCTTTAGCAGTTCGTGGCCGGAAGATACCGTTGCTGAGTTGACGCAACGCACACCCGGCTATTGCGGCTGGCAGCAGGAGCACTGGCTGGCGCACTGCAATGATTTTTGCGCCTTTATCGGTTACGTTGGCTGGAAAGAGATAGCCGACAAGCTGGATCAGTTTGCCGATCTGGACGCCGATTGCCGGGCCTTTGGTATGGATATCAACAAACTACAGGAGTATCTGCGCGACGGCGGCGACTGTCAGGGCTACCTCTTCCGCTGCCTCCACTGCGGGAAGCTGCGTCTGTGGGCAGATTTCTCCTGACGACTTGCCCGAAATAAGGAATAAACGATGTCGGATTTACTTGCGCGTTATCAGGGGTGCCTTCTCGGCCTTGCGGCCGGAGATGCGGTTGGCACAACGGTAGAGTTCAGTCCCAGAGAGAGCTTTACCCCGGTCACCGATATGGTCGGCGGCGGCCCGTTTCATTTAAAAGCCGGGCAGTGGACGGACGACACCTCAATGGCGCTCTGCCTCGCGCACAGCCTGATCGCCTGTAAAGGGTTTGATGCGACCGATCAGATGAACCGCTATCTGAACTGGTGGAAGTGGGGCTATTTAAGCTCCACGGGAACCTGTTTTGATATCGGCATGACCGTCTCATCCGCGCTGCGGCGCTTTACGCTCAACGGCGAACCCTTTGCCGGCTCGAGCGATCCGCGCACGGCGGGCAACGGTTCATTGATGCGGCTGGCGCCGGTAGTGCTCTGGTACTATCCGGATGTGCCAAAGGCGCTGGAGTATGCCGAAGCGTCATCGCGGACGACGCACGCCGCGCCAGAAGCACTGGCCAGCTGTCGTCTCTTCGCGCAGATGCTTATCAATGCGCTACAGGGCAAGAGTAAATCCGACACGCTGACAGATATTGCGCAGCTGCCGGAACAGGCTAATCTGCGCCAGATCGCCGAAGGGCATTACCGGCAGAAATCGCGTGCGGAGGTGTTCGGCACTGGTTACTGCGTGCAAAGCCTGGAGGCGGCGCTTTGGTGCTTCGCTCACGGGGAGAGTTTCGAAGAGACGATCCTGCTGGCGACCAACCTTGGCGATGATGCGGATACCACTGCGGCGATTGCCGGGCAGCTTGCTGGTGCCTGGTACGGCGTGGAGGGGATCCCGCACCGCTGGCGGGAGAAGCTGTGGCAATGCGATGAGATCGCAACGCTTGCCGGTCAGCTACTCAGTAAGTCAGCGTGAAGCAAAACCCCCTCATCACGAGGGGGTTTTTATTGCGCTTACTCTTTCGGATCTTTTCCGGCGAGCAGCTTGTCCAGTTCGTCGCCGCCAACGTGGCGGAAATCCTGGCCTTTAACGAAGTAGAAGATGTACTCGCAGATGTTCTGGCAGCGATCGCCGATACGCTCGATAGAGCGGGCGCAGAAGAGGGCGGTCAACACGCTAGGAATGGTGCGGGAGTCTTCCATCATATAGGTCATCAGCTGACGCACAATGCCTTCATACTCCTGATCCACCTTCTTATCTTCGCGATAGACGCGCACCGCTTCGTCAATGTCCATGCGCGCAAAGGCGTCCAGCACGTCGTGCAGCATCTGCACGGTATGGCGTCCTAACGACTCAAGGCTGACGAGCAGCGGCTGGTGCTGCTGGGAGAACTTCTCCAGCGCCGTGCGGCAGATTTTATCCGCCACGTCGCCAATACGCTCCAGCTCGGCGATGGTTTTGATGATCGCCATCACCAGGCGTAAATCGCTCGCCGTCGGCTGACGCTTGGCGATAATGCGCACGCAGGCTTCATCGATGGCGACTTCCATCATATTGACCTGCTTATCCCCTTCAACAACGCGCTTTGCCAGCTCGCTGTCCTGGTTATGCATCGCGGTGATCGCATCCGAGAGCTGCTGCTCTACCATTCCACCCATCGTCATGACCTGAGTGCGAATACTTTCCAGCTCAGCGTTAAACTGCCCGGAAATATGTTTGTTAAGGTTCAGATTGTCCATGGTGCACTCCAAATGCCCGACAAATTTCACGTGGTAACGAGGTGGCTGCCACCTCTGTGGTTCGGCAATCAGCCGTAGCGCCCGGTAATGTAATCTTCCGTTTGCTTCTTCGCAGGCTTGGTGAACAGATCGTCTGTATTGCTGAACTCAATCAACTCACCGAGATACATAAACGCAGTGTGATCGGAACAACGCGCCGCCTGCTGCATGTTGTGCGTCACGATAACCACGGTGTAATCCTGCTTAAGCTCGGTGATCAGCTCTTCGATACGGCCGGTTGAGATCGGATCTAGCGCCGAGCAAGGCTCATCCAGCAGCAGCACTTCCGGGCGAATAGCAATGCCGCGCGCGATGCAGAGACGCTGCTGCTGGCCGCCGGAGAGAGAGTAGCCGCTCTGGTGCAATTTATCCTTGGTTTCATTCCACAATGCGGCCTTAGTCAAGGCCCACTGCACGCGCTCGTCCATATCGGGGCGCGAAAGCTTTTCAAACAGACGCACGCCAAAGGCGATGTTGTCGTAAATCGACATCGGGAACGGCGTCGGTTTCTGGAACACCATGCCCACTTTCGCGCGCAGCAGAGCGATATCCTGGGTATTGGTGAGAATGTTGTCGCCATCCAGCAGGATTTCGCCTTCAGCGCGCTGCTCAGGATAGAGCTCATACATTTTGTTAAAGGTGCGCAGCAGCGTGGATTTCCCGCAGCCAGACGGCCCGATAAACGCCGTCACCTGATTTTTGGCAATATCCAGGCTGATGTTTTTCAGTGCATGGAATTTGCCGTAATAGAAGTTCAAATCACGAACCTGAATCTTGCCCGGCGTAGTATCAACCATACTCATTTATCTCTTTCCTCAACTCGACGCCGCCTTCGCCGCGTCGCAAAAATTAACCGTGTCGATTCTTGGCGAAGACGACGCGCGCCAGAATGTTCAACAGCAGTACGCAGAGCGTGATAATCAGCACCCCGGCCCAGGCCAGCTGCTGCCATTCGGCAAACGGGCTCATGGCGAATTTGAAAATCGTCACCGGCAGGTTAGCAATAGGCTGCATCATGTCGGTGCTCCAGAACTGGTTAGAGAGCGCCGTAAAGAGCAGCGGTGCCGTTTCACCGGCGATACGCGCTATCGCCAGCAGTACGCCGGTCATGATGCCGGAGACAGAGGCTTTCAGCGTAATCGCGGAGATCATCTTCCACTTCGGCGTGCCCAGTGCGTAAGCCGCTTCACGCAGGCTATCCGGCACCAGTTTCAGCATGTTTTCCGTGGTACGAATGACAATCGGCACCTGCAGCAGCGCCAGCGCAATCACGCCTGCCCAGCCGGAGAAGTGCTGCATCTGCGCCACCACGATGGTGTAGACGAACAGGCCGACCACGATAGAGGGCGCGGAGAGCAAGATGTCGTTGATAAAACGGATAATCTCGGCGAGCCAGGATTTACGGCCATACTCTGCCAGGTAGATCCCCGCCATAATGCCCAGCGGCGTACCGATTACCGTCGCCCAGAGGATCAGCAGGCCACTGCCCGCCAGGGCGTTCGCCAGACCACCGCCCGCGGTGTTTGGCGGCGGAGTCGATTCGGTAAATAGCGCCAGCGACATGCCGTCGATACCGCGCGTCACGGTAGAGAAGAGGATCCACACCAGCCAGAAGAGGCCGAACACCATGGTCGCCATTGAGAGCGTCAGGGCGATGCGGTTTTTCAACCGGCGGCGCGCCTGCATTTTGCGACGGGATTCAGCCAGCTCTGCGGTGTGCTGCATTTCAAGCGTAGCCATCAGCGTGCCCCCTCGTTTTTCGCCAGGCGCAGGATCATAAATTTCGAGATCGCCAGCACGATAAAGGTGATGACAAACAGAATCAGCCCCAGCTCCATCAGCGCCGCAACGTGCAGGCCCGATTCCGCTTCGGCAAACTCATTCGCCAGCGCAGAGGTGATGCTGTTGCCCGGCATATAGAGCGAGGCGCTGTCGAGCTGGTAGGTGTTGCCGATGATAAAGGTCACCGCCATGGTTTCACCCAGCGCGCGGCCGAGACCGAGCATGACGCCGCCTATCACCCCGTTTTTGGTAAACGGCAGCACGATGCGCCAGATCACCTCCCAGGTGGTGCAGCCGATGCCGTAAGCCGACTCTTTCATCATCACCGGGGTCTGTTCAAAGACATCGCGCATCACCGCCGCAATGTAGGGGATGATCATAATCGCGAGGATCACCCCGGCGGCGAGAATACCAATGCCGAACGCCGGGCCGGAGAAGAGGGCGCCGACAAACGGAATGTTGGAGAGCACATTGCCAACCGGCTCCTGGAAGTAGGTCGCGAACAGCGGGGCGAAGATAAACAGCCCCCACATGCCGTAAACGATACTCGGGATCGCCGCCAGCAGTTCAATGGCGATACCCAGCGGGCGCTTCAGCCAGCCGGGCGAGAGTTCCGTCAGGAACAGCGCGATACCGAAGCTCACCGGCACGGCGATCAGCAGAGCGATAACAGAGGTCACGATGGTGCCGTAAATGGGCACCAGCGCGCCGTAAATTTCATTCGGCGCATCCCACTCTTTGGTCCACAGGAAGGAGAAACCAAATTTCTGGATGCTGGGCCAGGAGGAGAAAATCAGCGAAACGATGATGCCGCTCAGCAGCAATAGCACAATCAGCGCAGCCAGTCTTACCAGTGCGCTGAAGATCATGTCGCCTTTTTTACCCGGTGGGTTAAATGCCGGCTTGGTTGCAGCCATAAATTACTCTTCAGTTTGACGTCTTACGAAGTTGCCCGCAGGCGCTTGCGCTTACCGGGCCTACAGAGGATCTGTAAGGCGGATGGTGTAAGCGCCATCCGCCATGTTCTTCAAAAATCAGCGATTAGTAAACGGCTTTACCGCTGCTGTCTTTCACGTTGGTTTTCCATGCGGCGCGAACTTGTTCAACAACGCTGCTCGGCAGGGTTGCGTAATCGAGATCGTTAGCCTGTTTGCTGCCGTTTTTGTACGCCCAGTCAAAGAACTTCAGTACTTCAGCGCCCTGCTCAGGTTTCGCCTGCTCTTTGTGTACCAGGATGAAGGTGGTGGAGGTGATTGGCCACACATCAGCACCTTTCTGGTTGGTCAGGTCCTGGGCGAAGGATTTGCTCCAGTCGATATCTTTTGCCGCGTTAGAGAAGCTCTCTTCGGTCGGGCTAACGGCTTTGCCATCGGCAGACATCAGTTTGGTGTAGGTCAGGTTGTTCTGCTTCGCGTAAGCGTACTCGACGTAACCGATAGAGCCCGGCAGACGCTGAACGAAGGCGGCGATGCCGTCGTTACCTTTACCGCCTAGACCGGTCGGCCAGTTAACGGTAGAGCCGGAACCGACTTTAGATTTCCACTCTTCGTTCACTTTCGCCAGGTAGCTGGTGAAGACGAATGAAGTACCGGAACCGTCAGCGCGGCGAACCACGGCGATGTTCTGTGAAGGCAGTTTCAGGCCCGGGTTGAGTTTGGCGATAGCCGCGTCGTCCCATTTTTTGATTTTGCCGAGGTAGATATCACCCAGCGTTTTACCGTCGAGAACCAGCTCGCCAGATTTTACGCCCGGTACGTTAATAGCCAGCACGATGCCGCCGATGACGGTCGGGAACTGGAACAGACCTTCCTGGGAGAGTTTTTCGTCAGACAGCGGTGCATCAGATGCGCCGAAATCAACGGTTTTGGCGGTGATCTGCTTCACGCCACCGGAGGAGCCGATGCCCTGATAGTTGACCTTATTGCCCGTCTCTTTTTGGTAGGTATCAGCCCACTTGGCATACACTGGCGCAGGGAAAGTTGCGCCCGCACCAGTCAGGCTAGCTGCGGCATTTACAGCAAAAGCGCTCAGAGAAAAGGTCGCGGCGACAACAGTTGCGACAGTGGTACGCATAACGTTCATAATGTCTCCTGCAGGAATCGTAAATCGTTGTTTGAGTTGCTACTCGGAGCAAAATAGGACACTTTGATGACAGTTATATGCAACGATTGTTACTGTTTGATGACAGCGGCGGCTTTTCGCAGCACCAATATTTATTAGCTATAAAAATCAAAACATTAAGGTTAGATAACACCTTAACAATTCGCTGATGTTTTATTTTTATGACAATCCAAATGTAGCTGAAAAGGCGAGGCTGCTCGCCCTGACCGAATAAATTTTACGCAAAATCCCCGCCTCTACCACGCGCTTTCCCACGCACTTCGCAATCATCCAATGCTGATTTTTTATCCCTCATCGCTACTGAAAAGAGGTAGGAGACAAACCCTGGTTTTCATATGTATATAGCGGTGTTGAACAGGCGTTGTTAACACCACTGAGTGGACACTAAGGATGAGTATGAACAGAACCATTGTTTTCGCGACAGGATTGCTAACGTTGTTACCCGCTACCTTCAGCCAGGCGGCAGATGAACCCGTATATTTCATGTCCAACCACTATTCGGGCGATACACTGATGACCTATGAACAGGGCTCGTCTGCCCAAGGAAAAACGTATATCTCACCGGCATCTGATCTCAGCGCAAGAACCCTTTCCGAGATCCAGCGCGATTACCCTAAGCAGCAGGATAAAATTAAGGGCATGGAAAGTGACCTTGAAAAGATGAGCCGCGAAAGGGATGAGCTGAAAAGAAGCAATGACGATCTCAGCCGCAAAGTCGATGATATGCAGCGCAGCATCAGCACCCTTGAGAAACAGCTTGCTGACCTGAGCCAGAAAGTAAAATAAGGTCTAAAGAGGTTGCCGCCTGGCAGCCTCTTTTTCATCCCGCATTACCCCGGGTTCGCCGACGACTCCTGCTTATCAAAAATAAACAGAATATGCTGGTCATCCAGGTACTTAATATCGACCTTCTGCCCTTTCTGCATTTTCGGCGAGTTGAACGCAGCAATGGTCTCTTTCCCCTCGACCGAGCGCGTCACGCTCCCATCATGAATCGCCAGCCGGTAACGGATATTTTGAGTGCCGTTATCATTAGAGCTGATATAGCTCACCTCTTCGATGGTGGCCTGCAGGTCGCGCCCCTGAGTCTGGATGCGGTGATCGCGATTAAACAGGTAAACGATGTAGGCGATCATCCCTACGATAAAGAGGACAGAAAAAGCGATCGCAATCTTCATACTCAATCCCTTACATAAACATCGTTAAGCCATGAACCGACGCCATGACCTGGCCATACTGCATCATCGCTTTGCCAAATGCGACGCGCCCTTCGTGCGAGGCTAAATCAAATGCCGATTTATCGAACTTCAGGCTCGTTAAACCTACCTTGCTTATCGCTGACAGGGTGAATGAAGAGCCTTCGGTAGCGACCTTGAGGGCGGTGAAATCAAAAGAGAAAAGCGATGCCGTCTCTTTATGATCTTTATATTCAAACGCATGCGGCGTCTTAATATGTACCTTCTCCGCGCTCTCAATGGTGATCGTTTTCGGCGAGTAGATTTTCGCCCCTTTGGCGACGGTCTGATCCCACCTACCGTTGATGGTGGCCGCGCTATTTCCCTCAATGGTCTGCGTCAGGTGTTGAGAAATCTGCTCTTGACGATCGCCGGTAATGGTCGAGGTGACGCCGCTATCAAAGGTATAGCTCACTAATGCAGTGACATGCTGTGAAGCCGCGCCTTCAATCTCCTCAACGCGTCCCCCTTTGATCGTCACCTTCTCCCCGCCGCTGGTGATGCTCTTCACGCGGCCATTGGTGACCGTCAGCTCTTCGCCATTATTCACCGTGCGCGTGTCCTTCTGCTCCACCAGCGTGGTGCGGGTAGCGTGGTATTTAAAATCCGCTTTTTTTGTCACCTCATCGGCAAGCTCACCCGACACCGTCAGGCTTCTGTTGCCGCCAACGGTGATCGCCTGGTTGTTCTCAACGGAGATATTCATATCCTTTTCGGCATGCATATCGACCCGCTCAACGCCGAGCTTATCCTCAAACAGCAGATAGCTGGCGTTGTCACAACTTCCGGTTTTCGAGCGCGTCATAAAACCCATCACCGTGGCGGCGGCGGGTAACGCCCATGGCGGCATATTCGCATCGTTGTAGACGCGCCCGGTGACGATGGGCCGGTCGGGATCGCCATTAATAAAATCAATCACCACCTCATCGCCGACGCGCGGGATCTGCACGCCGCCGAATCCCTGTCCCGCCCACGCGCTGGAGACGCGCACCCAGCAGGAGCTGGTTTCATCACTCTTGCCGAGCCGATCCCAGTGGAATTTCACCTTGATACGGCCATATTTATCGGTCCATATCGTCTCCCCGGCGGGGCCAACAACGCGGGCAGTCTGCGGACCATAGGTGCGAGGCCAGGCGGTTCGCTGCTCCGGCCGCCAGACCAGCGACGCAGGAATAACGCTGAAGCTTATCAGCCGCGAGCTGGCGCCCTCATCACCGCTGGCATAGCGGTTCTCTTCAATGTGCAGCACGGTTTTTGTCACCAGATAACGCCCGTTATCCTGCGCAAACGGCGCATGGGTTAACTGGAAGGTATGACCGGCGGCAATCCCGCTTGCGGTGGCGGTGGCAGAAATCTGTTGATGATCAACCTGCCAGCGCTCCTGTTTGATGCGGGCATAATATTCGCCGTCATTTTGCTCAACAAAGCGACCGGGCCATTCGTAAACATCGATCTGGCCGGGCGAGGGCGAGGCGGGATTCTGCCGCGCCTGGAACAGCCAGGCGTTGGGCTTACGAAAATCATAATCTTCGGTACTAAAAAGCCCTGGCGTGACGCGATCGTGCAGAGACCATTGGCTGATGCCTTCAAAATCAGCCACGCCGCCTGCGGCGGTTTGAATATAGGGGATCACCTCATAACCCGGCGCAGAAGGAAAAGCGGTACCGGCATCCGCCAGCACCAGCGTGTGGCTGTCCGGCTGGTGGCGGAAATACCAGCTGATCCCCTCCAGCTCCATCAGCCGACAGATGAAGTCCAGGCTGCTCTCCTGGTACTGCACGCAATATTCCCATACCCGGTAACTTTGCGTCAGCTGATCGTCTACTTTGACGCCCTGTTCGGACAACATCGTCTGCACAATCTGCGGGATGGTTTGCGCCTGAAAGATACGCATATCGCGCGCCAGCCGCATTGGCCAGAGGTCGGACTCAACGCTGAGCTGATAGGCAGCATAACGCTCCCCCGATAGCTCAACAGAGGAGACGGCAACGCTGGTCACTCTGCCATTGATATAACGCCTTACTGCGCCGCCCTGCGCAGGAATATCAATAGTGATGGGCTGCCCGAGGATCTGACTTCGGTCGATGCGGGCATCTTCGCCCAATAGCGTAAGCGCATATTCAAAAGGCTCAGAGAGCGATTCACTGCCGGACATTTTCCAGAAAAGCAGGTCAGGCGCGGCAGCCAGGTTAACCGTGATACGAATTTGAGACATAAAAAAATCCGGTATGCTTTTTTAAGGAGCATATCCGGACTTATTTACACTACGGTTAACGTCACCCTCCCGATGGGCAGATGACGTTAGTTTAGGATTATTCCACCGTTACCGATTTTGCCAGGTTGCGCGGCTGGTCAACGTCGGTGCCTTTAATCAGCGCAACGTGATAGGCCAGCAGTTGCAGCGGCACGGTGTAGAAGATCGGTGCAATCGTCTCTTCTACGTGCGGCATATCAATGATGTGCATGTTGTCGCTGCTGGTGAAACCGGCATCCTGATCGGCGAAGACATACAGCACGCCGCCACGGGCGCGCACTTCTTCGATGTTGGATTTCAGTTTTTCCAGTAGTTCGTTGTTCGGTGCAACCACGATAACCGGCATATCGGCGTCAATCAGCGCCAGCGGGCCATGTTTCAGCTCGCCTGCGGCGTAGGCTTCGGCGTGAATATAGGAGATCTCTTTCAGCTTCAGCGCGCCTTCCAGCGCGATCGGGTACTGATCGCCGCGGCCGAGGAACAGCGCGTGATGCTTGTCAGAGAAATCCTCTGCCAGCGCTTCAATGCGTTTATCCTGCGACAGCATCTGCTCGATACGGTTTGGCAGCGCCTGCAGACCGTGCACGATATCGTGCTCAATCGACGCATCCTGGCCTTTCAGGCGGCTCAGTTTCGCCACCAGCATCAGCAGCACCGTTAACTGGGTGGTGAAAGCTTTGGTTGAGGCAACACCGATTTCGGTACCGGCGTTGGTCATCATCGCCAGATCCGATTCACGCACCAGCGAGGAGCCCGGTACGTTACAGATTGCCAATGACCCCAGGTATCCCAGCTCTTTCGACAGACGCAGCGCTGCCAGCGTATCGGCCGTTTCACCGGACTGCGAAAGGGTGATCATCAGGCTGTTGCGACGCACGGCGGATTTGCGGTAGCGGAACTCCGACGCAATCTCCACATCGCACGGCACACCGGCCAGCGATTCAAACCAGTAGCGCGAGACCATACCGGAGTTGTAAGAGGTACCGCAGGCGACGATCTGAATATGTTCGACTTTCGACAGCATCTCGTTCGCGTTCGGCCCCAGTTCGCTGAGATCGACTTCGCCATGGCTGATGCGGCCAGTCAGGGTGTTTTTGATAGCGTTCGGCTGCTCGTAGATCTCTTTCTGCATGTAGTGCCGATAGATACCTTTATCGCCCGCATCGTACTGCAGACTGGATTCGATATCCGGGCGTTTGGTTTCCACGCCAGATTTATCAAATATCGTCACGCTACGGCGGGTCACTTCAGCAATATCGCCCTCTTCGAGGAAGATAAAACGACGGGTCACCGGCAGCAGTGCCAGCTGGTCAGAAGCGATAAAGTTTTCACCCATACCGAGGCCGATAACCAGCGGGCTGCCGGAACGTGCGGCCAGCAGGGTCTCAGGATGACGGGTATCCATAATCACCGTGCCGTAGGCACCGCGTAACTGCGGGATGGTGCGCAGTACCGCTTCACGCAGCGTACCGCCCTGTTCCAGCTCCCAGTGCACCAGGTGAGCAATCACTTCGGTGTCGGTTTCGGAGACAAACACATACCCGCGCGCTTTCAGCTCTTCGCGCAGCGGTTCATGGTTTTCGATAATGCCGTTATGTACGACAACGATATGTTCAGAAACGTGCGGATGCGCGTTTCCTTCCGACGGTTCGCCATGGGTCGCCCAGCGGGTGTGCGCGATACCGGTTCCGCCGTGCAGCGGATGATCTTCCGCCGCCTGCGACAGCATCTGCACTTTACCGAGGCGACGCAGACGGGTCATATGACCCTCTTCGTCGACCACTGCCAGACCGGCAGAGTCATAGCCACGGTATTCGAGGCGACGTAAGCCTTCGAGAAGAATTTCTGCAACATCACGCTGCGCGACTGCGCCTACAATTCCACACATAGTTTTTGATTCCGATTTTGGCATTATGCCTTTTGTTGTCGGTCAACCTGTTTACACGTCGCGACCGGGCCACCGTTTTGCGGCGCCGCGAATCATTCCGTGTACGTGTCCGCTTTGCGGACGCCCCGAGCCTTGTAGAGAGTGGGGTTATTGTTATAGGTACTGCCTGGTGGGCGGAGGATTATCTTCCTCTCATCCCTGAATCTATGCCGGATAGCGCTGAGCATATCCGGTCTTATTGCTTTACTTCTTCTTCACCGGGCGTTGCCAGCCCTGCTTGTGCACCTGCGGCACACGGCTTAATACCAGCTCGTTTTCGGCGATATCGCGGGTAACGGTGGTGCCTGCGGCGATGGTCGCGCCTTTGGCAACCGTGACTGGTGCCACCAGCTGCGTATCGGAGCCGACAAACACATCATCGCCAATGATGGTTTTGAATTTATTGGCACCGTCGTAGTTGCAGGTAATCACCCCTGCGCCGACGTTAACGTTATCGCCAATCTCCGCGTCGCCGAGGTAAGTCAGGTGACCCGCTTTTGAGCCTTTGCCGAGACGCGCTTTTTTCATCTCAACGAAGTTACCCACGTGCGCGCCTGCCAGCAGCTCTGCGCCCGGACGTAAACGGGCAAACGGGCCGATGGTGCACTCCACGTCGAGGCGGGCATCTTCCACTACGCTGTAGGGGCTAATCTCGCAATCATCACCAATCACGCAGTTCTTCAGGATCACGCCTGCGCCGATTTTTACGCGATTACCCAGCGTAACGTTGCCTTCAATGATGACGTTGGTGTCGATCTCAACATCGCGGCCATGGGAGAGCGTGCCGCGCAGATCGAAACGCGCCGGATCGCGCAACATCACGCCTGCCAGCAGCAGCTTCTCTGCCTGTTCAGCCTGGTACGCACGCTCGAGACGCGAAAGTTGCAGGCGGTTATTTACCCCTTCCACTTCGCTTAAGCGCTGCGGGTGAACGGCGGCAATTTCACGCCCTTCGTGATAAGCCAGGCTGATAATGTCAGTGATGTAGTATTCACCCTGCGCATTATTATTGGTCAGCTTAGCGAGCCAGCGCTTCAGATCCGCGCCGTTGGCGATCAGAATGCCGGTGTTAATCTCATTAATCTGCCGCTGGGCTTCAGTGGCGTCTTTCTGCTCAACGATGCCGGTGACCACGCCATTTTCACGGGTAATGCGGCCATAACCGGTCGGATCGTCGAGTTTAACGGTAAGCAGTCCGATGCCGCCCTGCGGTTTGGCTTCACGCAGGCGCTCAAGGGTCTCGACGGAGATCAGCGGCACATCGCCGTAGAGCATTAAAATATCTTCATCGTCAGCAAAGAAGGGCGCCGCCTGCTGCATGGCGTGACCGGTGCCGAGCTGTTCCGCTTGCAGCACCCAGTTAAGTTTGTCGTCTACGAGGCGCTGTTTAAGCAGTTCGCCACCGTGGCCGTATACGAGATGAACATGATCCGCACCCAATTTCGTAGCAGCATCAATGACATGCTGCACCATCGCTTTACCTGCAAGAGTATGCAGCACTTTGGGAAGATCGGAGTACATGCGTGTGCCTTTGCCAGCCGCAAGGATCACCACGCTCATTTTTGAGTTCAACATATTCGTCCTGACTATTATTTGGGAAAGAAGTTAACCTCTTTCATATTGAAAATACTACATATTTTGTAGCATGAAATGGAGTGCTGGTGAAACGTGCAACATTCCACGCCAGGCGCCCACTAACGCGCTTTTTATCGGCAGAGTAAAGCAGTTTACGGTCAGAAAGTCGCTCCATTTTTCACTGCTGCTCATTTATACAATGAGTTAGCTGTTATTTTTCATCCTGAATAAAGATCGCACAAAACAAAACGACGTTTTATTAAGCAAAGAGTGTGAGCTATAAAAAAGAAACACCGTTTCATATTGATGATAATCAACGGCAATTATCCATCAGGAGAATAAAATGAATTATAAAATACCTCTGGCCCTCGCGATATGCAGTTCCCTTGTCTGCGCCCCAACCTTCGCTGAATCCACGTCAGAGTGGAGAGCCATTGCTTTCGGCCAGTCGACCGATCTCAATTTCTCATCAAACGTGCTTGCCGGAAAGATTGGCGTCAATGATGTGACTATCGCGGGTAAGAAGCTCACACCCGAAACAATTGCCGATCTGTCGAAGCCCATCACCCTGGAGAGCCGCGGCGGTAAAATTGCCAACTCCCATGATGGCCTCACCTTCTTCTATACAAAGCTGCCGGTCGGCAAAAACTTTACGCTGCAAGCGACCGTCACCGTCGATCAGTTTGGCCCGGAAAATGGCGCAAAGCCTGCGGCACAAGAGGGCGCGGGCTTACTGGTACGCGATGTGATCGGCCCCGCGCGCCAGCAGCCATTGCAGGAGGGGTATGAAGAGTTTCCGGCCGCCTCCAATATGGTGATGAACGCCATTATGACGCAGGACAAAAAGGATAATTTCCGCGTCAAAATGCAGGCTATCAGCCGGGAAGGCGTCACGCAGCCGTGGGGCAACGCCGGCGCGGCGATTGTCAAAACCAGCTATCGGGAAGAGGTGAATCTGCGCAAAACACCGGCTTTCCGGCTTAAGCTTGAGCGTACCGATAGCGGTTTTATCACTAGCTGGGCACCCGCCGGGAGCGAGCAATGGGTCAGCCAGCAGATCCCACGCGCCGATCTCATTGCGGTACAGGACAAAGCATTTTATTACGTTGGTTTCTTCGCCTCGCGTAACGCGAAAATCACCGTGACCAACGCCTCGTTAACCACCTCTGAAGCTCACACGGTTGCTTCTGCGCCCTGGCAGCCACCCGCGTTACCGGTGGTGGTGCAAATCGCTTCGCCTGCACAAAGCGGCAGTGAGAAATACCAGCTCCAGGCGCGAGCCAACTACGATGGCAGCTTCAGCGTGCGGGAGAATGAAGTGGTGATCGGTAATGAGAAACCGATAAAAGCGGGCGAGATGTACACCCTGCCGACGTGGCTGAAACAAAACACCACTTTTGCGCTCACCTTCACCCCAAAAGCGGAAGGGGAAGCCGTGGTTCAACAGATCAAGGTTGAGAAGGTCGACCCGGTGGCACTGACGCTGCATGTTGCGCCGCAGGGTACGGCAGAAGGTTCCGGCACCGCCGCCGCACCGCTGGATATCGCCACGGCAATCCGCTTGCTGCCGCCGGGCGGCAAAATCGTGTTGCAGGCTGGTGATTACCCCTATACCGAAATCCCGCTGACGGCGAGCGGCCTGCTCAAACAGCGCAAAACGCTGGAAGCAGAAGGCAAAGTGGTGATCCATGGCCTGCTGCTTGATGCCAGCTACTGGCGTATCAAAGGGATTGAGGTGACGGAGAAGAGCCTGCGCATCCAGGGCAGCCATAACCTGATTGAAAAGGTCGTTGCCTGGCGTAACGACGACACCGGCATTCAGATCTCCTCCCCGGAGAAGATTGGCCGCGCGCTGTGGGCCAGCGATAACCGGGTGGTCGATTCAGAGTCCTGGGGTAATGAAGATGCGGGCAAGATTAACGCCGACGGCTTCGCGGTAAAAATGCGCGTAGGGGAGGGGAACCGGCTGATCCGCTGCTACGCCCATGACAACATCGATGACGGTTTCGACCTGTTTAATAAGATTGAAGATGGCGCCAATGGGGTAGTGGTGATCGAGAATTCAATTGCCCGCAACAATACCAGTAACGGCTTTAAGCTCGGCGGGGAAGGGCAGCCGGTGGCGCATCAGATCCGTAACAGCAAAGCGGTGGGTAACCATCTGGATGGGTTTACCGATAATTTCAATCCCGGCAGGCTGCTGGTGGAGAACAACATTGCGGCTGATAACCAGCGCTTCAATTTTATCTTCCGACCCAGCCCGTATGGCGACGCTTCAACGCAGGGCGTGTTTCGCGGCAACAAATCGGTGCGCAGCGCGCCGGGTCGCTATGACGATGCGGTGATCGGGAATATTGATAACACCAACTACTTTATCAGGCAGGGAAAAAGCGTGAACAGCGAAGGGAAGGAGCTGGAGAGCGCGGCGGTGGAAGCGGCGCTGAAGTGATAGCCCGATGGCGCTCGCTTCTCCAGGCGGAGTCAGCGCAGCGCCACACGGCATCACAGCAATCAGTGATTGAACGTGCCGAAAGAGACGTTCATGTTGCTGAACATAGCGATGATTTTGTTGATCAGTTTCATGATGGCTTCCTTTTTTGAATTTGGTTATGTGATGTACATCACAGAAAAGGAGTCTACGCCTCGCTGTTAAATCGATCAACATTTTTGTGACATTTATCACAAAATATTAAAACACCTTTTTAGTTTCATTTTTCCTGAAACGCAGCCATAAAAAAAGCCAGCCTGGAGACCAGACTGGCTTTTTAACGTTCAAGCCGGTGTTACATCGCTTTCTTCGTCAACTCGATAACACGCAGTTTCGCGATAGCTTTCGCCAGCTCTGCAGACGCCTGAGCGTAATCCACGTCACCGTGAGAGCCTTTAATGTGCTCTTCTGCTTTACGCTTCGCTTCCAGAGCTCGCGCTTCGTCGAGATCCTGGCCACGAATTGCTGTATCAGCCAGAACGGTCACGCTGCCAGGCTGCACTTCGAGAATGCCGCCGGACAGGTAGATAAACTCTTCATGACCGAACTGTTTAACGATGCGGATCATACCAGGCTTAATGGCGGTGAGCAGCGGTGCGTGACCCGGGAAAACACCCAGTTCACCTTCACTGCCCGTTACCTGGATTTTCTCGACCAGACCAGAGAACATCTGTTGCTCTGCGCTGACGACATCCAGGTGGTAAGTCATTGCCATATCACCCTCCGATTAAGGCGTTAAAGTTTTTTGGCTTTTTCCACGGCTTCGTCGATGGAACCGACCATGTAGAACGCCTGCTCCGGCAGGTGATCGTATTCGCCTTCCATGATGCCTTTAAAGCCACGGATGGTGTCTTTCAGGGAGACGTATTTACCCGGAGAACCGGTGAATACTTCCGCAACGAAGAACGGCTGGGAGAGGAAGCGCTGGATCTTACGAGCGCGAGCAACCACCAGTTTGTCTTCTTCAGACAGCTCATCCATACCGAGGATGGCGATGATGTCTTTCAGTTCCTGATAACGCTGCAGCAGAGACTGTACGCCACGCGCGGTGTCGTAGTGCTCCTGGCCAACTACCAGCGGATCCAACTGACGGCTGGTGGAATCCAGCGGGTCAACGGCCGGGTAGATACCCAGAGAAGCGATCTGACGGCTCAGTACCACGGTTGCGTCAAGGTGCGCAAAGGTGGTTGCCGGAGACGGGTCAGTCAAGTCATCCGCCGGTACGTATACCGCCTGAACGGAGGTGATAGAACCGGTTTTGGTAGAGGTGATACGTTCCTGCAGAACACCCATCTCTTCCGCCAGCGTCGGCTGGTAACCTACCGCTGAAGGCATACGGCCCAGCAGTGCGGATACTTCAGTACCGGCGAGGGTATAACGGTAGATGTTGTCAACGAACAGCAGAACGTCACGACCTTCGTCACGGAACTTCTCAGCCATGGTCAGGCCGGTCAGTGCAACGCGCAGACGGTTTCCCGGCGGCTCGTTCATCTGGCCGTACACCAGGGATACTTTGTCCAGTACGTTGGAGTCGGTCATTTCGTGGTAGAAGTCGTTACCCTCACGAGTACGTTCACCCACGCCCGCAAACACAGAGTAACCGGAGTGCTCGATCGCGATGTTACGAATCAGCTCCATCATGTTTACGGTTTTACCTACACCCGCACCACCGAACAGACCGACTTTACCGCCCTTGGCGAACGGACACATCAGGTCGATTACTTTGATGCCGGTTTCCAGCAGTTCCTGAGAGCTGGAGAGCTCTTCATAGGACGGCGCAGAACGGTGGATAGCCCAACGATCTTCTTCACCGATGTCGCCTTTCATGTCGATCGGCTGACCGAGCACGTTCATGATACGACCCAGTGTTGCTTTACCTACCGGGACTTCGATCGGGTGCTGGAGGTCTGTTACTTGCAGACCACGACGCAGACCGTCGGAAGAACCCATGGCGATGGTACGTACGATACCGCCGCCGAGCTGCTGCTGAACTTCCAGCACCAGCGTCTCGTTACCATTCTGAACCTCAAGAGCATCGTACACGCGCGGTACGGCATCCTGAGGGAATTCGACGTCAACCACGGCGCCGATTACCTGGACAATTTTTCCAGTAGCCATCATGAATCCTCTACGAATTAACCTGGTTATACCGCGGATGCACCACCGACGATCTCGGTGAGTTCCTGAGTAATGCTGGCCTGACGAGCTTTGTTGTATACCAACTGCAGCTCTTTAATCAGGCTGCCGCCATTGTCGGTCGCGGCTTTCATCGCCACCATACGTGCGGCCTGCTCGCTGGCCAGGTTTTCAACAACACCCTGATAAACCTGAGATTCAACATAACGGCGCAGGAGCGTATCCAGCAGCGCTTTTGGATCGGGTTCATACAGGTAATCCCAGGATTTATGCTTCAACTCTTCATCTTCTGCAGCCGGTAACGGCAGCAGCTGAGTGATGGTCGGAACCTGAGACATGGTGTTGATAAATTTATTGCTAACAATATAAAGCTTATCCAGACGACCTTCGTCGTAAGCCTGCAGCATGACTTTCACCGGGCCGATCAGTTCAGACAGGGACGGGTTATCACCCATACCGGTCACCTGAGCTACCACGTTGGCACCAACGGAATTGAAGAAAGAGACGCCTTTAGAGCCGATCATCGCGAGTTCGCTCTGAACGCCTTTATCGGACCATGCTTTCATATCCGCCAGCACTTTTTTGAACAGGTTAATGTTCAAGCCACCGCACAGACCACGGTCGGTCGACACTACCAGGTAGCCCACGCGTTTTACGTCGCGCTCTTCCAGGTAGGGGTGCTTATATTCCAGATTACCGTTCGCAAGGTGACCAATCACTTTGCGCATGGTATCTGCATAAGGACGGCTGGACGCCATGCGATCCTGCGATTTACGCATTTTGGAAGCGGCGACCATCTCCATCGCTTTAGTGATCTTTTGCGTGTTCTGGACGCTTGCGATCTTACTACGTATCTCTTTTGCGCCGGCCATGAGCTTCTCCTCAATGCCTTACGGCCTGCCCTAAGACAGGCCGCCAGACGTTACCAGGACTGGGTTGCTTTGAAGGAATCGAGGATGCCTTTCAGCTTGCCTTCGATTTCGTCGTTATAGCCACCGGACTGGTTGATCTCTTGCATCAGCGGAGCGTGTTCACGGTCAACGTACGCCAGCAGAGCGGCTTCGAAGCTACCGATTTTCGCCAGTTCCACATCTTCGAGGTAACCGCGTTCAGCCGCGAACAGCACCAGGCCCTGTTGTGCAACAGACATAGGGGCATACTGTTTCTGTTTCAGCAGCTCGGTCACTTTCTGACCGTGGCTCAGCTGTTTACGGGTTGCTTCGTCCAGATCGGATGCGAACTGAGAGAACGCCGCCAGCTCACGATACTGTGCCAGCGCGGTACGAATACCACCGGACAGTTTCTTGATGATCTTGGTCTGCGCTGCACCACCCACACGGGATACGGAGATACCCGGGTTAACCGCCGGACGAATACCGGAGTTAAACAGGTTGGTTTCCAGGAAGATCTGACCATCGGTAATGGAGATTACGTTGGTCGGAACGAACGCGGAAACGTCACCTGCCTGCGTTTCGATAATCGGCAGGGCAGTCAGGGAGCCGGTTTTACCTTTCACTTCACCTTTGGTGAAGTTCTCTACGTATTCCGCGTTTACGCGGGATGCGCGCTCCAGCAGACGGGAGTGGAGGTAAAATACGTCGCCCGGGAACGCTTCACGTCCTGGCGGACGACGGAGCAGCAGGGAAACCTGACGGTAAGCAACGGCCTGTTTAGACAGGTCATCGTATACGATCAGCGCATCTTCACCGCGGTCACGGAAGTATTCGCCCATAGCGCAACCGGCATACGGCGCCAGGTATTGCAGTGCAGCGGATTCAGAGGCAGTTGCCACAACAACGATGGTGTTGGACAGTGCGCCGTGCTCTTCCAGTTTACGAACCACGTTAGCAATGGTGGACGCTTTCTGGCCGATGGCCACGTACACACATTTGATGCCGGAGTCGCGCTGGTTGATGATGGCGTCGATAGCCATCGCCGTTTTACCGGTCTGACGGTCGCCGATGATCAGCTCACGCTGGCCACGACCGATTGGGATCATGGCGTCGACGGATTTGTAACCGGTCTGAACCGGCTGGTCGACGGACTGACGATCGATAACGCCCGGTGCGATAACTTCGATTGGCGAGAAGCCATCGTTATCAACCGGACCTTTACCGTCGATTGGCGCACCCAGGGTGTTCACCACACGACCCAGCAGGCCACGGCCAACCGGAACTTCAAGAATACGGCCAGTACATTTGACCTTCATGCCTTCGGCGAGGTCAGCGTACGGACCCATCACAACTGCACCTACGGAGTCACGCTCCAGGTTCAGTGCGATAGCGTAACGGTTACCCGGCAAAGAAATCATCTCGCCCTGCATACAGTCGGCCAGGCCGTGGATGCGGATAACACCGTCGCTTACAGAAACAATAGTACCTTCGTTGTGAGCTTCACTCACAACACTGAACTGAGCAATGCGCTGCTTGATCAGTTCGCTGATTTCGGTGGAATTCAGTTGCATGCTCCAGTCCCCTTAAGACTGCAAGACGTCTGCAAGGCGCTCAAGACGGCCGCGTACGCTGCCATCAATGACCATATCACCCGCTCGGATGATTACGCCTGCCATTACAGACTTATCGATATTGCAATTCAGCTTCACTTTACGTGACAGACGTTTTTCCATCGCTGTGCTGATTTTCGCAAGCTGTTCTTCACTCAGTGCGGAGGCGGAAGTCACTTCGACTTCGGCGATAGCCTCGCTGGCCGCGCGCAATTGAATGAACTGCTCAAGAACATCAGGGAGCACCTTAAGACGACCATTTTCGGCCATCACACGAATCAGGTTTTGGCCTTTTTCGTCCAGTTGCTCACCACATACGGCGATAAACGAGTCGGCGAGCGTTTCCGGTGCAATCGCACCAGAGAGCAGCTCGGCCATTTGTTCGTTTTTCGTCACCTCGGCGGCGAACGCCAGCATATCCTGCCAGCGGTCAACGCTTTGGGTTTCGACGGCAAAGTCAAAAGCTGCTTTGGCGTAGGGGCGAGCTACCGTTACAAATTCAGACATCAGCCCCTCCTCCTTACAGTTCAGCGACCAGTTTATTCACGATGTCGCTGTTAGCAGCTTCATCCACGGAACGCTCGATGATCTTCTCGGCGCCAGCAACAGCCAGCAGAGCCACTTGTTTACGCAGCTCTTCGCGAGCGCGTTTACGTTCGGCGTCAATTTCCGCCTGCGCCTGCGCCACGATTTTGTTACGTTCCTGCTCGGCTTCAGCTTTCGCTTCGTCCAGGATCTGAGCACGGCGTTTGTTCGCCTGTTCAATGATAACCTGAGCTTCAGCTTTCGCTTTTTTCAGCTGGTCGGTCGCATTGGCCTGTGCAAGATCCAGGTCCTTTTTGGCCCGTTCTGCGGAAGCGAGACCGTCAGCAATCTCTTTCTGACGTTTTTCGATGGCAGCAATCAACGGCGGCCATACATACTTCATGCAGAACAGAACGAACAGGACAAACGCGATGGCCTGGCCGAGGATTGTTGCGTTTAGATTCACAGCACAATGCCTCTTATCTGGTTAACGTTCTAAACAATTGCTTGAAAAGCAACCCTTACTACGCGACAGCAAACATCACGTACAGACCCAGACCCACAGCGATCATCGGGATTGCATCCACCAGACCCATAACGATAAAGAACTGAGTACGCAGCAGAGGAATCAGATCCGGCTGACGCGCAGCGCCTTCCAGGAATTTACCCCCGAGGATGCCGATACCGATCGCAGCACCGATCGCCGCCAGACCCATCATCACAGCGGCAGCCAAGTACAGCAGATCCATATTCAGGTTTTCCATGACAGTCTCCAGTTTGTTTCAGTTAAAACGTAGTAGTGTTGTTAAAAATCAGTGCTCTTCAGACGCCATCGACAGATAGACGATCGTCAGAACCATGAAGATAAAGGCTTGCAGCGTAATGATCAGGATGTGGAAAATGGCCCATGGCACATTCAGAATCCACTGTGACCACCACGGCAGAAGACCCGCGATCAGAATGAAAATCAACTCACCCGCGTACATGTTGCCGAACAGTCGCAGACCGAGAGAAACCGGTTTGGACAGCAGGCTCACGCCCTCAAGGATAAGGTTTACCGGAATAAATACCGGATGGTTGAACGGCTGGAGAGTCAGCTCTTTAGCGAAACCGCCAATACCCTTCATTTTGATGCTGTAGAACAGAATCAGGATAAACACGCCCAGTGCCATCGAGAGCGTGATGTTAACGTCAGCAGACGGCACCACACGCAGCGCAGGCAGACCGAACACATGCTCACCGATATACGGCAGCAGGTCGATAGGCAGCAAATCCATCAGGTTCATCAGGAATACCCAGACGAAAATCGTCAGGGCCAGTGGCGCGATAAGCTTGCTTTTGCCGTGGTACATGTCTTTGACGCTACCATTAACAAAACCAATCACCAGCTCGATCGCCGTCTGGAATTTCCCTGGTACGCCGCTGGTCGCTTTCTTCGCTACGCTACGGAACATCACCAGGAACAACAGACCCAGGACCACCGAGAAAAACATGGAGTCGATATTGAGCGTCCAGAACGTGGCCGGGGGGTTATGCGGATCCACCAGCGAGAAGGTACGCAAGTCAATCTGAAGGTTATTCAGATGGTGACCGATGTACTCCTGCGGTGTTGAAATTTCTCCTGCAGACATGATGCCTCTTACCCTTTGTTGTTAATTACAGCAGGTGCCAGTATCTGAACCACTAGCACCGAAACCCACGTGACTATCAGCGGCAAAAACACCGCCTTCAAAACTGCCAGCGCCACCACCAGTAACACGAATGTCAGTAACACCTTGAGCGCCTCACCGAGGGCGAAGGTCCAGGCCACACGGCCTTTAGAAGGTGTATTCGCCTGATGACGCCAGGCAAAAATCATAAACAACATATTCGGCAATAAGACTGCCATACCTCCGCTCACGGCGGAAATGCCCCAGAAGGGGTCTTTGAGGCTAAACAGCAATCCACTTGCCATTACTGCCAGAAACTGAATAAGCAGAAGCCTGCGAGCAACGTTTCGGCTAAAGAGCGACACAGACATATTCTTTCTTAACTCCTGCTCCCTTTGAGGTATGTCGCGTGTCGTATAAAACGTTCTTTACGGCCCGGAGTCAAGCATCAAAAAACGGTCAAATTATACGGTGCGGCCTCGTGATTTCAAACAATAAGTAGCGAAAAGGTGAATAAATGTTTAAATATTTTTCCCGAGGTCTATTTTTAAACTTTTGCACAAACGATGAACCTTCGAGCAAAAGTGCAAATAACGCGAAAAACCCGGCGATAAAGCGTGCACCAGGTCACAAATTAAACATATATGCCGCCATCGTTTTAAAAGCCCGCAGATTTTAATGCTTTTCATCTTTATGAAAATAAAGACGATTTATCACAACTCTTTTTAAAACACTCGCCTCTACAACAAAAACCTTTGTTTGACATTTTTAATAATTATTTTACAAGCCGCCCTAGTTTTGGCTGCCGATTTTTAGCGGGCTGATATTTTCATTGTTGATTATTTTGATGCTGAATGAAAAAAAGCGACGTTAAATGTCAGATAAATCCTGGTTAAATTTAAGTTAAATGTAACCGGAAGTATCACTCTTTTTTGTCGCCTTTTTTAACATTCACGCAACAGCATCAATGCAACATTTTTTGATAAAAATTAAACTTTGTTTGCTTTAACGATAACCAGATGGCGCTCGCCTTCGAGGTGCGGAACCTTTAATTCGACAATCGACTCCACGGCTAAGCCCGCAGGTAGCAGCGCAATCTCATCTTCCGGCAGCTGTCCTTTCAGGGCATAAAAACGACCCGCATCGCCCGGAAGGTGGTGGCACCAGCTCACCATATCGTTCAGTGAGGCAAAAGCGCGGCTAATTACACCGTCAAAAGGCGGCTCAGCAGGGAAGTCCTCGACGCGGCTCTGCACCGGCTCGATATTGGTCAGCTTCAGCTCATGCTGCACCTGGCGCAGGAAGCGAACGCGCTTGCCGAGGCTGTCGAGCAGCGTGAAGTGGGATTCCGGACGCACGATGGAGAGCGGGATACCAGGCAGGCCAGGGCCGGTGCCGACATCGATAAAACGCGTTCCCTGCAGATGCGGCGCGACGACGATGCTGTCGAGGATATGGCGCACCAGCATCTCGTTCGGGTCGCGAACCGAGGTGAGGTTGTAGGCTTTGTTCCACTTGTGCAGCATTTCAACATACGCCACCAGCTGCTGTTGTTGCTGATCGGACAGCGAAATGCCGGCTTCGGCCAGCAAACGAGAGAGTTTATTGAGCACAACGAATACCTGTTGAGAGACGACATGGCGAATAGCGCGATGCTTATCCGCCTTTTAGCGTTATCAGGCCCGCCGTGCGGGCCTGAGTGATACGGTTATGCGCTGCGGCGCAGCATCCCTTGCTTCTTCAGCCACACCAGCAGAATGGAGATTGCCGCTGGCGTAATACCTGAGATCCGCGAGGCCTGACCGATGGAAGAGGGTTTGTGATCGTTAAGCTTCGCGATCACCTCATTCGACAGGCCGTTTACCTGGCGGTAATCAAGGGTCGCCGGCAGGATCGTATTCTCATTGCGCTGCTGCTTTTCGATCTCATCCTGCTGACGGCCGATATAGCCTTCGTACTTCACCTGGATTTCAACCTGTTCCGCAGCCTGCTTATCTTCTAAGCCCGGTGCGAACGGCGTCAGCTGCACCAGCTGCTCGTAGGTCATCTCCGGGCGACGCAGCAGATCTTCGCCGCTGGCTTCGCGGGACAACGGTGCGGTCAGCTGTGCGTTAACGATCGGCGCATGTTCAGAAGCCGGTGATACCCACTGGGATTTCAGGCGCTGACGCTCGCGCTCAATGCTTTCCAGTTTCTCGTTGAAGCGCGCCCAACGCTCGTCATCCACCAGACCGAGCTCGCGACCCGCTTCGGTCAGACGCAGATCGGCGTTATCTTCACGCAGCATCAGGCGATACTCCGCGCGGGAGGTAAACATGCGGTAGGGCTCTTTGGTGCCCAGCGTGCAGAGATCGTCCACCAGTACGCCCAGGTAAGCCTGATCGCGACGCGGTGCCCAGCCCTCTTTATCCGCCGAGTAGCGCCCGGCGTTCAGACCTGCCAGCAGCCCCTGCGCGGCAGCTTCTTCGTACCCGGTAGTGCCGTTGATCTGGCCAGCGAAGAAGAGGCCGCTGATATATTTGCTCTCAAGCGTCGGTTTCAGATCGCGCGGGTCAAAGAAGTCATACTCAATGGCGTAGCCCGGACGAACAATCTTCGCGTTTTCCATCCCCTGCATTGAGCGGACGATCTGCATCTGCACATCGAACGGCAGGCTGGTAGAGATGCCGTTCGGGTAAATTTCGTTAGAGGTAAGCCCTTCCGGCTCAAGGAAGATCTGATGCTGGTTGCGATCGGCAAAGCGCATCACTTTATCTTCGATCGACGGGCAGTAGCGCGGGCCGATCCCTTCGATCACGCCAGCATACATCGGGCTGCGATCGAGGTTATTGCGGATCACCTCATGGGTCTTTTCGTTGGTGTGCGTGATGTAGCACGGTACCTGGCGCGGATGCTGAGCGGCATTGCCCATAAACGAGAAGACCGGCATCGGATCGTCGCCGTGCTGCTGTGCCAGCACGCTGAAATCGATGGTACGCGCATCAATTCGCGGCGGCGTACCGGTTTTCAGACGGCTGACGCGCAGCGGCAGTTCACGCAGACGGCGGGAGAGCGGGATCGACGGCGGATCGCCTGCACGGCCACCGCTGTAGTTATCCAGCCCGATATGGATCTTGCCATCCAGGAAGGTGCCGACGGTCAGTACTACCGCTTTTGCGCGGAACTTCAGCCCCATCTGGGTAACGGCACCAACCACTTGATCGTTTTCGACGATCAGATCCTCAACCGCCTGCTGGAAGATCATCAGGTTCGGCTGGTTCTCCAGCGCAGTGCGTACCGCCTGGCGATAGAGCACGCGATCCGCCTGAGCACGGGTAGCCCGAACGGCAGGGCCTTTGCTTGCGTTTAGTATCCTAAACTGGATCCCGGCATGATCGATCGCTTTCGCCATCAGCCCGCCCAGTGCATCCACTTCTTTAACCAGGTGTCCTTTCCCAATACCGCCGATCGCCGGGTTGCAGCTCATCTGCCCCAGGGTGTCGATATTGTGTGTCAAAAGCAGAGTCTGCTGACCCATACGCGCTGCAGCCATGGCGGCCTCAGTGCCTGCATGACCCCCGCCAATGATGATGACGTCAAAAGGATCCGGATAAAACATGGTGGTATGCCTCGCCTGAGCGGTTAGAAAGTGAATTTGTGGCCGGGCCGTGGATTCTACTCAACTTTAGTCCAGTGAGAAAGACTCCGGATCCCGGCTATTAAAAAGAAGATCTTTATATAGAGAGATCTGTTCTATTGTGATCTCTTATTAGGATCGCGATGTCTTGTGGATAAGCCGGATCATCGCTTTAAGATCAGTTCATTAGGAAGGATCATTAACTGTGAATGATCGGTGATCCTGCAACGTATAAGCTGGGATCAAAAGGGCTAGTTATACACAGGGCGGATCGGTGAGCAGAGTTATTCATTGGATAACTACCGGTTAATAAGCGCTTTTAAGCCTAGTTATCCACTGCTGATCGCACGATCTTTACACAATATTGAGCAATTTAATCCAGGATCCCAGCCACTCTTCGGCCGGATCCTCCGGAATATCGTGATCGAGGATGTTGATCTTCAGCGTTTCACCGATCTGTTTGGCACCGTTTTTCTTCAGTCCGGCTTCCATTTTTTCGATCGCCTGACAAAAGGTGTCATATTCACGGCTGCCGATACCGATCGCGCCAAAGCGAATCTGCGACAGATCCGGGTTCAGTTCATCAAGCTCTTCATACATTGGCAGCAGGTTATCCGGGATATCGCCCGCGCCGTGGGTGGAAGTGACCACCAGCCAGAGCCCCTGCTGCGGCAAATCCTCTAATAACGGCCCATGGAACGTAAAGGTATTGAACCCGGCTTCCTCCAGCTTTTCAGCCAGATGTTCTGCCACGTATTCCGCACCGCCAAGGGTGCTGCCGCTAATAAGAGTAATGTCTGCCATGAATCCGCTCCGTTTTAGTCGCCCTGCGACGACAAAGTGGGGCGTATTGTACGCTGTGAATGAGCTGGGATCTACCTGTGGACAATGCGGGTATTGATCGTGGATGAAAACGCCCGGTTACGGGCGGATCGTGCGCATGATGGGGTTTTGCAACGAGATCAATGTCTCGGTGGACTGGATTTCATCAATGGTCTGGATCTTGTTGATAAGTACCTGTTGCAGTGCGTCGATCGAGCGGCACATCACTTTAATAAAGATGCTGTAATGCCCGGTGGTGTAGTAGGCTTCGGTCACCTCTTCCAGACTCTCCAGCTTGGCCAGCGCTGAGGGGTAATCTTTGGCGCTCTTCAAAATGATGCCGATAAAGCAGCAAACGTCGTAACCGAGTTGCTTCGGGCTGACGTCGATGCGCGCGCCGGTGATAATACCCGCCTGCTTCATCTTCTCTACCCGCACATGAATGGTGCCTGGGCTTACGCCGAACTGCTTCGCCAGCTCGGCATACGCCGTACGGGCATTGGCCATTAAGGCTTCGAGGATGCCGCGATCCAGATTGTCGATCTGATAATTTTCCATACGTTTTTCTTATGTAGATTAATGATTCATTCTATTTTAGCCGGTTATTTTAGCGATTCAAAAGCCTGTTGGCCTTTTTAATTGTGGATTATTGAACTGATGCCTGTTTCTGTTGCTTAATTGCAAGCCTACGCAGACAGGAGTTAAAAAATGAAAACCGCCTACATCGCAAAACAACGCCAGATCGCCTTCGTGAAATCCTTCTTCTCTCGCCAGCTGGAAGAGAAACTGGGCCTGATTGAAGTACAGGCACCGATCCTCAGCCGGGTAGGGGATGGCACGCAGGATAACCTGTCGGGTTGCGAGAAAGCGGTACAGGTCAATGTGAAGACGCTGCCGGATGCCCGCTTTGAGGTGGTGCACTCGCTGGCAAAGTGGAAACGTCAGACGCTGGGGCAACACGATTTCAGCGCGGGCGAAGGGCTTTATACCCATATGAAAGCCCTGCGACCCGATGAAGATCGCCTCTCTCCCATTCACTCCGTGTATGTGGATCAGTGGGACTGGGAGCGCGTACTGGGTGACGGTCAGCGCCAGCTGGCGACCCTGAAATCGACCGTTGAGGCGATCTGGTCCGGGATCAAAGCGACTGAAGCCGCGGTTAGCGAAGCGTTTGGTCTGGCACCGTTCCTGCCAGAGCAGATCCACTTCGTGCACAGCGAAACGCTGCTCAGCCGCTTCCCGCACTTAGATGCGAAAGGGCGCGAAAAAGCGATCGCCAAAGAGCTGGGCGCCGTCTTTCTGATGGGGATTGGCGGCAAGCTTAGCGACGGCAAGCGTCACGATGTTCGCGCGCCGGATTATGATGACTGGAGCACGCCAGCCGAAGCCGGTTTCAGCGGCCTCAACGGCGATATCCTGGTGTGGAACCCGGTGCTGGAGGATGCGCTGGAGCTTTCATCGATGGGGATCCGCGTTGACGCCGAAGCGCTGAAGCGCCAGCTGAAACTGACCGGCGATGAAGAGAGGCTGCAACTTGACTGGCACCAGGCGCTGCTGCGTGGTGAGATGCCGCAAACCATCGGCGGCGGCATTGGTCAGTCGCGCCTCACCATGCTGCTGTTACAACTCTCGCACATCGGCCAGGTGCAGTGCGGCGTATGGCCCGCCGCCGTGCGCGACGAAGTTGCCGGCCTGCTTTAACGCCGCCAACGGCGCAGCAAGCGGCTGCGCATCCCGGTATCAAAGCGCCAGATATGGTCAAAGATGCGCATGATGCCGGGTTTACCGTGGGCTGACATCGCCACCGCGTGAAAGCGGTGTTGATGCAGCTGTTGCAGCTCCTTTACCTTACCGATCACCTCGTCCGGCAGCCGCTGGGCGATAAAATCAGAGATCATCACCGCGTCGGCGTCATACCATTCGCCGCCCTGCATCCGCTCAATCACCGCACGAAAGCAGCTCGCCAGATCGGTGCCGCCGCGAAAGCGCTGGCTCAGAAAGCGGATCGCCTGCTCCAGCCCGCTATCGCAGGTCAGTTCATAACGCACCACTTCGCTGGAGAAGAGCATAATAAAGCAGCGCCGTTTGTCCGCCAGCGCCACGCGCATCAACGCCAGGCAGAAGGCTTTCGCGCACTGTTCGTTGAATCCGCCCATGGAACCCGAGGTGTCGACGCAGACGATAAATGGCCCGCGCGGCTGCTCATCGAAATCCTGATGAATCACCGGACGTTCAGTGATCTTTTCGTGCCAGGCATCGCCGTGAAGCCGGTAGGTCAGCAGTTGTTTCTCCACCAGCCGCCGGTAAAACTCATACTCCAGCTCGGTAATGCCGAGGGTCGCCAGCTCAGGCGGCAGCAGACGCAGAATATCGTCACTTTGATGCAGGCCATCGACTTGCTCCGGCACCGTTGACGGCTCGCGCACCAGGCTGCGGAAGGTCTCCATCGGAGCATCTTTGCGCGGCACCGAACGCGCCTCCCGCGAACGGCCCAGCTGCTCTGCCAGTTGCTGGAGTTCGGGCTGCTCTTTGAGGAAATCACCATATTTGACGATCAGCTGGTAATCACCGCGTTTAAGCTGCCCGGCGCTCATATCCCATAACCTGCCGGCCGCGTTCTCATTTTCAATCAACACCGGTTCAAGCTGGCCGCTGAGGGTCATGCGTGCCTGCACTTCACTCAGCAGTTGTTCGCGCTCCTCCTCCAGCAGTTGCTGGTTAAAGGCGGTAGTTTGCACCACCAGGCTCAGACGCCAGCGCTGAAGAAACAAGGTATGCAGGGCCGGGGTGAAGGCCGGGTTATCAGTAACCATCTGGCGAGCCTGCGCCGCGAACGGGGATTGAACTTTATCGAGCAGGGCCAGTGTTTGTGGCAGCTGAACGGTAAACTGCGAGGTGGAGAGCAGCTGGCTCTGCTGAAAGGCGAGCACCTCTTCCGCCAGGGTTTTGGGTACTTCCGCCTCTTTAAGATGCTTTTTTAGCGCTTCGCGCCAGCGCGGCAGATCTTCCGTAATGGCATGCTTGAGCTTGGGAAACTTTTCAAAAAAGATCGCCAGCTGCGGCGAAGCGAGTAAGAGGATAATAAGATCCTCTATCAACGCCTCTTCGCTGATGGTCAGCATCACATTGAGCGTATCAAGTGGGATCATTGACGCGCCTGTTGGATCTGCGCTCTGACATCCTGCAGGCTGGCTTCAATGCGACCCAACCAGTCGCTGGAGATAAACAGACACTTCTGCTGTTCGCTAAAGCGGGTGTGCTGCTGGTGCCAGGTGGTGTCCAGCGCCTCCAGCTGCTGCCTGATCTCATCCGGCACGTTCTCTGACGCTGTGCCCGGCAGCGCCAGGCGCGAACTCTGCAAACTGACATCGCGCACCAGCAGGTGCTGGCTGGCATCCACTTCCATATTAAGCGGCTGGGCAAAGCCAATGCCGTTAAGTTTGCCGCGGATCTCACCCCCTTTCGTCAGCCACTGCTCCAGCGCGCTGCGCTCAAGGGTAATGTGGATAACGTTGAGATCGTGCAGCTTCAGCGGTTGCTGTAGCAGAAGCGTCAGCACCGGCTCGGTCAGATCCGCAGGAAGTTCATAATGGGGGCGACGACTGAACATGCCGCCCTGGCGCTCCACTCTAAGCGCGGTTTTATCGCTTTGCTGCTGCTGAAGTTGCAGGTGTCGCTGGGCTATCGCACTCAGCTGCGTCACCATCGCCTGCTGCTGCCAGGCGTGCCCGGTCATCAAAACATCAAGCTGCTGTTGCAGCAGGCGCAGGCTTTCCGCGTCGTGCCACAGGCAATCTTTCAGCAGGATCAGGTCGATGGGCGCCACCGCGTCGCGGCCGCTGAACAGGGCACTGGCCTGCAACAGGCGAATCGCTTTTTTCCAGCGCCGGTCGGAAACATACGGCGCGTTCGGCAGGGTATCGAGCTGCTGGCGCAGGGTGTAAATCAGCTCAAACACCGGTTCCGGCAGCGCCACCTGTGAAATGTCATGCTGCCAGCGAACGTACTCTTCGTCGGTGATTTGCAGCTCTGCCGGTACCGGGTTTTCACTCTCACTCTGCTGGCTGATAAGCATTGAGCGGAAGTTGCTCTTCTCCTGCACTTTGTCGAGCCAGAGACGAATCAGCATGCGGTCATAGAGCGCTTCGAGGCTGCTGTCCGCTTCCGGTAGTTCGTTAGAGGCCGCCACCAGCAAGCGCATCGGAATGTGATCTTCGCTGGCACCGTTACGGAAACGGCGTTCGTTAATGGCGGTCAGCAGGGTGTTAAGGATCGCCGGGCCAGCTTTCCAGATTTCATCCAGAAAGACGATTTCCGCTTCCGGTAAATAGCCGCTTGTGAGACGCTCATAGCGCCCTTCATCTTTCAGCGCCTGAATGGAAAGTGGGCCGAAAACCTCTTCCGGCGTGGAGAAACGGGTCATTAAATATTCAAAAGCGCGGGCATTTTTAAAGGCGAATTTCAGGCGGCGGGCAATCAGGCTTTTGGCGATACCCGGTGGACCCAGCAAGAATACGCTTTCGCCGCTCAGGGCGGCCAGCAAACAGAGCCTGATCGCATGGCTGCGCTCAAACAGGCCTTTCTCCAGCGCGCTGCTGAGGCGGGAAATTCTTTCTGCTAATAGATGTAAGTGAGCCATAATGAATCTGCGTCCTTTCGCCGTGGTTTCCGGCTTGTCAGAGCGATTATAAACGTTCCTGAAAGTGCCTGTAATAGACTGAAGAACGGCTTTGTTTTCATTGAGCCAGATTAATGTGGTTGCATTTAGGGGTACGATTCCGTCGATAATCGTGCATACTGTGCGCTTTTTGTGGGCCAAGGGACTAAGCACACATAATTGCATTCAATCAAAAGATTAGTCTATGAGCACTGATAAGAAACAATCGTTACCCGCGGTCACTCTCGCGGCAATTGGGGTTGTCTACGGTGATATTGGTACCAGCCCACTCTATACACTGCGTGAATGTTTATCTGGCCAGTTCGGCTTCGGCGTTGAGCGCGATGCCGTCTTTGGCTTCCTGTCGCTGATTTTCTGGCTACTGGTTTTTGTCGTCTCGATTAAGTACCTCACCTTCGTAATGCGGGCGGATAACGCCGGTGAAGGCGGGATCCTGACGCTGATGTCGCTGGCCGGACGTAACACCTCCGCCAGGATGACGTCGGTGCTGGTGATTATGGGCCTGATCGGCGGCAGCTTCTTCTATGGCGAAGTGGTAATTACGCCCGCCATCTCGGTGATGTCGGCCATCGAAGGCCTTGAGATTGTCGCCCCCTCCCTCGACACGTGGATTGTGCCCCTTTCCATCGTGGTGCTGACGCTGCTGTTTGCGATTCAAAAACATGGCACCGGGCTGGTGGGCAAACTCTTCGCGCCGATTATGCTGGCGTGGTTTTTGATTCTGGCGGTGCTCGGCGTGCGCAGCATTATTGCCAACCCGGAAGTGCTGCAGGCGCTTAACCCGATGTGGGCGGTTAACTTCTTCTTGCAGTACAAAGCCATTTCGTTTGTTGCCCTCGGTGCGGTAGTGCTCTCTATTACCGGCGTGGAAGCGCTCTACGCGGATATGGGCCACTTCGGTAAGCTGCCGATCCGCGTGGCGTGGTTTAGCGTGGTGCTGCCATCGCTGGTGCTGAACTACTTTGGCCAGGGCGCGCTGCTGCTGAAAACCCCCGAAGCGATTAAAAACCCCTTCTTCCTGTTAGCCCCTGAATGGGCGCTGATCCCGATGCTGATTATCGCCACGCTGGCGACGGTGATTGCCTCGCAGGCGGTCATTTCCGGTGTCTTCTCCCTGACGCGCCAGGCGGTACGCCTTGGTTATCTGGCGCCGATGCGGATTATTCACACCTCGGAGATGGAGTCCGGGCAGATCTATATCCCGTTTATCAATTGGCTGCTCTACTTCGCGGTCGTGCTGGTGATCGTCAGCTTCGAACACTCCAGCAATCTGGCGGCGGCATACGGCATCGCCGTTACCGGCACCATGGTGCTGACCACCATGCTCTTCACCACCGTGGCGCGCAAAAACTGGCACTGGAATAAGATTCTGGTCGGCATGCTGCTGCTCTTCTTCCTCTGCATCGATGTGCCGCTCTTCTCGGCGAACCTCGATAAAATTGTCTCCGGCGGCTGGCTGCCATTGAGCCTCGGTCTGGTGATGTTCCTGGTGATGACCACCTGGAAGAGCGAGCGTTTCCGCCTGCTGCGCCGCATGCATGAGCACGGTAACTCGCTGGAAGCGATGATCGCTTCACTGGAGAAATCGCCGCCGGTTCGCGTGCCGGGAACAGCGGTCTATATGTCCCGCGCGCTGAACGTCATTCCCTTTGCGATGATGCATAACCTGAAGCACAACAAGGTGCTGCATGAGCGTGTGATCCTGCTGACGCTGCGTACTGAAGACGCGCCTTATGTGCATAACGTTCGCCGTGTGCAGATTGAGCAGCTTTCACCTACTTTCTGGCGCGTAGTGGCAAGCTACGGCTGGCGTGAAACGCCGAATGTCGAAGAGGTGTTCCACCGCTGCGGGCTGGAAGGGCTGAGTTGCCGGATGATGGAGACCTCCTTCTTTATGTCCCACGAGTCGCTGATCCTCGGCAAACGTCCGTGGTATCTGCGTCTGCGCGGCAAGCTCTACCTGGTATTGCAGCGCAACGCCCTGCGCGCGCCGGACCAGTTTGAGATCCCACCTAACCGGGTTATCGAACTCGGTACACAGGTCGAAATCTGACACCTCTCAAACCCCTCCCTAAGAGGGGTTTTTGCTCTCATTTGCTATAAATTTACCTTAAGAGAGTCGCGCTGCTTTTTTCGCCACTCTGTTGAGCGAAACGTTTCGATTTCGATCACACTTCTTCAATCACGCGATAGTTTTCAGAACATTCTTCGTACTACACTGCCGTCAGCGAAACGTTTCGCTCATGGAGCAAAAATATGAAAAAAGGTTGTGTTCTGAACGCTGATATTTCGTCTGTCATCTCTCGTCTTGGTCATACCGATACGCTGGTGGTGTGTGATGCCGGGTTGCCGGTGCCGCGCAGTGCGCAACGCATTGATATGGCGTTAACCCAGGGCGTGCCTTCCTTTATGCAGGTGCTGGAAGTGGTGACCGCGGAAATGCAGGTTGAGGCCGCAATCATCGCGTCGGAGATCAAGCAGTTGAATCCGCAGCTCCACGAAACGTTGCTCACTCACCTTGAGCAGCTGCAGCAACATCAGGGGAATACCATCGAAGTGCGGTATGTTACGCACGAACAATTCAAAAAAGAGACCGCAGGTAGTCAGGCGGTTATTCGCAGCGGGGAGTGTTCCCCGTTTGCGAATATCATTCTCTGTGCCGGCGTCACCTTCTGAGGCGATCATGGACGCATTACTGCAACTTAAAGGCATTGATAAATCCTTTCCCGGCGTTAAAGCGCTCTCTGGCGCGGCGCTGAACGTCTATTCCGGCCGCGTGATGGCGCTGGTCGGCGAAAATGGCGCCGGAAAATCGACAATGATGAAAGTGCTGACCGGCATCTACAGCCGCGACGCCGGTTCGCTGCTCTGGCTGGGTAAAGAGACCACCTTCAGCGGGCCAAAATCCTCTCAGGAAGCGGGCATCGGCATTATTCACCAGGAGCTGAACCTGATTCCGCAGCTCACCATTGCTGAGAACATCTTTCTTGGCCGCGAGTTTGTTAACCGCTTCGGCAAAATCGACTGGAAAAAGATGTTCGCCGAAGCCAACACGCTGCTGGCCAAACTCAATCTGCGCTTTAAAAGCGATCGCACGGTAGGTGAGCTCTCCATCGGCGATCAGCAGATGGTCGAAATCGCCAAAGTGATGAGCTATGAGTCGCAGGTCATCATTATGGATGAGCCGACCGATGCGCTGACCGATACCGAAACCGAGTCGCTGTTTCGCGTGATCCGCGAACTGAAAGCGCAGGGGCGCGGCATCGTCTATATCTCTCACCGTATGAAAGAGATCTTCGAGATCTGCGATGACGTTACCGTGTTTCGCGACGGGCAGTTTATTGCCGAGCGCGAAGTGGCAACGCTAACGGAAGATACGCTGATTGAGATGATGGTAGGCCGCAAGCTGGAAGATCAATACCCGCGTCTGGACAAAGCGCCGGGCGAGGTGCGTTTGTCGGTCGATAATCTCTGCGGGCCGGGGGTTGATAATGTCAGCTTTACGCTGCGCAAAGGCGAGATCCTCGGCGTGGCCGGGCTGATGGGCGCCGGGCGTACGGAGCTGATGAAAGTGCTGTATGGCGCACTGCCGCGCACCAGCGGATATGTCACCCTCGACGGCCATGAAGTGATCACTAAAACGCCGCAGGATGGGCTGGCGAACGGCATTGTCTATATCTCCGAAGACCGCAAGCGCGACGGGCTGGTGCTCGGCATGTCGGTAAAAGAGAACATGTCGTTGACCGCGCTGCGCTACTTCAGCCGCACGGGCGGCAACCTTAAGCATAAAGAAGAGCAGCAGGCGGTAAGTGATTTTATTCGTCTCTTCAATGTTAAAACGCCATCAATGGAGCAGCCGATCGGTCTGCTCTCCGGCGGTAATCAACAAAAAGTGGCGATTGCGCGCGGTCTGATGACTCGCCCGAAAGTGCTGATCCTCGATGAGCCTACGCGCGGCGTGGACGTCGGGGCGAAGAAAGAGATTTACCAACTTATTAACCAGTTCAAGGCCGATGGCCTGAGCATCATTCTTGTTTCGTCGGAAATGCCGGAAGTGTTGGGCATGAGCGATCGCATCATGGTGATGCATGAAGGGCATCTCGGCGGGGAATTCACGCGCGAGCAGGCCACTCAGGAAGTGTTGATGGCTGCCGCAGTGGGCAAGCTTAATCGTGTGAATCAGGAGTAAGAGAGATGACTACCCAGGCCGTTTCTGGTCGCCGCTATTTCAGCAAAGCGTGGCTGATGGAACAAAAATCGCTGATCGCCCTGCTGGTGTTGATCGCCATCGTTTCGACCATGAGTCCCAACTTTTTTACCGTCAATAACCTGTTGAATATTCTCCAGCAGACCTCTGTGAACGCCATTATGGCGGTGGGCATGACGCTGGTGATCCTGACCTCGGGAATCGATCTGTCCGTCGGTTCTCTGCTGGCGCTCACTGGTGCGGTCGCCGCTTCGCTGGTGGGTATGGAGGTGAATGCGCTGGTGGCGGTCGCCGGTGCGCTGGCGCTGGGCGCGGCGGTGGGTGCTGTTACCGGCACCATCGTCGCCAAAGGCCGCGTGCAGGCGTTTATTGCCACACTGGTGATGATGCTGCTGCTGCGCGGCGTGACGCTGGTTTACACCAACGGCAGCCCCGCCAATACCGGCTTTACCGCTAACGCCGATATTTTTGGCTGGTTCGGTATCGGTCGCCCGCTCGGCGTGCCGACCCCGGTGTGGATCATGGCTGTGGTCTTTATTGCCGCCTGGTATCTGTTACATCACACCCGTTTGGGGCGCTACATCTATGCGCTGGGTGGTAACGAAGCGGCGACGCGTCTCTCCGGTATCAGCGTCGATAAAGTCAAAATCATCGTCTACTCCCTGAGCGGCCTGCTGGCCTCGCTGGCGGGCATTATTGAAGTTGCGCGTCTCTCCTCAGCGCAGCCGACCGCGGGCGCGGGTTATGAACTGGATGCGATTGCCGCGGTAGTGCTGGGCGGTACCAGCCTTGCCGGCGGGAAAGGTCGTATTGTTGGGACATTGATCGGCGCATTGATTCTTGGCTTCCTCAATAATGGCCTGAATTTGTTGAGCGTTTCTTCCTATTACCAGATGATCGTTAAAGCAGTGGTGATTCTGCTGGCGGTGCTGGTAGACAACAAAAAGCAGTAATTCCCTACACAACAGGACTCATGAACATGAACATGAAAAAACTGGCCACTCTGGTTTCTGCTGTTGCCCTGAGCGCCACGGTAAGTGCGAACGCGATGGCGAAAGACTCTATCGCTCTGGTGATCTCGACACTGAATAACCCCTTCTTCGTCTCGCTGAAGGATGGCGCGCAGAAAGAGGCCGACAAACTGGGTTATGACCTGGTGGTGCTGGACTCGCAGAACAACCCGGCGAAAGAGCTGGCCAACGTCCAGGATTTAACCGTTCGCGGCACCAAGCTTCTGCTGATCAACCCGACCGATTCCGATGCGGTCGGTAACGCCATCAAAATGGCTAACCAGGCCAAAATCCCGGTCATTACCCTCGACCGCGTTGCCAGCAGCGGTGAAGTGGTAAGCCATATCGCCTCTGATAACGTGCTCGGGGGTAAAATTGCCGGTGATTACATCGCCAAGAAAGCGGGTGAAGGCGCGAAAGTGATCGAGTTGCAGGGCATTGCCGGGACCTCCGCCGCGCGCGAGCGTGGTGAAGGTTTCCAGCAGGCTGTTGCTGCGCACAAATTCAAAGTCCTCGCCAGCCAGCCGGCAGACTTCGACCGCACTAAAGGCCTGAACGTGATGCAGAACCTGCTGACCGCGCATCCGGATGTGCAGGCGGTATTCGCCCAGAACGATGAGATGGCGCTTGGTGCGCTGCGCGCGCTGCAGACCGCGGGCAAAAGCGACGTGATGGTGGTCGGTTTTGACGGTACGCCGGATGGTGAAAAAGCGGTTAACGACGGCAAACTGGCTGCTACCGTTGCCCAGCTGCCTGAGCAGATTGGCGCGAAAGGCGTTGATACCGCAGACAAAGTGTTGAAAGGCGAAAAAGTTTACGCTAAAAATCCGGTTGACCTGAAGCTGGTCATCAAGCAGTAACAGAACGTTCAGGCTCGATGTACGTTCTGTCAGCCTGAGGGACAAGGTAATAAAAGAAAAGCATGGCACGCGCCACCGTTCGCGGTGGCGCACTTTATGGACACGCTCATCATGAAAACCGCAGGCAAACTCGTCGTTCTTGGCAGTATCAATGCCGATCACATTCTTAACCTTGAATCTTTCCCGACACCCGGCGAAACCGTAACCGGCAACCACTATCAAGTTGCGTTCGGCGGCAAAGGGGCCAATCAGGCCGTCGCAGCCGGACGCAGCGGCGCGGATATCGCGTTTATCGCCTGCACCGGCGATGACGATACCGGCGCGCGGGTGCGTAAGCAGCTCGCCAGCGACAACATTGATGTGGCACCCGTCAGCGTGGTTGCGGGTGAGTCGACCGGCGTGGCGCTGATTTTCGTTAACGGCGAAGGGGAGAATGTCATCGGTATTCATGCCGGCGCTAATGCCGCGCTCTCCACCGAACGCGTGGCTGAGCAGCAGACGTTAATTGCAGAGGCGTCGGCACTGTTAATGCAACTGGAATCACCGGTTGAGAGTGTGCTGGCGGCAGCCCGTATTGCTCAGCAGAACCAGACTACGGTCGCGCTTAACCCCGCGCCCGCCCGGCAACTCTCCGATGAGCTGCTGGCGCTGGTGGATATCATTACCCCTAACGAAACCGAAGCAGAAAAACTCACCGGCATCGCGGTTTCCAGTGATGAAGATGCGGCGCGTGCCGCGCGGGTGCTGCATGATAAAGGCATCCGTACGGTCATCATTACTCTCGGCAGCCGCGGTGTGTGGGCCAGCGTAAACGGTGAAGGCAAGCGCGTACTGGGTTTCAAGGTGAAAGCCATTGATACTATCGCCGCGGGCGACACCTTTAACGGCGCGCTGATGACTGCGCTGCTGGAAGAGAAGCCGCTGGATGAAGCGATCCGTTTCGCCCATGCTGCGGCGGCTATTGCCGTGACACGCAAAGGGGCGCAGCCTTCTGTTCCGTGGCGTAATGAGATTGATGATTTTCTCGCTCAGCAGGGGTGACGCGTGGCCACCATGAAAGATGTTGCCCGCCTGGCGGGCGTTTCTACCTCTACCGTCTCCCACGTTATTAATAACGATCGCTTTGTCAGTGAGGCGATTCGCGAGAAGGTGGACGCCGCGATCACGTCGCTGAACTATGCGCCTTCCGCGGTGGCGCGCAGCCTGAAGCTTAAACAGACGCGCACGATTGGGATGCTGATCACCGCCAGTACCAACCCTTTTTACTCTGAGCTGGTGCGCGGGGTGGAGCGCAGCTGCTTCGAGCGTGGCTACAGCCTGGTGTTATGCAATACCGAAGGCGACGAGCAGCGGATGAACCGCAATCTGGAAACGCTGATGCAAAAGCGCGTCGACGGGCTGCTTCTGCTCTGCACCGAAACGCATCAACCTTCGCAAGTCATCATGAGCCGTTACCCCTCGATTCCTACCGTGATGATGGACTGGGCGCCGTTCGATGGCGACAGCGATCTGATTCAGGATAACTCGCTGCTGGGCGGCATGATGGCGACGGAGTATCTCATTCATAAAGGGATGACGCGTATCGCCTGTATTACCGGCCCGCTGGATAAAACGCCCTCCCGGCTGCGACTGGAGGGGTACCGCGAGGCGATGGCCCGCGCCGGGCTAACGATTCGCGAAGGCGACGAGATCGAAAGTGATTTTGAGTTCGGCGGTGGCCTGACGGCGATGCAGCGTCTGCTGGCGATGGATGAGCGCCCGCAGGCGGTGTTTATCGGCAATGATGCGATGGCGGTGGGCGCTTATCAGGCGCTCTACCAGGCGGGGCTGTCGATCCCGCAGGATATGGCGATTGTCGGTTACGACGATATCGAGCTGGCGCGCTACATGACGCCGCCGCTCACCACCATCCATCAGCCAAAGGATGAACTGGGTGAGCTGGCGATTGATGTGCTGATCCACCGTATTGCCGACCCGAGCCTGCAACAACAGCGTCTGCAACTGACACCGGTCTTGATGGAGCGCGGCTCAGCCTGATTTTTTGTGGCGCTCCTTGATCAGGTTGCGGCCATCTTTCGCCTTCAGCAGCATAAAGGTTAAAGCGGAGACCACCGTTACTGCGCCCATCGTAATAAAGGTGTAGTGGAACTGCTCAACGGTGTTGGTTCCATCAACCCCTTCATAAAAACGCAGCACCGCTGCGCTCACGGCTACACCCAGGCTTATCGACAGCTGCTGCGTTACCGCCAGCACGCTATTGCCACTACTGGCGTTTTCATCCGTTAAGTCGGCAAGAGAGATGGTGTTCATGGCGGTAAATTGCGTCGACATCGCCATGCCTAATATGAACAGCGGCAGCACCAGCATCCAGATCGCCATCGCCTGGGTTTGCAGGGCGAACTGCGCAATCATCACGCCAATAAAGAGCGTGACGCCAACCAGCGTTTTGCGATAGCCAAACCAGCGCAGGATCTGCGTGACGGTCGATTTCGCCAGAATGGAGCCCAGCGCGGTCGGTGCCATCATGCAGCCAGCAATTAGCGCCGGATAGCCAAAGCCAACCTGCAACATCAACGGCATTAAGAAAGGAACGCAGCCGGTACCGAGGCGCGAAGCGATATTCCCGGCGATGCCGACGGAGAAGGTGCGGGTCTTAAACAGGTTGAGCGAGATGAGCGGCGTCGGGTGGCGGCGGGCATGGCGAATATAGAGCAGCAGCAGGGCGATGCCGCTGAAGATGATGCTAAGGGCAAGCCAGGTTTCTACCACTTTCTCGCCGAACAGCTCCATCCCGCTGGAGAAGAGCACCAGGCTTAAGCCGAATAACAGGAAGCCCCACATATCAAAGCTGCGGCGCGGCGTGGTGAAGTTCGGCATATATTTACGCGCGTAGAGCAACCCGGCGACACCAATGGGAATATTAATCAGGAAGATCCAGTGCCAGGTTGCCCAGGTAACCAGCACGCCGCCCATTACCGGACCAAGAATCGGCCCGACCAGCCCCGGCATGGTGACAAAGTTGAGCACCGGCAGTAATTCACTGCGCGGATAGGCGCGCAGCAGGGCGAGGCGCGCGACTGGCATCATCATCGCCCCGCCAATCCCTTGAATCACGCGGAAGACAACCAGCATGCCCAGGGAGTTGGAGAGGGCGCAGGCCAGCGAGCCGAGGGTGAAGAGGCTGACGGCTAACATAAAGATACGCCGCGTGCCGAAGCGGTCGGCCAGCCAGCCGCTGACGGGGATCAGCATCGCGACGGTCAGGGTGTAGCTAATGATGGCGGACTGCATCGCCAGCGGCGAACGGTTAAGACTTTGCGCAATAGCGGGGAGGGCGGTGTTAAGGATGGTGGCGTCTAGCGCCTGCATAAAAAAGGCCATCGCGGCTATCCACGGCAGCCCGGCCATACTGCGCCCTTTCTTCTTTGTCATACTCATTCCTTTAATTAGGCGAATTCAACAATCTCTGGCACGCCTGAAACGCACTATCCCCGTCGCTTTCCTGAATCGCATCGACGATAGCCTGGTGAAGATCCAGCTTAATCACTTCGTTTTCAGTAATAGAGGTGAAGTAAGTATGGTAAACCGAGTGGAAAAGTGTGGCGAAAGACATAAGGAAAGGATTACCGCTCATGGTGTAGATATGTTCATGCCACGCCATGTCCACCTCTATCCAGCGTTCCCGGTTAAATGCCTTCTTCAGACACACCATCTCTTCCATTAATGTATTCAGATATGCCTTTTGCTCGGCGCTTGCCAGTACAGCAGCGAGAAGACAAGCCTGCGGCTCGAGGCTGGCGCGCATAACGAGAAAGTGTTGGATCACTTCCTGGAAATTGTCTTCGCTCATCCACCATGAGAGAAGCTCCGTATCAAGGAAGTTCCAGTTCCCCTTCGGCATCACGCGCGTGCCGATGCGCGGGCGGGGTAAGACCATGCCCTTCGCGGTTAATGTCTTTATTGCCTCTCTCACTGCGGTACGGCTTACGCCAAACGTCTCACCGAGCTCCATCTCGCCGGGCAAAATGGCTCCCGGCGCGTACTCTCCTCGCAGGATCTGCTGCGCCAGTTTCTCGGCTATGACCCAGGAGATGTTTTTCTGCGCGGCAAGTTGCTGTGCGTTTAAAGGCATTTCTCACTTCCTTCTTCTTTATTTCACTCGGTAGTATGCCATTCGATATCTATAAGTGGTGGTAAAAACAGCGATACCCGCTATTTATGCCGCTTTTAACCGCACTTTGTTGAAAAAAAACACGGTTGAAAAGTTTTTTGAAATTAGGGGTTGTCAGCAGGAATTAACTCCCTATAATGCGCCTCCACTGACACGGCACAACGGCAAACACACCGGCCTGTCAGGTGAAGAATTCTGAAAATAATCAGTTGACTTCACAGCGGGAAAGCGTAATATGCACACCCCGCGCCGCTGCGAAAAGCGAAGCGGCACTGCTCTTTAACAATTT